>CAYXGM010000012.1:54861-71774 GCA_964464555.1 uncultured Gemmatimonadaceae bacterium | reverse complement strand
GCCCCCAACCGCGGGCCGCGCCCGCCGGTCGGGGCACTGCGCGGAATCGGGTAGAAATCCCGGGGGGAGAGGGTCGAGGCCGGGATTTCTCCGGTCTCAGATGAGTTGAAGCTGATCCGGGCCCAGCCTCCGGTGCAGCTCCTCCACGTCCATCAGGGGCGTTGGACCGTCCTGTCCCGCGACCTGGAGCGACCCCCGGTATCCCGCCCGGTCCAGGGCCGACCTCACCACCGACTCAGCCAGCTCCGGACGGTTGCACTCCGCCGAAAGGTGAGCCAGGATCACGCCGCCCAGGCGGGGGTGGAGGAGTTCCAGGACAAGTTGGGCTGCGGCCTGGTTGGAGAGGTGCCCGTGACTCGAGGCGATGCGGCTTTTCACGGACACGGGGTAGGGGCCCTGGTGAAGGAGAGCCTCGTCGTGATTGGCTTCCAGGATCAGGAGGTCGCTTCGGGCCAGGGCATGGCGGACCTGGGCCGAGGGCCGCCCCAGATCCGTAGCGATCCCCAATTTGTGCCCGGCGGCAGGGTCCCGAAGGGCTACGGCCACGGGATCCCGGGCATCGTGGATGGTGAGGAAGGGCTCCACGAGGAGGGAGCCCAGGGCGAAGGGATAGCCGGCCTGGTACCTCCGAAGGTCTTCCCGGCCCTTGAAGAGGGCCGAGCAGGCTTCCCGGGTTCGATCGGTCAGGTACAGGGGGGTTCCGTGTCGTCGGGCGAAGACCCCGACGCCACGGGTATGGTCACCATGATCGTGGGTCACGACCACGGCAGCGATCTCCTCGGGACCCACCCCCACCTCGGCCAGTCTCCGCTCCATGTCCCTGCCGCTGAAGCCGGCGTCCACCAGCACCTTCGTGCCGTTGCCCTCCACCAGGACGGAGTTGCCCCGACTTCCGCTACCCAGCACGGAGACCCTCATTCGTCTCCGGGTCGGAGGTGCCGGGTTTCGCCCCAGGCCCTCTCCAGAAGGGTCTCCATGCCCTCGTCCAGGTCCATGTTTCGTCTGGCCATGGCCCGGCGGGCCACCTCCAGGAACTTGTCCAGACGGTACGTGGCCAGCTTCTCCCCGCTTCCCCAGGAGAAGGGCGGAACGTAGGTGGGGGGCATGGCCCCTCCGAAGAGATTGCTCCCGGCCCCCACGGTGGTCCCGGTGTTGAGAAGGGTCCCGATCCCTGTCTTCACATGGTCCCCCAGGAAGGCCCCGACCTTGAGAAATCCGGTGTCCACCGGGCCCCCGGAGGTTCCCACACGAACGGGCCCGTAGTTGTTCTTCAGGTCCGAGTTGGTGGTGAAGGCCCCTAGGTTCACCCAACGGCCCAGGCAGGCATGACCCAGAAAGCCGTCGTGGGCCTTGTTGGAGTAGCCCAGGATGACGGTGGTCTCCACCTCCCCGCGCACCTTGCAGACCGGCCCCACGGATACCTCCGCGAAGATGCCGCCCAGAAGGGTGGATCCGGGACCGATGTAGGCCGGGCCCCGAAGGCGGGTGTGGGACCGGACCACGACTCCGTCGTCCAGGCGGATGGGTCCCTCCCGGACGTCGAAAACCGATCCCGGATCCAGCTCCACGTCCTTCCCCAGGGATAGGAGCCCGTCACCCAGAATCTCGCATCCCGGGATCTCCTCTGCGGCGTAGCCCGATGTGTAGCCCGGGATGTCCTTGTGAAGCTGTTCTCCGCTTCCGGCCATGAGATCCCAGGGCCGGTCCAGGAGCCTACCCTTCAGCTCCAGGGTAGGCCCACCCTGGAGGATTTCGGGCTGAAGGAGGAGGTCCTCCGGAGGAAGGGGTGCGCCCGGAGGGAGGATCCATCCCGCCACTTCTCCGTCCATGAGGAGAGTGGCGGCCTCATCCGGAAGCTCGGAGGGCGGTTCCACCGGTACGGCCCTGGATACCTGGAGGATCCTGTGGCTGTCCCTCGAGACGGCGCCGGGCTCCGTCACCGGTGGAGCTCCCGGCTCCGAAAAGCCCAGGAGCCGACGGGGCCCCAGGTAGCCGAGGCAGCGCTTTCCCCAGACGCGTTCAGCCCTCTCCCGGAGGAGGAAGACCCCGAAGAGGAGCTCCCCCACGGGCCGGGTGAGGGCGAAGGGCTCCCACTCCTGTGCCCGATGGTCCTCGAAGAGGAGAAGAAGAGGCTTCATGGGCGGCAGCCGGGTGTGAGGAGGGGGGGGCGAGGACAAGACCTCGAGACCGAGAATCCTGGCTTCATGACAGTTCCGGATCCCTCAGCTCAAGGGGTAGGTGCTCCAGGAGCTTCTTCAACCCCGGTGTGCGGTCCCTTCGGGCGACCAGGACCGTCTCCCCGCTCCGGACCACCACCAGATCCTCCACCCCGTAGAGCACGATGGAGCCCTTCTCGGCGAAGATGATGTTTTCCGAGGAATCAACGGCATGGGTATCGCCCACCGCCACGTTACCGGAGCCGTCGGCGGGCAGGGTTCGCCCCAGAGCCTCCCACGCGCCCACGTCGTCCCAGCGGAAGGTGGCCTCCAGCGAGGCCACACGCCCGCTCCGCTCCAGGACGGCTTCGTCCACCGAGATGTTCGGAACGGCCCGGAAGAAGGCCTCCGTGTCCCCCTGGTCCAGGAGGGGAAGATGGGCCGCCAGCTCCGGAGCGACCTCCCGGACCTCCCGCAGGAAGGCATCCGCTCTCCAGAGGAAGATTCCGCTGTTCCACAGGTATCCGTCCCGGACGTACCGGCGGGCCGTCTCCTGGTCGGGCTTTTCCACGAAGGCATCCACCTCGAAAGCCCGGATTCCGGCTCCTGCGGGGAGCTCCTCTCCGGGCCGGATGTAGCCGTATCCCGTTTCCGGGCGTGTGGGGGGAACGGCCACGGTGAGGAGGTGACCCGTTTGCCGGGCGATCCCGGCCCCTTCCAGGAGAAGACGGATGAAGGCTTCCTTGGGCTCGATGGCGTGGTCCGCATGCAGGGAAATCATGACGGCGTCGGGATCGACCTCGGCCAGCACCCGGGCCGCCCACACCAGGACCGGCCCGGTCCCTTTGGCCTGGGGCTCCACAAGGTAGGAGCCCCGGGGCAGTTCCCCGATGGCTGCCTCGAAGAGAGGTTGAAGATGAGATCCTGTGAGGATCCTGATCCTGTCCATCTCCGCCAGGCCCCTGGCCCGCTCGAGTGTGTCACGGATGAGGGGGTTCGGGCCCGCCAGTGGGAGGAGCTGCTTCGGCCTGTGGGGGGTGCTGAGAGGCCAGAATCGGGTGCCGGAGCCTCCCGCCAGGATGGTCACCCACACATGAGGATCAGGGGTCTTGGAGGAGCTCGTGGATGCGGGCAAGGAGCTTCTTGGGGCTGAAGGGTTTGGTGACGAAGTCGTTGGCTCCGAGGCGAAGGGCCGTCTGCCGGTCGGCGTCCTGGCCCTTGGCCGTGAGGATCACCACCGGGAGGGTTGCTCGGTGGTGAAGCTGGCGTGTCCTCTCCAGGATCTCAAGCCCCGTGTACCCGGGCATCATGATGTCCAGGAGTGCAATCCGGTATGGAGCCGAGCCGGTGAGCAGGTCCAGAGCCTCGGTGCCGGTTTCGGCCTGATCCACGGTGAACCCTGCGGTTTCCAGCAGGGTGACGAGGATGCGCCTGATGTGGGGCTCGTCGTCCGCGACCAGGATTCGGTCGAGGACGGGCCGGGAAGTGCCCGGGTCCGTCATGCCATCCTCTGCTCGGACAGGCTTCTTGATGCCGGGAAAAACCGTGGAGGCGGAACCTACCCGGCGGAGGGTGTAAAGTCAAGAAACGCCAAGGGTTCTCAGGGTTGACACCTCCCCCGGTTGCCCGGTAGTGTTCCCGGTCTCTCGACGCCACGACCTGCCATGAGGTATCCCGTGTTCGACCATACGCTCAACGGCGGCTCCAGGGTCGCCCGGAAGTTGGCCCGCAAGGTCCGGCCCCTGGCGGTCCTGGCCCTCCTCCTGCCGGCCCTCCCGGCCTGTGACGATGACCCCTTCGCCATCGACTGGCAGTCGAATCCCGACACGGTCCTCCTCTACTCCCTGGCTCGCCCGGAGTTGAATCTCCTTTCCGCCATCGACTTCGTGGGCCGCTTCCCCGTGAAGATCGAGTCCCCCTCGGTGGCCGGTGAGTGGGACCTTGCCGTGGATACCCAGGGAGACGAGTTGGTCTTCCTTCCCCCGGGGGCCGTGGGCATTCAGGACTCCAAGGCCCGCATTGCCGAGCTTCCGGGGGTGAGCTTCGAGGATCTCAAGAAGGCTCCGGAGGATTCGACGCTCTACGTCGGCGACCGGGGCCTGCCCATCCACATGGGGAGCACCTACGCCTTCAGGACTCGCCAGGAGCGGGGTTTCTACGGTCAGCTCTGTGTCTTCTACGGAAAGCTGGAGCCTCTGGATGTGGACGTGGAGCTCGGGCGCGTCACTTTCGTCTTCGACGTAAGCCCCGAGTGCAACAAACGAAAGCTCGTTCCCGACGACTGATCTGCCACCGAGCCCCGACCGACAGATTCTGCGATCCGCCATGCTCGACCTCCGATCCCTGAGAAACGACCCGGAACAGGCCAAGGCTGCCCTTCGGAAGCGGGGCGAGGCCGACCTGTCGGCCATGGTGGACCGGGTCCTGGCCCTGGATGAAGAGCGACGAGCGGCCATCACCGAGGTGGAGGCGCTGAAGGCCCGAAAGAACGAGGTCTCCCGGGAGATCGGAGAAGCCAAGAGGGCCGGGAAGGACGCCACGGAGCGGATCGAGGAGATGCGGTCGGTGGGCCGGAAGATAGGCGAGCTCGACGGTATCGTATCCGGGCGCGAAGAAGAGATCAGCGAGCTCCTCCTGAACCTCCCCAACCTTCCTCACCCGGAGGTTCCTGAGGGGGATGAGGATGCCAACGAGATCCTCAGGGAGTGGGGGGAAAAGCCCGCTTTCTCCTTCCAGCCGCGTCCCCATTGGGAGATCGGCGAAGCGCTGGGGATCCTGGACCTCCCCCGGGGAGCCAAGGTCTCCGGATCGGGCTTCCCCCTCCTCAGGGGAGCGGGTGCGAGGCTCCAGAGGGGGCTCATCGACTATATGCTGGACCTGCACGTCCGGGAGCACGGCTACGAGGAGCTGAGGATTCCCTACCTGGTCACCGGAGATACCATGACCGGGACGGGACAGCTTCCGAAATTCGCCGAGGAATCCTACCAGACCCGGCGGGACGAGCTCTGGCTCATTCCCACGGCCGAGGTCCCCGTGACCAACCTTCACCGGGACGAGCTCCTGGACCTGGAAGATCTCCCCATTCGGTACACGGCCTACTCTCCCTGCTTCCGGCGGGAAGCGGGAGCTGCCGGAAAGGATACCCGGGGTCTCCTCCGGGTCCATCAGTTCGACAAGGTGGAGCTGGTCCGCTTCGAGACGCCGGATCGCAGTCGGGAGGCCCTGGAGGAGCTCACCCGGGAGGCCGAAACGGTGCTGCAACGCCTGGGACTGGCCTACCGGGTGGTGATTCTGGCCGCCGGAGATCTGGGTTTTTCCAGCGCCCTCACCTATGACCTCGAAGTCTGGGCTCCGGGCGTGGAGAAGTGGCTCGAGGTCTCCAGTTGCTCCGTGTTCACGGACTACCAGGCCAGGAGAGCGAACCTGCGCTACCGCCCGGCCCCCGGGGAAAAGCCTTCCTTCGTGCACACGCTGAACGGGTCGGCTCTGGCCCTGCCCCGGCTCCTCGTGGCCCTCCTGGAGAGTTACCAGGAAGAAGGGGGAGGGGTGGGCCTCCCGGAGCCCCTCCACGAATTCCTCGGCTTCTCCCGCCTGGATCCCTGAGATCGTCATGGTGAGGCGCCGGAGCTGGCCCATCGTCCTGGCCGTCCTCTTCGTGGCCCAGCTCGTCTGGTTCCTCCTCTACACCGATCAGATCCGCCGGGCTCTTCAGAGCAACGCCCAGGATCTCTCGGAGGTTTTCGCTCAGATCCAGGTGGGAATCACGGACCTCTCGCCGGGAGGGGCGGAGGAGGCTCTCATGGACCTCCAGGGGGTCATCCGGAGGGCGGAGGTCCCCATGATCCACACCACTCCCGAGGGGGAAGTCACCGCCGTGGCGAACCTCCCCTTCCACGTGGATGTGAATCGCCCCGAGGGACAGGCCAGGGCTCTGGAATTCGCCCGCCGTCTGGATCTCATCCACGAGCCGGTGGGGGACTCGGTGCTGGGGTTCATCCACTTCGGCGACCCTCCGGAGGTTCGAAATCTCCAGTGGATCCCCTGGCTTCAGGCCGGAGGGCTCCTTCTCACGGCCATGCTGGGCTTCCTCTTCATTCAGATTCAGAGGAAGGCGGATCGGGAAAGGGCCTGGACCGCCATGGCCCGGGAGCTGGCCCACCAGCTCGGAACGCCCATTTCCTCCCTGCAGGGGTGGCTCGAGATTCTCCGTCTGCCGGGGGGCGCGCGCCCGGAAGGAGTGGGGGAAGGTGAGATCGCCGAGGAGATCGAGGCAGATCTGCACCGCCTGGAGAGAATCAGCCGTCGCTTCGAGCTCATCGGCCGGGAACCGGAGCTGGAGGGGGTGGATCTCAAGGAGACCATCGTCTCCCTGCGGGAGTATCTGGAAGCTCGGGTGCCCCGCCTGGGGTCGGGTGTGGAGCTGGTGCTGGAGATCCAGCCGGAGCTTCCCGCCATCATGGGAAACCGGGTGCTCCTGACCTGGGCCTTCGAGAACGTGGTGAACAATGCCCTGGATGCTCTGGGTGGAACTGGTGGTACCATCCGAATCCGGGCTGCGGAGGAGGATGGGGGACGGGTCGTGGTCTCCATCTCGGATACGGGGCCCGGCGTGGATCCCGAGCTTCGGGAGGACATCTTCGAACCCGGCGTGACCTCCAAGCCCCGGGGTTGGGGGGTGGGCCTGGCCCTCTCCCGCCGCATCGTGGAGGCGGTTCACAAGGGGCGGATCTCGGTGGAGGATGCCGAGGAGGGAGGGGCCGCCTTCCACATTCGCTTCCCACCCTCCGGCGAGAAGAGAAGCTCGCGAGAAGAACCCGTCTCGACGGCCTCCGAAGGTCTCTCCTGACGTGGCCCCGCTGCCCCGGACCCCTCACCTGGAGGGGCTGAATCCCCAGCAGAGGGAGGCCGTGGAACACTTCCAGGGCCCCCTCCTGGTCCTGGCCGGGGCCGGATCGGGGAAAACCCGTGTGCTCACGTCCCGGATCTGTCACCTGACTCGACATCATGGCGTGGCGCCGAGCCGGATTCTGGCGGTGACCTTCACCAACAAGGCCGCCGGGGAGATGAGGGAGCGGATCACGGCCCTCCTGGGAGAGGAGCCCACGGGAATGTGGGTGGGGACCTTTCATTCCATGGGCGCCCGGATTCTCAGGCGGCACGCTTCCCGATTGGGCTGGTCCTCCACCTTTACCATCTACGACCAGGATCAGAGCCTCCGGCAGATCAAGGCGGCCCAGGACGAAGTGGGCATCGACTCCAAGCGCTGGAATCCCAAGATTTTCCGAGCCCACATCAGCAACGCCAAGAACCAGCTCATCTCCGTCCAGGAGTTCCTGGAGGATCACGGGGACGGCTTCGACGTCATGGCCCGGAACGTGGCCCGGGTCTATCCGGTCTACCAGGAGGCCCTTCGGAACCACGACGCCTTCGACTTCGACGATCTCCTCATGAAGCCGGTCCAGCTCCTGGAAGCCCATCCTTCGGTGCTGGAAGAATACCGGAACCGCTTTTCCTTCATCCTCGTGGACGAGTACCAGGATACCAACCGGGCGCAGTTCCGTTTTCTGGAGCTCCTCACCGGGGATCCGGCAAACCTCATGGTGGTGGGGGACGACGATCAGAGCATCTACGCCTGGCGGGGAGCGGACATACGGAACATCCTGGACTTCGAGGCCACCTTCCCCTCCCCCAGCGTGGTTCGCCTGGAGCAGAACTACCGCTCCAGCAAGAAGATCCTGGAGGCCGCAAACCAGGTGATCCGGCACAACGTGGAACGGAAGGGGAAAACGCTCCGGACGAGCAGGTCGGACGGGGACATCATCACCCTCACCGAAACCCTGGACGAGACGGACGAGGCGCGTTGGATCGCCGAGGAGATCCGGACGCGGGTGATGGAAGACCCCCAACTCACCTTCCGGGATTTCGCCGTCCTCTACCGAACCAATGCCCAGTCCCGCGCCCTGGAGGAGGCCGCCCTGAAAAAAGATCTGCCCTATCAGGTGGTGGGCGGCGTCGGTTTCTATGAGCGGCGTGAGATCCAGGACGTCCTGGCGTACCTGCGCCTGATCTCGAATCCCAGGGACGGCGTGGCCTTCGACAGGGTGGTGAACTACCCCCGAAGAGGTGTCGGAGCCGCTTCCATCGGACGCCTGCGAAGCTGGGCCGGGGATGCGGAGCTGACCCTCCTGGAGGCGGCTGCCCGGGCCGATGAGGCTCCGGGGGTGCCGAAGGGAGGGGTCCGGGGTCTCAGGGAATTCACGAAGCTGATCCAGCGCTTTTCGGCCCGGGCGGCGCAGGTCAACGTCGGGATTCTCCTTGAGGAGCTCGTCGAGGAGCTGGATCTCCTGGCCCTCCTCCGGGACGAGGGCCCCGACGGCGAGGATCGGGCGGAGAACGTGAAGGAGCTCATCGCCGCCGCTCTGGATTTCGACGCCGAGCTCATGGATGAAGAGGACCTTCCGGCGGACCGGTTCACCGAGCTCGACCTCTTTCTCCAGCAGGTGACGCTGGTGGCCGACGTGGACCTCCACGATCCGGAGGCGGACAGCGTCACCTTCATGACCCTTCACAATGCCAAGGGGCTCGAGTTCCCCGTGGTCTTCATTTCGGGCCTGGAGGACGGCCTCTTTCCCCTGAGCAGGGCCTACGACGATCCGTCGGCGCTGGAGGAGGAGCGACGTCTCTTCTACGTGGGCGTCACCCGGGCGGAAGACCGGTTGTACCTCACTCACGCCAAGCAGCGACGCAGGGCCGGGGAGTTCATGCTCGGCCGCCTGTCTCCCTTCGTGGAGTCCATCGACTCGGCCCTTATTGAACGCAAGGTCTCTCCCCGGCTTCGGAGAGGGGGCCAGGCGGGATTCGGGACCGGGTTTTCCGGCGGATACCGCCGGTCCGGGTCCATGGGCCGGGTCCGGGAAGAAGAGCTGAGCCAGGACGTGGGGCTGGACGACGATATGAACCAGGACCGGCCCCGCTTCGTGAAGGGTGAGCGGGTGGCCCATTCCACCTTCGGCTCGGGGAGAGTCCTGGAAATCTCGGGGTTCGGACCCGATCTCAAGGTGACGGTGGAGTTCGAGTCCGTGGGCACGAAGAAGCTCCTGGCCCGCTACGCCGACCTGGAGAAGGATTATTTCTAGAAAGGGGTCGGGAGAGGGAGGCGGCTGCGAAGGCCTCCTGTCTTTGCGTCCATGGCCGGTCCAGGACGACGGGCAGGCGATGCCCGGGGCTCAGGCCCGCCCCGGCAGTCCCTTCTTCCACTCCGTGCTGGCCTTGGGCCAGTAGAGGAGCGGTCCCTCCGGAAGTGGAAAGAAACGGTCCGCCAGCTCCTCGAGAACCTGGGGATCCTGGTTTCCCCCCTCGGCCATCCCGGCTCGCCGGAGCTTCTTGGCGATGCGGAGATTCAGCGCTCCCACCGGATCCAGGTCCCGGGGGCGGGAGGAGGAGGGGTTGGTCAGGTAGTCGACGATGAAGTCGAAGGACCTGCCCATGTACTCCTCGACCCGTGCGTCCGGGAGCTCGTAGCGGGAGTTCTTGAGCACCCGGTCGAAGACCTGCTTCCAGCGGTCGTTGTCCTGCACCTGGATCATCCCTCTGAAGATCCGCCGGTTGGTGCTGAAGCTGAAGAGCGTTCGGCTGAGAACCGAGTCGAAGAGCTCGTCGGCTTCCGCGTGATCGTGGTTCATGACCACCCTGCGGGCCTTGCCCAGGAATTCTTCCCCCACGTGCAGGTCCATGCGGTGCTCCCAGTAGGTGTGGCCGTGAGCCTGCCCGGTTCGGGTGAGAAGGAGCTTCCGTGGGATGAAGGTGTTGTGGGCCAGGGTGTCGGCAGCGAGGTGGGACAGATAGCCGTACCCGGTGGCCCGAAGAGCTTCGGTGGGAGCGGAGTTGAGGATCTCTTCCCCCACGTCCCAGCTGTGGCTATGCCGTCCCTCGGGAACGTATTTCTTGGCGAACGAGATGTCTGCGGCGACGGATCCATAGAGGAAATGGATGGGGAACCGTTCCAGGAGGGCCCGGATGGCCGGAGGCAGGAGGTAGAGGGAGCTGAGAAGGGTCTCCCCCAGGGCCACATGGGTTGCAGGGCCCCAGGCTCCCAGAGGTTCCGGCACCAGAAGGAGCCACGCGGCCGCAATCCAGAGCCCGGCAATGCAGAGTCGCCGCATGTGTATCAACCCCGGACCCTCGATGCCGTCATTCGGCCCTGACGTCGCTCTCCGGGTCCGTGGAAGGGACGGTCTCGGCATCGTCGTCGGCCGGATGATCGGGCCGTTCCGGCCCGGCCAGGCTCCTGGTTCCCTCTCGGACTCCACGAACGGCGGCTGCGGTATCCAGGGCCAGGTCCTCGGCTTCGGACTGCAGTACCTCCACCAGTGCGCTGAAGTCCTGGATCCTCTCCTCCATGTTCAGACTGGCCTCTCGCAGGCGCTCGTTGAGGCCCGAGATGGACTGGTTGAGCTTCTCCACGTCGGTCCGCACGGCCGCCGTGATGAACTCCACGTTCTCGGCGACACCCCGGGCCCGCTCCAGGACCGGCTGGCTGTCGGACTCCAGGCGTCTGGCCACGGAAGTCACGGACCGGGTCAGGATCCTGAGTTGGAATAGGAGGAGGACCACGGCCAGAAGAACCACGAGGACGGCCACGGCCAGAACAATGGTGGAGACGGCCTGGACGGTAGCCAGCCCACCCGGTGTGGCCACCAATGCCACGGTGTCCGGGCCGGGAGGCTGGGCGGGTACCTGAAAGGGCACAGCGGCTGGATGGATCATGAGTCAAGTTTAACCGGCAACGGCACCAGAGATCCAGGCCCTGGAAGCCGATCTGTGGAAGGGGAGGTGTTTACCCGTCTCCTTACCGGTTCTTCACGACCCCGTTCTTTCCACCCGAATCCATGGCCTGGACGTGGGCCATCTCCTTTCCCTTTCCGGCCAGGGCATCCTGAACCCTGGGGGAAATCTCGCCGGCCCGAAGCAGGATGACCCTCGTGAAGAACGGTCCGACCAGCTCGGAGAGGATCACGCCCAGAACCACCACGGCAAAGAGGAGGTCGGCGGCGTTCACTCCGGCCAGACTCAGGGTTCCGTAGGTGAGGACGCCGGAAATGGCCATGGCCAGGGAAATTCCCCCCTGGGGAATGAGGCCGAGGCCGAATCGCTTCGGAACGTCGACTGGGAGGGGGACGAGGCGGACCATGACCAGATTCCCGAACAGCTTTCCTCCTCCCCGGACGAGGGCATAGGCCAGGGCCAGGAGAAAGACCCACGGTGTGGGGAAGCGGAGCAGGGCTCCGGCCAGGATCAGAAACACCACGTAGATGGGCTTTTCCCACTCCTGCAGAATCCGATAAACCCTGTCCGGCTCCGGGGAGAGGTTGGCGACCATGACTCCCATGGTGACGGAAACGAAAAGGGGTGAAAGCTGGAGCTGCAGGGCGGCGCCGCTGGAGAAGGCGGCCAGGCCAAGAAGAAAGAGGACCAGCTCTTCGGGTCCGGAACGGGGCCGGGTGAGCCAGAGGAAGACGATTCCGCAGACGATGCCCACCCCCAGTGCAGCGGCGGCCCAGCCCAGCCCCGACAACCCGGCGAACCCCACCGAGCCACCGGCTGCGGGGAAGAAGGCGTAGGTGAGCTGGAGGGCCAGGATGCCCACCAGAGCGTCGATGGACGCGACGAAGAAGAGCAGGTCCCTGACCTTGCCCCGAACCAGATAGTTGGTTGAGACCAGAGCCACACCGGCAGGGGTGGAAACGCATGCCGTGGCGGCGGCGCCGAAGAGGAGGAGGAGAGGAACCGATCCGTCCCGTCCCGCCAGTCCCAGCAGAGCCCATCCCAGTCCGAGAAACACGAGAAAGGTCAGAGCCGCCTGTCCCAGAGCCAGGACGAGGTAGGCCGGCGGAAACTCTCTCAGGTTCCTCCGGTCCAACTGCAACCCGAAGAGGAAGCCGATCCAGCCAAGCCCGATTCCCAGAAGGGGAAAGAGCTGATTCACGGCTTCGGGCGAGAGGAACTCCAGGAAATGGGGGCCCAGGAGGAGCCCGAGAAAGAGGAAGTGGGTGCCCGTTCGAAAAACCAGACGCGGTCCCGGAGGAACGCTGATGCTGGAGAAGGAGATCCGGGCGCCCAGGAGGGCCAGGAGAATCAGGATCAGCGTGGAAAGGAGGGGATCCATGGCCTGGCCCGTCAAACCGGGTCGGTCTCTCCCCCCAGCTCCGGGGCCAGTCCCACCACCCGGTCCAGCGGAAGCGTGAAGGCGATCCCTGTGGCCGGATCGGCCAGATCGCCGCAGACGTCATGGAGGAGAGCCAGGGCTGGCTCCAGCTTCTCCTCCTCGGCCACGCTGAAGATCGTACGATTCTGGGGCCTGGATCGGGAGATCAGCGTCTGGAGCCCGGCGAAGATGGGAATGTCATGGCTCAAGACCCGGCCCATCCCCTCGCTGTTCAGGACCGTGGCGCCGGTGATGCCGATCTCCAGAAAGCCGGAGAGGATGTCGTCCACCCTTTCCGGCTCGTTCACCACGGCGACGAGGAGGACCCTCCGAGGAACGTCAGACATGCTCGGCATCCACCCGGGCGAGGATCTTCCTCACCTCTTCCCCGCTGCCGGCCTCCCGGAGCTCCTCCAGGAGTCCGGGGTGCCGAACCAGCCGACAGATTCGCGCCAGGAGCTTGATGTGGCTGCCGTGCTTTCCCCTGGGTGAGAGGAGGATGAAAAACGTGTCCACGGGATCCAGGTCGGAAGGACCGAAGGGCACGGGCTCGAGGGTGGTGGCCACCAGGAGGATGACCTCCCCCAATCCGGGTATCATCGCGTGGGGCACTGCGACCCCCTCCCCCAGAACCGTGGTGTGGGCTTCCTCCCTGGTCCGGAGGGCTGCAGCCACCCCGCTCGATGGGGGGACGGCGCTCTCCCTCTGGAGGTGTTCCTCCACGGTGTCGAGAACGTCCTCCATGGTTCTGGCCTTCAGGCCGTGAATCACCAGGTTGTCTCGAAGAAAATCTCTGAGGCGCATAGGAGACCTCGGTGGTGAAGGGTCCTCCGCACCGATGAACCCCCGGGTACCGGTGGCGGGACGGGTCCATCGTGTGGGGAAGGGGCGCACTGGACCAGCGATTGTAGAGCGATGGGAAGAAGGGTGTCAAGGAGAGTCGAACTCCGGCACGGTTCCTGCGCCTTCTTCCCGTTGTGGGGGCGCATGACCTGGTGGGGCGGAGCCGCCGCCCCGGATCCCGGGAAAGGAGGACGAAGGTGGCCGGGCCCGAAGGAGTGAGACCGAGGAGGTTGCTGACGGAACGCCCCGCCGGGTATGTTCCCGCCGGCTCATGGTCCGGCATCGGATCCGGACCTCCTCCCTCCCGGATCGGTCCACCCTCGAGAAAGCGCCCTCTCATGCCGAGCTTCGTCGTCCAAGGAGGACGGCCCCTCACGGGGAGCATTCGTCCTGCGGGGAACAAGAACGCCGCCCTTCCGGCCCTGGCAGCCACCCTTCTCACCGGTGAGGAGGTCATTCTGGACAACGTGCCCAGAATCCGGGACGTCCACACCTTTCTCACCATTCTGGAGTCGCTGGGGGCCGTCGTGCGGTGGGTGGCGGAGAATTCGGTGAGCGTCGTGTCGGCAGGCGTCGGCAGCGGCTCTCCCGATCCCGAGCTGGCGAAGGAGATCAGGGCGTCGATCCTTCTGGCCGGTCCTCTTCTGGCGCGCTTCGATTCGGTGACCCTCGGCCCTCCGGGGGGAGACGTCATCGGCCGCAGACGGCTGGATACCCACTTTCTGGCCCTGGAAGCCCTGGGGGGATGGAGGAAGGGGAATTCGGGCTTCGCCCTGACCACCGACGGTCTCGTGGGAGCGGAGATGTTCCTGGACGAGCCATCCGTCACGGGGACGGAAAATGCCGTCATGGCAGCGGTCCTCGCCCGGGGCCGGACGCTGATCCAAAACGCTGCAGCCGAGCCCCACGTGCAGGATCTCTGCGCTCTTCTGAGCCAGATGGGAGCGAGGATCCGGGGGATCGGCACGCACATCCTGGAGATCGAAGGAGTGGAGGAGCTCCACGGCACCCGTTTCAGGCTTGGGGCGGACCATATCGAGACCGGCTCCTTCATCGGCCTTGCCGCCGTCACCCGGAGCGAGCTCACGATCCTGGATCCCCCCCTTTCTCATATGGACTCAATCCTCCTGGGATTTCGCCGCCTCGGTGTCCAGTATTCGGTGGACGGATCCAACCTGGTGGTCCACGGAGATCGGGAGATGCAGGTGGCGGAGGATGCTTTCGGGCACGTGCCCAAGATCGACGACGGACCCTGGCCGGCCTTTCCGGCAGATCTGACTTCCATCGCCCTGGTCACGGCCACCCAGTGCAGGGGCACCATCCTGATCCACGAAAAGATGTTCGAGTCCCGGATGTACTTCACCGACAAGCTGGTGGGAATGGGGGCCCGAATCATCCTCTGCGATCCGCACAGGGCCGTGGTGGTGGGGCCCTCTACCCTGCGGGGCGGCGTCCTCGAGAGCCCCGACATACGAGCGGGCATGGCCATGCTCATCGCCGCTCTGGGTGCGGAGGGGGAAAGCCGGATCAAGAACATCGGCCAGATCGAGCGGGGGTACCAGGCCATCGACGCCCGGCTCGAGGGCCTGGGGGCTGGAATTACCCGGGAGGACGGGCCGCAGTAGCTTTCCGCAACGGGCTTTCAGCCTTGAAGCCCGTAACTCCTTTTGCTATCTTCATCTCGGGAGCCGCCCGGGAGGGCGGCCCTTTTTGTGAGTGGGGGTGCTGGTGGCCCCCGCTTTTTTGTTCCCGATATCGCAGTGGAGGTAGGGAGAAACGGCCCGGTTTGAGCATTCCATTTCCGGACCTCTCTGAGGAGCTCGGCGAACGCCTGGAAGACATGGGCTTCGAGATGGTGGAGGCGTCATGGGCGGGAAGCGCCCGGCGCCCCATTCTCAGAGTCCGTCTGGACGTGCCGGATGCGGTGCCGGGCAAGGGGGGGGTGACCGTTGATCAGTGCGCCGAGGTGAGCCGGGCCCTGGAACCCTGGTTGGAAGCGAAGCCTGAGATCCCGGAACGGTACACGCTGGAAGTCTCGTCCCCGGGCGTGGAGCGACCGCTGACCAGGGAGCGGGACTGGGTTCGCTTCCGGGGTCAGCCCGTCAGGGTGAAGGGCAAGAACCTCCCGGGAAGCCGGGGGAATGTCATTGACGGGAAGATCCTGAAGATGACCGGGGAGGGGACGGACGCTGTCGTCCTGCTCCTCCTGGACGAAGGAGAGGAGCTGGAGATTCCCTTGAGGGAAATCCGCAAGGCCCATTTGCGGGTCGAATGGGATTGAACATCGAGGCCTACGGCCCGAGCCTCCAGGGGCCCGGGGAACTGGCAGGATCAAGAGGAAGAGGATGAGCAACGCTGGCCAGATCGTCGCGGCTTTCAGGGACATCGCCGCGACCAAGAGTCTAAGCCCCGACGAAGTGTACGACCTGATCCGCGACGGGATCGTGGCGGGTCTGGTGAAGATCTATGGGCCCAATGTCGAATCGGAGATCGAGATCGACGAAGGGTCCGGGGACATCGAGATCATCGTGTTGAAGCGGGTTGTGGAGGAGGTGGAGGACCCCTCCTCCGAGATCGCCCTGGAGGAGGCCCGATGGGACGACCCGACCTTCGAGGTGGGCGACGTCATGGAGATCCCGGTGGAGTTCGCCGAATTCGGGCGAAATGCCGTCATGGCGACGAAGCAGCGGATCGTGCAGCGGGTCAGGGAGGGTGAGCGCCAGCGCATCCGGGAGGAATTCACCGATCGCGTGGGCGAGCTCCTCTCCGGCGAAACCCAGCAGATCGAGCGGGGAAAGATCGTCGTCATGCTGAACCGGGCCAGGGATGCCGAGGCCATCATACCGTGGCGGGAGCAGAATCCCAGGGAGAGGTTCCGGCAGAGCGATCCCATCCGGGCCGTTCTCAAGAAGGTGGACGAGACTCCCAAGGGTCCTCGGTTGATCCTGTCCCGCGCCGATCCTCTCTTCGTTGCAGCCCTCTTCAAGCTGGAGGTCCCGGAGATCTATCAGGGGATCGTCGAGATCAAGGAGCTCGCCCGGGAGGTAGGGGGACGGACCAAGATCGCTGTTTCGAGTCGAGATGACTCCATCGACCCCGTGGGCGCCTGCGTGGGATTGAAGGGTTCCCGGGTGCAGGCTGTGGTCAATGAGCTGGGAGGCGAGCGCATCGACATCGTACCCTGGCACCCGGATCCGGAGGTCTTCGCCAGGCGGGCCCTGGCCCCGGCCAGGGTGGCCAAGGTCATCTCCGATGCCACCCGTCAGGTGATCACGGCCATCGTGGACGAAGATCAGCTATCCCTGGCCATCGGCCGCAACGGCCAGAACGTGAGGTTGGCCTCCCAGCTCATCGGCTGGCAGATCGATCTCTATGGTAGCCGGGAGTGGCTGGAACGGGGCGCAGATCTGTCCATTTTCGGGGAGCTTGCCGGCGGCGAAACCTACGAAACCTCCGACTTCCCGCTGGAAGAGCTGGAGTTGGAGGAAGAGACCCTGGCGGCCCTGGAAGCCGCAGGATATCATACCTTTCTTGAGATCATCGATCTTGAAGAGGATGACCTTCTCAAGGTTCCGGGTCTCTCCGAGGAAGAAGCCAACCGGCTTCTGGCGGTCATCGATGAGTTGACGGTAGTGGAAGGGGAAGGGGGCGCGGAAACGCCTCCTGTGGACGAGGATTCGGAGGGCGAAGGAGAGGAGGAGGGGGAGGAG
>CAYXGM010000012.1:0-54761 GCA_964464555.1 uncultured Gemmatimonadaceae bacterium | reverse complement strand
GAGGAGGAGGGGGAGGAGACGGACGAGGAAGGGGAGGACCATCAGGCAGAGGAGCCCGAGGCGGAGGAAACGACCGCTTCGGATGAGGAAGAAGTTGAGGAGGAGCCGGAGAGATGAAGCCCTTGCCCTCCTGGGTTTGGCCAGGAGAGCCGGGGCTGTCGTCAAAGGGACCGAAGCGACGCGAGGAGCCCTCAGACGGAATGAGGCATTCCTGGTGTTGGTCGCTGAGGACGCGTCCCCGACGCAGATGGACAAGCTCCTGCCACTGGCGAGGGCCAGAGGGGTTCGGGTGGAGACCATCGGGCCCGGGAGGGAGCTGGGTGACGCCCTGGGCAGCGGGCCCCTTTCGGCAGTGGCGGTCACACGATCGGGCTTCGCAGAACAATTGACCGAGCGGTTGGGACGGGATTGAAACGACGGGCGGCGTAGCGTCGCCCACCGGAGGTAGTACAGGCGAATGCAGGTAATCGAGTTGGCCACAGATCTCAAAGTGCCCCCGGAGGGCCTCATTTATCTTCTCCGGGAGATGGGAATCTCCGTATCGGACGTCGAGACCGAAGTGAAGGACGCCGATGTGGCCCGGATCATGGCACGGATCGAGCGGGAGCGGAGGGCCGGACACAAGGATACTTCCGAGGCTCTGGAAGCAGCCATCGAGGATGCCCAGAGCTCCCACAAACCCCGTCGGCGCAGGCGGCGAGCCGCCGTGCGTCGGAAGGCGGCGGAGGAGCTCTCTCCCGGCGATGCCGAGGAGGGTGAGGCTGAAAAGGACCCGTCGGCTTCTGTGTCGGAGGAGGCTTCCGAGGTCTCCGAGGGGGGAGCGGCAGAGGAGGAATCCGGGGCGGAGGAGACGGCAGACGCGGAGGTGGAGGTCGAAGGTGCTTCCGAAACGGAAGAGGAGATCGGAGGGATCGAAGCCGAGGAAGAGGCTGCGGACGAAGAGACTGTGGAGGAGGAGAACGAGGGCGAGCCCGAGGCCCGGGAGGAGGATCTCCACGAGGAAGATGACGAGGCGCCGGAGGTGGAGGCCGTTCCCGAAGAGGAAGAAGCAGAGGAACCCGAAGCGGAAGAGAGTCAGGCGGCCGACGAGGCGGTAGCCGAAACGGAAGAGGAGGAGGGGGAGGAGCCCGGGGGCACCGAGGAGATCGAGGACGAAGGAAGACCCGATGCCGAGGAGGAACCCGAGGAACCCGCTCCCAAGCCCGAGCCGGTTAGGCGGGCTGCCCCGGGAGGTCCGGCCCGGACCATCCGGAAGCCCCACGGCGGCCCGGCGGCCTCAGCAGGGCCGGGGGGGCAGGTTCGGATCCAGGCTGAAGGCTATACCCCTGACGGTCGCAAAAAGAGCAAGAAGGACCGCAAAGGCAAACGGCGCCAGCGTGTGGACCAGGACGCCGTTCAGTCCAACATCCAGCGCGTGATGTCGGAGCTGAAGGGTGGGGGCGGCAAGAAGCGGCGGAAGGGAAAGGGCTCCCAGGCCACCAAGGAAGAAGTGGAGGCTCAGCAGGAGGAGGAGCGCATCGAGGAGGAGCGGGAGGCCACCACGGTGAAGGTGAACGAGTTCCTCACCGTGGCGGAGCTCGCCGAGCTCATCGACATTTCCTCCACGGAGATCATCGGCTCGGCCTTCAAGAACATGGGCCTCATGGTCACCATCAACCAGCGGCTGGATTTCGACCAGATCGAGCTCCTTTTGGAGGAGTTCGGGTTCACCGCAGTTCGCGAGGAGGAATACGCGGTAGAGGAGGCCATCGAAAAGGAAGAGGAAGCTCCGGAGGACCTGGAGCCTCGGCCTCCGGTGGTCACCGTCATGGGCCATGTGGACCACGGGAAGACGGCCCTGCTGGACTACGTTCGCAAGACCAACGTGGTGGCCGGCGAGGCCGGAGGGATCACCCAGCACATCGGTGCCTACCACGTCGTTCTCCCCGACGAGCGGGCCATCTCCTTCCTGGATACGCCGGGGCACGCGGCCTTTACCGCCATGCGTGCCCGGGGTGCCGAGGTCACGGACATCGTGGTGCTCATGGTGGCAGCCGACGACTCGGTGATGCCCCAGACCATCGAGGCCATCAGCCACGCGAAGAACGCAGGTGTGCCCCTGGTGGTGGCCATCAACAAGATCGACCTCCCCGCGGCCGACCCCAACAGGGTGAAGCAGGAGCTCCTCCAGCACGAGATCACGATGGAGGATTTCGGCGGCGAGGTGCTGAGCGCCGAGATCAGCGCGAAGGACGGAACGGGGATCGACGACCTTCTGGAGAAGATCCTCCTTCAGGCCGAACTTTTGGAGCTTCAAGCCAATCCGAATCGTCCGGCTAGCGGAGCGGTGATCGAGGCCCTCCTCGACGTGGGGAAGGGGCCGGTCATCACGGTCCTGGTTCAGAGCGGAACCCTCAAGGTCGGGGACAGCTTCATCTGCGGGCTCTATGACGGCCGGGTCCGTGCCATGCTGGACGAGCGGGGCAATCCCGTGGAGGAGGCGGGGCCCGGTACGCCAGTCCAGGTCCTGGGTTCGGCGGGGGTTCCCCAGGCCGGAGACGCCTTTTCCGCCACGAGCGCCGAGAAGGCCGCCGATATCGCCGGCACCCGGCAGCGCCTGGAGCGTGAGAAACAGCTCAGGATCAAGGAGCGTGGCTTCAAGCTCGGCGACTTCTCCCAGCTCATGGCGTCCGGGGAAGTCGGCACCCTCCCCCTCATCATCAAGGGGGACGTGGATGGATCGGTGCAGGCCCTCTCCGACTCCCTGGAGCAGTTGGGAACCGACGAGGTCCGGGTGGAGATCATCCACCGGGGCGTCGGGGCCATCAACGAGTCCGACGTGATTCTGGCCGGACCGGCCAATGCCGTCATCATCGGCTTCCGGGTCCGCCCCGACGCCAATTCCCGGAACCTTGCAGAGCGGGAAGGCGTGGATATCCAGACCTTCGACGTGATCTACGAGGCCGTGGACCAGGTGAGGGCCGCCCTGGAAGGCATGCTGAGGCCGGAGCGGAGGGAGAAGATCCTCGGGTCCGCCGAGGTCCGGGACGTCTTCAAGATCTCGAAGGTGGGAACCATCGCCGGGTGCTACGTTGTGGAAGGCACCATCCAACGGAACGCCAAGACCAGGGTCATCCGGGACGGCATCGTCGTCTACGACGGAGAGCTGGGCTCTCTCAAGCGTTTCAAGGATGACGCCCGGGAGGTCCGCGAGGGCTTCGAGTGCGGGATCGGAGTCGCCAATTTCAACGATGTAAAGGTGGGCGACATCATCGAGGCCTATCAGGTCGAGGAAGTCGCCCGGACCCTGGCCGGGGCCGGGAAATCCGGCGGGTAGCCACGGGGTTCCGAGATCCGGGAACGTTCGGGTATGGTCATCGGCGTCTGTTCTTGGGAGTTTTCCCTCCCCGATTGCCGCTCGTTGAAGGCCAAGCGGAAGGTGGTGAAGTCCCTGAAAGAGCGGCTTCAGCACCGCTTCCGGGTCTCCGTGGCCGAAACCCGCCATCAGGATGTCTGGACCCGGGCGGAGCTCACGGCCGCCGTGGTGGCCACGGACACGGCTCGGGCGGATTCCATCCTGGACAAGATGGATCGGTTCGTGGAGGCCGATGGTCGCGGCATCATCGTCCGCGTGGACCGGTCCTTTCGCTGAACGTGCCAACCAGAACCCCGCAAACTCCATGACCCATCGGCGCACCGCACGGCTGAACGAACAGTTCAAGCGGGAGATCTCCGAGATCCTGACCACCAGGGTCAGAGACCCGAGGGTGGGGAGTGTTCTGGTGACGGAGGTGAGAGTCACGGCTGACCTCTGGATGGCCAGGGTCTACGTCCGCTCCCTGGAGGAAAGAGAGCTGACGGAGGTTCTCGAAGGGCTGGATGCCGCGACCCCCTTCATCCGAAAGGAGCTGGGGAAGGTCCTTCACATCCGTCGCATGCCCGACCTGAGGTTCATCCAGGACGATACTCTCGAATCCGCCCTTCGCATCGAAAAGGTGTTGAAGGAAGTCCTTCCGGGGGACGAGGACCCGGGAGAATGAGTGTCCTTCAGGGCCTCCTTCCGGTGGACAAACCTCCGGGGCCCACCTCCCACGATCTGGTGGCGGGTCTTCGTAAGACGCTCGGCATGAAGAAGATAGGGCATGCCGGGACGCTCGATCCTTTCGCTTCGGGCCTTCTTCTTCTTCTGGTGGGCCCGGTAACCCGCCTCGCGGAACTCTTCCTGCCAATGGACAAGGCGTACGAGGCCACCATTCGCCTCGGCGTGGAGACCGACACCCACGACCTGCAAGGGCGGGTGGTGGCGGAGAAGGGAGGATGGGAGCGTCTTTCGCCCGGCCGGGTGGAGTCGGTCCTGGAGACCTTTCGTGGTCGCGTCCAGCAGCGACCCCCGGCTTTTTCGGCCAAGAAGGTTGCCGGGGAAGCTGCCCACAGGAGAGTCCGGCGGGGGGAGAGGGTGGAGCTCCAGCCAGTAGAGATCGTCATCCGAGAGCTTGCCGTCGAGGCATTTGAGCCGCCCGAGCTCCGCGTGGCTCTACGTTGTTCTTCTGGAACATACGTTCGGTCGTTGGCCCGGGACGTGGGCAGGGCCCTGGGCGTGGGGGGGCATCTCACCCGCCTCCGGCGGACCTCTGTGGGGTCCTTCACCCTTGGCGGGGCCCTGGACTGGGCCTCGCGCCCCGAAGCTGCCCGGGTCGAGGAGGCTCTCCTCTCCCCGGCGGCAGCCACGGCCCATCTGGCCACCTACCGTGTCGGGGCCGACGAGGCCCGCCGCCTTCGGCAGGGACAGGCCTTGTCCCTGCCCGGAGCCGACCTCCCCGTGGATGCTCCCGTCCGGGTCCTGATGGGACAGGAGCTTCTGGCGGTGGCAAGGTACGACGGGAGCCGCCTGAAGCCCCGAAGGGTGTTGATGGCCCATGGTTGACTACGCCGTCGACCCATCCCTTCCCCGGGGGCTGCCCAGGGATCCCAACGGCACCGTGATCACGGTGGGGACCTTCGATGGCGTCCACCGGGGCCACTGGGCTGTGCTTCAGGAGATCCGGCTGAGGGCGAAGGAGACGGGACGGCGCAGCGTGCTGGTGACCTTTCATCCCCATCCTCTTTCGGTGGTGCGCCCCGACCAAGCGCCGCCCCTTCTGACCACTCCGGCGGAAAAGAAGGAGATCCTGGCCGAAACGGGGCTGGACTACGCCGTCTTCCTCTCCTTTACCCACGTTCTCGCTCAGTACCCGCCGGAGCGTTTCGTGAAGGAGATCCTCATGGATCGCCTGGGCGCTCAGGAGCTGGTCATCGGCTACGATCACGGGTTCGGCAAGGGGCGAGCCGGGGACGTGGGCACCCTGCGGGACATCGGCCGGGACAATCGGATCAGCGTGGACGTCGTACCCCCCATCCTTTTCGGTCTCCAGCCCGTTTCCTCCACTCGGATCCGCAAGGCCTTGATGGACGGTGACGTGGATTCGGCCCGTGAGGGGCTTGGACGGCCCTACTTCATCCGGGGCATGGTGGTCCGGGGGGATGGCCGGGGACGGAGCCTCGGGTTCCCCACGGCGAACCTCTGGGTCCCGGTGAATGGGAAGTTGATTCCTCCCCCGGGGGTCTACGCCGTGCGAGCGGGGCTGAGGGGCGCGCAGCACGGGGGCGCGATCCACATCGGTCCCCGACCGACGTTTTCGGGGTCCCGGCCCACCATCGAGCTCCATCTCCTCGACTTCGAAGGCGACCTGTATGGAGAGGAGATCCGGGTGGAGTTCATCCGCTTTCTTCGAAAGGTCCAGCCCTTCGACTCGGCAAGGGCCCTGGTGGAGCAACTCAAGGCGGACGTGGATGCGGCCCGGGCGGCCCTCCGGGAGGACCGGGACGAGGGTTGAGGAATCTTCGATGTTTGGTATTTTAAACGGCTGAGAGTGCAAAGATAAGAAAAACGAGGAGGGGCTTCCCTCGCAGCGTACGCTCCCGTGGAGGCTCGAACCGAATGCCCATCGATCGCGAAGAAATCATCCAGAAGTACCAGCTCCACGACAAGGATCGTGGAAGCGCTCCTGTCCAGATCGCTCTGCTGACCGCTCGCATCAACGAGTTGCGGGCCCACTTCGATCGTCACAAGAAGGACCACCACAGCCGTCGTGGCCTTCTGACGATGGTGGGGAAACGGCGTCGCCTTCTGGAGTATCTCAAGAAGGAGGACCTGGAGCGCTACCGGGAGCTGATCGCGGACCTGGGCCTCCGTCACTAGCGGGGGAGATGAGGGCGGCGACAGGGCTCCCTGCCGCCGCCTTTTTTCTGCCTCGGGGGCAGGAGCCTCCACCCCCATGATCATCACCGAACAAGCTGAGCCTTGAGCCCCTCCGGGGTCCTTTCCCCGTGGGGCCTGTGGTCATGGGTTTACACCGACCGAACCATGCCACGCGAGACGACAGAAGCATGAGCGCAGAAGAAAGAAACGGAAGAGAAGAAAACATGAGTCAAAGGATCGAGAAGCAGTTCGCCGGACGGACCCTGAGTGTCGAGGTGGGCCGCATGGCCCGCCAGGCCGCCGGGTCGTGCGTCATTCAGTACGGGGAGACCGTGCTCCTGGTGGCGGCGACCGTGCAGGACAGACCCACCCACCTCCCCTTCTTCCCCCTCACCGTGGAGTATCGGGAGAAGAGCTACGCCGGCGGGAAGATCCCCGGTGGCTTTTTCAAGCGGGAGGGCCGTCCGGGAGAAAAGGAGATCCTCTCGGCCCGGCTCATCGACCGGACCCTGAGGCCCCTCTTTCCCGATGGCTTCATGCACGAGACCCAGGTGGCCTGCTTTCCCCTCAGCGCCGATCAGGAAAACGACGCCGACGTGTGGGGGCTCCTGGGCGCTTCCCTATCCCTGAACATGTCCTCCATCCCCTTCGACACCCTCCTTGCCGGCGTCCGCATCGGACGGATCCAGGGGAACTGGGTACTGAACCCCACCTTCCAGCAGCTCGAGTACTCCGACGTGGACATCGTGGTGGCGGGCACCGAAGACGCCATCCTCATGGTTGAGGGCGGAGCCGTGGAGGTGCCGGAGGAGGATATCCTGGTGGGGTTGGAAGTGGCCCAAAAGGGAATCAAGGAGCTCATCGAGCTCCAGAAGGAGATCCTCGGCGACACCCGGTCCCCGGAGATTGAGTGGACTCCCGTCCTTCCCGACGAGTCCCTCAAGGAGAAGGTGGAGGGCATGGCGGAGAGCCGGGTACGGGAGGCCCTGAAGCTCTCGGAAAAACAGGAGCGGAACCAGGCGATGGCCTCTGTCCAGGAGGACATCCTCTCTGCGCTGGAAGACGAAGAGGAGGAGAACGGTGAGTTCTTCTCCGACGTGAGGGAGGTCCTCCGGGGAATCGAGAAAAAGACCATGAGGGAGAGGGTCCTCAGCCACGGCGAGCGAGCCGACGGCCGGAGCCTGGACGAGGTCCGTCCCATCACCTGCGAGGTGGGCTTGCTTCCCCGGACCCACGGATCGGCCCTCTTCACCCGGGGGCAGACCCAGGCCCTGGCGGTGACCACCCTGGGCACGGCACGGGACGAGCAGCGCATCGATTCCATCGATACGCAGGAGGAGGTCACCAAGTCCTTCATGCTCCACTACAACTTCCCGCCCTTTTCCACGGGTGAGGCCAAGCCGTACCGGGGCACGAACCGGAGAGAGACGGGCCACGGGGCCCTGGCCGAGCGGGCCGTCCAGCCCCTTCTGCCTGCGTACGACGATTTCCCCTACACCATCCGGGTGGTTTCCGACATCCTGGAGTCCAACGGATCCTCCTCCATGGCAACGGTGTGCGGAACGTCCCTCTCCCTCATGTCGGCCGGGGTTCCCATCAAGTCGGCCTGTGCCGGCGTGGCCATGGGCCTCATCAAGGAGGATGACCGGGTGGCCATCCTCACCGACATCCTGGGACTGGAGGACGCTCTGGGCGACATGGACTTCAAGGTGGCGGGCACCCGAGCGGGGGTCACGGCCATCCAGATGGACATCAAGATCAAGGGGCTGACCCACGAGGTCCTTTCCAAGGCCCTGGCCCAGGCTCGTGAGGGCCGGATGCACATCCTGGACGTGATGAATCAGACCATCAGCGAGCCACGGGACGACCTCTCGGAGTATGCTCCCAGGATCGTGTCCATCCAGATCAATCCCGAGAAGATCGGCGACATCATCGGGCCCAAGGGCAAGACCATTCGTGCCATTCAGGAGGAGAGCGGAGCCACCATTGATGTGGACGACAGCGGCCTGGTGAAGATCGCCGCCGTCTCCGGCGAGGCCGGAACACGGGCCCGTGAGATGGTCGAGGCTATCGTTCAGGAGCCAGAAGTCGGGCGCATCTACGAGGGTCCGGTGAAGAACACCACCACCTTCGGTGCCTTCATCGAGATCCTTCCGGGCACCGAGGGCCTCTGTCACATCTCGGAGCTCCAGGACAAGCGGACGGAGAAGACGGAGGATGTCCTCAAGAAGGGCGACATCACCCGGGTGAAGCTCCTGGCCATCGACGAGAAGGGCCGGCTGAAGCTCTCCCGGCGGGCCGCCGTCGAGGAAGAGGGTGAAGGCGGCTCCGGCGAAGGGACGGGGTCCTAGAAGGGATTTTGCGGAAGGGCCCGTGGATCAGACACGACTGTCCAACGGCGTAGAGGTACTGACGGAGCGGATCCCCGGGGTCCGCTCCGCTTCAGTTGGCGTGTGGGTCCGGCAGGGCTCGGCCCACGAACCTCCGGAGCTCATGGGGGCCAGCCACCTCCTGGAGCACATGGTCTTCAAGGGCACGGCCAATCGGACCCCCCGGGAGATCGCCATGGCCCTGGAAAGCCTGGGGGGCTCTCTGGACGCCTACACCTCCCGGGAGCATACCTCCTTTCAGGCCCGGGTCCTGGACGAGCACTTCCCGGTGGCCCTCGAGGTCCTGGCCGACCTGGTCGGGAGTCCCCTCCTCCGTGACCGGGATCTGGCCCTGGAGCGGGAGGTGGTCCTGGAAGAGATCGCCACCGTGGAGGATACCCCCGACGACCTGGTCTTCGACCTCCACGGGGCCCGGTTCTGGCGGGGGCATCCCTACGGAAACACTATCCTGGGAAGCCGGGAGACGGTGGGGGGGATGGAGGGGGAGGCCCTGCGAGCCCTCCACCGGGAACGGTATTGCGGCGGGAACATGATCGTGGCCGCTGCGGGATGCGTGGACCACGAGGACGTCGTTGACCGGGCCCATGCGCTCTTCGGCGCCCTCCCTCCGGGGAGGAGAGCTCCGGAGCTGCCGCCTCCGGCAGCCCTGCCTGCCGGGGAGGAATCCATGCGGAGGGATTCGGCCCAGACCCATCTGGTCTTCGGGGGCTCCATCCCCGGGCATTCCGATCTCCGCCGGTATCCGCTGGTGCTTCTCTCTTCGGCTCTGGGGGGAGGGATGAGTTCCCGCCTCTTTCAGCGGATCAGGGAGGAGCTGGCTCTGGCTTACTCCGTCTTCACCTTTCAGTCCTTTTATTCCCGGGCCGGCCTCTTCGGGGTTTACGTGGGCACCCGCCCGCAGGCGGCCGAGGAATCCGTGATTGCCGTGCGGGAGGAGCTGTCCCGGGTGGCGGATGCAGGCCTGGAACCCGAGGAGTTGGAACAGACCAAACAACAGGTGAAGGGACAGGTCATGCTTTCCCTGGAATCCACGGGGGCCCGCCTCCATCGTCTGGCCGGTTTTGCCCTCCACGACGAGCCCTTCCTCACCCTGGACGAGGTCCTGGCCCGTGTGGATGCGGTCACGGACGAGGCCGTGGCCGAAGTGGCCGAAGAGTTCCTTTCCCCCGACAGGCTCTTTCTTCTGCGGCTGGGGCCGTAAGGATTCGCCGTAAGGGGGCCGGACGAGGACTCGAACGCCCCTGGAGCCGTCCCGGCCGGCGGTGGCCTCGCGTCACCTGCCATCTTCCTGTAGAATGGTCCATTCGGGAAGCTTCTCTCCCGCGAGGGTGGGGTGCGCCCATGGCGAGAGCTCCGCGAGGATCAGCGTCATGGCCCGGACTGTGGTACCTGTTCGGCGTTGTCCCGGTGCCCGGAGGGGGCCGGTTGAGTCCAACCTTAGATGAGAAGTGCATATCATGCTTATCGGCGTACCGAAGGAGATCAAGACCAACGAGAACCGAATCGCGCTGGTTCCGGCGGGAGCCGAGGCCCTCATCGCCGAGGGTCATGAGGTCTTCATCGAGAAGGGCGCGGGAGCGGGCAGCGGCTTTCCCGATACGGATTACAAGGCCGTGGGAGCCAAGATCCTCCCCAATGCGGACCGGGTGTGGGCCAAGGCCGAGATGATCATGAAGGTCAAGGAGCCCATCAAGCCCGAGTGGCCGAAGATCAAGGGAGGCCAGGTCATCTTTACCTACTTCCATTACGCTGCCGACCGGGCCCTGACCACGGCGCTGAAAAAGACGAAGTCGGTGAGCATCGCCTATGAGACCGTGGAGCTACCCTCCGGCGAGCTGCCCCTCCTCACCCCCATGAGCGAGGTCGCGGGACGCATGGCGACCCAGGAAGGGGCCAAGTACCTGGAGAAGTTCTTCGGCGGACGCGGCGTTCTCCTGGGTGGCGTGCCCGGTGTGAAGCCGGCCGAGGTCCTGGTTCTGGGCGGTGGTGTCGTCGGGACCCACGCGGCCAAGATGGCCTGCGGGATGGGCGCCCACGTCACCATCATGGACGTGAACCTCCACAGGCTCCGTGAGCTGGCAGACTTCATGCCGGCCAACTGCGACGTCATCTACTCCAACCGGCAGAACATCCTGACGAAGCTCCCCACGGTGGATCTCCTCATCGGGGGCGTCCTTCTTCCTGGCGCCAAGGCTCCGTACCTGGTGACCAAGAAAGATCTCAAGCTCATGCAGCCGGGATCGGTCATCGTGGACGTGTCGGTGGACCAGGGTGGGTGCATCGAGACCACGAAGCCCACCACCCACGAGAACCCCATCTACGAGGTGAACGGGGTGGTCCATTACGGTGTGGCCAACATGCCCGGTGCCGTGCCCAGGACGTCCACGCTGGCCCTGACCAATGCCACTCTCCCCTACGCCATCCAGCTTGCCAACAAGGGGTGGAAGCAGGCTTGCAAGGACGACAACGCCCTGGCCCTGGGCGTGAACATCGTGAATGGGAAGATCGTCTATCCCGCAGTGGCCGAGGCCTTCAACATGAAGTGGGAAGAGCTCGGTCCCCATCTTGAGGATTGACGGGGGATTTCTCATTCGGCAGTGCCTCCGGTGTTGAGGGACAGCGCGTCTCTTGACCTTTCCGTCGGCCCGGCGGGAAGGGGAAGGGGGGGCGGGTGACGCCTCCTCCGCGGGTCCGATTTCTTCGGTTGGAATCGAATCCCGAGCTTCCTCTCCCCGACCGGGCCACGGAGCATTCGGCGGGCCATGACGTCCGGTCTGCGGAGCCCGATTTCGAACTGGCGCCGGGGGAGATCAGGGCCGTAGCCACGGGTCTGGTCATGGAGCTTCCTCCCGGCCTCGAATGCCAGGTGCGGCCCCGCTCCGGCCTGGCCGCGAAGCACGGAATCACCCTTCCCAACAGCCCCGGAACCATCGATCCCGATTACCGGGGAGAGTTGAGGGTACTCCTCCGGAACGGGGGACCGGATCCCGTGCTCATCCGGCGCGGGGAGAGGATCGCCCAGTTGGTGTTCGCCCGGTTCGAATCGCCCATCCTGGAAGAGACCCCCGAGCTCACTGAGACGGAGCGCGGGGAGGGGGGATTCGGGAGTACGGGGCGGGCGTGAGCGGGCGAGCCCTTCCCGGAATTTGTCTGGAGGACGCCCCTCCATCCCGATGGCCGGCAAGGCTTTGGATTTCCTTGGCTTGCCCGGATTTTGAGGGCATCTTAGGTTCGTTTGTTTCCCGGGTGTTCCCGGCCGTGCCGGGAGGCCCCCGTGCCCCGATGCCCTTCGACACCGTCCCACATTGCCCGACGAGACCCTGTCTTTGTCCCGCTGGCTGAACTCCGGCCGCCTGATCCCGGTGAATGACATCGCTGTGGACCTGGGGACCGCCAATACCCTGGTCTATGTGAAGGGGGAGGGGATCGTCCTCAACGAACCCTCCGTGGTGGCCGTGGAGAAGGGCTCCCGGAAGATTCTTGGCGTGGGCCTGGAAGCCAAACGGATGCTGGGCCGTACGCCGGAGGGCATCGAGGCCGTTCGTCCCCTGAAGGACGGAGTCATCGCCGACGTGGACGTGACGGAGCTGATGCTCCGCCATTTCCTGAAGCAGGTCACGGCCAAGCGGATCTTCAGGATCAAGCCCAGGGTCGTGGTGGGCGTGCCCTCGGGGATCACCGAGTTGGAGCGCAGGGCCGTCCGCTCCTCGGCCATGGCCGCCGGGGCCAAGGTGGTCTACATGGTGGCCGAGCCCATGGCCGCTGCCATCGGCGTGGGTCTGCCGGTGGAGACACCCACCGGGAACATGGTCATCGATATCGGAGGCGGGACGACGGAGATCGCGGTCATCGCCCTTTCAGGAATCGTCTCCAACACCTCGATCCGGGTGGGTGGCGACGAGTTGGACACGGCCATCGTCACCTTCCTGAGAAAGAATTACAATCTCCTCATCGGCGAACCCACGGCGGAGGCCATCAAGATTCAGATCGGTTCCGCCTTCGACTTCGGCGAGGAGAAGGAGATGCAGGTGAAGGGGCGGGACCTGGTGAGCGGCATTCCCAAGACCGTCACCGTCCACTCCCAGGAGATACGGGAGTGCATCCAGGAGCCGATTCAGGCCATCGTCGAGGCCGTGCGCCGATCCCTGGAGATCACCCCCCCGGAGCTGGCCTCCGACATCGTGGACCGTGGCATCGTGATGACCGGGGGCGGAGCCATGATCCGTGGGCTGGACCGTCTTCTCTCCCACGAAACCAATCTTCCCATCCACGTGGATGAGGAACCGTTGACCTGCGTCGTCCGGGGCGCCGGCCGCATCCTGGACGATGTTCAGAAGTACAGGAACGTCCTCGATACCTGACTCTTCCTTTTCGCCTCGGATCGACCTGATCCGCGACACCGATGGCCAGCTACACTGACTTGCCCGAAGATGGCCGAGAGCGCGGGAGGCTCTCCGCCGCCGTGGTCTTTCTCCTCCTGGCCGTGGTGACCCTCTACCTGCCCCCGAACCTCCAGGGCCAGATTGCCGCCAGCGTGAGGTCCACCCTGCTTCGCCCCTTCATCATGACCCAGGATGCCCTGGCCGCGAGCAGGATGAGAGCGGAGAGTGCCGAGGTCCTCCAGGCCCGCCTGGACTCCCTGGCGGCGTTGCTCGCGGCCCAGGCACCTCTTTTGGATGAGAACCAGCGTCTTCATGAGCTCCTGGAACTGAAGGAGCAAGCGCCGGATGCCTTCCTTCCGGCCAGTGTCATCCGCCCGGGCACGGCGGGCTCCGAGAGCATCTTCCTCCTGGACGTGGGATCGGATGACGGGGTCGGTCCGGGGGATCCTCTTCTCATGAGGGATGGAAGAGTCGGCCTGGTGGGGGTGGTAGAGCAGGTGCGGAAGGGAACGGCCATTGCCATGGACTGGAGTCATCCCGACTTCCGCGCCAGCGCCATGACCTCCGATGGCCGGGTCTTCGGGATCGTCGAGCCCCGGCGGGCCCTCTTCCGGGAGGGGGATCGTCTCCTTCTCAACGGTACGCCCTTCTACGAGAGCCTGGAGCCGGGGACCCTCATCGTCTGCTCGGGGCTGGGTGGGATCTACCCCCGTGGGATCCCCATCGGGGAGGTCGTGGAGCTGGCCGAGCAGGAGGGTCGGTACCGGAAGGCCTACTGGCTGCGGCCGGTGGCCGAGAAGGGAAGCATTACGCACGTTCTGGTGGTGGTGGGGAGCGGAATTCCGGAGGGAATTCTGGAGCGATTCGAAGAAGGGGGTCTTCCGTGACCCGGAATCTCCTTCTCCGGGTCCTGGTTCCCCTCCTGGTGATCCTCCATTTCCTCATTCACCTGGGGTTTGGCATCGGTTCGGGGGCCCCTGACCTCCTCACACTGGCCCTTCTCCTGGCCGCCCGGGAGGTGGGGATGGGTTGGGCCTCCGGGATGGGCTTCCTCTTCGGCCTCCTGGCCGATTCCTTTTCCAGCCTGGCCTTCGGCGCCAGCACACTCGCGTTGACCGCTGTGGGCATCGTGGGCGCCCGAACCCGGGATTTCTTCGTGGGCGAGACATTCCTCTTCTTCTTCTTTTACCTGGCCGGGGGAAAGTGGCTCCGTGAGCTCCTTTACTGGGTCGTGGCCGGGGGGGGGCTGAGAGGCCCATTCCTGGATCATCTCCTGGTGGACGGGACGCTGGCGGCGCTGTACATGGCGGTGGTGGGGATCCTGATCCTCATGCTCTTCGGAGGCAGGGAGGCGTTGCGGTGAGGCTGGACCATCCCATCTCACGGCGGAAGCGAGCCCGGGGAGGGATGATCCTCGTCGCCGTGCTCATGGGGACCCTGGCGGTGGTCTTCTTCCGGGCCCAGGTCATGCGCTCGAGCGACTGGGCCCTCCAGTCAGATTTCAACCGCCTCCGGCCCCTCCCCGTGCCGGCACCCCGGGGCACGATCTTCGACCGGAACGATTCGATCCTGGCGGACAACGTTCCCGGATACGCCGTGATTCTCCTGCCGGCGCCCCAGGATTCCATGCGGATGACGCTGGAGGCGCTGGCTTCGTATCTGGACCTTTCCGAGGGGCGTATCAACACCCTCTTGACCACGCTACGGTGGTATCCCCGCCAGCCGCTGACGGTGGACGTGAACGCGGGGTTCAACGAGGTGTCGGCGCTGGCCGAGCGGCGGAGCGAATTCCCCGGGCTGATCCTGGAGATGCGGCCCCGGCGGCGGTACCTGGCCGGGGAGGCACTCTCCCATGTGCTCGGCTACATCGGGGAGATCACCGAAGGGGAGCTGGAAGACTCCCTTTTCGCCGGATACGAGGCGGGGATGGTCGTGGGAAAAGAGGGCCTGGAACGGCAGTACGAGAGCCTTCTTCAGGGCAGGCGGGGGGTGCGCTTCGTGGAAGTGGATGCCATGGGCCGAATCGTAGGCTCGTTCGGGGGGCCTGCCGAGCGGCCGGCTCTCCCGGGCCAGGACATCCGGCTGAACATCGACATGGAGCTCCAGGCGTGGATTCACCACATCTTTCCCGATACCATGAGGGGAGCCGTGGTGGCTCTGGACGTGGAAGACGGAGGCGTGTTGGCCCTCTACTCCTCCCCCACCTTCGACCCCAACGCCTTCGTCGGCGGCATCGGCGCCGAGGAGTGGCGGGTCCTCAACACCAACCCGGCCCAGCCTCTCTTCAACCGGGCCGTCATGGGCCTCTATCCCCCGGGATCCATCTGGAAGCTGGCTACCGCCGCCATCGCCCTGGACATGGGGGTCGTGGAGCCCGACGAGATCATGCCCATCCCCTGCACCGGCGGCATGCTCTTCGGGAACCGGGTCTTCCACTGCTGGGACCGGGACGGGCACGGCGACGTGGACATGGTCGGCGCCATCCGCCACTCCTGTGACGTCTATTTCTACCAGTTGGGACTGCGCATCGGGCTGGACAGCCTCCTCAGCGAAGGCTCCCGCATCGGGTTCAACGAGCGTTGCGGGGTGGATTTCCCCGTGGAGGCCCGAGGCATCTTTCCCGGAGCACGGGCCTATTGGGAGAGACGGTTCGGGTATCGGGCCACCGAGGGCGAGGTCCTGAACCTGGTCATCGGCCAGGGACCCAACTCCCAGACGCCCCTGAAGATGGCCCAGTTCTACCTGGCCATCGCCCGGGACGGCTCGGCCCCACCTCCCCGCCTCCTCCGGACGGAGGAACCTCCTCCGGGCGGATGGAGCCTGGACCTCTCCCGGGAGGCCCTGGAGACCATGCGTGCGGGCCTCCGAGCGGTGGTGGCTTCCGGGGGGACGGCGCATCTATCCTCCCTGGAGCACTGGGACCTGATGGGAAAGACGGGCACCGTGCAGAATCCCCCCAACCCGGACCATGCCTGGTTCGCGGGCATTGCCGGACCCAGGGGTGGGGATCCGGAAGTCGTGGTGGTGGTCATCGTGGAGTTCGGGGAGAGCGGGTCCGGGACGGCGGCCCCCCTGGTGGCCAAGACCGCGGACTTCTATCTGCGGCGGAAGCACGGGATCCCCGTGGATTCCGTCCAGACCCTCCGGGAACACTACCTGGCCGGCCGGCCGGCGCCCTGGGCGGTGCAGGAGGAGGCGGGAGATCGGGAAGGGGAGGGGAGGTGAACCGCCTGATTCGCGCCTGGGCAGGAGATCCCCCGGTGGTATTCGCCGTGCTGGGCCTCTCCCTCTTCGGCCTGGCCATGATCTACTCCGCGGGGATGCTCAACGTGCCCAGCCCGGTGACCCAGGACATCTGGAGGCGCCAGCTCCTCTGGCTCTTCATCGCCCTGGGGGCCTTCACCGCCATCTCCCGGGTGCCCCTCCGCTGGCTCGAGTGGGCGGCGCTCCCGGCCTATGTGGCCAGCGTGATCCTCCTGGCGGCTACCCTGGTCATCGGGACCGGAGCCGGGACCGCCGTGGGGGTCAAGAGCTGGATCTCTTTGGGTGGCTTTCGCTTTCAGCCGGCCGAAGTCGCCAAGATCGCCACCGTCCTGGCCATGGCCCGACTCCTCTCGGCTACGAAGGAGACTCCCCAGAGCCTGAGGGAGCTCATCGCTCCGGTGGCGGTGGTGGGGCTCCCCCTTGCCCTGGTCATACTCCAGCCGGACCTGGGCACGGCCCTGGCCTTCGTGGGGATTCTCTTCGCCATGCTCTACTGGGGCGGGACGCCCGTTCCCATCCTCATCCTCCTGGCCAGCCCCGGGCTGGCGTTGATCCTGAGCTTCGACATCCGGATCTGGTCCGTCTACATCGTCGTCCTGGCCTGCTCCCTCTATTTCTACCGCTACCGGCTCTATCTGGTGGAATCCGTCGGTGTGGTCCTTGCCAACCTTGCCGCCGGGACCATCGCCCTGCCCCTCTGGCGTTCTCTGGCCGAGTACCAGAGAAATCGCCTCCTCGTCTTCCTGGATCCCAGTCTGGACCCCCGGGGAGCCGGTTGGCAGATCATTCAGAGCAAGGTGGCCATCGGGAGCGGAGGCCTGCTGGGCAAGGGCTTCACCATGGGCACCCAGAAGCGCCTGGATTTCCTCCCCGAGCAGCACACCGACTTCATCTTCAGCGTGGTGGGGGAGGAGCTCGGTTTTCTGGGCACGGGCCTGGCGATTCTGGCCCTTTCCTTCGTCCTCTTGCGCCTGGTGCGGCTGGCCGCCGACGCAGCGGATCCCTTTGCCGGTCTCATCATCTTCGGTATCTTCGGTGCTTGGATTACGCATATTTTCGTCAACATCGGGATGACCATCGGGCTGGTTCCCATCACGGGCATTCCCCTTCCCTTCGTGAGCTACGGAGGGTCGTTTCTCCTCATGTCCTGGGTCGCGTTGGCCGTGGCGGTCAGGGTGGCCCGGGAGAGCTGACCACCGGACACTCTTCGTCCGGGGATCCGTCCACCCCTTCCCCTCTCTGACAAGGGCGCCAGATGGCCTGGTTCAGGAAACCCAAGGAACCCCTCAAATCGTCGGAAAAACGGGACATTCCGTCGGATGTCTTCGAGAAGTGCAAGGGGTGTGGCGAGACCCTCTACCGGGAGCGTCTCTCCCAGAACCATCATGTCTGTCCCGAGTGCGGCCACCACTTTCGCCTTTCGGTGGCGGAGTACCTGAAGCTCCTCCTGGACGAGGGCACCTTCGTGGAGCGGGAAGGAGACCTCTGGAGCTCGGACCCTCTCGCCTTCGAAGACCTGAAACCCTACCCCCAGCGCCTGAAAGCCGCCGAAGGAAAGCTGGGACGCAGAGAGGGCGTGATCGTGGGAGAGGGGGAGATGGAGGGGATCGGCGTCTGCATCGGCGTCATGGACTTCCGCTTTCTGGGGGGGTCCATGGGATCGGTCGTGGGCGAAAAGGTGGCGCGAATCATACGTCGTTCGCTGGAAACCGAGCGTCCCCTGATCATCGTCAGCGCCTCGGGTGGAGCCCGGATGCAGGAGGGGATCTACTCTCTCATGCAGATGGCCAAGACCTCGGCCCTCCTGGCCCGCCTCCACGAGGCCGGCATCCCCTTCGTCTCCGTCCTCACCGATCCCACCACCGGGGGAACGGTGGCCTCTTTTGCCATGCTGGGCGACGCGAACCTGGCCGAACCGAAGGCACTTCTGGCCTTCACGGGCCCCCGGGTCATCGAGGAAACCATCAAGCAGGAGCTCCCGGAAGGATTCCAGCGGTCCGAATTCCTCCTGGAGCACGGGATGCTCGACCGGGTGGTGGACCGTAGGGAGCTCAAACCCACCATCGCCCTCCTCCTTCGTCATATGTGGGCGGGCTGGAACGGCTCGTGAAGGTTCCCCCCGACACCAACTTTTCGGGTGCCGGAGCCTCGGACAAACCGGAGGAGGACCTTCCCATCCAGGAGATCTTCCCGGAGCTGGCGGTGGGGGTGGAGTGGACGCTGGACCGCACCCGGGAGCTCCTGAGGAGATTGAACAATCCCCACCTCTCCTATCCCACCCTTCACGTGGGAGGTACGAACGGAAAAGGGTCGGTGGCCGCCGTCTGGGCCCGCATTCTCCAGCACAGGGGAGTTCGGGTGGGGCTCTTCACCTCCCCGCACCTCTGCGCCTTCCAGGAGCGCTTCCAGATCGGGGGCCGCCCGGTGTCGGCACGGGAGCTCCTGGAGGCCGCCGAGGACCTTCGGGGGCCCGTTGCCCGCCATGGCCTGACCTTCTTCGAAGCGGCCACGGTCCTGGCCTTTCACCTCTTCGCCCGGGCCGAGGTGGAGGTCGGTCTGGTGGAGGTGGGGTTGGGGGGACGCCTGGACTCCACCAATGTGGTTGAGCCCGAGGTCACCGCCATCACCAACGTGGCCCTGGATCATTCCGAGTATCTGGGAGACACCCTCATGGCCATCGCCGGAGAGAAGGCCGGGATCATCAAGTCCGGCGCGCCGGTGTTCACCGCCGAGCCCGACCCCGACCTTCGTGAGGTTTTCCGCAGCCGGGCAGGGGAGGTGGACACCCCCTTTCACGTGGTGGATCCCTCCCGGGAGATCCGTGAGTTGGAGGTGGCGCCAAAGGGTAATGCCTTCACCCTTTTGACGAAGACCTGGGGTAGCCTTCCCCTCATATCCCCTCTTCCGGGTCGGCACCAGGCAGCCAATGTGAACCTGGCCGTTCGCTGCCTCGAGGTCCTGGGGCCCGACCTGCGACCGAGCCTGGACGACGTCATCGAGGGAGTGGAAGACGTGCGGTGGCCCGGGCGGCTCCAGATCGAGAGGGGTCCGGACGTGCACTGGGTTTTCGATGTGGCTCACAATACCGCAGCGGCCCATGCCCTGGCCGAGGCCCTCCCCCACCTGGCCCTTCCCGAGCCCCTGGTCCTTCTCATGGGTATCCAGGGGGACAAGAACTGGAGGGCCATGCTCCCGCCCCTCTTCGAGCTGACCCACGACGCCGTCCTGACCCAGCCGCCCTCCGTTCTCCCGGATCGACGCTGGGATCCCCTGCAGGCTGCGGGGGCCCTGGAGGCCCGGCCGAATCTCCACATCGTTCCCGAGTTCCGGGAAGCCATGGAGCTGGCCCGGGAGGCGGCGAAGGGGGGGACCGTCGTGGTCACCGGCTCCCACCACACGGTGGGGGACGCCATGAACCTCCTGGGGCTGGAGCCCTACGGGGAGGGGTGACAGGAGGCGTCCCCGTGCTCGCCGACCTGCCAGGGTCGACCCGGGGGTTCCCCTCTCCCGCACCCCTGGGTAGATTCGCCGCCATGGCCAAAGACAGGGATTTTTCACGACTTCCGGGTTTTCGGGACTTCCCCCCCGACGAGCTCCAGATTCGGTCCCACATCTTCGAAACCTGGCGGCGGGTGGCTCGCCGTTATGGTTTTCAGGAGTATGACGGCCCGCCTCTGGAGTCTCTGGATCTCTACACCGAGAAGAGCGGTGAGGAGATCGTCGGCCAGCTCTACGCCTTCCAGGACAAGGGAGGGCGGGACGTCACGCTTCGGCCCGAGATGACCCCGTCGCTGGCCCGCATCCTCGCGGAGCGGAGCAAGGCCCTCCCCAAGCCCATTCGCTGGTTCACCGTTCCCCAACTCTTCCGGTACGAGCGGCAGCAGCGGGGCCGGCTCAGGGAACACTTCCAGTGGAATGTGGACATCGTGGGGGAGGGAGGCGTCGGTGCCGACGCCGAGGTCCTGGCGGTGGCCATCGATGCTCTGCGTGAGCTGGGCCTGACCGGGGAGGATTTCCGGGCCCGGGTCTCGGATCGGCGCCTCCTCTCGGCCCTCCTGCGGTCCATGGGAGTGCCCGAGGCGTCTCTCCTGTCGGCCTACGGCGTCATCGACAAGGTGGAGCGGGAGGATTCCGCCCGAAGCCTCCAGCGCCTTCAGGAGGAGTGCGGGCTCGACGAAGAGCTGGCCCGGAAGGTTCTCCTCCTCTTCGAAGACGCCGGGCTGGAGCGGGTCCGTGAGGCCCACGGGGAGGATCCCGAGGTGGCTCCCCTCCTCGCCGAGCTGGACGAGTACCTGGAGATCCTGGAGGGGCTGGGGCTGGGGGTGTACGTGGACTTCGACCTCCGCATCGTGAGGGGGCTCGCCTACTACACGGGAATCGTCTTCGAGCTCTTCGACGCAAAAGGTGAGCTCAGGGCCATCTGCGGGGGCGGCCGGTACGACCGTCTCCTGGAGCTCGTGGGGGGAGAACCCCTGCCTGCCGTGGGCTTCGGGATGGGCGACGTGGTCCTGGGCGAGCTCCTCGCCGACCGGGGCCTCCTCCCCGATGTGGGGAGGGAGGTGGATCTCTTTCTGGTCGGGATCGGTCCCGAGGTCCGCCCATTGGTCCTGGAGATGGCCCGGGCCCACAGGGACCGGGGCCGGAGGGTGGTCTACCCCCTGCGGGGCCAGTCCGTCCGTAAGCAGTTTTCGTCCGCGGCATCGGAAGGAGCCCTGAAGGTGGTGATCCTGGGCCCTGATGAGGTGAAGGAGGGGGTGGGGGTCGTCAGGGATATGACCAGCGGCAACGAGACCCGTGTCTCCCTGGAGCTGCTGAAAAGGGGAGAAGGTCTGGACGGAGATGGGTAAGGGCTCCCGGAAGAGGAAGGAGCAGCGGTCCCACGAGGAGGCTGAGGTGGCTCGCCAGGTCATGGGCCGGGCCATCAAGCGTCTGAACATCCTCGAGTACCTCATCCTGGGCTTTGCCCTGATTCTGGCCCTGGGCGGGGGAGCGCTGGTGGCATGGATGCTCTCCGGGCTCACCGATCTTTCCTTTCGCTGGAGCTGGGCCGGAGCCTCCCTCTTCCTCTTCATCCTTCCCGGAGCATTTGTGTATTTTCGGGAGATCCGGAAGGCACGCCCGGGAAGCTGAAGACCGAAGTCTCTCTCCCCGGCCCCCCCGAATCGAATCACGAACCGGAACCGAACCACGAAGCGAAGGACCCACATGGCTGACAACAAAGGGCTGACGTCCCGAAGCGAAGACTTCAATGCCTGGTACAATGAGGTCGTCCAGGCGGCGGAGCTTGCCGACTACTCCCCGGTGAGGGGCAGCATGGTCATCCGGCCCTGGGGCTACGGGATCTGGGAGAACATGCAGAAGGGGCTGGACGGTCTCTTCAAGGAAACGGGCCACGAGAACGCCTATTTCCCCCTCCTCATCCCCATGAGCTTCATCGAGCGGGAGAAGGAGCACGTGGAAGGGTTCGCCCCGGAGCTGGCGGTGGTCACCCGGGCCGGCGGCAAGGAGCTGGAGGAGGAGCTCGCCATCCGGCCCACCTCCGAGACCATCATCTATCACATGTACGCCAAGTGGGTCCAGAGCTACCGGGATCTCCCCATCCTCCTCAACCAGTGGTGCAACGTCATGCGCTGGGAGCTGAGGACGCGCCTCTTCCTGCGGACGGCGGAGTTCCTCTGGCAGGAGGGGCATACCGCCCACGCCACGGCGGAGGAGGCCGAGGCCGAGACGCTGCAGATGCTCGGGGTGTATCGGACCTTCCAGGAGGAGTGGATGGCCATGCCACCCGTCACCGGTCTGAAGACCGAGGCCGAGAAGTTCGCGGGGGGGGTCCGGAGCCACGCCACCGAAGCTCTCATGCAGGACAACAAGGCCCTTCAGGCCGGGACTTCCCACTTCCTGGGTCAGAACTTCGCGAAGCAATTCGACCTCAAGTTCCAGTCCGAGGACGGCCGGGAGGAATACGCCTGGAACACCTCCTGGGGCGTGAGCACCCGCCTCATCGGGGGGTTGGTGCTGACCCACGGCGACGACGTGGGCGTCGTGGTCCCGCCCCGCCTGGCCCCCACGCAGGTGGTGGTGATCCCCATCTCCCGGAAGGAAGAGGAGAGGGTGGCGGTTCTGGAAAAAGCCGAAGAGATGGCCGCGCAGCTCAGGGACCAGGGAATCCGGGTCAAGGTCGATTCCCGCGACCACCTCTCTCCGGGAGCGAAGTTCTGGGAGTGGGAGCGAAAGGGCGTGCCGTTCAGGGTTGAGATCGGACCCAAGGATCTGGCCAAGGGGCAGGCCGTCCTGGTGAGGCGGGTCACCTTCGGCGATGAGAACCGGAAGGAGTTCCTCCCCCAGGGCGAGGTGTTGGGGGCCATGCAGGACCGGTTGAACGCTCTTCAGGATGCCCTGTTGGCTGCCGCCATCAAGCGCCGGGAGGAGAACTCCTACCGGGGCATCGAGGATCTGGCCGAGCTGAAGGAGATCATGGATGGGCCCGGGGGCTTCGTCTACACCGGATGGAGCGGGGATCCGGCGGTGGAGGAGATGGTCAAGAACGAGACCAAGGCCACGGCCCGGGTCATTCCCGATGAGGAGTTCCGGTCTCCCACCGCTCCCCGGAAGTGCATCGGGGGAAAGGCGGATTCCCGGATGGAGGTGCTCTGGGCCAAGGCCTATTAGAAGGGTGTCGGGAGAGTGGAGTGCGGCTGCGAAGATGGGCCAAGGAGATCTCTCGCCGTGAGTGACGCGTTCAAGAGCTCAGAGAACGGAATGCCCTTCCCCCGGACGGAGGACGGGCTTCGATGCGGGCCCCATTCGGTGCAGGAGCTGGGGGACCGCTTCGGTACGCCCCTCTACGTCTACTCCTTCGATTTCATACGTGACCGGGTTCGGGTCTTCCAGGAGGCTTTCCAGGGGATGGACCTCCTTCTGGCCTACTCGGTCAAAGCCAATGGAAGCCTCGGGCTCCTGAACCGTCTGGGCGCGCTGGGGACGGGCGCTGACATCGTGAGCGGTGGGGAGCTCTTTCGCGCTCGCCGAGCGGGCATTCGGCCTGGAAGAATCCTCTTCGCCGGGGTGGGAAAGACCGACGAGGAGCTGAAGGCGGCCCTGAAGGCCGGAATCTACTCCTTCAACGTGGAGACGACGAGGGAGCTCCACCGACTGGAGGAGCTGGCCCGGGAGACGGGTACGCGGGCGTCGTTCGGGGTCCGCATCAACCCGGACATCCACTCCCCCACCCCGCACGAATACACCCGTACCGGGCACGCCGCCACCAAGTTCGGCCTCCCCGTGCCCGTGGCGGTGGGACTCTACCGGTGGGCCGCCACCCGGCCCAGCCTCCGCCCCCGGGGCATCGACGTCCACATCGGGTCCCAGATCGTGGATCCGAAGCCGTACCAGCGGGCTCTCAGGGCCGTCATGGACGTGGTGCGCCTGCTCGACAAGGAGGATATCGAGCTCCAGTACCTGGACCTGGGGGGAGGGTTCGGGATCCCCTCCGGCGAGGACGGGGAGCGAATGGATATCCGGGAGCTGGCCGGGGCGGTGATGCCTTTGATGAAGGGGTCGGGGCTCAAGCTGGTCCTGGAGCCGGGGCGCTCCCTGGTGGGAGAAGCGGGCCTCCTCCTGACCCGGGTCCTCTCCCTGAAGCGGGCCGGGGACAAGGCCTTCGTCATCACCGATGCGGGGATGACGGAGCTCATTCGCCCGAGCCACTACGGCGCCTACCACCCCATCCTGCCCGTGATGGAAGATCCGGGGCGCTCGGTGGAAACGGTGGATGTGGTGGGACCCATCTGCGAGACGGGGGACTTCCTGGCCCGGGACCGGGAGATGCCCATCCCCCGGGCCGGCGAGTACCTGGCCGTGATGAACGCCGGCGCTTATGGGTTCGTCATGGGCTCCAACTACAACGCCCGGCCCCGGCCGGCGGAAGTGCTGGTGGACGGGGAAGAGGTCCACCTCATCCGGGAGCGGGAGAGCTACGAGGACCTGGTGCGGGGAGAGGTCCTGCCCTGATTTCGCCGGGCCGTCCTCCAAGCCTCCGGGGAAAAGAGCCGCATTGGCTCGAGCGGCTCTACCCTACGACCGCCACCGCCTCGATCTCGATGAGCATGTTCGATCGGATGAGGCGGGAGACCTCCACCAGGGTCGTGGACGGGGGATGGTCCCCGAAGAAGGCACGGTGGGCCTTTCCGTAGTTCTCCCAGCGGTCGATGTCCGTCACGAACATCCGGGTCCGGACCACATTTTCCATCCCCGCTCCCAACTCCGCCAGGGCATCCCGGATGATCTCCAGGCATCGCACCGTCTGGGCGTGGCCGTCCCCCGGCGAGTGGGTGCTTCCGTCGGGCTCCACGGGCGCCGTGCCCGTCACGTAGATGGTGTTGCCGGCTTTGATGGCCCGGCAGTACCCCACCTCCTCCTCCCATGGGGCGCCGCTGAAACTACGCTCGAAGATCATCCGGGCCTTCCTTCGCCCCCCGGGCCGCCCCGGTCAGGCGACTCGCCGGGAAGGCCCCGGGCCGGACCACCCTCCGGATTCTGGAGGTTCCGTCTTCCCGCCGGCCCGGTGGGATCTGTCCGGGGGTCGGACCGGTTCAGCCGCATGCGGTTCTCGATCTCGTTCCAGATCCCTTCCATGAAGCCGGGCTCGTCTCCCCGGACCTCCACAAAGTGCAGAAGATCCTCCTGGGTCACGCCCTGTTCCCGTAGAACCTGATCGCGCACCGCCGGGGTGATCTCCTGGGACGACCTCCTGAGGGCGGCAACCCTGAGAGCGAAATACGTCTCGACGAACGTCTCCCTGCTGATGGTGGTTTCCTCGGCGGGCTCCGACGTCCCGGAGGAACAACCGGTTCCCAGCAGGAGGCCCGCCATGAGAAGGATGAGGGTGCGACGTTGCGCCATTGGAGATCCCGAGGTGGAGACATCCTGGTACGGCCGGTCCGGACCCGGGTGTCTGACGGTTTCTTGAAGGTGAACGGAGCCCGAAAGAGGTGTCAAGGCGGGGGAAGCCGCGCCCTGGTCCTCCGCCTTGCCCCCCTTCGTGAGGCCGCTCTACCTTCCCTCCTTCTTCTCTTACACCGTCCACCCCTTCCAGAGCCCGACCATCATGCGCTTCTTCAGACGCTTCCTCGCAGTGGGCATCCTTCTGGTCTTCCTGCCCACCCCGACCTCCGCCGGAGCCCAGCAAATCCCCTCACCCTCCGACGTCCTGGGGTACGAGCTGGGCGAACGCTTCACACCGGTCTCGGGTTTGACCCGCTACCTCTACGGATTGGCCGAGGCCAGTGACCTGGTGTCGGTCCACCCCTACGGCGAGACCATCGAGGGGCGACCCCTTCTTCAGGTTCTCTTCGCCTCCCGGGCCCACCGGGCCCGGTTGGAGGAGATCCTGGAGCTGAACCGGGAGCTCACCGACCCGGACATGCCGGAGGCCAGGGCCGAGGAGATCATCGAGGCCAACCCCGCGGTGGTCTACCTCTCCTACGGGGTGCACGGGAATGAGAGCTCCTCCAGCGAGGCGGCGCTCTGGACGGCCTACGACCTGGCCCGGGGTGCCCCGGAGCTGGCCGGCGTCCTGGACTCGGTCATCGTGGTCATCGATCCCGCCCTGAACCCCGACGGCCGGGACCTGTACGTGAACTTCTACCGGCGGACGCGGGGGTTGAAACCCGACCCGGACCGGATGGCCCTGGAGCACGACGCGCCCGGGGGGCGGACCAATCACTATCACTTCGACCTGAACAGGGACTGGGCCTGGATGACCCAGCGGGAGACCCGGCTGCGCCTGGCCACCTGGGATCGCTGGAATCCCCAGGTCCACGCGGACCTCCATGAGATGGGCTCCAACTCCAGCTACTTCTTCTTCCCGCCGGCCAAGCCCGTGAACCCCCTCTTTCCGGACCACATACGGGAGTGGGCCGATCGCATCGGGCGGGGCAACGCCGCCGCCTTCGACGAGGAGGGCTGGCTCTACTACACGGCCCAGGGGTTCGATCTCTTCTATCCCGGATACGGGGATTCCTGGCCCTCTCTCCTGGGCGGCATCGGGATGACCTACGAACAGGCCGGAGGCGGCGGGGCCGGACTCGCCACCGAGCGATCCGACGGCACCCTCCTCACCCTCAGGGACCGGGCCATGCATCACTGGACCGCGAGCAAGGCCACCATCCGGACGGCGGCGGAGGGTCGGGGAGATCTCCTCAGGGGCTTTGCCGAATTCCATCGGAACGTGGACGAGGGCATTCCCGACTTCCTCCTGGTGCCCGGGGAGGACCCGGGCCAGGCCAGGGCACTGGTGCGGCATCTGTTGGGACAGGGAATCGAGGTGCAGCGGGCCGGGAGCGGCTTCGAGGCCGACGCCACGGCCCACCCGGGTTTCGGATCCCGGGGGGCGTTTCCGGAGGGGACCTTCCTGGTCCGGGCCCGGCAGCCCCGGGGTCGCCTGGCGGCGGCTCTCCTCCTCCCCGACCAGGAGCTGGACGCCGAGTCTTCGTACGACATCACGGCGTGGTCTCTGGCCTACGCCTACGGTGTGGAAACCCACACGGTGGACAGGAGCCCGAACGGTGGGTTCGAGACGGTGTCGGACATGCCCTCGACCCCTGGCGGGTCCGGCCTCGTGGGTGGCGCCTACGGGTACCTCATGACTCCGGGCTTCGACCGTATGCCGGGGCTGGTGCAGTTCCTCGAGGCGGGGGGGAGGGCGTACGTACAGCCCGATACCTTCCGCATGGGTGGCACCCTCTATCCCGACGGCACCTTCCTCCTCCCCCGGGGGAGGAACGACAATCTGGCTTCCAAGATCCGTGATGCCGGGCTGGCTCCCTTCGTGACCCCGGTGAGCACCGGGCTCACCGATACGGGCCTGGACCTGGGAACCGGGAGCGCAGGTTTCGTGACCCTGCCCAAGGTGGGGCTCCTGGGTGGAGACGGGGTCAGCTCCAGGTCCTACGGAGCCAACTGGTTCTTCCTGGAGCAGGTCCTGGCCCTCCCCTATACGGCCATCTCCCTGAATGCCCTCACCTCGCCCGATCTGGCCGACTACGACGTTCTGGTCTTTCCCGAGGGAGCCAGCCGGCTCAATGACGGCCAGTCGGAGGCGGTGGAGGACTGGGTGAGGTCCGGGGGCACCCTGGTGGCCGTGGGAAGCTCTGCCCGGGGGCTCGGCCGCTCCCTGGCCGGGATGGAGATGCGTGAGGCCGAGGAGGATGAGCTGGACCGGGACGAGCGCCTGAGCCGGGCCCTCCGGACCCGGGAGGAGATCCGGTCCGACCGGTGGGAGCAGGCAGTGCCCGGGAGCATCCTGAAGGTCAAGCTGAGCGAAGGGCATCCCCTCACCGCCGGGGCCGGGGCCGGTGGGCTGGAGGAGGAAATGTTCGTCCTCTCCCGGGGGCGGTCGTTCGAGCCTGACGAGGGGTTTACCTCGGTGGCCTACTTTCCCCGGGGGCTCGAGAAGACGGCCGGCGTGATCTTCGATCCCAGCCTGCGCCGCCTGGACCGGAGTACCTGGCTGGCCGAGGCGGGGGTGGGGAGAGGAAGTCTCATCCTCTTCGCCGAGGACCCCCTCTTCAGGATGTTCTGGCATAGCGCATTCCAGCTCTACGCCAACGCACTCCTCCTGGGGCCGGCATCCTGACCTCGGGGTGAGGGGGGGTGAGAACCGCCTCGGGGGGTTGGTGTAATCTGCCGGTGAATGTCGGTAACACCACACCCGAGGCCCGGGAACGAGCCCGAGGCCAGGGAAGGGAAGGTCGGAGCGAATGAAAAGAGCGAAGATCCACCCCAGCCGAAGGCCCCTCTGCGGGGGCCTCGCCGCCGCCCTCGCCGGCCTCCTCCTCCTGGCGGCGTGCGCCGTGAACCCCGTCACGGGGGAGCGGCAGTTCGTGCTGATGACCGAGAGCCAGGAGATCCAGATGGGGCGGGAGGCGGACCGGGACATCGTCGCCTCCATGGGGCTGGTGCCGGACGAAAGGCTCCAGGCCTACGTCAGCGAGCTGGGCATGACCATGGCCGGGGCGTCGGAGCGGCCCGACCTGCCCTGGACCTTCCGGGTGGTGGACGACCCCCTCATCAACGCCTTCGCCCTGCCCGGGGGCTTCATCTACGTGACCCGGGGAATCCTGGCCCACTTCGAGTCCGAGGCCGAGCTCGTGGGGGTCCTGGGCCACGAGATCGGGCACGTGACGGCCCGACACTCGGTGAGCCGGATCAGCAAGACCCAGCTTGCCGCCGGCGTCTGGGGTATGGGGAGCGTACTGGTTCCCGAGCTCCGGGATTACGAGGCCCTTGCCGGGGTCGGGCTCCAGCTCGCCTTCCTCAAATTCAGCCGGGATGACGAGCGCCAATCCGACCGGCTGGGGGTCCGTTACATGGCTCAGGCAGGCTATGACCCCGGCGAGCTCAGCGAGGTCATGGGAATGCTGGCGCGGGTCACTTCGGGGGAGGACGGCTCCGGGCCTCCGGAGTGGCTTTCCACCCACCCGAACCCCGAGAACCGGGAGGAGACGATCCTGGAACTGGCGGCCCGGACCCCCGTGGCTGCAGAGCCCCCCCGGGTCCGCAGGCAGGAGTATCTCTCCCGCCTCGAAGGGCTGGTGTTCGGGAACAACCCGAGAGAGGGGTTCTTCCAGCGCCAGCGCTTCCTGCACCCCGAGATGGCCTTCCAGCTCGATTTCCCAGCCGGGTGGCGAACGGCCAACACCAAATCGGCGGTCCAGGCCATGAGCCCCGGCGAGGACGCCCTCCTGGTCCTCACTCTGGCCGAGGCCGAGAGCCCCGGAGCCGGGGTCCGGAGCTTCCTGGCCCAGGAAGGGGTATCGGGTGGGCCTCCCTCCCGGCGAACGCTCCACGGCCTGGACCGGGCCGTGGCGGATTTTCGTCATTCCACCCAGGAGGACACCCTGAGCGGACGGGTGACCTTCGTGGCCCACGAGGGTCAGCTCTTCCGGGTTCTCGGTGTGGCCACCACCGGGGCGTGGGCCGAGTCCGGAACCGTGATCCGCCGGAGTCTGGACACCTTCCGGCCCCTCACGGACCCCGAGGCCCTCAACGTCGAGCCGGCCCGCCTCCGGATTCTCACCGTCGGGCAGCCCATGACGCTGGATGCCTTTCTTCAGCGCCATGGGGCTCCGGACCGGGCCGGGGAGGTCCGTACCCTCAATCGCCTGGAGGGAAATCCCACCTTGAAGGTTGGCCGCCGCCTGAAAGTCCCTGCCGGAGGCCGTCTCCCTTCCTGAAGCATGGTCCGGTTCTTGAATCTTTTCAGGGGCCGAGTGATGGGAGGAGCCCGGATAACGGCCGATCTGGCGCCGTTTCTCTGCGGGCAGAGAGGATTGTGCCGCCAAAATGGCAGAGTCCCCCTGCCGCGCCTCGTCCGGGGCCTTTCTCCCACGATGAATGAGCGTCGAGAACGAGACATGGAAGGAAGGTTTCAGGAAACATGTTGAACCCCGATCGACTCACGGTGAAGGCCGGCGAGGCCCTGCAGCAAGCAGCTCAGGAAGCCCGGCGCAGGGAGCACCCCCAGATCGAGGGGGTCCACCTCCTCCATGCCCTGTTGGGCCAGGAGGAGGGGATCGTCACCCCCATCCTCAACAAGCTGGGGGTCACCGTGGCCCTCATCAGGGAGCGGGTTCTGGAGGCCCTGGACACCAGGGCCAGAGTCAGTGGGGGAGCCGATCCCGGGCTTTCCAGGGATCTGAACGGAGCTTTGGACGTGGCGGAGGAGGAGGCCCGGGAACTGGGTGACGACTACGTCTCCACGGAGCACCTCCTCCTGGGTCTGTCGAACGAGAAGGGAGATGCCGGGAAGATCCTGCAGGAGTCCGGCGCGTCCCTGGAGACCCTCCGGGAAGCCCTGGAGGCCGTACGGGGCTCTCACCGGGTCACGGACCAGACACCCGAGGACACCTACCGGGCCCTGGACCGATTCAGCGTGGATCTCACGGACGCGGCCCGCCAGGGGAAGCTGGATCCCGTCATCGGGCGGGACGAGGAAATCCGGCGGGTGGTGAAGGTTCTGGCCCGCCGCACCAAGAACAACCCCGTCCTCATCGGCGAGCCGGGTGTGGGAAAGACGGCCATCGTGGAGGGTTTGGCCCAGCGGGTCGTGGAGGGGGACGTGCCTACGACTCTGGCTGACAAGAAACTGGTGGCCCTGGACATCAGCGCCATGCTGGCGGGAGCCAAGTACCGCGGGGAGTTCGAAGAGCGGATGAAGGCGGTGCTGAAGGAAATCGCCGAGAGCGAAGGACGCTACATCGTCTTCATCGACGAGCTGCATACCATTGTCGGGGCCGGGGCTGCAGAGGGGGCCGTGGACGCCGGAAACATGCTCAAGCCCATGCTGGCCCGGGGTGAGCTCAGGATGGTGGGAGCCACCACCCTGGACGAGTACCGGAAGCACATCGAGAAGGACGCGGCCCTGGAGCGGCGCTTTCAGCCCGTGTTCGTGGCGCCGCCCTCCGTGGAGGACACCGTGGCCATCCTCCGCGGCCTCAAGGAGCGCTACGAGGTCCATCACGGGGTGCGCATCAAGGACGATGCCCTCATCGCGGCCGCCCGCCTCAGCGACCGCTACATCGGTGGGCGCTTCCTTCCCGACAAGGCCATCGACCTCATCGACGAGGCCGGAAGCCGCCTCCGCATCGAGATCGACTCCCTTCCCCAGGAGATCGACGAGGTGGAGCGTCGCATCACGCAACTCGAGATCGAGAAGCAGGCCCTTGCCCAGGAAGCTGATCCCGCTGCCGTGGAGCGGTTGACGGGGCTGGAGGAGGAGTTGGCGGAGCAGAGGGAGGAGTCGGCGGGAATGAAGGCCCGCTGGCAGGCCGAGAAGGACGCCATCACCCGCATCCAGAGCCTGAAGGAGAAGATCGACGAGTTGAAGCTGGAGGCGGACCGTGCCACCCGCTCCGGCGACCTGAACAAGGCCGCCGAGCTTCAGTACGGGGAGATCCCGGGCACGGAGCAGGCCCTGGAGGTGGCCGAAGCCCGTCTGGAAGAGCTCCAGGCCGAGGGCAAGTTCCTCAGGGAGGAAGTGGACGCAGACGACATCGCCGAGGTGGTGGGAGAGTGGACGGGGATTCCCGTGAGCCGTCTCCTGGAGTCGGAGCGCCAACGCCTCACCCACCTGGAAGAGCTTCTGGGCAAGCGGGTCATCGGACAGGAGGAGGCGGTCCGGGCCGTGTCCGATGCCGTTCGCCGGGCACGGGCAGGGCTTCAGGACCCGAACCGTCCGGTTGGATCGTTCATCTTCCTTGGCCCCACGGGTGTGGGAAAGACCGAGACGGCCAGAGCCCTGGCCGAGTTCCTTTTCGACGATGAGCGGGCCATGATCCGCATCGACATGTCGGAGTACATGGAGAAACACGCCGTAGCCCGGCTCATCGGCGCTCCGCCGGGATACGTGGGCTTCGAGGAGGGAGGGCAGCTCACGGAGGCCGTGCGCCGACGCCCACACGCCGTCATCCTCTTCGACGAGATCGAGAAGGCTCACCCGGAGGTGTTCAACATCCTCCTGCAGATCCTCGATGACGGCCGTCTCACCGACGCCCACGGGAGGACGGTGGACTTCCGCAACGCCGTGGTCATCATGACCTCGAACATCGGGAGCCAGTTCATCCTGGAACGGGCCGGCTCCGGGGCTCGGGACGAGGTGGAGGCGTACGTCAAGAAGGAGCTCCACAATCACTTCCGGCCCGAGTTCCTGAACCGGGTGGACGACGTCATCCTCTTCCGCCCCCTGGGCGAGGAGGAGCTTCGGGCCATCGTGGAGCTTCAGCTCGACAGGGTGGCCGATCTGACCGAGGAGCTGGGGCTGGAGCTGGAGGTGAGCCCCGAGGCCCTGGATCTGATTGCCAGGGAGGGATTCGATCCGGCCTTCGGGGCCCGGCCCCTGAAGCGGGCCATCCAGCGGATGGTCCAGAATCCCCTGGCTCTGCGCCTCCTGGAGGAGGAAGTTCCCGAAGGGACCACGATTCGCGTGATTCCTGCCGCGGAATCTGGTAGATTGACCTTCGTCAGGGATGATCCGGACGCCACCCGCAACGAGGCCACGACATGAGACGTCCGCTCCTGCTGGTTTTGCCCTTCCTTCTCGGTGCCTGTACCACCACCAGGGTCGTTTCTTCCGGGGAGGTTCCCGCCGTCGCTCCCATGCTTTCCGTGGAGCGTTTTCTGCACGCCGTCAATGACCGGGATCTCGACACCATGGCTCGCCTCTTCGGAACCAAGGACGGACCCATCATCGAGACGGGTGGCACCCTGGGGTGTGCCTTCAAGAGAATGGGCTCCTGGATCGGTCTGGCCAGCCGGTGTCGCACCCTCCAGGAGGTGGAGCTCCAGATGGATCTCATCGCCCAGATTCTCCGGCACCGGGACTACACGATCCAGTCGGAACGATCGGTGGCGGGACGCGTGAATCAGACCAGCCGGATCGGGGTAGACCTCCGGATCAATGGACGGACCGTCACGGACGTGCCGTTCATCGTGGTCAGGACGAAGGAAAATCGTTGGCTCGTGGAGGAGATCGATCTGGAAAAAGTGGCGGGGGAGATCTGACGCTGCTCCGGATCGGGGAACATGGGCTGGGCCCACGCTCCCCGGGACGAGGGACCAAGGCTACTCCGTCTGGACCAGCTCCACCAGGATCCCTTCCGTCGATTTCGGGTGCAGGAAGGCCACCTGGTGGCCACGAGCGCCGGTCCGGGGCTCGGTGTCGATGAGCCGGAAGCCCTGGTCGGCCAGGCGGGACAGGGCCCCGGGGAGGTCGGGGACCCGGTAGGCGATGTGGTGAAGGCCGGGTCCCCGCCGGGCCAGGAATCGCCCGACGGTGGTGTCGGGAGCCAGGGGCTCGAGGATTTCCAGGGAGCCCACGAAGCAGACCCGGACTCCCTGGTGATGGAGCTCCTCCACCGGGGAACTCGAATTCCCGGTGAGGAGTTCATAGACGGGAACGACCTCTTCGAGAGAGGAAACGGCCACGGCGACGTGGTCCAACGGATGAGAGAGCATTTCGTGTCGGTGCCTGCGTGAGGACAAAAAGGACTCCCGGTGGCGCCACAACTCCGGCGGCATGGTACCCAGGGCCGCCACAATGAACAAGGAGCAGTGTTGATGGCTGATAGCGAAAAGGTATTCGAAGTCACCGACCAGAACTTCGGAGATCAGATCGAAGACAGTGACGGGCTGACCATGATCGACTTCTGGGCGGCCTGGTGCGGTCCCTGCCGGATGGTGGCTCCCATCGTCGCCGACCTGGCGGAGAGCTACGAGGAGCAGGGGCTGAGAGTCGGGAAGCTGGATGTGGACCAGAACCCCGCCATCGCCAGCAAGTTCGGAATTCGTTCCATTCCCAGCATCCTCTTCTTCAAGGACGGACAGCACGTGGACACCGTGGTGGGTGCCGTGCCCAAGCCCTTCCTGGAGGCCAAGATCAACGAGCACATCTAGATCCTCCAGATCGTCCGTCGCCGTGCCGCGGCGTTGGATCCGGTCCCCCGGCGGAGCCTCGTCGGGGGGCCGTTCTTTTTCGGGAACGGCCGTCCGCTTCCCCTTTCCTCCGCCGGATCCGGAACCACCGTTGGGGGGAGGCTCCCTGGACCCCGGCCCCTGACGTTGCCATCCTGTCTCCATGGCCACTCTCTATCTCGTGAGCACCCCTATCGGAAACCTGGGGGATCTGACCCGTCGAGGCGCCGAGACCCTGGGCAGCGTTGCCCGGGTCCTGGCCGAAGACACCCGGCGCACCCGGGTCCTCCTGGATCACCTGGGGCTGGACACGCCCCTCGTCTCCCTCCACGAGCACAACGAGGCGGCAAGGGAGGAGGCCGTTCTGGGTTGGCTGGACGCCGGAGAGGAGCTGGCCCTGGTCTCCGACGCCGGAGCGCCTCTGGTATCGGATCCGGGAGGGCGGATCGTGCCGGCGGTTCTGGAGGCCGGCCATGCCGTGGTCCCGATTCCGGGACCGTCGGCGGTCCTGGCGGCCCTTACGGCTTCCGGGCTGCCCGCCGACACCTTCTCCTTTCTGGGTTTCGTTCCCCGGAAGGGGAAGGAGCGTCAGGCCGTCCTGGACAAAATCGCGGCCTCCCTCGACACCACGGTCCTCTTCGAGTCTCCGGAGCGCTTGACCGCCCTCCTGGAGGCCCTGGAAGGGCCCTGTGGGGGAGACCGAAGGGTGGCGGTGGGTCGGGAGCTGACCAAGATCCACGAGGAGTTCGTCCGGGGTGGGCTGAGGGAGGTGCTGGACCATTTCCGCCGTCATCCTCCCCGGGGAGAGATCACGGTGGTGGTTGCCGGCGCCCCCTGCACCGAAAGAGGGCTGGAAGCTAGTCTGAAGGAAGCCCGGGCCCTGGCACTGGAGCTCCTTGGGCAGGGAATGCCACCGAGCGGGATTGCCCGGGAGGTGGCCCGGCGACTGGATCTGCCCAGGAATCAGCTCTACGATCTGGTCCACGAGTGGTGTCGGGAGGCGGAGGAGAGGATCCCGGACCGGGGATCCCGAGAGTAGGCCGACCCCATGACAACGAACCCCGCTGAGAAGGTCCCGCCGTCCCTCCGATTGGATCCGGAGGCTGCCGACACCATCCGGGCCGAAATCCACCGGGCTCGTGGAAGGGAAGTGACCTTCCTCCTCGAAGCCACCGCGGATCGCGCCCTGCGGCACCCCAGGGCCGTGGCCCGGGGCAATCGGTCCGCGGTTCTGGCCGTGTCCAGGGATGCTCCCCAGGGGAGCGTCATGGTCCACAACCACCCCTCCGGGCAGCTCGAGCCCTCGGACGCGGATCTTTCGGTGGCGGCAGCCCTGTACGAAGCGGGCCTCGGGACCGCCATCGTGAACAACGAGGCCACGGAGCTCTACGTGGTGGTGGAGCCGCCGCCGCCCCGGGTGGTGGATCCCCTGGATCTGGATGAGGTGGAGGCCTTCCTGGGCCCGGGAGGGTCCCTGACGGGCGTGCTCCCTGCCTTCGAGGATCGACCGGGCCAGCAGGAAATGGCCCGGTTGGTGGCGGGCCGGTTCAACCAGGGCGGGGTGGCCCTGGTGGAAGCGGGAACCGGGACGGGAAAGTCCATGGCCTACCTCCTTCCCGCCGCCCTGTGGGCTCTTCGGAACGGCGAGCGAACGGTCATTTCCACCAACACCATCAATCTCCAGGAACAGCTCGTGGGGAAGGACCTCCCCCTCCTGAGCCGGGCCCTGGGAGAGGAGATCTCCTGGTCCCTGGTGAAGGGGAGGGGAAACTACGTCTCCATTCGCCGGGCCCACCTGGCGGCGTCTTCTGCCGGCTCCCTCTTCGAAGAGGACCGGCAGAAGGAGATCGACGGGATCCTGGCCTGGCTCGACGCCACCGAAGACGGGTCTCGTTCCGATCTGTCCTTTTTCCCCTCCCCGGAGGTATGGGAGGAGGTGCAGAGCGATCCGGACATCTGCCTGAAGACCCGGTGCCCCCATTTCCAGGACTGCTTCTACCAGAGGGCCAGGCGGGCGGCGGCCGCCGCCGAGATTCTGGTGGTCAATCATCACCTTCTCTTCACCGATCTGGCCATTCGGAGGGTCACCAACAACTACACCCGGGCCGCCGTCCTGCCTCCCTATCGCCACCTGGTCCTGGACGAGGCCCACAACGTGGAGGCTGCCGCCACGGACCACCTGGGCGTGGAGGTGACCCGACGGGGGCTCTACCGCCTCCTCTCCCGCCTCGAGAGGAGGGGAAGGGGGGTGCTTCACGAGGTGAGGAGCCGCCTGGCCGCCGAGGAGGACAGGGGCTCGGCCCGGGCCCTCCTCGCGAGGGTCGACGAGCGGATTCTGCCGGCCCTGGCCGAGGCCCGGGAGGCGCTGGAGCCCTTCCTGGAGTCCCTGGCCGGGGTCATGGGGCCGGTGGAGGGGGCGGGGTCTCTGAGGCTGGGTGGGAAGGACGGGATCGAGGCCCGGGAGGGCGTGGAAGTGCGGGAGACGTTGGCCTCCTTCCAGATCGCCTTTCGGGCCCTGGCCCGGGAAGTGGCCGAGCTGCGGCAGCGGATCCTGGGAGACGAGCAGTGGGCCGGAGCGCTGGAGGGCCGGACCCTGGATCTCTTCAGCGCCCAGAACCGCCTGGAGAGCGCAGCCGCCGGGGCCCGCCGGGTGCTGGATCCCGGGGACGAGGCGGCGTCCCTCGTCCGCTGGCTGGAGCGTCGGGGCAAGGTCCTGGGAGGAAGCTTGAACCTGGCCTTTGCCGCTGCCCCCATCGAGGTGGGACCCATCCTACGGGAGGACCTCTTCGAGCGACTGGACACGGTTCTCCTCACTTCGGCCACCCTGACCACCCGGGCCGGGTTCGAGTACATCAGGTCCCGGCTGGGGCTGGATTCCGGGGCTGTGGAGGAGGCGGACCTGGACGTGGTGGAGGCCGTGACCCCCTCTCCCTTCGATTTCCGATCCCAGGCGCTCCTGGGGGTGCCTACCGACCTGGTCGGTCCCGGACATCCCGGGGACCGCTTCGAGGAGGAGACGGCCCGGGTGGTCTTCGAGACGGCGATCCTCACCGGCGGAGGCATCTTCGTGCTCTTCACCTCCCACCGGGCTCTCCGACGGGTGGCGGAGCTCCTGAGAGCAAGGGAGAGAGAGCTCCCAGGGTCCCTCTTCGTCCAGGGTGAGGAGCCCCGCTGGCGTCTCCTTCAACGGTTCGTGGAGTCGGGGAAGGGGATTCTGCTGGGGACGGCCTCCTTCTGGGAGGGCGTGGACGTTCCCGGAGACCCCCTCCGGGCGCTGATTCTGCAGAAGCTACCCTTTCAGGTGCCCACCGAACCCATCGTGGCGGCCCGGATGGAGGCCGTTGAGGCCCAGGGTGGGGATCCCTTCTCCAGGTACACTCTCCCCGAGGCGGCGCTGCGGTTGAAGCAGGGGTTCGGACGCCTCATCCGCACCCGTGAGGACCGGGGTGCCGTGCTGATCCTGGACGACCGGATCCTCACCAGGCGGTACGGCCCCTACCTGCGGCAGTCCCTCCCCCCGGCGCCCCTGGCCAAAGGGCTGTGGCAGGAGCTGAAAAGGACCCTGGAGGCGTTCTACCTCCCTTGTTCTGGCCGGGACCCTCGGTAGATTGGTGTCGAACCCTGCGGCCGCCGAGCCGCCCCCCTCGGACCCCGATATCGCGCCATGAAGCTCATCGTCGGAATCGTCATCTCCGTCCTCTACGCCGTCCTCGCCGGGCTCGCCTTCGGGACCTCCCAAGGAGGGTGGGCTGCAGGCCACGCCGACCTGGGTTTCTGGTGGTCCGTCATCGGGATCTTCCTGGCCGTTGCCGGGCTGGGGGCCTTCTTCGGGACCTGGATCCACACCCGACCCGTCGAGGACTGACCGGGCTCGGAGGATCGAGTCGCCCGGTCTCCTCCCAACCACCAAGCCATGACCGATATTCTGCGCCCCTCCAAAATCGTCTGTGTGGGAAGGAACTACGTCGCACATGCTGCCGAACTGGGCAACGAGGTTCCCGCCGAACCCCTCCTCTTTCTCAAACCTCCCTCGGCTGTGGTCTGCTCCGGGGATCCCATCGTCATTCCGCCCTGGGCGGGGCGGGTGGACTTCGAAGGCGAGATCGGGGTGGTCATGGGGCGGAAGGCTCGCCACGTGCTCGCCGAGGACGCCATGGCGTATGTGGAAGCCATCGTCCCGGTGAACGACGTCACGGCCCGGGAGCTTCAGCGAAAAGACGGCCAGTGGAGCCGTGCCAAGGGATTCGACACCTTCTGCCCGGTGGGTTCGCCCACCCCCTTGCCCGAGGTCGACGTGGGCGCTCTCGCCGTTGCCACCCGTGTCAACGGAGAAGAACGGCAGCGGGCGTCTGCAGACCAGATGGTCTTTTCCATTCCTTTTCTCATCGCCCACATCTCCCGGATCATGACCCTGGAGCCCGGAGACCTCCTGGCCACCGGCACCCCCGAAGGGATCGGCCCCCTGGCTCCCGGAGACACGGTGGAGGTCGAGATTCCCGGACTGCCCATCCTCTCGAACCCCGTGATCCTCGGTGAGTCCGTCCCGGGGAAGGACGACGCCTGACCTATGCATCCCGAGACGAGCCAGCGATTCCAGTCCCTTCCTCCCTATCCCCTGGCGGGAATTCCCGAGGCCCGGAAACGGCTCCGGGACGAGGGGGTGGACATCATCGACCTGAGCGCCGGGGACGCGGATCTGAATCCGCCTCCGGCGGCGGTTCGGGGGCTGGAGGAAGCCCTGAAGGACCCGGCCATGTCCCGATATCCCTTCAACCTGGGGCTCGGAGAGTTCAGGGAAGCCGTTTCCCGCTTCATGGAGAGGCGCTTCGGGGTCCGGGTGGATCCGGCCCGGGAGCTGGTGCCCCTCATCGGCTCCAAGGAGGGGATCGCCCATCTGCCCCTGGGGTTCCTGAATCCCGGCGAGGCCGCCTTCATCCCCGATCCCGGGTACCAACCCTACATGGGGGGCGTCCTCCTGGCCGGGGCCGATCCCATTCTCCTCCCCCTGCGTCCCGACAACGACTTCCTCATTCCCCTGGACACCCTATGCCCGCGGGACGTGGCCCGGGCCAAGATCCTGTACCTGAACTATCCCAACAATCCCACCACGGCCCTGGCGCCCAGGGACTACCTGTCGGAGGCCGTCGCCTTCTGCCGCGAGAACGATCTGGTCCTGGTCTACGACAACGCCTACAGCGAGATCGCATTTGACGATTACCGGCCTCCGAGCATCCTGGAGATCGAAGGTGGACGAGAGGTGAGCCTGGAGTTCCACTCCTTCTCCAAGACCTTCAACATGACGGGCTGGCGATTGGGGTGGGCCGTTGGCGGTGCCGACCTGGTCTCGGTGTTGGCCAAGGTGAAGAGCTTTGTGGACACCGGGGTGTTCCTGGCCCTCCAGGCCGCCGGCGCAGCGGCCCTGGACACCTGGGAGGAGTGGGTGCCGTCCAACATCCGGGTCTTCCAGAAGAGGCGGGACGCTGCGGTGGATGCCTTCAGGAGCCGGGGATTCGAGCTCGAGATCCCCAAGGCAACCATGTACCTCTGGATCCGGGTCCCAACGGACGAGACGTCCATGGATTTCTGCCGCAGGGCTCTGGAAAAGGAAGGAGTCATCGTCCTCCCGGGCAGCTCCATGGGGAAGGGAGGGGAGGGGTTCTTCCGGGTCGCCCTGACCACCTCGGAGACGCGTCTGCGGGAGGCTGCCCATCGCATGGAGCGCCTCCTGGCCTGACTCCGGCATCGGGAAGTCAGAGACCGGGGGATCACCGGGGAGGACAGCCTGTTCGGTCCCCCTTCCCGGGTAATGCGCCCGGGAACCGGGGCCTGAGGGGAGGTTACAACAGACAACATGAGTCACTCCTCCTCCCCAGACGGCCGTCCTTCTCTTTTCTCCGGTTCTGACCGACCGACCAGGGGAGGGTATCGAAGGGCCTATTGGATCTCCCTGGGGATCTCGGTGGTGGTCCACCTTCTGGCCATCCTCTTCTACAACAACTTCCTCCTGGACGTCCCCTCGGGCACCTTCCGGGTGGGAGGCGTCGAAGACCCCCTGGCCCTGGAGGGCATGGAGTTGGTCAACCTCCAGGAGCTTCCCGAAGAGGAGGAGGACGTGATGGAGATCCTCCCCCCGGAGGAGGAGCCCGACCCCGAGCTGCCGCCGGCTCCCGTGCCCGCGGCTCCCGCCGAGGGCGACCCCGGGGAGGTTGCCGACTCCCTCCAGGTCGAGGGTCCGCCTCCGGCTGCGGAACGGCTCCGGCCCCAGGGCAAGGACCTGCGCCTGTGGGCGCCCCCGGACCCCGAGCTGAACCGGCTCACCGAGGAGGAGATCATGACCCTCCGGCTCATGTCGGCCCTGGAGTCCATGGCCGATTCGGCGGCCATGGCCGAGGAGTTGGCCAGGCGGGCCCGGGATTGGACCTATACCGACGAGGAAGGGCGAAGGTGGGGATTCTCCCCCGGGAAGATCCATCTGGGAGACGTGACCCTCCCCAACCCCTTCACGTTCGGCGTTAAGGGAGAGGACCAGCAGCGGATCTGGGAGTGGGACCTGATCGAGCAGGGGGCCGCCCGGGGCTCCGTGATGGAATCATGGAAGGACAGGAACGAGGCCATCCGTGAGAGGATGAATGCCAAGCGTGAACCCGATACCACCGGGGTACGGCGCTGACCGACCCTCGGGATCCCCCCGAAAACGCCTCGATCTTTTTGCGAATTTCCCCGCCCGCCCGCCGATCCCCTAACCGGGCCCCAGCGTGCCCCCGGGACGCTGCCTGGCCATTGCCGGTCCGGCGGGCGGGAAGATCGGTGGGGAGGGGGTTGCCGGGAGTTTTCGTCTTCCTCGTCCTCCTGTTTCCCTTTCCGGGTGAAGCCGTCGCCCAGTCCGTCCGCTCTTTCAGCCTCGCCGCCGACAACGACGGCTTCGTCTTCTGGGTCCCGCCGGGAAACCGGGATGACCGCTACTACACCCACGGATTCCGTCTCCAGGTGGTCACCGCCTGGGCAGCTCCCGGGTCGAATCTCCTTGACCGGGAGAAGTTGAAGGCCTGCGGGGAGGAGGAATCCCGGTGGCCGTGCATCCTCACCCGGCTGACCCTGGGCCACGCCATCTACACCCCGGCCTATCTCTTCGACGACCCCCCCGCCGCCGATGACCGTCCCTACGCCGGGTGGCTGTACCTGGAGGCCACCACGGCCCGGGTGGCCCCGGATGCTCTCCTGAGCCTGGGGCTGCAGGTGGGACTGACGGGCACGCCCGCCATGGCCGGGCCCCTTCACCGATGGTTCCATCGCTCCCTCGGCAAACACGAGCCCATGGGGTGGGAGCACCAGATTCCCTTCGAGCCTGCCTTCCGGTTGGGTCTCGAGGCCCGCCGTGCCTTTCCCCTCGTTGCTCTCGAGGGGCCCCTATCTCTGGCTGTCGAGCCCAGGGCGGCGGCCATGGCCGGCACGGTCCGGACCGGGACCCTCGGGGGGATCGGACTGGTGGGTGGCTGGGGCACGTCACCCACATGGGACTGGTCGGGAGGAGGCCGGCCCGGATTCCATCTTCTGGTTCGTCTGGGGGCCGACGGGGAGTTCGTGCTCCGGGATCTCTTCCTCGACGGTCGCACCTGGGGCGACAGCCCCTCGGCGGAGAAGAGTCTCTGGGTGGGCCGGCTTCGGGGCCGGATCCAGCTCGGATGGGGGAGGGCTAGTCTGGAATTTTCGGCGACGCATGCCACGCCCCAGTTCCGGACCCAGGAGGGACCCCATACCCACGGGACCCTGCGGATCATCTTCTGGAGCTGAGGCAGGCCGCCGGATCCGGAGACTCGAATGTTCCCGCCTTTCTCCACGATGGGGACACATCTGTTTCCAGAAATTCATGGTCATCCGCGCTGCCGGTTGTTAGCTTTGTAATCCGCTTTGAAACATCCGTTCCCAGGGCTTCCCCCCGGCCCGTAGTGAGACGCACAGGGGGAGGAGAGAAGCGTGCGAGGGCACAAGGATCTCTCGGGCCGTTCATTCTATGCCGGGCTCCTCGAGGCCCTGGTCCAGGTCATGGGAACCTGGAACGGCTATCTCTTTCACCATGGTCCCCGTGTTTCCTGCATCGCCCTCCGCCTGGGAAAGAGCTTCGGGCTTTCCGATGAGGAGCTGGCTTCCCTCTTCTTCGGGTCCGTCCTGGCCGACATCGGGATGATCGGGATGGTGGAGGACGCATGGGAGAACCCCAGACCCATACTCGATCCCGAGGCCCGGGTCCAGGTGAATGATCATCCCCGGCGGAGCGCCGATACCATTCGGGCCATCCCCTTCCTGGAATCCGTTTCCGACGTCGTTCTCCATCACCACGAATGGTGGGACGGCTCGGGCTACCCCCGGAGCCTCTCCGGCGAGGACATCCCCTTGTCGGCCCGGATCCTTCGCCTGGCCGACACGGTGGCGGCTCTGGGAGAGGTCCGGCCCCAGCGGGGCCCCCTCCCTTCCGGCGAGATCAGGAAGGTGGTGAGGAAGGGCCAGGGTGCCGAGTTCAGCCCCGAGGTGGCGGGGAGATTCCTTTCCCTGTCGGAGGAGGGGGACGTGGAGTCCTTCAATCCCCACTTCTTCAGGAATTACCTTCTCAAATCCCTGGACATTTTCGTGCCCGGAGAGGTGTCGCCGGTTTCTTCCGATGCCCTCCTGGACCTCTTCGCCGGACTGGTGGACGCCAAGGACCCTTACACAGGAGGACATTCCCGGAGGGTGGCGGCCCTGGCCCGGGCCACGGCCGAGAAGATGAACCTGCCGGAGGCGGTTCTGGACCAGACCTGGGCAGCCGGCTTCGTGCACGACATGGGGAAGGTGAGCGTGCCCCTCCGCATCCTGTGCAAGAAAGAGCGCCTCAACCCCGAGGAGTTCAAGAAGGTCCAGAGTCACACCACCGTCGGGGCCCGGATCACGGCCTCGATTCCCAGCCTCCAGCACCTGGCCACCGGGTGCCGGTACCACCATGAGCGATGGGACGGGATGGGGTACCCCGAGGGGATCTCGGGGGAGCGGATCCCCCTCCTGGCCCAGATTCTGGCGGTAGTGGACTCCTACGACGCCATGACGTCCGGCCGAGCCTACCGGGAATCCCGCTCCCACGGGCATGCCCTGGAGGAGGTGGACCGGGGCGCCGGCCGCCAGTATGCCCGGGGAGCCGCAGGGGCCTTCCTCACCCTTCCCTACCAGGTCTTCGAAGAGGTGGGCAAGGTCACTCCCACCCGGGACGACGGCCCCATTCTTCCCTTTACCGAGCGCTTCTACCGGCACCAGAGAGCCCTCTCCGCCGCCGTTTGAGGGGCAGGGAGTCCGGGCGCTCCATCTTCGAGGTCCCATCCGGGGGCGCCCACGCCCGAAAACGCCCGATCCAAATTGACGCTTCCCGGGGCTTCGGGTAAGCTTTTAAGTTTCCTTCTTCCCGAGCTTTCCGGCACGTCCGGAAGGAGCGAGACCGTATTCCATCAGGTCGAGACCTCTCCACCTGACGAGCAACCTGGAGACACCGTGCCCCCAGAGCTGGCCACCCGCCTGGATCCCAAGAGCATCGAGCCCTCTCTCTACGCCGAGTGGATGGAGAGGAATGCCTTCAACCTCCCGCCGGAGGCTGTCCTGGAGGAGGGACGGGATCCCTTCGTCATCGTGATTCCGCCGCCCAACGTCACCGCCGTCCTCCACATGGGCCATGGGCTGAACAACACGATCCAGGACGTCCTCATCCGATGGAGGCGGATGCAGGGCAGGGCGTCCCTCTGGGTTCCGGGTACGGACCACGCCGGCATCGCCACCCAGAACGTGGTGGAGCGTCAGCTTGCCGGGGAGGGAAGGACACGGGATGATCTGGGTCGGGATGCCTTCGTGGCGAAGACGTGGGAGTTCGTCCGGGAGACGGGCGGAGCCATCCTGGATCAGCTCAAGGCCATCGGCTGCAGTTGCGACTGGGACCGGACCCGCTTCACCCTGGATCCGGGGCTGAGCGAAGCGGTCCGTGAGGTCTTCGTCAGGCTGTACGAGAAGGGGCTCATCTACCGGGGTGAATACATCATCAACTGGTGCCCCCGGTGTCATACGGCCCTCTCCAACGAAGAGGCGGAGGGAGAGGAGGTGGTGGGCAAGCTCTACCACCTCCGGTACCCCCTGTCCGAGGAGCTCGGTGAGGCTGCGGAAGCCGCGAAGGAGGCAGGGGCAGAGGCCCTGGGCCGGCTCCCGGACGGGCGCTGGCATCTCACCGTGTCCACCACCCGCCCCGAGACCATGCTGGGGGATACGGCGGTGGCGGTGAACCCCGCCGACCATCGGTACCGGAGCCTCGTCGGCGGCGAGGTGGAGCTGCCCCTTACGGGCCGTCGGATCCCCATCATTGCCGACGACTTCGTGGACCGGGAGTTCGGAACGGGAATGGTGAAGGTCACCCCGGCCCACGATCCCAACGACTTCGAGATGGCCCGGCGGACGGACATCCCCGTCCTGGATGTCATGACGCCCGAGGCCATCATGGGGGAGAACGCTCCGGAGGCCTTTCGGGGGATGGGCCGTTTCGACGCCAGGAAGGCCGTGGTCGCGGCGCTGAAGGAGGAGGGACTCTACGCCGGCGAGGACGATCACACCCACACCATTCCCCAGTGCTACCGTTGCGACACGGTGGTGGAGCCCCGTCTGAGCGAGCAGTGGTTCGTGAAGATGAAGCCCCTGGCCGAGCCGGCCCTCGAAGCCTCCCGGGACGGGACGGTGACCTTCGTTCCCGCCCGCTGGCAGAAGGTCTACGAGCACTGGATGGAGAACATCAGGGACTGGTGCATCTCCCGTCAGCTCTGGTGGGGACACCGGATCCCCGTCTGGTACTGCCAGGACTGCGACGAGACCATCGTGGTCCGGGAGGACCCCACGAGGTGCACGACCTGCGGGAGCGAAGACTTGAAGCAGGACGAGGACGTTTTGGACACCTGGTTCAGCTCCTGGCTCTGGCCCTTCAGCGTCTTCGGCTGGCCCGAGGAGACGGAGGATCTGAAGGCCTTCTACCCGGGCCATGTCCTCTCAACCGCCCCGGAGATCCTCTTCTTCTGGGTCGCCCGGATGATCATGGCGGGCTATGAGTTCATGGGGGAGGCCCCCTTCAGCACCGTGTACCTCCACGCCACGGTCCGGGACACCCAGGGGCGGAAGATGTCCAAGTCCCTTGGAAACGGGATCGATCCCCTGGAGGTGGTGGACCGCTTCGGCGCCGACGCCCTCCGGTTCACCGTCCTGAGCGCCGCCGCGGTGGGAACGGACATCTACCTGGATCCCGACGATCTGGAGGCGTCCTTCGCCCCGGGCCGGAATTTCGCCAACAAGGTCTGGAACGCCGGACGGTTCACCCTCATGACCGTGGGGGACGACCCCATCAAGGCCCCGGTCGAGGTGAATGACGACCTGGAGTTGGCGGACCGGTGGATCCTCTCCCGTCTCTCCCGGACTGCGGAGAGCCTCACCGAGAACCTGGAGAAGTTCCGGCTCCACGACGTGGCGGAGACGGCGTACCACTTCTTCTGGGGGGAGCTGGCCGATTGGTACCTGGAGCTGGTGAAGCCGCGACTCAGGGAGGAGGCGGAGCCAGCCGGACGGGAGGCGGCCCGTACGACCCTCGTCACCGTGCTGGATGGGATTCTGAGGCTCCTTCACCCCCTGACGCCCTTCGTCACGGAGGAGCTCTGGCAGAAGCTCCCCTGGCCCGAGGGTCAGGAGCGGCCCGACGCCCTCATCGAAGCGTCCTGGCCCACGGGCCGGCCGGAGTGGGAGGATGACGAGGCCGAGACCCGGATGGGAGCCCTTCAGGAGCTCATCTCCCGGATCCGGAGCCTGAGGAAGGAATACGGTGTGCCGGAGGGTGCGGAGGTGGACGTCATTCTGAGCGGCGCTCCGGAGGCTTTTCAGACTACCCTGGACAAGGAGCTTTCCTCGGTTCAACTCCTGGCCCGGGTGGGGAACATCTCTCCCCGTGGTGTAGAAGCTTCCGGGGCCGGAGCCCACGCCGTTCTGGGCAACGGAACGGAGCTCTTCCTTCCCCTGGAGGGCGTCATCGACCTGGACCGGGAGCGGGAACGGCTGGAGAAGGAGATCCAACGGCTCCAGGGCCAACTCGCCGGGTCCCGGAAGAAGCTCCAGAACACCGATTTCGTGGAGAAGGCTCCAGACGAGGTGGTTCAGCGGGAGCGGGACAAGGCGGCCAGCTTCGGGGAGCAGATCGATAAGCTCCAGGAGAAGCTCAGGGCCTTTCACGTGAACTGAGACCGGGACGACGCCGAGGGGCGGGGTCCGTGGCGACCTCGCCCGATGCCATGACCTGCACTGTGAAACGAAGCTTCTGCCGGCTGGTCGCTCTCCTCCTCATCGGAGGTGCCGTGGTGAACGGCTGTGCCCGTCCGGGCCGGCCCCCGGGAGGGCCCGAGGACCGGATCCCGCCCATGGTGGTCTCCACCTGGCCCGACACCTTCGCCGTCATCGAGCCCACCCGGGATCCCATCGAGATCCGCTTCAACGAGCGGATCAGCGAGCGGCCTACCCAGGGGACCCTGGATGATGCCGTCCTGGTCTCACCGGAGACCGGGGAGATCCGGGTGGACCACAGTCGGGCCGGCCTGGAGATCGAGGTCCTGGGCGGTCTGCGGTCCGACCTCGTGTACCGGGTCAGGGTGCTCCCCACCATCAAGGACCTGTTCAACAACCCCATGGAGGGGCCCTTCGAGCTGGTGTTCAGCACCGGTGCCGAGTTCCAGCACAATGTGATCGCCGGAGTGATTCGGGACCGCATCACGGCCGACCCCGTCCCCAACGTGAGGGTGGCGGCCACGGAGCTGGGGGCGGGGGAGCCGCCGGTGTACGTGACGAAGACCGACTCGGCGGGCATCTACCTACTTCGCTATCTGCCCCCGGCCTCCTACGCCGTCTCCGTCTTCGAGGACCTGAACCGGAACCGGGAGCCGGACTTCAACGAGCTGCAGGGGGAGACGATGGGGGAGGTGGGGCAGGAACCCGCGGCGACCGATACCATCATCCGGGAGGTTCAGCTCCTCAGGCCCGATACCCTCCCTGCCCGGCTCGTCCAGGCCCAGGCGGTGGACTCGGTGACACTGGAGGCCTCCTTCGACGACTTCCTCCCCACCGAATTCCCCCTGGTGCAGACCACGGCGACCCTGACCCGGGACTCGGTCACCGAGGCCGGGGACACCCTCACCCTGGGGCCCGAGGCCGGTCTGCCGGCGGTGGAGAGCCTCCTCTGGGAGCGGGAGCTGGAGGCCATGCGAGCCCGAAAGGATTCCATCCGGGCCGCCGACTCCCTGGCCGCGGTGGCCGACTCCCTGCGGGCGACGGCCGAGTCCCTCCGAAACACGCTGGTGCGGCTCTCCCAGGCCGGGGACTCGGTGGCCTACGACTCGGTTCAGGCGGTCCTGGAGATCGTGGAGGAGCGCCTGGCGCCTCCGGAAGAGGAGGAGGAAGAGGCTGCGGAGGGGCGGCGCCGGGCATCGGAGCAGGAGCTGATGGAGGCATTCCTCCCCAAGCAGAGCTTCTTCATCCTTCTCTCCGAGCCCATCGTGGCCGGCCGGGCCTACAAGCTCACGGTGAGCGGGGTCATGAACGTCAACAACCTGGGAGGCGGAGGAGGCGAGACCACCGTGACCTGGGAGCCCCCGGAGCCACAGGAGGGGGCGGGGGGGACCCTTCCCGACAGCGGGGCCGCCCTTCCGGACACCGGCGCGGCGCCACCGGATACCGGGCTGGTTCATCCGGACACGAGCGGGGCTCCCCCCGATACGGGCGCGGCGCCGCCGGACACCACCGGCGCTCCTCCGGACACCGGTTCGGTGGCTTCTGCTGGTGACGAGCCCCGCCCGGCTTCCGGCCATGCCGTCCTGGCTCTGATTCGCCACCTCCGGGACGGGCGGGGCCGCTTCCCCCACATCCCTTCCGGGAGGAGGGAATGACGGACCCCAGGAGGGAGATTCCGGGCCTGGACACCCTCCTGGCTTCCTCACCCTTCCGGGAGCTTCTGGAGGACCACCCCCGAGGCCGTGTGGTGGAGGCGGGACGGCGTGTTCTGGAGGGGGTGCGGGCCGCGGTGGCCCATGAGGGAGCGGAGGCCCTCCCCGAAGGCCCCCATGGGTACGCAGCCCGGGCACGAGAGATCCTGGCGTCGCAGGCTCGCCCCTCCCTCAGGCCGGCGGTGAACGCCACCGGAGTGGTCCTCCACACCAACCTGGGGCGAGCGCCCCTCTCCCGGGCCGCCCGGGAGGCCATGGGCCGGGCCGGTGCCGGGTATTCCAACCTGGAGTTCAACCTGGAGGAGGGAAGAAGAGGGTCCAGGTACGTTCACTGCGTGGACCTCCTCAAGGAGATCACCGGAGCCGAGGATGCCCTGGTGGTGAATAACAATGCCGCAGCGGTGGTCCTTGGCCTCAACGCGCTGGCCTCGGGACGGGAGGTTCTCGTTTCCCGGGGCGAACTGGTGGAGATCGGGGGCGGCTTCCGGATCCCCGACATCCTCTCCCGGTCCGGGGCGTCGCTCCGGGAGGTGGGAACCACGAACCGGACGCGCCCCGGGGACTACCGCGAGGCTGCGGAGGCCGGGGCGGCGGCGGCCATCCTCAAGGTGCACCGCTCCAACTTCCGCATGGCCGGCTTCACCGAAGAAGCCACGCTGGACGAGTTGGGCGAGTTGGCCGAGGAGCTGGGACTCTACCTCCTCCACGATCTGGGCTCGGGCCTCCTGGCCGACCCTGCGGCCCTGGGACTGCCTCCGGAGCCCCGGGCTCCGGAGAGCCTCCGGGCCGGCGTCCATGCCGTGGCCATCTCCGGAGACAAGCTCCTGGGCGGGCCCCAGGCGGGGATCATCCTGGGACGATCCGACGTGGTGGAGGCCCTGCGCAAAAGCCCTCTCTGCCGGGCCTTCCGGGTGGACAAGGTCACCCTGGCGGGGCTGGAGGCCACATTGCGCCATTATCTGGATCCCGAAGAAGCGTTGAGGGAGATTCCGGCCCTCCGCATGTTGACCCTCCCCCGGGAGGAGCTCGAGGAGCGGGCCGGGGCGGTGGCCGGGGCGCTGGGAGCCCGACTGCGAGGATCCGGCCTCTCGGTGAAGGCTGCTCCTGGGACGGGGGTGGTGGGGGGCGGCACCTGTCCCGGCGTGGAGCTTCCCTCCTGGACCTTGAGAGTGCAGAAGGAGGGACAGTCGCCCCAGACCCTCGCGTCGGCCCTGAGAAAGGGCGATCCGCCGGTGGTGGCCCGGGCGGAGGACGATGCCCTGGTCCTGGACCTGAGAACCGTGGACCGGGAGGAGGACGACATTCTGGAAGCCGCGATCGCCTCCCTGGCCGGTCCGGGTTCCTGAGGTTCGTGCCGTGGCCTCCTTTCCCGAGCCGCCACGACCTCGTCCTGCCGTCTTCCTGGATCGGGACGGCACCCTCATCCGGGAGGAGCACTACCTCTCGGATGCTGACCGGGTTGCCCTCCTGCCCGGGGTGGGGCCGGCCCTCGAATCCCTGGCCCATGCGGGCCTCGCCCTGGTCCTGCTGACGAACCAGTCCGGGATCGCTCGAGGGCTCTTCTCCATGGACGATTACGAGGCCGTGAATCGACGCCTGAGCGAGTTCTTGGCCCGTCAGGGCGTGGAGCTGGACGGCGCGTACGTCTGTCCCCACCACCCCGACTTCGGAGGGTTGTGCGAATGCAGGAAGCCCGCCACGGGGCTCCACAGGAGGGCCGCCCTAAAGCTGGGGCTGGACCTGGAGGCCTCCTACCACGTGGGCGACCGGGTTCGAGACGTCCTCCCGGCCATGGAGCTGGGCGGGCAGGGCATCCTGGTCCGAACCGGATACGGCGCCGGGGAGGAGAGAAAAGGGGGCGTGCCCTCCGAGATCCGCATCGTGGACGACCTGACGGCTGCTGCCCGGTGGATTCTGGGAAGGTAGGCCGTCTCGGACAGGCTCCTTGACCCTCGAGTGGGCCCGGAATAGCTTGAGTGGCCTGGTGTTTCGCGTTTTCCCGACCTCGGAACCGTGACCTCCGGGGAGGGTACGAAGGGGCGGTTTGGAAGAAGCAAGGAAAATTTTTCTTTCGGAGGCTATGGATGGCTCAGATCACGCTTACTCCCACGGCCGCAGACACGGTCCAGAAGTTCATAGAAGAGCACGGCACTGAAGAGGGAGCGGGTCTGCGCGTGGCCGTCCTCCCCGGCGGGTGCTCCGGATTTCAGTACGGCCTCAACATCGAAGCCGCTCCCGAGAACGACGACGAGGTTCTGGAGCTCGAGGGGTTGAAGGTCTTCGTGGATCCCTTCAGCGCCCAGTATCTGGAGGGGGTGGAGATCGACTACGTCACCACGATGATGGGGTCCGGCTTCACCTTCCGTAACCCCAACGCCACCGGTGGCTGTGGCTGCGGGAGCTCCTTCACGGTCTGATGAATCTTCAAGAAGAACGCCCCCTCTCCACCTCCCTGGACTACGCCGAGCTTCCCAAGGAGGAGCTTGCTGAGCGGATCCGGGAGAGGAAAGCGGAGGTCAATGCCGTCATCCTGGGGCACAACTATCAGAGGGTGGAGATCCAGGATGTGAGCGACTACCTGGGCGATTCCCTGGGCCTGTCCCAGGAAGCGGCCCGGACCGATGCAGCGGTCATCGTGTTCTGCGGTGTTCACTTCATGGCCGAGACGGCCAAGATCCTCTCTCCGCAGAAGACCGTCCTGATGCCCGACCTTCGGGCCGGATGTCCCATGGCGGACTTCGTCACGGGAAGCGCCCTCCGAAAGCTCAAGGTCCAACACCCCGACGCCGTGGTGGTCACGTACGTGAACTCCACGGCCGAGGTGAAGGCCGAGTCGGACATCTGCTGCACGTCGGCCAATGCCGTGGACGTGGTGGAGTCCATCCCCCGGGAGAAGCCCATCATCTTCGTTCCCGACCGGAACCTGGCGGGCTACGTGGAGGAGGAAACGGGCCGGGACAACATCATTGCCTGGGACGGCTACTGCTACGTCCACGACGACATGGTCATGGACGAGTTGGACCGGGTCCAGGAGGCCCATCCCGACGCCCTCCTGGTCATCCACCCCGAGGCCCGGAAGGACCTCCTGGAACGGGCGGACGTGGTGACGTCCACGTCCGGGATGGTGAAGCTCGCCGAGAAGCATGACGCCCTCATCTTCGGCACGGAGCGGGGGCTGGTGGATCGGGTGCAGCAGCAATACCCCGGCAAGACGCTGATCCCCCTCTCCGGCGCCGCCGTGTGCGGGAACATGAAGCTGAACACCCTGGCCAAGCTGGCCTGGTCCCTGGATCACATGAAGCACGAGGTGACCATGGACGAGGACATCCGGGTGAGAGCCGAGGCCGCGCTCAACAAGATGCTGGAAGTTTCCGGTGTGTGGCAGCGTCCTTCCACGGAGAAGGAGGAGGAGCTGGAGATGGCCGGCGTCCGTGCCCCGGGGTGCGGATGCGCCTGACTTCGGCCGAGGGCTGCCGATGAAGGTTCGGACCTTCTCGGGAGGGGATCTTCAGGAGAACGGATACCTGGTGGTGTCCGGCGATGGGGGCCCCGGGATCGTCATCGACCCCGGGGCCTCTGCTGCGTCCATGGCCGACGTGATCCGTGATGAAGAGATCGAGTTGGCGGCCGTCGTCCTGACCCATGCCCACCTGGACCACGTGGAGGGCATTCCCGCCATCCGGGAGGTTGCTCCCGAGTCTCCCATCTACCTCCATCCCCATGACCGACCTCTGTACGACGGCGTGGACAGCCAGGCCCGGGCGTTCCGCCTTCCCACCGTAGGGCCCCTCCCGCCCCCTGACCGGGAGCTGGCCCACGGGGAGACCTTCACCTTCGGGGAGTGGGCCATGGAGGTCCGCCACGCTCCCGGCCACGCTCCGGGTCACGTGATCCTGTATTCGGCCCGTGAGGCCCTGGCCTTTGTCGGCGACGTGATCTTCCAGGGGGCCATCGGCCGGGCGGACCTGATGGGTGGGAATTACCATCAGCTCATGGATTCCATCCGCAACCAGGTCCTCACCTTGCCGGACGACACACGCCTCCTCACTGGCCACGGGCCGGAAACGACTGTAGGCTGGGAACGAAGAAGCAATCCCTTCCTGGTGGGCCACTACGGAGGGGAGCTGGCCTGACACGGGTGGCGCCTCGAGCTTTCGCCGGAGAAGTGAAATGAGCGTAAAGGTCGCCGTCTTCGCCTCCGGGGGCGGGTCCAACTTCCAGTCCATCCTTGATTTCCCCTTCCGGCGGCGAGAGAGCGACATCGTTCTCCTGATCAGCGATCGCCCGGATGTCGGTGTCCTGGAGCGGGCGGAGAAAGCCGGGGTCGCCAGCCGGATCATCCCCGTGAAGGGGCGTCCCCTGGATGAGGTGGGCGGCGAGACCCTCGGCGTGCTCCGGGAGCACGAAGTCCAGGTGATCCTGTTGGCCGGGTATCTTCGGCTGGTTCCTCCCGGCGTGGTCGAGGCATTTACCCGGCGCATCCTGAACATCCACCCCGCTCTCCTCCCCTCCTTCGGGGGGCAGGGGATGTGGGGGCATCACGTTCACGAGGCCGTTCTGGCCTCCGGGGCCACCTTTTCGGGCCCCACGGTCCATTTCGTGGACGAGGAGTACGACACGGGCTCCATTCTGGCCCAGTGGCCCGTGCCGGTCCTTCCCGGCGACACCCCCGACTCCCTGGCCGCCCGGGTCCTGGAGGTGGAGCATGTCCTCTACCCTTTGACTGCGGAGTACCTTTGCCGGGCCGTGGCCGAGGGCAGGGACATCGTCCGACCGGCCCTTCCGGGACGAGGCTTCCGGGTGGGCGAGGATGTGTCTTCCCGGGATGTGGCCGACCAGATCCGCATCGCCTTCGAACGAGCTCAGCACTGAACACCCTTCTCTCCCCCCGAGGCACCCCATGACGAAACGCGCTCTCCTCAGCGTCTCCGACAAGACAGGAATTCAGGATTTCGCCGCCGCCCTCCTGGACCGGGGATGGGAGATTCTCTCCACCGGGGGCACGGCCCGGGCCATCCGGGAAGAGGGGATTCCGGTGACGGACGTGGCGGACATTACCGGGCATCCGGAGATGATGGAGGGGCGGGTCAAGACCCTGCATCCCGCGGTGCATGCCGGGCTTCTGGCCCGGAGGGACAACCCTGACGATGTGAGGGCGCTGAAAGAACAGGGCTACGGCACCATCGATCTGGTGGCGGTGAACCTCTACCCCTTCCGGGAAACCGTGGCCAGGCCCAAAGTGACGCTGGCCCAGGCGGTGGAGAAGATCGACATCGGCGGGCCGACCATGATCCGGGCCGCAGCCAAAAACTACAAGGACGTGTGGGTCCTGATGGACCCCGAGGACTACCCCGCTGTGCTCAGGGCCCTGGATGAGGGGGGGGACCAGACGGCCCTGAGGCAGGCTCTGGCGGCCAAGGTGTTCCGCCATGTCAGCGACTACGACGATGCCATCGCCACCTTCCTGGGATCCACGGGGGGGACGGCGGAAGCCGGAGCCGAGGAAGCCGATATCGATGCGGAGCGTCTGGAGGTGAAGGCGACTCGACTCCAGACGTGCCGCTACGGAGAGAACCCGGATCAGGCGGCTGCCTTCTACGGCTATGAAGGCTTCGAGGGGGGGCTGGCGGGGCTCACCCAGCACCACGGGAAGGAGCTCTCGTACAACAACCTCCTGGATCTGGACGGCGCCCTCCAGGCCCTCTCCCCCTTCGCCTTCTCGCCCCGGCCGGCGGTGTGCATCATCAAGCACACGACGCCCTGTGGATTGGCCGTGGGGGATTCGCTGGAAGAGGCCTATTCCAAGGCGCTGGCCACGGACCCGGTGAGCTCCTTCGGATCGGTCATCAGTCTGAACCGGAGGGTGGATGCGGCCACCGCCGCGGCCCTTTCCAACCTCTTCGTGGAGTGCATCGTGGCTCCGGGGTTCGACGACGAGGCCATGGAGACCCTCACGCAGAAGAAGAACCTCCGCTTGCTGACGCTGCCCACGGGAGCTCCTTCATCGGATCGGGAGCCGGACGAGACATGGTGGACCGATGCCCCGGAGGAGGTTCGGGAGGCTGGGCGCTTCCTGGCGGCCCACAGCCGGATTCCGGAGGCCCGGGTCTTCCGGAGCGTCTACGGGGGTGTTCTGGTCCAGGGTCCCCCGAACCCGCCCTACTACGGTATCGGCGGTGAGGAATGGAAGGTGGTGACGGAGCGGACGCCCACCGAGGCCGAGATGGACGACCTCCGCTTCGTTTGGGCCGCGGTGTACGGGGTGAAATCCAACGCCATCCTCCTGGCCAGGGACGGAGGCACCCTGGGGATCGGGGCGGGCCAGATGAGCCGGGTGGACTCGTCCAAGATCGCCGTGCGAAAGGCCGGGGAGGCCGGCCTTTCCCTGGAGGGGGCGGCGCTGGCCTCCGATGCCTTCTTCCCCTTCCGGGACGGGGTGGACGCGGCGGCCGAAGCCGGAGTGAAGGCCATCGTGGAGCCCGGGGGGTCGGTGCGGGACGAGGAGGTCATCGAGGCGGCCAACGAGCACGGGATCGCCATGGTGTTCACGGGGCGGAGGCTGTTCCGGCACTAAGATTCGACGGCTGGCGGGTGGGCGGCGCCCCGAACGCAGGCCGCTCCCCCTTCGCCCCTGGCTACGGTTTTTCCTCGTCCAACCGCCATCCTCCTATCCGGGGAAACCGTAGATGGGCCTCACGGGGGCGGCCAGCGCACGGGGCTCAAGGTCTTTCTTCTACTCAATCGTCCTTCACCAGCTCCTGGACCAGTGTGGTGGGGTCCTCCTCGAAGAAGAAGAGGCGGAAGGTGTAGTCTTTCGAGCTGGTGACGCCTCGCCGGTGGCTGTGCGCTTCGGCACGCAGCCGTGGCCACGCCGGCCGACCGCACCGGAATTGATACACGACGGGGATTCCCCCATCTTTCGTGGTCCGGGAGGGGTGTCCGAATTGGCTAAGGAACCGGTCTTGAAAACCGGCGCGCGCAAGCGTATGTGGGTTCGAGTCCCACCCCCTCCGTA
>CAYXGM010000011.1:27174-72629 GCA_964464555.1 uncultured Gemmatimonadaceae bacterium | reverse complement strand
GCCGAGAAGCCCTGTGAAATCAAGGGATCTCGGCGGCGGTCTTTCTGTTGTTGCGGGTTTCGGGGCGGTTTGGGGGGTCAAGCCCAACCATCCAGGACAACGAAATCCTCTTCGAGGGGCAGGTAAAGAGAACCACCCCGGCGTTTCCCATGCCTCCCTCAGTGGAAGATGAGCAGGCCGTCGGCCCTCGGCGTCCAGCCCTCCATGGATGAGCTCACGGCCCAGTAGCGGGTGGGCCTGTAGAGGAAGATCCAGGGGGCGTCATCGCGAACGATGCCGTAGATCTCCCGGTAGATGGCCTCTCGCTCCGGATCCGAGACCGTTCCCTGCGCCGTCTCGATGAGGGCATTCACCTCCGGGTTGTCGTACCCTTCCCACCAAGGCCCCTTCAGCCCCGAGTGGAGCTTCTCCCTGAGCACGCGGAAGGTGCTTCGAGGACTGGAGTCGAAGGCAGCCCCATCGTTGATCCTCTTCTCCCGGACCATCTGGGAGTAGGCGGCCCGGTCCTGGTGCTCCACGATCTCCAGGTTGATTCCCACCCTGGAAAACTGCTCCGCCATCATGCGAGCCAGATCAGGGGCCTCGTCGGGCATGGTGGAGGGGATATCGAAGACCAGATCGAGTCCCTCGGCGTATCCTGCCTCCGCCAGGAGGCTCCGGGCCCTGTCCGGATCATACCGATAGGGGGGAGTCTCGGGGTCATATCCGAAGTGGTGAGGGGTCAGGAAGCCGTTCAGCGGCTTTGCCGCTCCGTCTTTGATCTCGGCAATGATCTCATCCACATCGACAGCGTAATTCAGGGCCTGTCGCAGGCGACGATCCTGGAGAGGCCCCTCCAGGGCATTGGCCATGAAGATGATGCAGAGCCCGCTATCCCACTCGTGGCCCGTAGCTCCTCCGTCCCTGGCGATCCGCTCCCACCCCTGGATCCCGATGTTCGCTGCGATGTCGGCCTCACCGTTCAACACGGCTTTCAACCGGGCTGCAGGATCACCCTCGGCGATCCAGACGATCTCACTGTAGGTCGGCGGCCCGGCCCAGTACTCCTCATGGGCCACCATGACCATCCGGGTATCGCTCGGTTCCAGGATCTTGTAGGGACCACTGCCCACGTATTCGTCAGGCAGGTTGTCCAGGGCACTGGCTGGGCTGATGGGCATGGCCACCACCAGATCCAGGAGATCCGCCATGGGTTCGGCCGTTACGATCCTCACCGTCGTGTCGTCGAGAGCCGTAATCTCCGCCGTTCCCAGGTAGCTGATGTACACGCCCTGGGTTCCGAATGCCCCGCCGATGGCAGGATCCAGAACCCGGCCCAGGGTAGCCACCACGTCGGAAGCCCGGAGGAGCTCGCCATTGTGAAAGGTCACGCCGTCCCTCAGATGGAAGGTCCAGGTCCGGGCATCTTCCCCCACCTCCCAACTCTCCGCCAAGCCGGGCTGATAGGCGCCATCCTCATCCAGTTTCACCAAGGCTTCATACACCGTGAAGAGGAGACTCAACCGGTTGGAGGAGTCACTGGCAATGTGGGGATCCCCGATGGACACGGAGGACTGCATCACGGTGAGGGCAGGCCGCTCCGGGCCCATGGAAGGAGGCCCGCAACTCGAGAATGGAATCAGAGCAGAGACCAGGGCGAGTGAGAAGCTGAAACGAACGGCTCCCTTGAACGATCCTCGAGTCACCATTGAACCCTCTCTCCGCTCATGTCACAAGACGCCGACCATGGAAGAGGCGGCAGTCAAGCTATCCGATACTGCTGGAAGCGGCAAAGCTCAGGGCTGTCCTATGGCGACTTCAAAGCCTTCTTCTGCCTATCGCTCGATCCGCGTACACCACCACCGACGTGAGCCCCAACTCGTCCTCTTCGGTCACCACCATGCGGTCGTGGCCCAGGAAGGCATCGGGGAAGGGGAAGCCCGGGGCCAGGGTGCCCAGGTACTCCCCCTCCGGACTCAGAACGTCGATGGGGCGATCCTCGCCGGGGGGAGCCCAGCGCTGAATGTAGAGCTCTCCCGGCGGATGCGCCGCTCCAGGGCGAAATCCGGCGCCCGGTACACGTCCACCTCATAGCGGCCGGTTCCGGCCATGGCTTCCCCGCCCTTCCACCCGCCTCGACTGTCCCGGGGCCGTAGCCTACATTGCCGGGTGACGCCGGAAGCTCAGCGGGGGCCACAGCTTGAACCCTCCGGGGCTGCTCCGGTTCGGACGGGAACGCTCGACGGGAAAGGAATGCCATGAAGCGGATTCTGGTGACGGGGGCCGCAGGCCAGGTGGGATCGGACCTGGTGCTGGAGCTCCGGAACAGATACGGGGATGAGAACGTCCTGGCCACGGACATCCGGGAGCCCGAGGACGACGGGAGCGGCCCCTTCGAGGTCGTGGACTGCACCGACCACGACGCCGTGGACGGGGCGGTGGCCGACTTCAGGGCCGACACCGTCTTCCATCTGGCCGCCATCCTCTCGGCGGTGGGCGAGGCCGATCCCCACATGGCCTATACGGTGAACCTGGGCGGCCTGGAGAACACCCTGGAGGTAGCCAGGATCCGGGAGTGCGCCGTCTTCATCCCCAGCTCCATCGCGGCTTTCGGGCCCTCCACGCCCCCGGATCCCACCCCCCAGGTGACCATCCAGCGGCCCAACACCATCTACGGGGTCACGAAGGTGGCCGGGGAGCTCCTGGCGGACTACTTCTACACCCGCTTCGGTGTGGACACCCGTGGGGTGCGCTATCCCGGGCTCATCTCCTGGGTCACGGAGCCCGGAGGAGGCACCACGGACTACGCCGTGGAGATCTTCTACGACGCCATCCGCAAGGGGAGCTACACCTGCTTCCTGAAGCCCGACACCCGCCTGGACATGATGTACATGCCCGACGCCATCAAGGCGACCATCGACATCATGGAAGCCGACCCGTCCCGCTTCAACCACCGAAACGCCTACAACATCGCTGCCATGCAGTTCACCCCCGCCGAGCTGGCCGCAGCCATTCAAAAAGAGATTCCCGACTTCACCATCGACTACGACGTGGACCCGCTGCGCCAGACCATCGCCGAATCCTGGCCCCGGCGCCTGGACGACTCGGCGGCCCGGGAGGAGTGGGACTGGGATCCCGACTACGACCTGGATGCCATGGTGGAGGACATGCTCACGAACCTGAGAAGAAAACTGGAAGGATAGACGCGCCATGCCACTCGATCGCCTTACGCAGGTCCTGAAGGACCACGTCGCCGACCTGGAGGAGAAGGGCACCGCCAAGGGTGCCGAGTCCGTCGTCACCCGGGCCGTACCTCCGGAGGGCGACCGGGGACCCCGCTTCTTCCTGGAGGGCCGGGGCGAGCAGGAGTTCATTCGCATGAACTCCAACTCCTACCTGGGCATGTCCATGCGGCCGGAGGTCATGAAGGCCGAGGAGGAGGGCACGGCGCGCTACGGCGCGGGCCCCGGGGCGGTGCGCTTCATCAGCGGCACCTACGACCTGCACGTGGAGCTGGAGGAGGCCCTGGCCGCCTTCCACCGCCGGGAGGAGGCCATGATCTTCTCGTCGGCGTACGCCACGGTCATGGGCACGGTGACCCCCCTCATCACCAGAGAAACTGCGGTTATCAGCGACGAGCTGAACCACAACTGCATCATCAACGCCGTCCGCCTCTCCCGTCCCTTCGACAAGGTAGTCTACCCGCACCTGGACATGGGCTCCCTGGAGACGTCCCTTAAGGAGTACAAGGGGAAGGCGAAGCGGGCCGTGGTCATCACCGACGGCATCTTCAGCATGCGGGGTGACCACGCTCCAATGGACGAGATCATGGCCCTGGCCGCCAAGCACGACGAGGACTACCCGGAGAACGTGGTGGTCGTCATGGACGACTCCCACGGGGTGGGGGCCTTCGGCCCCACGGGCCGGGGCACGGAGGAATACACGGACTCGCCTCCGGTGGACCTCCTCATCGGTACGCTGGGCAAGGCCTTCGGGGTGAACGGGGGCTACATCGCCTCCAACGCGCATCTCATCCGGTTCCTCCGGGAGTCGGCCCCCTTCTACATCTACTCCAATCCCATCACTCCGGGGGAGGCCAATGCCGCCCTGGCCTCGCTCAGGATCCTGGACAGCCATCGGGGCCGGGAGCTGCTCAGCCATCTCCGGGCCATGACGAAGCGCTTCGAGGAGGGCCTGGGCAAGCTGGGCATGGAGACCATCCCCGGGGAGCACCCGGTGGTGCCCCTCATGGTGCGGGACACGACCAGAACCCGGGCCCTGGTGAAACACCTCTTCGACAACGGGGTCCTTGCCACCGGATTGGCCTACCCGGTGGTGCCCAAGGGGGACGAGGAGATCCGCTTCCAGGTCAACGCCGATCACACGGAAGGGGACGTGGACCGGGTGCTGGAGGTGCTGGGGGACTTTTCGGAGTAGCCCCCGGAGGGCCCGGCGGAATCGAGCTTCACCGCGTGGGGCTTCGGGCCGGCCGGCTCCGGAGTCCCCTGACCCAGGAGGATCCGTGCCCCCGAACGAGTTCTGGCACCGAAAGAAGGCTCTCATCACCGGCGCCTCCAAGCGCCTGGGGAGGGAGACGGCCCTGGCCCTGGCCCGGAAGGGCGTCCACGTGGCCATCCACTACAACCGGTCTCTGGACCCGGCCCGGGAGCTGGCCCGGGAGTTGGAGGCCATGGGGGTGGAGGCCGGCACCTTTCAGGCCGATCTCTCGGACCCCCGGGCGGTAGAACCCCTCTTCCGGGAAGTCTGGGAGGGGATGGGGGGGGTGGACTTCCTGGTGAACAACGCCTCCATCTTTCCCTCGGGACGCCTGGACGAGATGGAGCTGGACGACGTGGACCGGAACCTGAGGGTGAACGCCTGGGCCCCCTTCCTCCTCACCCGCGCCCTGTGGAGAAAGCTCCGGGGCACTGAGGGGAGGGCCTCGGTGGTGAGCCTGCTGGATACGCGCCTGGTGGGCGGAGACCTGGCCCACGCCCCCTACCACCTGAGCAAGGCGACCCTGGGCGAGCTCACCACCCTCATGGCCCTCGAGTTCGGGCCCCAGCTCCAGGTGAACGGGGTGGCCCCGGGAGCCGTCCTCCCCCCCGAGGAGCTGGACGAAGAGTACCTGCTCAGCCTCACCGAGGAACTGCCTCTCAAGCGGCGGGGCTACCCCGAGGACATCGCCGAAGCCGCCGCGTACCTCCTGGGCGCAGGTTTCGTGACGGGGCAGGTCATCTTCGTGGACGGCGGCCGACACCTTCGTCTGGGAGGCAGCACATGAGCGACACCATCCTCGTCAAGGACCTCCTCATCCGCGGCATCATCGGCATCCACGACTGGGAGCGGGAAAAGAAACAGGACATCCTCATCAACATCGAGATGGAGGCCGACTGCCGCCCCGCAGGCCTCAGCGACGACTTCAAGGATGCCGTGGACTACCGGGCCGTCACCAAGAAGGTCATCGCCCTGGTGGAGGACTCGGCCTTCTTCCTGGTGGAGCGCATGGCCGAGGAGATCGCCGCCATCTGCCTGGAAAACCCCAAGGTGGAGGTGGCCCGGGTCCGGGTGGAGAAGCCCGGGGCCGTGCGCTTCTCCCGGAGCGTGGGAGTGGAAGTTGAGCGACGGAGATCCTGAGGGAGCCGCGTCGGTTCCCGGGGCCCGGCCGACCCTCCCCGCCCGTGCCTTCCTGGGGCTGGGATCGAACATCGATCCCCGGAAGAACGTCCTCCGGGCCCTTCAGATGCTGGCGTCCGCGGACGGCGTCTGCCTCACCGGAATCAGCACCCTCTACCGGACGCCGGCCCTTCCCCGTCCCGAAGGGGCGGGAGAAAAAGAAAGCTCCGGAGGTAAGGAGGCAGGCGAGGATCCGGACTTTCTCAACGGCGTCCTGGAGATCCGGACGGCCCTGGACGGCCCGGGAATCGAGGAGCTGCTGAACGAGATCGAGGAAGCGCTGGGCCGGATCCGGCTCCCGGACAAGTACGCTCCCCGGACCATGGACCTGGACCTGCTGGTCTACCTTCCCCCCGGGGAGGGTGCTTTCGCCCCCCACCCCGACGTCTTCTCCCGGGCCTTCGTCGCCCTTCCCCTCCTGGAGCTGGCGCCGGAGCTGGCCCTCCCCCCCGACGGACCGCCCCTGCGGGAGGTGGCCGCTGCCTTCCAGGACCCGGGGGGAAAGGAAGAGGCCGACCTCACGGCCGACCTCCGTTCCCGCTTTCTGGCTCGCTGAGCTTCCGTTCCTTCGACCGTCTCTCCCGCTCCCCCCGAGTCCGAGAGAGAGCCGGGGCCGACACGTCCGGAAGTCAGCGTTCAGCCGCCACCCATGAGGATCTCCTCGAAGAAGGCGTAAACACGCTCGTCCTCGGACTGGGCCAGCCAGAACATGGCCGAGCTCCGTGTGTCGGCGCTCTTCGCCGTCCGGGCCACCTCCATGAGGATGGGCACGCCCTCCACGTCGGCGAGGACCACGGGAAAGATGGCATCTTCCTCGCTCCTCGGGCCCACCTCCCCCCGGGCCACGGCCAGGAAGAGGTCCACGGCTTCCCGGGGCGGCACGAGGCCCACGTCCACGGCGTCACGGGTCCGGTCCCCCTCCTCGAGGAGGATCTCCACGTCCCGGACCAAGCCGCTCCTGACCCGGAGCTCCACCTCGGCGGACCCCACTCGGCAATTACGGGGCTCGTCGTCCCAACTGCCGCTCCGCCACATGTAGGTGTGATCGTTCATGCGGATGCCCCGGTCGCAGATCTCCACCCCGGGGCGGGTCTCGAAGCTCAGGCGCAGGGTGCCGTCATCCATCCCGGCCACCCGGCGAGCCAGCTCCTGGCCCGCGGCCCCGGCCGGAGCCAGCACCGCCGCCAGGACCAGGGCCGATATCATCGTCCTCATCTTCTGTCTCCTACCTTCCGATGATCCGGAGGAGGAAGTCGGGCACGCGGGGATCATCGCTCTGGCCCAGCCAGAAGATGGCCGTCTCTCTCAGCTCCCCGTTCTCAGGGTCCTCGGCCACCTCCATGAGGAAGTCCACGGCCGCCCGCTCGTCGCGCTGGGAGGCCACGAAGATGACCTGCTCCTTCAGCTCGGTTTCTTCGAACCCGCCCCAGAGCCCCCGGAGTTGATCGATGGTGAAGGCCCCGGACTGACCGGCCCAGAAGAGGGCCGCCTCCCGGACGTTCATGTCCTCGGAGGGGTCCATGGCCCGAGCGACCAGCCACTCCCGGGCCTCATCGCCCCCGTTCTGGGCAATGGAGTGGAGGATGTTTTCCTTGAGCTCGGGGTCGTTTAGCCGGCCCCAGAGGTCCATGAGGTACCGGGATCCGCCGGGGCCCTGGCCGATCCAGAAGAGGGCCGTCTCCCGGAGTTCGGCGGAAAGGTCGCTCCGTTCGGCAAACTCCCGGAGAATGGCCGTCGAACGCTCGCTCCGTTGCTCGGAGAGGGCGAAGAGGGCGTTCTCCTGGATCTCGGGGTCGTCGCTCTCCCGGAGGATATGGGCCAGGGCATCCACGGCTGCCGAAGTCCGGACCTGGGAGAGCCAGAAGACGGCCTGCTCCCGCACTTCCGGAGAGGGGTCCGGGTCCCGGTGGGCCAGATCCAGGAGGATGTCCACCGATGCCTCGTCCATCTTCTGGCTGAGGAGGAAGACGGCCTGAGACCTCAGCTCAGCCGAACACTCGTCCCTGTCTTCCAGGACCCGGCGGAGGATGGGGATCGCCCGCTCTTTGTTCATGTTCAGGAGGGCATTCAGCGCCGCCGCCCTGAGTTCGTCCTCGGGCCCGCAGGCCTCCTGGGCCTGCCGGGTGATGTTCCGGGCGGCCCGGGCGTCTCCCTGACGGGCGAGCCCGGCCTCCACACGCACCAGGAGCTCCCTGGCGTCGCCGGCGGTACCCGCGTCGGGGTGCTCATCCAGTTGCGTCCGGAGGAGCTCCCTGGCCTGCCGGAGCTCGTCCCGGGCCCCCATCCGGAAGAGTGCAAACGCCTGGTAGTAATAGGAGTCGGCCACATATCCCGACCGGGGGTACTCTGCCCTCAACCGGGCGAATTCCCGGGCGGCTTCACGGTGCCGGCCGCCGTTCAGGTGTTCCCGGGCCCGGGCGTAGGCCTGGGCCCCGGGATCTTCCTGAATCCAGGGGGCCGGTGCCTCCAGGGAGGAGGTCGCCGCCGGGCCGGGAACGTTCGCTCCGTCCCCGGACTGGGCCCCGACGGACCCCGTCCACATCCCGACCAGTGCGAAGGCAGCCCCGATACGCATCTTCCACGTCACGTTCGACATTCTCTCTCTCCTTCTTACGTCCCCAGGGACCCGGATCCGACGGGAAGAACCGCCTGGAGCCGGGACAGGACATCGCGTTCATTCATTCCATCCAATGCCAGATTCAGTTCGCTGCGAATCCGACCGGGGTTCTGCCCGGTGGCGTTGGCCGCACCCAGGACCTGGACCAGCACCAACTCGAGATCCTCCAGGAGGTCGGCCATGACCGGATCCTCACCGACCTCCGTGCCCATGAGAAGGCGGGTCTGGGTCAGGAGGGTCCGGGACCATGTGGCCACACCGGGTTCCACCCGCCCGGCCCGGGCATCGGCCTGGACCAGGGTCAGGAGGGATTCGGTTCGCTGGAGGTGGTTGACGGCAGCGGCAAACATGACGTCCGGATCGGCCGCCACCTCAGCCGTGGCGCCCGGGCCCGGGCCCGGTGTCGGTGCCGTGATGCGGCCGATCCCCACCCCCAGGACCAGGACCGCAGCGGCCGCAGCGGCCCACCGTAGCGGTCTGGCCTCGAGTCCGGACCACATTCGCCGGGCCGCTGACAGGGGCACCACGTCCTCGGGGGCACCCTCCCGCGCACCGCCTTTCGGGTCTTCGTTATCCGCGCCGGCCGCCTCGGTGGCGATGCGGGCCTGAATGGCCTCCCACATCTCCTCCCTGGGCGTATCCGGGGGCGGATTGAAGTGATTCTTCAAGGCTCGGAACTCCTCGTCCGGGTTTCTATCCCGCATCTCTCGCATACTCCCTCATGGACTCTCCCAGGGCCGCTCTCAGGAGCTCTCTGGCCCGGGACAACCGGGCCTTCGACGTCCCCACCGGCACCCCCAGCACCTCACCGATCTCCTTGTGGCGAAACCCTTCCAGGTCGTACATCAAAAACACCGTCCTGTAGATCTCCGGAAGCCCGTCCACCGCCTTCTTCAGCTCGTCCGCCACCCCCGGCTCGGACACCGCTTTCCTCTGAGTCAGAGGGCGGGCATCCTCCAGCGACCGCTCCCGCTTGCGTCGGCGATCAACCTTCCGAAGACCGTTGAGGACCACGGAGACCGCAATGGCATGCAGCCACGTGGAAAACGCCGAGTCGCCCCTGAACTGGTCCAGGCACTGCCACGCCCGGACGAAGGCGTCCTGCGTGTACTCCCTGGTCTGCTCCTCGTCCCCCACCATCCTGAAGCAGAGGCCGAAGACCCGGTCCACGTTTGCGTCGTAAAGGGCGCGGAATGCTGTCTGATCGCCGCTCTTTGCTCTCTGTACCAAGTCGAAGTCGTTCAAATGAAGAGCTCGTTGATGGCCGGTGAGTCCCTCTTCACATCATGAGACACACGGTTCGGGAATCGGGTTGCGTGATTCAGGGGAACCGGGCCGCAGTTGAGGCATACACACCTTTCACCTGGTCGTGCGACCAGGACATCACCCCGAATAGCGACGCCAACCCGACGATCCGCCATGACCGAGCTCAGAAAGAAAAAGTGCAAGCCCTGCGAGGGAGGAATCCCCCCCATGACGCTGGAAGAGGCCGAAGAGCTTCAGAGACAGGTGCCATCCTGGATGATCGTCGACGACGGGCAGGCCATCCAGCGGGTGTTCAACTTCGAGAACCACTACGAAGTGATGGCCTTCGTCAACGCCGCGGCCTGGATCAGCCACCGGGAGGACCACCATCCCTCCGTAAAGGTGGGGTACAGCCGCTGCGAGGTCGAGTACACCACCCACGCCGTGGAAGGCCTCACCGAGAACGACTTCATCTGCGCCGCCAAGGTGGACGCGCTGCTGGAATAGGACCCGGCGTCACCACGGGTTCGGAGGGGGGAGGGACGAAAAAGGCTTCGGCCGTCCTTTTCTTGATTGCGCTTTCGCGCGGCAGATTGCAGAGTGGAAGCAATTGCCCGACACCACGTTTGCTTCTCGCCCTGCAGCGGGAGACGCAGGATGGACGAACAACTACCCCGGGGAACCGAGACGATTCTGCTGGTGGATGACGACGCCGAGATCCGTCGCTCCACCACCGGGCTCCTGGAGAAGCTCGGCTACAAGGTCATCCAGGCCGCCGACGCGGACCAGGCCGTGCGCCTCGTCACCATCTCGAACGTCCACCTGGTCATCATGGACGTGGTCCTCCCGGGCATGAGCGGACTCACCGCCGCCGGTAAGCTCGCCCAGATCCGCCCGGGCATCCGAACCCTCTACGTATCGGGATACACCTCCGAAGAAGTGCTTGAAGACCAGGAGGAGGAACGGCCCGGTGTGGCCTTCCTGGAAAAACCCTACACGGCCGAGACTCTGGCCACCTCCGTCCGGGAGCTCCTGGACCTGGAGATCCGTCCGGACAGCATCCGGGACGAGATGCCCAGGGGAAATGAGTCGGTCCTCGTGGTGGAGGACGACCACGCCACCAGGAAGGCCATGGTCAAGACCCTGGACAAGCTGGGCTATCACGTCCTGGAAGCCCACTACCCCGACCGGGCGCTGGCCATCGCCGTCAACTCCAGAATCGACCTCGTGGTCATGGATGTCTTCCTCCCGGGCATGAGCGGACTCTCCCTGGCCCGGACCATCCACGGAGCCAAGCCGTGGATCCGCTACCTGTTCGTGTCGGGAAAGGCTCCCGAGGAGCTGGTCTTCGAGGGAAGCCCGGTGGAGGAGAAGACCTGCTTCCTGGCCAAACCCTTCGGGCCGGAAGAGCTGGCACGGGCCGTACGGGAGGCCCTGGACGAGCCCGGGGAATCCCCGGACGAGGCGTGACGGGAGACCCGGGTCTTCACTCCTTTTTCAGAAGATTCCAGACCTCTCCGGCCATGGCGGCATCCTGAGCTCCCACCCCCGTCAGGTCACAGACGATGAGCTCGTCCGCCTCCCGACCGGGCCGGGTCCCCAACACCACCTCGCCCAGCTCGGCGTAAATGGCCCCGGGGTCCAGGTGCCCGTCCTTCACGGCGTGGTGGGTCTCGCCCAGCCCCATGCACTGCTCCCTGGAGTCCACCACCACCTTGTCGGCCCGGCCGAGGATCTCCCCTGCCAACTCCTGCTTCTCCGGCCCGTCGGAGCCCACGGCCACCACCGTGGCGCCCGGGGCCAGCCAGTCGTAGCGCAGGATGGGGTCCCGGCTGGGGGTTACCGTCACCACCAGCTCGGCACCGCGAACCGCCTCCTCGGCCGTCGCACCGGCCTCCACCATTGCGCCGAGCTCGGGCTCCATCTCCTCCCGGTAGGCCTCCACCTCCTGGGGAACCGGGCTCCAGACCCGCACCGCGTCCAGGGAGCGGACCCGGGCCAGGGCCCGCATCTGATAACGGGCCTGGGCGCCGGCGCCGATGACCCCCACCCGGAGGGGCGTGTCCCGGGTCAGGAAGCGGGCCGCCAGGGCCCCGGCGGCTCCGGTCCTGAGCTCGGTCAGGTACCCGTTGTCCTGGAGCAGCGCCTTGGGGAAGCCCGTGGCGGCATCGAAGACCAGAACGAGCCCCGAGCCGGTGGGAAGGCCCCTTTCCCGGTTTCGGTAGAACCCGGAGGCCACCTTCATGGCGAAAACCTCCTCCCCCTGCAGGTAGGCTCCCTTCACGTGGACCTCTCCCCGAACCTCCTCCAGATCCATGCCCAGGGGAGGGGGCTGGACCACCCGGCCCCGGCTCAGGGCCTTGAACGCAGCGGTCACGGCCTCCAGGGCGTGGTCCTCTCTCACCAGGGCTCGAAGCTGTTCTTCACCGATCACCTTCATGGTCTTCCCTCTCTCCCCTGTCTCATCGGGAACCCGTTGCGCGGGCGGCTCCGGTGCATACGTTCTCGAAAATGCCTCTCCGGCGCCACCACATTGCGAATTGCCGAGACCCGTCCATGCTCCACAAACGCTCCTCCCTGCCCCTCGTGCTTCTCATCCTGGCCGTTGGCTGTATGCCGCCTCCTGATGCTGGCCGGGACGCCGCCCGGGACGGCTCGGGATCCGAATCCGACACTACGGCCTCCAGGGCGCCCGTTCCCCTCATCCCCCCTCCACCCCGGGGAACAATGGAGCGTTGGCGGCTGGATCTGGGCCGCACCGATCGGGCCTGGGAGTTCGACCTCCAGCACATGGGCCCCGAGGGGTGGGCCTCGCACTTCACGGACGAGGCCATTTTCGTCCTGGACGGCTGGGGAGAGATCCGGGGCCGTGACGCCCTTCAAACGTGGTTGGAGGAGGAGCGGGCCAACGGGACCGTGGATCGATTCACCTGGCGGGCGGAAACGGCCGAGTTGGCCAACGCCGTGGACCTGGGGTACACCCTGGGCGTCTTTCACATGGAGTGGGGAGATCCCCGGAGACCGGACCGAACCCTCAGAGGGAAGTACACGGCCATCTGGCGCATGCAGGAGGACGGGTCGTGGAAGGCGGAGCTCCTCCAGGTCACGTTCCAGGGCGAGGGCGCCAACGGGGGAGGGTGAGCCCGTCCCGGGTACTCGGTTGACGTGGGCCGACCGGCCAGGCCGGTCACCCGGCCGGCGATGTCACCGGGAGGAGCGGGCCACGTCGTTCTTCACCTTCCGGATGACGGACCCCAGGCCCTGGGTGCGCATGATTCCCAGGACCTCCCCGATCCCCATCCGATCCAGGAGATCGTCGGGGAGCTCGGCCACCTCCTCGGGGGACGCGCCGTTGAGCACCTCCATGAGGAAACCCATGAACCCCCTCACGGTGGGTGCGTCGGGGGGCACGTCGGCGTGGAGGGTCACCTGCCCGTCCTTCACCGCCACCCAGAGGAAGAGGGGTGTCTGACACTCCTGAATCCGGTTCATCCCCGCGTCCCGGGCCTCGGCCAACTCCGGGGGAAGCTCCGGGAACTTCCTGGCGTACTGGATGAGAAGCTGAAGGCGCATCTCACGATTCAGGGACTGAAACCGTCCCAGGCTCTTTTCCAATGAGGTCATGCGTTGCGTGGCCTTACCGGCGGGTTCATCATTCTTCGTCCCGGAAGCGGGGTCCCCGGGGGAGCCTGCCGGGCTCCAGGGATCAAGAACCCCATCCCTCCCTCCAGGATCCGGAAGAGGTGGTGCATGCCCCAGCTCTGGCACCTGGGCAATGACGTCGTGGACCGGGCCGACACCCGCTACCGGGACAAGGCCCGCGACGACCGCTTCCTCCGGCGGGTCTTTGCCGAGGAGGAAGAGGGGGCCATCCGGGACGCCCGGGACCCGGACCTGGCCCTCTGGCTGCGCTGGACCGCCAAGGAAGCCGCCTTCAAATCCGTGACCAAGTTCCTGGGGAGCCCTCCCGTCTTCCATCATCGGGACTTCCGGGTGTTGGGGCTGGAGGAGAGGTCACGAGCGGAGAAGGCCGAAACACACACGAGGGAGGCAGCGGTGGAGGGGCTCGGAAAGCCGGAGGCCCGGGCAGGGGGGAACGTCGTCGGATCCGGTCGGGACGACCCGAGCGGGTCGGTGTTCTCGGGACAGCTCGTCTACGGGGATCTCTCCCTGGCCCTGGGGATCCGCGTCACCCCGGAGGCCATCCACGCCCTGGCCTGGGCCGAAAGCACGAGGGAAACGGCTCCCGTTGACGGATCCGGCCCCCACGCACCCCTCCGGGCCGGGGTTGCCGACCTCCCTCCACCACCGGCTGAGCCGTGGCGGGATGCCCTCGAAGCCCACCTCACGGCCCGGGAGTGGGAGTGCGTCTCCCACCTGGGGTCGGCCCTGACCCGCGTGGCCGCAAAAGAGGCCCTGGCCGAGGCTCTGGAAATCGAGGAAGAGGCGTTGGAAATCGTGTGCGGGCCTGGCCTCCCGGGACGGCGGGTCCCCTCGGTACTCCTCGGCGGAGAGGAGCTGTCCGTGGATCTGACCCTGTCCCACCACGGGCGTTTTCAGGCCTGGGCCTTCCGGATTCCCTGACAGACCAGACCCCGCCTCCGGGAATCTGAAGCGGTGGCGCACGCAACGGGGTCGCCCCCTTTCGCAGGACCTTCTAACGCCCCCAGGGCCGGAAGCGGAGAAGGAAGGTGGCTCCGTAGCGCTGGAAGTAGGAACCCCCGATATCGGTCTCGGCCCGGGACCAGCCGAACCGGACGGCTCCGTCCAGGTTCACCATGAGCGGCCGGGAGAGCTCCAGATAGGCCACCGATGCGTTGTCGGCCTCCTCTCCCGGGACCAGACGGGCGAATTCCGTCTCGGTGAGGTAGTCCTTGGTGGTGAGAACGGCAAAGAGACTCGCGCTGAAACCCCAGGGCAGGGGAGCCGAAACCACGGCGCGAAGGCTCAGTGCGTCGTACTCGGGCCGGGCAGAATTGGAGCGGTTCAGCGTCCCCTCCACCCCTACCTGGGCATAGATGGGGGCCCGGAGGGTGAAGGAAGCCCCCAGGTCCACCGTCTCGTCCCGGCGAAACGGATCGGTGGGATCGAAGGTTCCCTGGTTTCCGTAATCGGTGGACTGAAATCCACCGTAGACCCTGAGGGTTCGGTCTCCGCTCCCCCAGCTCGCCCCCACCTCCCCACCCACGAGGTTCCGGTCCAGAAGGTCGAGCTGGGGCGTGAGTTCCGTGGCCCCGTAGTCCGCCCGCTCCCCGAAGAGCTGGACGTCGAAGTAGGTCTTCTTCACCGGGTAGAAGTTGAACCGGACCCGCCCGTCCACCGTTCCGTACCCCGGCTGAATGAACAGCGGCATGGGAGGCCGGTCGTCCACGCTCCTTCCCGTTCCCCCGGCTTCCAGATGTAGCTCGCCCAGGGACCCGAAGGCGTGTCGGTAACGCAAGGTCACGTCCCCCACCCACTCCCGGGGGGCGTAGTCCCTCACCTCGAAGCCACCGGCCACGGACTGGCGGAGCCCGGCATCGAACTCAAGCCCCAGGGACCGGCCCGGCCTGGCGAAGAGGGTGAGGATCCCACGAACGCCAAGCTCTCCCACCGCCGCCGAGGCCCGGTCGGTGCTGTCCACGGCCGTGGCGGTCACCGATGCCAGGTTGCCCCGGTAGTTCTCCACCGAACTCCCGCCCGTGAAGACCAGGTCCTGCCAGGTGACCTGGGCCCGGACGCCCTGGGGGACTCCCGTGAGGAACCCCAGTCCCATGAAGAACAGCACCGCGTAGCTTCCGGCCCGCCGGTACCCACCAATCAGAGTCCCCTCCCCCCCGCGTCGAACCCTCATGCCCACTCCCCCCCGGCCCGCCGGCGAAAGATCTCGGCCCGGTCCCTCATCCTCTCGATGTAATCCGCCAGGCGGTGCCTCAGGGCCTGGAGCCCCTGGATCTGCTCTTCCAGGGTCAGGGGGCGGTCCTGGATACCCAGGGTGTCGGCCCCGGGGGGCAGGATCTGTCCCGGATCCCCGGGGTCGGTGGCGCGGGTCTCGGGAGGACCGGCCGGCGGCCGGGTGTCGTCGTAGCGCCGGGCATCGGCCACGAAGTCCGCGATGTTCCGGGCCCTCCGCTGCTGCTCTCTGAACCGCTGGAGCCGCTCCTCGGTGAGGGCGAGCTGGACCTCGAACCGGTCCGCCCGGCTGTCCAGGACGTCGGCCTTCTGCCGGATCTCCTCCGGGGTGTCGGTTCGCTGAATGGTCCACTCCGAGAGTCCCTGGAAGTCCACGTCCGGCTCCTGGGCGGACTCCCGGAGGAGGGCCTCGTAGCGATTGTTGGTGGCCCTGACGAGCACCAGCAAATCGGCCCGCTCTTCCGGACCCTGAGTAGCCCTGAGCTCCTCGATGAGCTCGTCCAGCCGCCGGCCCAGAGCTTCCCGGTACGGCTCCCGGGCCTCCCGAAGGACCTCTGCGGTGCGGCCCACCTCCCGGTCCCAGCGGTTCTGCTCCAGGGCTGCTCGCTGTGCCGCGGCGTAGGCCTCGTTAATCCGGTCTTCGTCGCCGGAGGCCTGGGCCGAGTTCGCTTCCTCCACGAGCCTGTTCAGCCTTCGATTCTGGACCTCCCAAGCGCTGAGGGCGGACTGGTGGGCATCTATGGCGGCCTGGTAGGCCAGCTCCAGCTCGTCCAGGGTGGGAGTCCCCTGGGCGACCAGGGCACGGGGAAAGGAAAAGAGGAAGAGGCCCATGGCCAGGAGCCCGGCAGCTCGAATCGTATGGCCCGACCGACCCCGGGCCCTGGGCCGCGAGGAAATCACCCGTCGATCCCGTACTTCTCGAGCTTGTAGTAGAGGGCGCTGGCCTTGATCCCCAGCAGGCGGGCCGCTTCGGCCTTTACCCCGCTGGCCTTCTCCAGCGCCCGCCGAAGAAGACGCTCTTCCATCCCCTCCACCGCCTGGTTCAGATCCAGGCCTCCCGAGGGGAAGGCCGCGTCGATGATGCTGGTATCCGGAGCCTCCCCGTCGGCCAGAAAGGGGAGGTCGTCGGCCTCCAGATACTCCCCCTCGGCCAGGACCAGCGCCCGCTCGATGACGTTCTCCAGCTCACGGACGTTCCCGGGCCAATCGTACTCCACCAGCCGGTCCAGGGCTTCCTCGCTCACGGCCCTCACCGGGGTATTGGTCCTGCTTCGCAGCTTCTCCAGGAAGTGGCTCACCAGGACCGGCACATCGGACCTCCGCTCCCGGAGGGAAGGCAGGGTGATGGGCACCACATGGAGCCGGTAGTAGAGGTCCTCCCTGAACTCTCCGCTGTTCTGAAGCTCCGTAGCCGCAGTGTTGGTGGCGGCAATGATGCGCACGTCCACGGGGAGGGTATCTTCGCCTCCCACCCGCTCCAGCTCCCGTTCCTGGATGACCCGGAGGAGGCGGATCTGGGTGGTCTGGTTGATGGTGGCGATCTCGTCCAGGAAGAGGGTGCCGCCGTCGGCCAGCTCGAAGCGCCCCTTCCGCTGCCGCTCGGCCCCGGTGAAGGCGCCCTTCTCGTGTCCGAAGAGCTCCGAGTCCAGGAGTCCCTCGGTGAGGGCCCCGCAGTTGACCCGGATGAAGGGGCCGTCCCTCCGGGGCGATCCGGCATGGATGGCCCGGGCCACCAACTCCTTCCCGGTTCCCGATTCCCCGTAGATCATGACGGTGGAGTCGCTGGCCGCCACTCTCTCCACCCAGCGGAAGACCTCCTGCATCTGCGAGGACTCCCCGACGATCTCCCCGTAGCGGGATCGGGTCTCCTCCTTCAGGTAAGTGTTCTCCACCCGGAGGGCCACATTTTCCCGCCTCAGCTTCAGCCGCTCCTCCTGCTCCCTGAGAAGGCGGTCCACCTTCACCCCGAACTCCTCGGAGGAGAAAGGCTTGGTGATGAAGTCCGCCGCACCCAGCTTCATGGCCTCCACGGCCTTTTCGATGGTGCCGTAGGCGGTGATGACCAGAACCTCGGTGTCGGGGTAATTCTCTTTCACCCTCTTCAGGACCTGGATCCCGTCCATGCGGGCCATTTTCAGGTCGGTGATCACCAGGTCCGCTCCGGATTCCCGGAGGAGGTCGACGCCCCTCTCCCCCCCGTCGGCCGACAGGGTCTTGTGCCCCCGCCGCCTGAGGAGGAGCTCGAGGCCCTCCCGCATGGAATCGTGGTCGTCGATGATCAGTACCTGAGCCATCCCTGCTCCCTCGAAAGCCTGGAGCGGCCTGCCTGGCAGGCCCCTACCCGTCCTCGTTCCTCTCGTGCGAGGGGGTCACGTCCCTCTCTCCCCTCCCATCTCCCCACCGGGTCCCGTTGTCCGGGATGTCGTCCCCCCCCCGGAAATATATCCTGAACTCGGCACCCTCCCCAATCGGTTCCTCTCCATCGCCCAAAACCACACGGCCCCCGTTCGCCTCCACGACGCGCTTCACGATGGCCAGCCCCAGTCCGGCCCCTTTCTCCTTGTCGGTGACGAAGGGCTCGAAGACTCGGTCCCGAAGGTCTGCAGGCACGCCGGGACCGTCGTCGGTGACGGAGATCACCGCCTCGCCACGGAGGTTTTCGCAGCGAACGTGAACATGCTCTCCGGCCTGGGCGGCGTTCCTGAGGAGGTTCAGGACCGCCCTCTTCACATGCTCCGGATCGGCCCGGGCCAGTACCGGCTCGTCGGGCACCTCCAGGGTGAGGCCGCCACCCGCGTGCAGGAGCTGAACCTCCACCAGGTCCACCGCCTCCCGGACGGCGTCGCTAACGTCGTGGAGTCCTCTCTCGGGCTTGAGGGGCCGGGCAAAGGCAAGAAAGTCGTCGATGATCCCGTTCAGGGCCACGATCTCGGAGCGGACCTTGTCCAGAAAGCGCCGTCGCTCCTCGGGATCTTCGGTCTCGGCGGCTGCGGAGGCGAAGAGCTCCAGGCCCCCCAGGGGATTCCGGATCTCGTGGGCCACCTGGGCAAGCATGAGACGGAGTTGCTCGTCCCGGTGCAGGATCCCCACCCGCATCCGTTCCATGGCCCGGGAGAGGCGCCCCAGCTCCCCACCCCTCTCTTGCCACACCGCTTCGTCCATGTGGCCCCGTTGGATCCGGATGGCCACCCGGCCCAACCGGTCCAGGGGACGGGTCACCGTGGTGGCCAGGAGCCAGGCGATGAGAGCTGCCGTGACGGCGGCCGCCAGAGAGCCCCAGAGGACCGTCTGCCGGAACCGGGCCAGGGGTTCCAGGAAGCCTGCGGGCATGCGCACCCCGAGGATGGCCTCGCTCTGTTCTATCCTCACGAACCCGTACTTGTAGGCCCGCCCGTCGTCGAAGAAGAGATCCGACGTGGACCGGCCCCCGAACCCGGCCTCGGCGATCTCGTCCCGGTACAGGCTCAGTTCGTTCAGCACCGTGCCGATGGGGAGGGAGTCGGCGGGAAGGTGGCTCACCAGGACGGTGAGATCGGTGCGGAAGATGTAGGCCTCGTCCACGTAATACGTCAGCCGCTCCAGCCGGGCCCGGTATCCCTGCCAGAAGTCGGTGTCCTCGTCTCCGGGACGGAAGAGGAGGGCATTCTCGGCGCTGAATCCCACTTCGGCGGCGGCCCCGGCCACCTGGGTTAGCTTGTCGTCCAGCTCCCTCTCCAGTGTTCTGGATGTGATCCGGTAGGCGAGTCCGCCTCCCACGGCCGAGACCACCACGCTGAAGGCCACGAAGACGAGGACGAACTGCCGTCGAAGGGACACGTCCTCAGCCTCCGCAGGGCACCCGCTCCGTCACGACTTCGCTGAAGCGAATGGGCCGTTCGGTGCGGGGTGCCACTACAATGTGGACGGGGTAGTGCTCCCGGGCGGCCGGAGAGCAGAAGTCACCGGGAATGCGCTCGAAGAGATCCACCTGCGTGCCGTCTCCCGTTCGAAGGACTCTCCGGACCTCCACGCTATCCCCGGCCTCGAAGCGCTTTCCCACGGCAGCCACCAGGACCATCTCGTTCTCCCAGTCCACCGCCGGGGGCTCGGCCGAGGGATCTCCCTTGTGGGCCCGCCAGACAGGAGAAAACTGCCCCGGCGGCTGGCAGGCGGCCTGAGCCCCCTCAATGAAGCAAAGGGGCCGGGTGAGGCCGGCTCGGGAGTCTTCGCTCTTTTCGAGGGTGCCGAAGGGTAGGCTTCCGAAATAGGCCGAGCGGAACGCCGTTCCCTGGGTAAACTCCGTCACCAGAATCGCCGCCTGGACCACCCTTCCCGCGGCGGCATCCGGGCCCGCCGCAGTCAACGAGAGGTTGCTCAAGTTTCCCGTCGCGCACCGGGACCACGACGCCGATTCCTCCCTGAGCTGATCCCGGATGAGGACCGCCACCCGGGTCTGGCCCCGGGGACACTCGGGGTCCAGGTCCTGGGAGAGCTCGGGGATAAAGAGTTTCAGGCCCGGCGCCTCGTTGAGCTGGGTGATGAGGGCGGCGTAGGCCGAAGCATACGTGCCGGGATTCCCCTGGTTCCTCTTGAGCTCCTCGTCTCCGGGAAGTCCCCGGTAGGAGATGGCCTCCCGAAGCTGCCAGGCCCCGGTGGAGCTCCAGGTCAGGACCTGTTGAAGCTCCCCCTCACCCTCCCCGAAAAAGAGGGGAGCGACAACGGTGATACGCACCTCGCCGATCTGCCCGAAACGGGAATTGGGCATCGACTTGGTTCCGTTGTCACCACAGCCCAGGACGACCATGGTCAGGCCGGCCCAAACGGCCGGGACCACCGTGGACAGCAGCTTTCGCTCCGACATCAACCTGCGCCAGGAAGGCCCTCGTCCTTTCATGGATCCCTTTCTCACCCCTGGATTTTGCCCTTTCCCTTCCGGAATATCCAGCCCCGGACCCCGTCCGTTCCTTTCCGACCCCGTCCCGGATAGTACACTGCCCTCCCACCCCCGTTCGCACCACGTTCCCGATTTCCCCAGGGACGAAAAAACAGGAAGGCCCGGCACCACGGCCGGGCCCCCCGTGCTTTCCCGCCCTTCTCCCCGATCAGTCCAGGAGACGAAGGGGCATGACCAGGCAGAGATAATCCATGGCCTCCTCCCCTTCCGGCACCACGGGCTCCACAGTGGCGGCCCGCTCGGGCGCCTTGAAAGTGAGCTTCACTTCCTGGGTAGGCAGATAGCGGAGAACCTCCAACAGATAGTTGGCGTTGAACCCGATCTCCAGCTCCTCACCCTCGAACTGAAGCTCCAGCTCGTCCTGACCCTCACCCAGATCCGGCGTGAGGACATTCAGGTGAACCCGGGCTTCCTCGAACACCATGCGGATCCGGTGGGTCTGATCGCTGGCCACCACGGCCATACGGCGGACCGCCGACTCCAGGGCGGCCTTCTCGACGATGGCCCACTTGTCGTTGTCCTTGGGGATGACCTGTTCATAGTTGGGATAGCTGCCCTCGATGAGCCGAGTATAGACCTCGATTCCCGCCGCCCGGAAGCCCAGGTGGTTTCCGTCCCTGGCCACCTCGAGCTCGTCTTCGGCCTTGAAGAGGCGCTGGACCTGATGGAGGGCCGCCGGAGGGACGATGAAGTCCGCGCTGGTAGCCGTGGAGGGTCCTGCGGGAACCGCCATCCTGGCCAGGCGATGACCGTTGGTGGCCACCATCTGCATACGGGCGTCCCGAAGCTCCCAGAGAACCCCGTTCAGGATCGGCCGGCTCTCCTCGGTGGACACGGCAAAGGAAACATGATGGATGAGGTTCTGGAGCTCCTTGCCCGTGATGCTCCAGCCTTCGCCGAACTCGATGCCGGGAAGGGATGGGAATTCCTCCGCGGGCAGCCCGTTCAGCTTGAAGGCGCTGCGTCCGCACCGGATCTCCAACTGCTCTCCGCTGGCTTCCAGTTCCACGGGCTGGTCCGGGAGCTCACGGGTGATCTCCTGGAGCTTCTTTCCCGGAGCCGTCAGGGTTCCGTCCTGTTCCACATCGGCAGGCACCCGGACCCGAACGGCCACATCCAGGTCGGTCCCGCTCATCCAGACCTCTTCATCCGCAGCTTCCAACAGGATGTTGGATAGAACCGGAAGGGTGGTCTTGGTGGGGATGCTGGCAGAAACGGCGGCCAGCCCCTGATGAAGATTCTGTCGGGTGATGGTGAATTTCATTTGTCCTCCGCTGTGCCAGGGATCGGACCAGGTCCTTTCCACAGAAAGCGCATCGACCGTTTTTATCTTCTCTTACCTGAAAGAAAAACTCTAGTAGTAGTAGAACATGTGGATCTGTGGAGAAAGGGTCGAGGCGTGAACCGATAGTGCTACCGTCCAACGTTTTGCGCCACTTCTACCCTCTGTTGACGCCGGCGTGGATAGGGTGGTGGCTTTCCCCAATCCTCTCCTTCATTCACAGCCCTGTGGAAAAACTCCGGAGTTCCCACTCGGTTTTCCCGGCGTTTTTCACACCTCCGGAGCCAGCTTGTCGATAAGAGATCGGACCTTCCTGCGAAAGGCGTCGTCGGTCTCCATGGTCTCTTCCACCTTTCGTATGGAGTGGATGACCGTGGAGTGGTCTCTGCCGCCGAACTGTTCTCCGATTCCCACCAGGGGCAGATCCAGGAGCTCCTTGATGAGGTACATGGCGACCTGCCGGGGCACCGTCAAGTCCTTCGTTCTTCGCTTGGAGGCCAGGGCCCGGGCAGGAACTCCCCAGGTGTCGGCCACCGTTGTCTGAATGAAGCCCGGCGTCGCCCGGGAGCGTCCTTCCTCGCCCGTGTCCCGGAGCATGCCCCGGAGCGCGGTGCGCGCCATGGTCAGGTCGATGTCCTGGTGCTTCAGGGAAGAATACGCCAGGAGCTTGATGACGGCGCCTTCCAGCTCCCGGACGGAGGACGTGCAGGACCGGGCGATGAAGTCGATGACCTTGGGGTCCAGGGTCAGCTCGTCGTCCTCGGCCTTCTTTCGAAGAATGGCCATCCGGGTCTCATAGTCCGGCGCCTGGATGTCCGCCACAAGGCCCCATTCGAAGCGGGAAACCAGACGCTCTTCCAGCCCCGGGATGTCCTTCGGCGGCCGGTCGCTGGCGAGAACAATCTGGCGATGGGCATCGTAGAGGGCGTTGAAGGTGTGGAAGAACTCCTCCTGGGTTCGTTCCTTTCCCTCCAGGAAGTGAACGTCGTCCACCAGCAGGAGGTCCATCTCCCGGTATCGACGCCGGAACTGGGGTGTGGTTCCCTCCTGGATGGCCGTGACGAGCTCGTTCATGAATTGCTCGGAGGGGACGTAGGCGACCCTCAGGTCGGGGCCGCCGTCCAGGATGGCGTTTCCAACGGCATGCATGAGGTGGGTCTTCCCCAGCCCCACACCCCCGTAGAGAAAGAGGGGGTTGTACATGAGAGCCGGTTTTTCGGCCACGGCCTGGGCAGCGGCGGCGGCGAGCTGGTTGTCGCCTCCCACGACGAAGCGGTCAAAGGTGTAGCGCCGGTTGAGCCCCGGAGCCGGCGCGGGCCGTGAAGAGGCATGTCCGGGCTCGGTGGCTTCGGGGCCGGGCTCGGCCAGCTCCACCGAGGGCACGGGAATGGGGGGCTGGTCTTCACCGGCGGTGAAGGAGATGGTCAGGGTTCTGCCCAGGATGCGTGCGGCGGCCTCTTCGAGGAGGGGCCCGTACTTGTCTTCCAGCCACTCCACGTGGAAGAGGCTGGGTGCTTCGACGAGGAGTTCCGTTTCGGTGAGGGCCGAGGGGCGGGTGTCGGCGAGCCACGTGCTGAAGGCCTGTTCCGGGAGTCCGGGGCGGACCGTCTGAAGAACGCGTGACCAGAGTTCGGAGGCGGTGAGCTCCATGGACGCCCGGGTTGGTCAGCGGGAGACCTCCGGCAAAGGCCTTCCGGTGATGACGATTGCCTTGTTGAATCAGGGGGGAGCCAAGCTACCCGAGGGATGTGGAAAAGTCAATTCGGCTCCGATGAACCGGGGGGAAACCCCTTGAGGAAAAGGAGTTGCGGGGTTGACCCTTCCCCGGCGTCATCGGTACCTTTCAAAGCTATTGTTGGAGTGCAACCAGAATCCGAGTGGGTGACCAGCCATGATGCCGACGTACAAGCCCCGGAACCGGAAGCGGAAGAACAAGCACGGCTTCAGGGCCCGAATGAAGAGCAACGGGGGTCGGAAGGCCCTCAATCGACGCCGGAAGCGCGGGCGGCAACGCCTCACGGTGCGCGTGGGCTCGAAGTAGGGGGTGGGGGACCGGGGCCCGGGCGATGGGGCACCGGGCAACGAAAGGATGCCCCCGTCGCGTCGCATCACCCGGGCAGGGGAGATCCGGGCCCTCTTCCGGAGGGGTAAGCGGAAGAAGACGTCCCACCTGGACGTCTTCTTTTTGTCTTCCACCGGGTTTGAGCCCAGGTTCGGTGTCGTGGTCCCCAAGTATGGCCAACGAATCGTGGACCGAAATGGGCTCAAGCGGCGGCTCAGAGAGATTGGCCGAAGGGAGGTTCTTCCCAGATGCCGCCTCGCCGGGGTGCCCATGAACATTCTGGTACGGGCCCGAAGAGAAGCCTATCGGACCAGCTACCGCCAGCTCAGGAGTGAGCTGCTGGAGGTGACGGAGGAGCTATGTTCAGGACTGTCTTCCTGACATTGATCCGCTTCTATCGGGCGGCGATCTCTCCCATCAAGCCGCCCACATGTCGCTTTACGCCCACCTGTTCCGCATACGCCGAGCAAGCTCTGCAGAAATACGGGGCCGGGCGGGGAGCCTGGATGGCCCTCCGCCGCGTGCTCCGCTGCCATCCCTTCGGGGGGAAGGGGTACGATCCCGTACCATGAGCACCGAGATGCGCTTTCTTCTGGCCATTGTCCTCATGGTCGCCGTCCTGGTTTTGACGAACCTTCTCTTCCCCCCCGTGCCCCCGGAGGAGGTGGAGGGTCCGGCGGCAGGCGATTCGGTGGCCGGGGCGCCGGCGGATACGCCGGCCGGGGCTGCGGGAGAAGACACGGGGAGAGCGTCGCCGGCGGTCCCCGAAGGCGAGGCCCCGGCGGGGCCGGAGCTGGTGGAGGCTCCAGGTGCCGGGGACCCGGGAGAAGAGGTGACCCGGGAAGGCGGGGCCCGGGAGGATCCCTTCGGAGGTCGCCTGACCCGGGAACCGGACTCGGTGGCCCTGCAGCCGGGGGAGGCTCCTGGGGAGGTGGCGGATCGGATCACGGTGGAGGGTCCCCTCTACACCTACACGTTTTCCCCCGTCGGCGGCCGGCTGGTCTCGGCCCGTTTGCCCGACTTCTCCTCCTTCGTTTTCGATGGCCCGGTCGAACTCATTCGGCCCGACGGCTCCGGGGCCCTGGGCGTCCGTTTCCTGGTGAGCGGAGACACCCTGGACCTCCGGGACCTGAGCTTTGAGGTGGAGCCGGAAGGGGGGCTTCGGCTCTCGGAGGGCGGCGGACCCCGGTCCCTCCACTTCACCTATCGCCATCCAAGCCATCCCTTCACCTATCGGGTGACCTACACCTTTCATCCGGACCAGTACGTGGTGGACGTGTCCGGGGAGGTGTCGGGGGTGGACGCCGAGCTGGTCCTGACGGATCTGGGCACCGGGCTCCCCTTCAACGAGGAGAGGGAGCAGGACGAGGTCCGGGCCTCGGCCTACGTGGTGAATCATTATCGACAGGGGATCAGGGCGGAGCGGCTGAACAAGGTCGACGAAGCCCGGGTGGAGGAAGGGCCGCTGCTGTGGGCGGCCTTCAAGAGCAAGTATTTCCTTCTGGCCGTGCTGGCAGGATCGGAGGAGGACGAAGAGGTCTACCTGGGCGGAGCGTTGGTCCGGCCGGTGCCGGGAAATGAGAATGCCGTGGCAGTGGCGGTCTCCCAGTCGGTGAGGTCGGGGGGGAACTACGACTTTCGCCTCTTCATGGGGCCCCAGGAGTTTGCTCGGCTCTCGAACCTGGGCGACGACCTGCAGAACGTGAATCCCTACGGATGGAAATTCTTCCGGCCCATCTTCCGGCCCTTCGTGGGGATCATCATAGCCATCCTCACCTTCTTTCACGAGAACCTGAAGATCGGATACGGATGGGTGCTGATCCTCTTCGGTATCCTGATGCGGGTGGTCCTCTTCCCGCTGAATCAGAAGGCCATGAAGAGCCAGATGAAGAACATGGCCGTGCAGCCGCTGCTTCAGGAGATCCAGGCGAAGTACAAGGACAATCCGGAGAAGTTGCAGAAGGAGATGATGAAGCTCTACAAGGAGCATGGGTTCAACCCCCTGGGGGGGTGTCTGCCCATGCTCCTGCCCTTTCCCGTCCTCATCGCCCTCTTTTTCGTGTTTCAGAACACCATCGAGCTCAGGGGCGTGTCCTTCCTCTGGCTCCCGGATCTCTCGGCCCCGGATCCGTTCTTCATCCTTCCGGTCTTCCTGGGCGTCTCCATGTTCCTCCTTCAGTGGGTGAGCATGAGGTCCATGCCCCAATCCAACCCGCAGATGAAGATGATGATGTATGTCATGCCCATCATGATGGTCTTCATCTTCTTCCAATTGGCTTCGGGGCTGAATCTCTATTATGCCACGGCGAACATCGCGACCCTTCCCCAGCAGATCTACATCGCCAGGGAGCGCAAGAAGCAGCAGGCCAAAGCGCCCTTGAAGCTGGATAGCTGAAGCGGGGGCCCCTCCGGGGGTTCTCCCGGAGTCCCGACGGGGGGCTCCGCGGGCGGGACCATCTCCAGGGAAGGCCATGTCGAACCCCGACACCATCGCTGCGTTGGGAACGCCGCCGGGCGAGAGCGCCCTGGCGGTGGTGCGAGTATCGGGACCCGACGCCCTTTCCGTCCTTTTCCGCGTCTGCCCGGACCTGGAGGAGCCGCCCCCGGCCCGGACGGCCACCCTGGCCACCCTCAGGGAGCCGGAGGCGGGGGAGGCGGTGGACCGGGTCCTCCTGACACGCTTTCCGGCGCCGGGAAGCTACACCGGGGAGGAGATGGTGGAGATTTCCTGCCACGGGGGCTGGCTCTCGCCGGCGCTGGTTCTGGACGCCTGTCTGGACGCAGGAGCCCGGAGGGCGGAGGAGGGGGAGTTCACCCGGCGGGCCTACCTCAACGGGAAGATGGACCTCCTGCAGGTGGAGGCGGTGCTGGACCTGATCCATGGGCGGAGCCGGGCCCTCCATGGGGCCGCCATCAACCAGCTCGAGCGGGGACTATCGCAGCGGATCGGCTCACTCCGGGAGGGGCTGGTGGAGCTGGAGGTCCTCCTGGTTCATCACCTGGACTTTCCCGAGGAGGACGAGCCCCCGGTGCCGGTGGAAGAGGTCCTGAAGCGGGCAGGGGAGCTGGTGAAAACCATGACCCTCCTCCTGGAAACGGCACCGGAAGGGGAGCTGTTGAGGGAGGGTGCGGTGACGGTGCTGGCGGGGCGGCCGAATTCGGGCAAGTCCAGCCTCTTCAATGCGCTCCTGGGAAAGGAGCGGGCCATCGTCACCGAGGTCCCGGGAACCACCCGGGATGCCCTGGAAGCCGTGGTTTCCCTGGGCGGGTTTCCCTTTCGGTTGGTGGACACGGCGGGGCTGAGGGACACGGCCGAGGAGGTGGAACGCATGGGGGTGGAGGTGGCCCGGCGGTACCTGTCCGGGGCGGATCTGATCCTCTTCTGCAGTGAGGGGACCGGGGGGTTGGGGGAGGACGAAGGGCGATTTCTGGAGGAGGTGACCGGGAAACCGGTGGTGCTCCTCCGGACCAAGGCCGATGAGGGGGGGGGCGGAGAGGGCGCGCTCTGCGCGCCCGGGGTGGCGGAGGTGATGGAGATCTCGGTGAAGACGGGTCGGGGGATGGATGCCCTCCGGGAGCTTCTTCCTGCCATGGTCTTCGGCGGCCTTGTGGAGATGAGGGGCGAGGTTCCCGTCCTGACTCGCCGGAGGCACACCGAGGGGATCCGGCGGGCGCTGGAGGAGGTGGAGGCCTTCCGGGAGGGATTGGCGGAGGGGTTGCCCGCTGAGGTGGCCGCGACGCACCTCAGGCCTGCGGAGACGGCGCTGGAGGAGGTGTTGGGGGTGATCCCCAGGGAGGAAATCCTGGACCGGGTCTTCCGGGAGTTCTGTATAGGAAAGTAGCGGGGGTGGACGAAAGAGGGTCGGAGGAGGGTGGGGAAGACGGGACACAGCGGTGATGGAACGATGAGAGAGGGAAACGCACGATGACGGAAAAGGAAGTGGCTCAGCGGGGATATCGGATTACCGGCCGCGTGCAGGGGGTCTTTTTCCGGGCCTTTACCGAGGAGACGGCGCGGGAACTGGGACTTCAGGGGACCGTGAAGAACGTGGCGGACGGCTCGGTGGAAGCCCACGCCCGGGGCCCCGTGGACAAGCTGGACGCCTTCGAGGGCCGACTGGGGGAGGGGTCCCCGGCCTCCCGGGTGGAGAATGTGGAGGTCCTGGACTCGGACCGTGACCTGCCCTCCTCCTTTCAGATCGTGTATTGAGAAGGGTGCAGGTGAAGGGCGAGAAGGGGATGGTCGGGAAGTACGACGTGGTGGTGGTGGGAGGGGGGCACGCCGGGGCGGAGGCCGCCGCTGCCGCCGCCCGCCTGGGCTGCAGCACCCTTCTTCTGACCCCGGACCTGGCCCGTATCGGGCAGATGAGCTGCAACCCGGCCATCGGGGGGGTGGCCAAGGGCATCGTGGCCAGGGAGGTGGATGCCCTGGGCGGGGTCATGGGCCGGGCCACGGACGCATCGCGGATCCATTTCCGGATGCTGAACCGGTCCAAGGGGCCCGCCGTGTGGGGGCCCCGGGCCCAGTGCGACCGGGGCCTCTATCCCCGAGCGGTGAGGACGGTGCTGGACGAGCTGCGTTTGCTGGATCTCTTTCAGGAGATGGTGACGGGGGTTGAGAGGGATGGAGAGGAGGGGTTCACGGTGCGGACCCGGGGGGGGCTGACCTTCTTCGGCCGGACACTGGTGTTGACCACGGGCACCTTTTTGCGGGGCAGGATTCACGTGGGCGGGGGAGCGGGGATCAGCGGAGGGCGGGCCGGGGAGGCTTCTTCGGTGGAGCTTGCCGAGGGACTACAGGGGTGGGGGCTGGAGATGGCCCGTTTCAAGACCGGTACCCCTCCCCGGGTGGACGGGCGGACGGTGGACTTTTCCAGGGTCCGGGTCCAGGAGGGGGAGGGGCCGTTCCGCTTCAGCCTCTACGCCCGGGAAGAGATTCCCGATCAGCGGCCGTGCTGGGTGACGTGGACGGGGGAGGGACTGAAGAGGGTGGTGCAGGAGAACCTGAAGGAGAGCGCTCTCTACGGGGGCATCATCTCGGGCCGGGGTCCCCGATACTGTCCCTCCATCGAGGACAAGGTCGTGCGCTTTCCCGAGTCGCCTCGCCACCAGGTGTTCCTGGAGCCGGAGGGGCTGGAAACCACCGAGCTGTATGTGAACGGTCTCTCCACGTCTTTGCCCGCGGAGGTCCAGCTCGCCTTTTTGAGGACGGTTCCGGGGATGGAGGAGGTGCGGATGACGAAGGTGGGGTACGCCATCGAATACGATTATTTCCCCCCCCACCAGCTCCATCGATCCCTGGAGGTCAAAGGGATTCCCGGTCTCTACTTCGCGGGGCAGGTCAACGGGACCACGGGGTACGAGGAGGCGGCGGGACAGGGGGTCATGGCCGGGGCGAATGCGGCCTTGAAGGTGCTGGGGCGCCGGCCCTTCGTGCTCCGCAGGGACCAGGCGTACATCGGGGTCCTCATCGACGACCTGGTGACCAAGGGTGTGGATGAACCGTACCGGCTTTTCACCTCCCGGGCCGAATTCCGGCTTCTCCTGAGACAGGACAACGCGGTGGACCGCCTGGGGCCCGTGGCCCGGGAGAGGGGGCTCCTCTCCGAAGCCCAGGAAGAGGCGCTGGAAGAGCGGCTGGCGCGGGTGGGGAGCGTCCGTCGCTGGTTCGGAAAGACGGCAATTCCGCCGGAGGCGGCAAACCCGGTGCTCCGGGAGGCCGGGGGTGGGGAGATCGGCGAGCCCGTGCGGGCGGGCGAGCTACTGAAGCGCCCGGGGGTGGAGGCTCGGGCCCTTGTGCAGGCGGTGGAGGCGGATCTGCTGAAGACGGACGTCGGAGAGATGGGAGATGATGCCCTGGCGGCGGTGGAGGTGGAGGTGAAGTACGAGGGGTATGTGCGCCGGGAGGTGGAGAGGGCCAGGAAGCTGCGGGACCAGGCGGATTTCGCGCTGGAAGAGGAGCTCCCCTACCGGGAATTCGTGACCCTTTCCTACGAGGCCCGGGAGAAGCTGGAGAGGATTCGCCCCGACAGTCTGGCGCAGGCCGGGCGGATTCCGGGGGTTTCTCCGGCGGATCTTCAGAACCTGATGATGGAGGTGAGGCGCTGGCGGGGGGAAGGAGGGAAGCCGGAAAAGATGGACGAAGGGTAGGGAGCAGCCGGAGGTGGAAGAAGGGCGAAAGAGAAGGAGGGGGGCGTGGGTGGACGCCCCCCTCCTTCCTTGATGGTGCCGGGTCGGTGGACCCGGATCGGGCTCACTTGGGGAAGATGACCTCGTCGATGACGTGAATGATGCCGTTGGTGGCCCGGATGTCTGCGGCCACGACGGTGGCGCCGTCGATCATGACACTCTCACCGCGGGTCGTGATCCGAACGCTCTGGCCATTCACGGTCTCGGCGGAGCTCAGCTCCACCACATCCTGGGCAAAGACCTCCCCGGCGACGACGTGGTACGTCAGGACTGCGGTGAGAGCTTCCTTGTCGGCCAGGAGGGCCTGGAGATCCGCGGCGGGGATCCGGGCGAAGGCCTCGTCCGTGGGGGCGAAGACGGTGAAGGGGCCCTCGCCGGAGAGGGTCTCAACGAGACCGGCAGCCTGAACGGCCGTCACGAGGGTGCTGAAGGAGCCGGCGTCGATGGCCGTCTCGACGATGTTCATGGTCGGGTCGTCGGCGCTGTCGCCGGAGGGAGCGCCGACGAGAAGGCCGGCCGCGAGGGCGGTGGAGGTGAAGAGCTTGAGAAACATGTTTTCTACTCCGTTGAGATATTGTGTGGGTTCTGAGCCGAGATTCTTCGGCCTGCCCCGAACGCCGTTCCGACGCAAATCGAGGCGTTGTCGAGCTGGTGTCGAACAACGTAGCACCGGATGTCGAGGAAAGTCAAGGGGAAAGTTCGACAAAAGATTGACATAGGTCTGTCGGGGGGGTAGCTTACGGCATGAACGAGCAGAACGGAGAGGCTCCTCGGCACCCGATCCGGGTGGTCGCCAGAAGGACGGGGCTGACCCCGGCCGTCCTTCGAGCCTGGGAGAAACGGTACGGGGTCGTGCGACCCTCCAGATCGGAGGGCGGCCAGCGGCTCTATTCAGATGAGGACGTGCAGCGTTTGAGCCTCCTCCAACAGGCCGTGGAGGAGGGCCGGAGCATCAGCCAGGTGGCGGAGCTCTCCACTGAGGAGTTGCAGGGGCTGGTCCGGGAGGATGAGGCCCAGCGCCGAACGCCGGCGACTCCGGATCCTCTGGGGAGCGCCTCCGTGACGGACCTGCTTTCTCAGGCCTTTGCCGCCGTAGATGCCATGGACCCGGAGGTTCTGGAGAGGGTCCTGACCCGGGGGGCCATGGCCCTGCCGGTACCCACCATGACCGACCAGATCCTCGTGCCGCTGCTGGAGAAGATCGGGGCCTCCTGGAGGGCGGGGGCACTGGGACCGGCCCAGGAGCACCTCTCCACGGTAGTCATCCGGAGGTTCCTGGAATGGCTCCTGGCGACGGTTGCCACCGACAGGGAAGCTCCTGTCCTGGTTTCCGCCACGCCTGCGGGGGAGCGCCATGAGCTTGGTGCCCTCCTGTCTGCGGTGACGGGGGCGGCGGCGGGGTGGAAGAGCGTCTTTCTGGGGCCGGATCTCCCGGCGGTGGAGATCGCCGGCGCTGCTCTTCGCCTGGAGGCGGACCTCGTTGCTCTTTCGGTGGTGAATCCTGCCCTGGTGGAGAGGGTGGGACCGGAGTTGGACGATCTGCGATCCAGACTCCCCCGGAGAATCCACCTGGTGGTGGGAGGGGGGTCGGTGATGACCCATGCGGGAGGATTGAGTCAGGAGGGCATTGAGGTTCTGGGCACGCAGGAGGAGCTCAGGGGTGTTCTGCGGAGGCTGGTGGAGTAGGTGGGAGCGTAAAGGGGGCGGCTGCAGGTGTTTCACGTGAAACAATCAGGAAGCTCCGGCGCAAACGTTTCACGTGAAACACCCTCGGGGAGGGAGGCGGGTCAGAGATCGATGGGGTAGAGCTCCATGTGGATGTCCGCCGTTTCCCGGATTCCGTCTAGGTCGAAATCGAACTCCGTGGATCCGTCCAGATAGAGGATTCCGCCCTCGATTCTCCATCTTCCCGTGACGGGGGGCCCCGGCGGGGTGGTGGGTGTGATGGTGATCTGGTCACCGGACACCGTCACTTTGCCGGCCTCCGTGTTCGGCTGCCCGTAGATGACCAGGCTGGCGGTGTAATCCCCCGTGGCCAGTATGGAGAGGGTGAAGACGCCCCCCTCGTCCACCAGATCCACCGAGGTCTCGGGTTCTTCCCGGCTGGTCATCACGAGCGCCTGGGCCCGCCAGGCTCCCACCAGGGGCGCCAGCTCGTCCTTGACCTCGGTCCCTGAATCGGAGCAGCCCGATAGAAAGAGGAGGCTCAGCAGAAGGGCGGTGGGGTTACGTAGACCTGCGGTTCGGTATGCCTTCATGATGAGCTCCTTGGCCCCGGAGTTACGCCGGTGGAATCGGGGCGGATGGGGTCCGAAGTCGGAAATGTCTCGGCGGGCTCCCGGGCCGTCAAGGCGGGAGTGGGTTTCCCCCCTTTCGGACCCGGGGTATATTTTCTCCTCTCCCGTTCGGATGCCTTCTTCACCAAACCCTCTGGGACATGTCTCGGGTCATTGCCATCGCCAATCAGAAGGGCGGGGTCGGAAAGACCACCACGGCCATGAATCTCGGCGCCTCCCTGGCAGTAGCGGAGCGTCCCACCCTCATCGTGGATATCGACCCCCAGGCCAACGCATCCAGCGGTCTGGGGCTGGAGAGGAAGTCCTCGTCTCCCAACATCTACGATGTCCTGGTGGGGGGGCGGAGTCTGAGGGAGAGCACGCAAAAAGAGGTCCACTTTCCCTTTCTCGACCTGGTGCCTTCCACCAGGGATCTGGTGGGGGCCGAGATCGAGCTGGTGGGCATGATGGCCCGGGAGACCATCTTTCGCCGGGCCCTGGAAGGGGTCAGGGACGACTATGACTTCATCCTCGTGGACTGCCCGCCTTCCCTCGGTCTCCTGACCCTCAACACGCTTACGGCTGCCGATTCGATCCTCATCCCCATCCAGTGCGAATTCTATGCTCTGGAGGGATTGAGCCAGCTCCTCAACACCATTCGCCTGGTTCAGAGGGCCCTCAACGCCCAACTGGAAATCGAAGGCGTGCTTCTCACCATGTTCGATCGTCGCCTCAACCTGTCGAAGCAGGTGGCGGCGGATGCTCGGGAATATTTCGGCTCCAAGGTTTTTCGTACGGCCATTCCCAGAAACGTACGGCTGGCCGAGGCCCCCAGTTTCGGTGAGCCCATTGTCCTCTACGACATTCTCTCCTCCGGGGCTCAGGCCTATCTGGCCCTGGCCAGGGAAATTCTTCGGGGCGCCGGACTCCCGGTTCCGTCCCAGGAAATCCTGGACGGGATCCGGGAGGCTTCATCATGACACGTGCGAGGAAGGAACGGCTGGGCCGGGGCCTGGGAGCCCTCCTGGGTGAGTATCTCCCGGGGGATGACCCGGAACGCTCCTCGGAGGTTCGCCAACTGAAGGTGGACAGGATCGTTCCCAATCCCTTTCAGCCCAGGAAGGAGTTTGCGGAGGAGGAGCTGGAGGAGCTGGCACGCTCCATTGAGGAGAATGGCCTCCTTCAACCCCTCATGGTTCGCCCGGGCCCGGAAGGGTCGGCGACCTGGGAGTTGGTGGCCGGAGAGCGCCGGCTGAGGGCGGTGGCCCAGCTGGGTTGGGAGGAGGTCCCGGCCCTGATCCGGGAGGTGGATGATCGGACCCTTCTGGTCCTGGCCCTGGTGGAAAACCTCCAGCGGGAGGCCCTGGGGCCCCTGGAGGAGGCCGAAGGGTATCGGATGTTGGCCGAGTCCTTCGAGCTGACGCAGGGGGAGATCGCTGAGGCGGTGGGGAAGGATCGTTCCACGGTGGCCAACACCCTTCGGCTCCTTCAATTGCCCCCATCGGTGAGGAGGCTCCTGAGCGAAGGGGAACTCTCGGCGGGCCACGCACGGGCCCTCCTCTCTCTGAAGGATCCGGTCCGGGCAGGAGAGTTGGCCCGAAAGGCCGTGGCCCAGGGGTGGTCCGTCCGGAGGACCGAGGAGGCGGTGCGTGGGGGCGGGGCGAGGAAGAAAGAGGCTGAACGGGGGGCCGGGAGGGAGTCCGGGAGGGACCCTGTTCTGGGGGCCCTGGAGGAGGAGCTTCGCCGGGCCCTGGGAACCCGGGTGGTCCTGCGGAGGAGTAAGGGGGGACGTGGGGTGGTGGAAGTGCCCTTCCTGGATGCCGAAGACTTCGAGCGCGTCTTCGCCCTCCTGGCGGGGAAGGAAGTGTCGGAGGTGGTGGAGTAGAGCCGGTGAAGAGGGCGCGAAGGGGTCTGACCATCGTCCTGGTTCCCGATGAGGGAGAGGCGAGTCGGAGCATCCGTCTGTCGGGCCTGGCCATGCGGGTGGTGCTGTATGCGGGGATCGCCCTCGGGGTCCTGATGGTGATCATGGCGGCCACCTGGTGGTTCCTGGCCGTTCGGACGGCTCGAAGCTGGGAGCTTCAGGCCGCGGTGGACTCCCTGGAGGCCGAACAGGCCAGGGTAGCGGTCCTGGCGGAAGAACTGGGCAGGGTGGAGGCGGAATACGAGCGCCTTCGGCTTTTGTTCGGCTCTCCGGGAGATTCCGTTTCCCCGGATCTCTGGCTTCCTCCCGCGGGCATTCCCGGAGCCGAAGACACCTCCCTCCGGTCGGCGGAGCAGGCCGACCTTCCGTCAAGTTGGCCCCTTACCCAGCCGGGGTTCATCACCCGGTCTCTCCTGGCGGAGGAGTCGGCGGACCACCCGGGCCTGGACATCGCCGTGGGCGCCGACTCCTACATTCGAGCCGCCGGCCCGGGACGCGTGCTGCGCCTCGGGGAGGACCCGGTGTACGGAAGATTCGTGGTTCTGGAGCATGTCGGCGGGTACCAAACCGTCTATGCCCACGCCTCCACCCTCCTGGTAGAGCGAGGCCAGCGGGTCCGCCGCGCCGAGGTCATCGCCCTCACAGGCTCTACCGGTCGATCCACGGCGCCGCACCTGCACTTCGAAATTCTTCTGGACGGAACACCCGTCGATCCCCTATCCATGGTGGACCAGCCGAGCTGAGGAGGAGGAGAATGGCCAGGGACCGAGACGCCAAGACGAGCCCGCCCGAACAGGTGATTTCCATCATCGGCCCGGGCATGAAGGTCGTGGGCGACTGCGATACCGATGGAACGGTGAGGGTCGAGGGTCGAGTGGAGGGAAACATTCGGGCGGGGAAAGCGGTGGTCGTCGGGAAGGAAGGGGACGTGCAGGGAGACATCTTCACCCAGGACGCCGTAATCTCCGGCTCCGTGACGGGGACCCTCCGGGCCGAGTCCAGGCTGGAGATCCAGGCCACCAGTCGTATCGAGGGGGAGGTCGTGGCCGGCCGGATGCAGCTGGAGGAGGGGGCGATCCTGAACGGGTCCGTCCAGATGGGCAAGGGTGTCGGGGAGGTGGAGATCCCCCCGACCGAGGTCGCCGGAATGGGTCCCGGCGCCGATACACCGATGCCGAATGGGTAGGCCCGCGGCCCCTCATCCCGTTGTTATCCACATCCGTTGATAACCTCCCCCCCTGGGACAGCCTGGATTCTATGGGGATTTTGAGCTTTTTCCCGCTCGTGACGGAACCGTGATCCACTTTTCCACATTCCCTCTGTTCCCCCCGGCGTTCGGCGCGTACACCTGAGCCTACTCATCCGGAAAACGGACGGCCGGACTCCTTCGACGAGGTACCCATGGCCAATTTAGAATCCATCCTCCAGTTTTTCGACAACCTCTTCGATGTGGATGAGTTCCCCGACTACAGCCGGGCCTGGAACGGACTCCAGGTGGAGGGGCCTGAAGAGGTGGGTCATATCGCCGCGGCGGTGGATGCCAGCGAGCAGACCATCGGGGAGGCCGTCCGTAGGAAGGCGGATCTCCTCCTGGTGCATCACGGTCTTTTCTGGGGTGGCTCGGGTCCTCTCACCGGGGCCAGGTATCGGAAGGTGGCGGCCCTGGTGCGGGCCCCCCTGGCCCTCTACAGCCTCCACCTGCCCCTGGACGCACACCCCGAGTTGGGGAACTCGGCTCTCCTGGCCCGGGCCCTGGGGTTGGAGCCCGCCGGGGGGTTCGCGTCCTTTCAGGGCGTGGAGATCGGGTGGTGGGCGGAGGCGTCCCTGGAGAGGGACGGCCTGAGAAAGGAGCTGAGCAGGGTGCTGGACGGGGAGGTGCAGCTCATCCCGGGCGGCCCCCCCCGGGTGGAGCGAGTGGGCATCGTCACGGGGGGCGGTGCCTCGGCCCTGAGGGAGGCTGCCGCCATGGGGCTGGATACCATGATCACCGGGGAGGCCCCCCACCATGCCTACCATGAAGGCATGGAGCTGGGGATCAACCTTCTTCTGGGCGGGCACTACGCGACGGAGACCTTCGGGGTGAAGGCCCTGGCCGAGGCTACGGCCGGAAGGTTCGATGTCACCTGGGAGTTCCTCGATTTCCCCACGGGTCTGTAGCCGAGGGGCCGGGGGGGCGCGCCCTCCGGCAGTCCGGTCCGCTACCCCGGCGGCGAGGACATTCGGCGGTAGCTGACCATCATGAGGGGAGGGGCTGGTGCCGTCTTCCCCCGGGATCCCTGCGGTTGCACGTGGAGAGGCAGAAAGGTCATCTTCCTGGGCTGGCGGGGAAGCGGGTCTTCTCCGACGCCCCGGGGCCGCCCGGCAAAGAGCAGGCGGCGTCGTTTTCCGTATTCAAGGAGCCACCATGTTTTCGAGGCAGCTTTCGGCGTGCCTGCTCTTCTTCCTTCTGGGTCCCGCCCTCTCGGCGCAACGGGTCCCCACGCCCCGCTCCCATTTCGGCTTTGAGATCGGGACCCATCGCACCCTGGCGGACTGGCAGGAACTGACCTCCTACTACGAGATCCTGGCAGGGAGCAGCGATCGGGTGACCGTGGACACCCTGGGCACGTCGACTCTCGGCAAGCCCTTCGTGATGCTCACCATCACGAGCCCGGAGAACCACGCCAGCCTCGAGGATCTCCAGGCCATCCAGTTGAAGCTGGCCGACCCGCGGACCATCTCGAGCGAGGCCGAGCTCCAGGGCCTTCTGGACCACGGCAAGACGGTGGTTCTCATCACCCACGGGATCCACGCCACGGAGGTGGGGGGGGCCCAGATGTCGGCTCGCCTCTTCTACCGCATGGCCACCTCCAACGACCCGGCCCTCCTGGATGTACTGGATAATGTCATCTTCCTGGACATCCCCTCACTGAACCCCGACGGCCACCAGTGGATCGTGGACTGGTACGAACGGTGGGTCGGCACCCGGTACGAAGGAGCTCCTCTTCCATGGCTCTACCATTACTACACGGGCCACGACAACAACCGGGACTGGTACGCTTTCACGCAGGTGGAAACCCAGCTCACCGTCCTGGGGGCCCATAACGAATGGCACCCCCAGATCGTCCACGACATCCACCAGACCGGATCCAACGGAGCCCGCATCTTCTTTCCCCCCTTCATCGATCCGTATGAGCAGAACATCGACCCGGCCGTCATCGCGGCCGTGAACCAGCTCGGGTCCTACATGGCCGCCGAGCTTACGGCCCAGGGGAAGAAGGGGGTGGTCATCCACAACCGATACGACGGCTTCACCCCGGCCAGGGCCTACCAGCACTATCACGCCGGAGCCCGCATCCTCAGCGAAACGGCTTCGGCGCGCATCGCCTCGCCCGTGGAGATCAGTTGGGACGATCTGCGGGGCGGGCGTGGACTGGACGCCACGGTGCCTTCCTGGAACTTCCCCTGGCCCTGGGAAGGGGGCGAGTGGGGCCTGCCGGACATCGTGGACTACATGGAGGCGGGAGCGCTGGCCCTCCTCAAGAACGCGGCCCGGAACCGCCGCTACTGGCTGGAGAATTTCTACAACATCAATCGCCGGGCCGTGGAGGGATGGCACCGGTGGCCCGAGGCCTGGGTGATTCCCGCCAACCAGGACAACGAGGCCGGCCTGGCCTACGTCCTGAGAATCCTCACCACCGGGGACGTGGAGGTCCATCGGGCCCGGGCTCCCTTCAACGCCGGGGGCGAGAGGGTACCGGAGGGAAGCTACGTCATCCCCATGAACCAGCCCTATGCGTCCTTTGCCCAGACCATGCTGGAGATCCAGCACTACCCCGACCTGCGGGAGTATCCGGGAGGGCCGCCCCTTCGGCCGTATGACGTCACCGGCCACACGTTGGGCCTCCTCATGGACGTGGACTACTTTCCCGTGGAGGAACCTCTCTCGGTTTCCCTCTCCGAGCCCATGGGCATCCCGGATTGGTCGTTCAGCCTCCCCGAGGGGCTCACCGGCCCCGACGCCCCCAGAGTCGGCGTCTACCGTTCCTGGGACGAGCCCATGACGGAAGGCTGGACCCGCTGGGTGCTGGACCAGCACGGTTTGGCCTACGACACCGTGCGAGATGATCGAATCCGGGCGGGGAACCTGGGCGAGGACTACGACGTCCTCCTCTTTCAGAGCCAGAGCCCCCGTTCCATCCGGGAGGGCATTCGGGAAGGCCGGCTCCCGCCGGAGTATACCGGTGGTCTGGGGACGGAGGGGGCCCAGGCGTTGGCGGCTTTCGTCCGGGGTGGCGGCCGTGTGGTGGCGGTGGAGAGCGCCGGGGACTTCTTCATCGATCTCCTCGGTCTCGATATCTCCAACGCCACGGAGAGGCTTCCCCCCCAGGACTTCTTCGTCCCCGGCTCCATCCTCCAGGTAAATCTGGATCCGGACCACCCGGTGACCCGGGGGGAAGGGGATTCCACCCCGGTCTGGTTCTGGCGGTCCAGCCGGGCCTGGGATGTGGCGGATCCCCGGGCCCAGGTGGTGGGACGCTACGCCGAGGGCGATCCCCTTCTTTCAGGATGGCTTCTGGGGCCCGAATACCTGGCGGGCAGGCCGGCTCTGGTCAGGGCGGAGGTGGGGGAGGGGTCGGTGGTCCTCTTCGGGTTCCAGCCGGACTACCGCGCCCAGACCGTGACCACCTGGCCCCTCCTCTTCAACGCCCTGGCATCTGAGGGGTAAGGGTGGTCCGGAAGGCGAAGTCGGCGACGAGTTCAAACGGATCCACAACGAGCGCGATCATGAAGTGTCCATCATGCGGGGCGGAGGCATCGGGGAATTTCTGTTCGAGTTGCGGGGCACCGCTGAAGGTGGAGTCCTGCCCCTCCTGCGGAGCCGAGTTGCCGCCGGGAAGCAAGTTCTGCACGAGTTGCGGCAAATCTGTGGCCACTGGGAAACCCGGTGGAAAGAGCGGGGGCGCAAAAAAGGGAAAGACACAGGGAAGGGTGGGTGAGGGCCCGAAACGCTCTCAGGGGACCGGAGTCTCCGGTGGAGGAGCTGCCGCCTCCGGGAGCAACGCCACTCTGGCCTGGTGGGTGGCCGGAGCCATGCTGGCGGTGGTGATGGTGGTGCTGGGGTATCCCATTCTCACGCGGGACTCCGGGCCCGACGCTCCCTCCGGCGGTGCGGGAGGCGTGCCGCCGGGGATGGGAGGGGCGGGAACCGGGGCCCCGGCGGTGGACCTGACCACCATGTCCCTGGAGGAACAGGCCACGATCCTCTTCAATCGCGTGATGAGCTCCCAGTCGGCTGGGGACACCGCGGACGTAACCTTCTTCCTTCCCAAGGCACTGGTCATCCACGAAGAGCTTGCGCCTACCGATACCGACGGGATCTATCACTACGCCCTCCTTCACTTGACGGGGGAGCAATATGAGGAGGCGCTGGCCAAGGCCCGTGAGGGGTTGGCGGAGACCCCGGACTATCTCCTTCTCCTGGCGGTGGCGGGGGAGGCGTCGGCCGCCCTGGGCGACATGGAGGCCGCCCGGGATTATTACAGGCACTTCCTGGACCTATACGACGCTGAGATGGAGCTCATGCGGCCCGGGTACGAGCACCACATGTCCATCTTCCCGGTCTACCGGGAGGAGGCCCGGGCCTTCCTGAACGAGGGGTGAGACGAGGTGAGAGGACGCGACGTTGGAGAATGCAAGGAAGGGAGAGAGCGGCATGGGGGATGAGGAGAGGAAGCGGGACATCGAAGAAAAATCCAGGTTGGCCCGGGAAGGGATGTACCGACCCACGGAGGACGAGCTCTTCCTGAAGGCTGCGGTGGAGCATCCCGAAGACCTTCCACCGATTGTCGTGCGTGGGGAGTCCTGGAGGGTCTTCCGCATCATGGGGGAGTTCGTGGAGGGGTTCGACGAGCTCACGCGACTGGGGCCCGCCGTCTCCATCTTCGGCTCGGCCCGTACCCCGCCGGATCACCCCCTTTACCGCAAGTGCACGGAGACGGCCCGCCTCCTGGGCGAAGCGGGGTTCGCCATCATCACCGGGGGCGGGCCGGGGATGATGCAGGCGGCCAACGAGGGGGCTCGGGAGGCCGGAGCCACCTCGGTGGGGCTGAACATCGAGCTTCCCTTCGAGCAGGACGAAAACCGCTTTGCGGACATGAAGATCCACTTCAGGTACTTCTTCGTTCGCAAGACCATGTTCGTGAAGTATGCCCAGGCCTTCGTCATCTTCCCCGGCGGGTTCGGGACCCTGGACGAGCTCTTCGAGTCCCTCACCCTGGTTCAGACGGGGAAGATCAGGAACTTCCCCCTGGTCCTCTTCGGCTCCGAGTACTGGGGCGGGCTCCTGGATTGGCTCCACGAGACGGTGGAGGAGCATGGGAACGTCTCCCCCGGTGATCTGGAGCTTCTCACCATCACCGACGACCCACGTGAGGCGGCGGATCACATCGCCACCCGGTACAAGGAAGAGCTGGAGACCTGGGCGGAGCGGAGCAAGGGACATCGGCCCACGGGTCGGTGGCTGAGAACCCAGGGCGCTGAAGGGTGATTCAGGACCCCCTCCTTCTCAGCGCCGTCATCGTCCTGACCACGGCTCTGGCCTTCGTCCTGGAACGGAAGGTGGCCTGGCTTTCCCGGATCGGCGCCTCCCTCATGGCCCTGATCCTGGGGGCGGTCCTCTCCAACGGCGGCCTGGTCCCGCCTTCGTCTCCGGTCTACTCCGTCATCGAGGGCCCGCTGACTTCCCTGGCCATCGCCTGGCTTCTCCTGGCGGTGAACCTCTCGGACCTGAAGGTGGCGGGGCCCCGGATGATCGGAGCCTTCCTCCTGGCGGCGCTGGGAACCGCCGCCGGCGCCTTCGTGGGCTCCCTGGCCTTTTCGGGGGCATTCGGCGAGCACACCTGGCGCCTGGGGGGCGTCTTCACCGGCACCTACTCGGGAGGCTCGGTGAACTTCGTGGCGGTGGGCCAGGGCGTGGATCTCCCGGACTTCCTCTTCGCCGGTGCCGTGGCCGCCGACGCTCTCACCACGGGAATCTGGCTGGCCTTTACCCTCATGTTGCCCATCTGGCTCCACCGGTTCTATCCGGCGGAGGTCCCGGGGGAAGACGGGGAGGGGCAGGGAGAGGCCCATCCCCACCCCTTCTTCGAGGAGGTGCCCCTGAGCACGCTTGGGCTGGCAAACCTCCTGGCGGTGGGCATGGTCCTGGTGGTGGCGGCCGGGTGGGTGGGATCTCTGGTGCCGGCGGTTCCCGCTGTCCTCTGGCTCACCACCTTCGCCCTCGTCGTGGGCCATGTGGGGCCCTTTCGGGAGGCAAGGGGGGCCATGCAGCTCGGGAACCTGGCCCTGCACTTCTTTTTCGTTCTCATCGGCATCCACTCCCGGGTTTCCGAGATCATGGCCGTGGGCATCGAGGTCTTCTACTTCACCCTGGTGGTGGTGGGAATCCACGGCCTCGTGGTCTTCGGTGTCGGTCGCCTGGCGCGCCTGGACCTGGGCTCCCTGGCCGTGGCATCCCAGGCCGCCGTGGGGGGACCTTCAAGCGCCCTGGCCGTGGCGGTGTCCAGGGAGTGGAAGGGGCTGATTCTGCCCGGGATCATCGTCGGGCTTCTGGGTTACGCCCTGGGGAATTACCTGGGATTCGCCGTGGCCTACCTGGTCCGAGGACTGGGGGTGGGGCTGTAGAAGGCGAGTCAGGAGGACTATCTTTGCGAGGGCCTCTTTCGAGCTAGGGAAGGCGAGGGTAGACGCGTGGCGGAAGTCGAGACAAAAACACCCCTTGGGTATGCCCCAAAGGGAAAGAACACCGGGAGGGTGAAGCCCAAGGGGACCTCGAGGATCCGGGCCCACGAGCATCTGGAGACCGTGGAGCTCAGAGCCCGGAAACCGGGATGGCTCAAGGTCCGATCCCCCGGGGGCGAGAACTACCTGAGGCTCCAGCGGCTCATGCGGACGCAGAGCCTCCACACGGTGTGCGAGGAGGCGGCCTGTCCCAACATCGGTGAGTGCTGGGAGGCCGGGACGGCCACCTTCATGATCCTTGGGGATGTATGCACCCGGGCCTGCAAGTATTGTGGCGTAGCCCACGGGATGCCCACGGAGCTGGACACGGAGGAGCCCACACGGGTAGCCGATGCCGCCGAGGCCATGCAGCTCGAGCACGTGGTCATTACCAGCGTGAACCGGGACGAGCTGGAGGACGGCGGTGCGGGGATCTACGCCGAGACCATCCGGCAGATCCATGAGCGGGTCCCCGGATGCTCGGTGGAAGTCCTCATCCCCGACTTCAAGGGGGACGAGGAGGCCCTCGATATGGTGGTGGACGCCGAGCCCGAGATCCTGGGGCACAACCTGGAGACGGTGGAGCGCCTGCACCCCGAGGTTCGACCCGGGGGCCGGTACTGGCGGTCGATCTCCTTCCTGGGCGCCGCAAAGAGGATGAACCCCGAGGGGCTGACCAAGACCGGGATCATCCTGGGCATGGGCGAGGAGGAGGAAGAAGTCCGCCAGGCCATGGCCGACGTCCGGGAGGCGGGGGTGGACATCCTCACCCTGGGCCAATACCTGCGCCCGTCGGAAGCCCACATCCCCGTGGCCCGGTGGGTGGGACCCGAGGAGTTCGCCCGCTGGAAGAGGGTGGGTGAGGAGGAGTTGGGGTTCGCCCATGTGGAGTCGGGTCCCCTGGTCCGGTCCAGCTACCACGCCAAGGAGCAGGCCCGGGAGGTGGAGGCCGGGGCTCCTGGAGCCATCCAGGATGTGCTGGAGGCCGATGTGCCGGCGCCGGCGGAGGTGATGGGCGGACCGGAGCTGGTGCAGATCGAGACGGGACGGGAACGGAAAGGAAGCCGCTGAGGATGGAGTCCAGGACGGCCGAAGCCAGGAAGGACATGCCTCCCGAGGAGGGAAAAGGGATCCGCCGGGATCGGGGATCCGCCGGGAAGGTGGAGGGAGACCCACTGGGAGGTTTCTCCTCCGAGGAATTGCTGGATCTCCTGAAGCAGATGCTTCTGTTCCGGCGCTTCGAAGAAAAGGCGGAGGAGGGCTACGCCATCGGCAAGATCGGGGGCTTTTGCCACCTTCACATCGGTCAGGAGGGAGCCGCGGCGGGGTGCATCGGACCCCTCCGGGAAGACGACTACGTCATCAGCGCCTACCGGGAGCACACCCAGGCCCTGGCCAGGGGCATCGAGCCCAAGGCTGTGATGGCCGAGCTCTACGGGCGGGATGCAGGCTCGTCCAGGGGTCGGGGCGGCTCCATGCACATCTTCGGTCTGGAGGAGAAGTTCATGGGTGGCCACGGGATCGTGGGAGGGCAGATTCCTCTGGCCACGGGCATGGGATGGGCCGCCCGGTACCGGGGGGAAGACTGGATCACCCTCTGCTTTCTGGGAGATGCTGCGGTAAACCAGGGAGCCTTCCACGAGTCCTTGAACATGGCTGCCATCTGGAATCTCCCGGTGATCTATGTGGTAGAGAACAACGGGTACGGGATGGGGACGGCCTTCAGCCGCATTTCCGCCACGGAGATCGAGGACCGGTCCGGGGCCTACGCAATTCCTGCCAGCGTGGTGGACGGGCAGGACGTCCTGGCTACCTACCGGCACTTCGAGCAACTGGCGAAGGAGGTCCGGGAGGGTGGAGGGCCCCGCTTCGTGGAGGTTCGAACCTACCGGTTTCGGGGGCACTCCATGTCGGATCCCGTGTCGGGGACCTACCGGTCCAGGGAGGAAGTCGAGGAGCGGACCGAAGAGGCCGATCCCATCAACATCCTCCGGGACCGCCTCATGGAGGCCGAGATCCTGGACCAGGAGGCACTGGAGGCCATGGACAAGGAAGTCAGGGAGGTGGTGAAGGAGGCGGCGGACTTCGCCGACCAGGCGCCGGCGCCGGAGGCCGGGGATCTCTACAACTACGTTTATGCCCAGGTGAACGAGCACGGCCGTCTCTTCCTGGACGGGAGGGACCGCACATGAGGGGCCGGGCAAGGAAGTCGGGTGCCGGTGGGCGGTGCAGCCTCCAGTGGAGAAAGGACGGCTAGATGCCCGAGATCACCTACCGGGAGGCCCTGAACCAGGCGCTGGCCGAGGAGATGGAACGGGACGACTCCGTCTTTCTCATGGGCGAGGAGGTGGCCGAGTACGACGGGGCCTACAAGGTCTCGAAGGGGCTCCTGGACCGGTTCGGAGAGATGAGGGTGGTGGACAGTCCCATCAGCGAGTTGGGCTTTGCCGGGCTCGGGGTGGGGGCCGCCATGGTGGGGCTTCGCCCCGTCATCGAGTTCATGACCTTCAACTTCTCCATCCTGGCCCTGGACCAGGTCCTGCACTCGGCGGCCAAGATGCTCTACATGTCCGGGGGCCAGATCAACGTCCCCATGGTGTTCCGGGGCCCCACGGGCGCCGCCCTTCAGCTCGGGGCCCAGCACTCCCAGGCCGCGGAGACCTGGTACGTCCATGCCCCGGGGATCAAGGTGGTGACGCCGGCCACCCCGGCAGACGCCAAGGGCCTCCTCAAGGCGGCCATCCGGGACGAGGACCCGGTGGTGGTCATGGAGGGTGAGCTTCTCTACAACGTGAAGGGCGAGGTTCCGGAGGGCGAGCACATCGTTCCCCTGGGGCTGGCGGATTTGAAGCGGGAGGGGAGGGACGTGTCCATCATCACCCACGGGAAGATGGTGCACCTGGCCCTCCAGGCCGCCGGGCAGCTCGCCAAGATGGAGATCGAGGCCGAGGTGCTGGACCTCCGTTCCCTGAGACCCCTGGACGTGGACGCCGTCCTGGCCTCGGTGAAGAAGACCAATCGGGCAGTCTACCTGGAGGAGGGGTGGCCCTACCTGGGTGTAGGCGCCCAGATCGCCGCCACCATCCAGGAGGAGGCCTTCGATCACCTGGATGCCCCGGTGCTGAGGATCACCCAGGCCGACGTGCCCATGCCCTACGCCAAGAACCTGGAACAGGTGGCCAAGCCCGACGCAAAACGGGTGGTGGAAGCCTGCGAACGAGTCCTCTACCTCTGACGCTGACCGAACACGATCCCCGAAGGGATTCCCGATACCCATGGTAACGAAAGTCCATATGGAAGCCCTCTCTCCCACCATGGAGGAGGGGCAGTTGGTGAAGTGGCTCAAAAGCGAAGGAGACGCCGTGTCCAACGGCGACATCCTGGCCGAGGTCGAGACCGACAAGGCCACCATGGAGCTGGTGGCTCGGGGGGACGGCATCCTCCGGAAGGTCTTCCTGGGCGAAGGTGACACGGTTCCCGTGGGTGAGGTCATCGCGGTCATCGCCGACGAGGACGAGGACATCGGGGACGTGGTGGCCGGTGCCGGAGGGGAAGCCGGTGCCGGAGAGCCCGCCGAGGAGCCGGAGGAGGAGGCCGAGGATCGTGGGGAGGAGGCTGA
>CAYXGM010000011.1:0-27074 GCA_964464555.1 uncultured Gemmatimonadaceae bacterium | reverse complement strand
GGAGGAGGCTGAGGGAGGGAAGGAGCCCGAGGGGGACGAAGAGAAAGGCGGCGACGGCGGGGACGGCGCCCGGCAGGCGGAGGCCGCCGGGGCGCCGGAAGAGGAGGCCACGGGGCGGGTGAAGGCTTCCCCCCTGGCTCGACGCATGGCCGAGGAGGAGGGGCTCCCCCTGAACCGGATCCGGGGGAGTGGCCCGGGCGGCCGGGTGGTGAAGCGGGACGTGGAGGAGGCCCGGGAGGACCCGTCGGTCCTGGAGGCTGGGGAGGCGGAAGGAGTGACTCCCCGGCTCGGCGCCCTGCAGGCGGACGCACCCGAAGGGCCGGACTACGAGGATGTCCCCCTTTCCCAGATGCGGAAGACCATCGCCAAGCGCCTGGTGGAGTCCATCTCCCCGGTGCCCCACTTCTTCCTCCGCATCGACGTGGACATGACCCGGGTATTGGAGGCCAGGAAGCGGGTCAATGCCCTCCTGGAGGAAGAGGGCGAGAAGGTCTCCATCAACGACTTCGTCCTGAAGGCCACGGCCCGGGCATTGGCCCGGCACCCGGAAGTGAACGCGAACTGGAATGAGGATTCTATTCGTCGCCACTACCGGGTGCACCTGGGAGTGGCCGTGGCCGTGGAGGACGGTCTCATCACTCCCGTCATTCGGGATGCGAACCTGAAGGGACTGAACCGGATCAGCCGTGAGGTCCGGGAGTTGGCGACCCGGGGCCGGGAAAAGAAGCTCCAGCCCGAGGAGTACACGGGAGCCACCTTCTCCGTCTCCAACCTGGGGATGTTCGGGATCCACGAGTTCACCGGAGTCATCAACCCGCCGGAGGCCGGGATCCTGGCCGTGGGTGGAGTGGAGGAAGCCCCGGTGGTGCAGGAGGGCGAGATCCTGGTCCGTCCAATGATGAAGGTGACCATGAGCTGCGATCACCGGGTGGTGGACGGAGCGACCGGCGCACGCTTTCTTCAGACGCTGAAAGCCATGCTCGAGGAGCCCGGGGCCGTCCTCCTCTGAGCAGGAATACCATGCCCCTTTCCCCCCGGGAACACTCCCGGGGCGGTTTTCATCCATGCACCTCTGGCCGTGCCGTGGCCCCTTGGGAACTTTTCGGGCCCCCGGGGGATTCCCGATCTGACGGGACGGCGCCCGGATCGGCTGGCCGGGGCGCCGAAGACAGGTCCTATGACAGATCCCATCACGGGTTCCGTCAATTCCAGGAGAGAGGAGAGATCTTCATGACCTGCAACATGGGAAAAGCCGATCGGATCTTCAGGGCCGTCGTCGGGGCGGCGATCCTGGGGGTGGGCCTCTACTACCAGAGCTGGTGGGGACTCGTGGGACTCATTCCCCTGGGCACGGCCTCCATTGGCTACTGCCCCGTGTATTCTCCTTTCAGGATCAGCACCCGCAAGGAGAGCGGAGCCTGAGGAGGAGCCCTTTCGCGAGGTCTTCCTAGAAGCCGCCGCCGCCTCCTCCCCCGAACCCTCCTCCGCTGAAGCCGCCGCCCCCGCTGAAGCCGCCCCCGCTGAAGCCCGATCCTCCGCTGCTTCGCGGCTGGGAGGCCATGACGTTTCCCGCCTGGGAGGACATGACGGACAGGTGGCTCACGAACACGCCCGTCCGAAAACCGTGGGGATGGTGGCCTACGTACCAGGAGGGGGGCTCGGTATAGATGTCCTGGAAGGCCTTGGCCCACTTCTCCTCCACCCCCAGGGCCATGGCGTGGGGAAGAAAGGTCTCGAAGAGCTCCGGAGAGTCGATCATCCGCCTGTACCGGTCCGATTCCACCCGGTCCAGGAACTCCTCGAAGCCCATGATCCGCTCCAGGGTCCGGGTCCCTTTCACGGTGCGGGCTGGCATGACGATGCCGAAACCCAGGACCGGAAGCCCGAAGAGGGCGCCGGCGATGAGGCCCGAGATCTCTGAGGTGAAGAAGAAGTTGGCCAGAAGGAGGAACCCGGGGATGGCCAGACCCATGGTCGCCACGCCGATGGCTACCCAGGCGCCCATGACCTTGTCCGGGCGCTGCCGATAGTAGCCGGCTCCTTTCAGCGTCCTGTACAGGGCGTCCTTGATGTCTTCCAGCGTCTTGTAGAACTCGTTTTTCAGCTCCGAGAGCTCCACGGTTTCGGCGCTGCCGCCGTAGCCGAAGAGCCCCTTCAGGAGCTCCCGCTCATGGTCCTTGAGCTCGTCCCAGCTCTCGGCGTCCCGGAGTCGGACGAAACGGTATTCGTTGTTCTTCAGGAGGCCGAAAAGCGCTTCCTTTTCCATCTCTTCGATTCGGATGTAGCCCCGGACCGCGAGATCCACCACCGTGGCGGTGATGTCCCTGGGGTCCGGCCGGTTGTCGATGAGGGTGCCCACCTCCGCCGGGGTGAGACCGTCGGGAGACTCGTACTGGGGGCTGATGCTTCTCCGCTCCGGGTCCTTTCCCCAACGAATCCAGATCCAGTACATGAGGAGGAGGCTGAGGAGGGGGAGGAGAAGGAGCCAGTTTGAGCGGAGGAAGAAACCGGCCTTTTTCACCACCCCGGGGCGGCTGACGACCCCCGGATCCCAGCCCACCACCACCGTGAGCCCCTCCCGGAACTCCAGGTTCCGGGTGGTGGCAAAGTAGAATCCCTCTTCTATTTGTTCCGCCGTGGCGTCCTGGAGGCTGGAGCCGTAGGCCCCGGTGTAGGCCGTGGCCCGTAGACCTGAGGCTCCCGGGGGAAGCTCCACCACGGCCTGGGCGCTCTGGACGGGAACGTCCCACTCGGTTCCAGTCACGTTCCAGTAGAGCTCGTCGTGCTCCTCGAAGAAGCGCAGGGCGTTGGGAACGGTGTACCGGAGGGTGATGGTCCGGGTGACGTCCAGGGCGTTGGGAACCCAGATCTTCAGCTTCCGGTACTGCCCCTCACGGTCCTGCTCCACCCGGAGCTCCCGCCCCGATTCGTCGGTGGCGGATTCCAGGTCCACAAACAGCTTGTAGCTGAAGCCCTGGGGGGTCCGGTACTCCACGGGGATGGTCCGGTAGATCCCGTTCCAGCTCCCGTTGAAGGTCACCCGAATGGCTTCGGATACCCGGATGGAGGCGTCCTCACGGACCGCGATGGTGGCGGTGAAGTCCCGGATCTCCAGGCTTCGTTGGGCCAGGAGGGGCTCCGGTGAGGCCTGGAGGACGGTGAGGACAACGGCGAGTGGGAAGAGTGCCGTGGGCAGGAGGGGAACCGGCCGGCGGTGTCCGGGTGCGTCGTGGTCGCTTCTCCATCTCATGAGTCGAAGCTCACCTGGGGGACTTCCCCTTCCCCCTCGTCGATCTCGAAAAATTCTCGCTCGGAGAAGTTGAAGGCCTTGGCCATGATGTTCGCCGGGACCTGGCCGATCTTGGTATTGTAGTCCCGGACCACGGCGTTGTAGTACCGGCGGGCCTGCTGAATCCCGTTTTCCAGCTCCTTCAGGGTCTGTTGCAGGTCCTTGAAATTGTCGGCGGCCTGGAGCTGGGGGTACGCCTCGGAGAGGGCGAAGAGGGATTTCAGGGCTCCGGTGAGCATGTTCTCGGCCTCGCCCCGCTGGGCCGGGCCCTGGGCGGCCATGGCGGCGGAGCGGGCCGCGATGACCGATTCCAGGGTTTCCTTCTCGTGGCCGGCGTATCCCTTCACCGTCTCCACCAGGTTGGGAACCAGGTCATGACGTCGCTTGAGCTGCACGTCGATGTCGGCCCAGGCCCCGTCCACCTGCACCCGCATCTTCACCAGCCCGTTGTAGATCATCACGCCGAAGACGATCACGGCGAGAGGGATCAATAGCTCCCACATGCCAGTCCTCCTGATCGAGGGGAATGGAAGGCCCACCAGGGTGTTCCGCAGGGAGAATAGGTCCCCGGCGGGAGCGGGTAAAGGAAAAAAACGGTTCGGAGCCGCCGCCCCTTCCTTCCGTTTGCATTGCGGCGTGGGTACCTTTTTCCCTCCTCAGGACAGCAGGATGAGACCCCGAAGGAGCGGCCGCCACGACGCGGGCCGCCTCGGGGACGCTCACGACAACGTGGACGGCAGCGTAGAGAGGTGACCCGTGTCCGGGAACGGAAAAAACTTTGATCTGATCATCATCGGGAGCGGCCCCGGAGGATACGTGGCCGCCATCAGGGGAACCCAGCTCGGCCTCGAGGTGGCGTGTGTGGAGGCGGAGAAGCTGGGTGGAGTGTGCTTGAACGTGGGGTGCATTCCCACCAAGGCCCTCCTTTCCAGCGCCCTCTTCGTCAACGAGATGAAGAAGGCCGACGGCCACGGTGTCACCATGGAGTCGGTGAACATCGACCTGGGTCCCGCGCAGAAGCGGAGCCGGAAGGTGGCCGATCAGCTCAACAAGGGGGTGGGCCACCTCTTCAAGAAAAACGAGGTGACCCATCTGGAAGGCTTCGGCCGTCTTGCCGGGAAGGGGAAGGTGGAAGTGGAAGGCGCCGAAGGCGAGAAGACCACCTACCAGGCGGATCACATCATCATCGCTACCGGATCCAGGCCCCGGGACCTCCCCATGCTCCCCATCGACGAGGAGAAGATCTGGTCCTCCACCGGTGCCCTCATGCAGACCGAGGCTCCCGAGTCCCTGGCGGTGGTGGGGGCCGGCGCGGTGGGGTGGGAGTTTGCCGATGTCTATGCCACCTACGGCTCCCAGGTCCACGTCATCGAGATGCTGGACCGGGTCCTGCCGCTGGAGGACAAGGAGTCCTCGGCGGCCGTAGCCCGGAGCTACAAGAAGCGGAAGATGAAGATCCGCACCTCCACGACCGTCGAGGCATCGAAGGTCACCGACCAGGGGGTGACCCTGACGCTGAAGAACCAGAAGGGCGAGGAGGAGACCCTGGAGGTGGCGAGGGTCCTCTCTGCCGTGGGCCGGGTGCCGAACACCGAGGACCTGGGGTTGGAAGAGGTGGGCGTGGAGCTCACCGAGAACGGGGGCTTCATCAAGGTGGACGAGAACCTCCGGACCAATGTGGAGAGGGTGTACGCCATCGGCGACGTGGCCGGACCGCCCCTCCTGGCACACAAGGCATCCCACGAGGGCATCGTGTGCGTGGAGCACATCGCCGGGGAGGGGCACGGGACCGTGGACTACGACAACATCCCCAATTGCACCTATTCCCACCCCGAGGTGGCCTCGGTGGGGCTTACCGAGGAGGAGGCCAGCGAGGCGGGCTACGACATCGAGGTGGGCAAGTTCCCCTGGGTGGGAATCGGCCGGGCCGTGGCAGCCGGCGATACCGACGGCTTCATCAAGATCATCCGGGACAAGAAGTACTCGGAGATCCTGGGTGCCCACATCGTGGGACCCCACGCCACCGAGCTCATCGCCGAGTTCGTCATCGGCAGACACCTGGAGTCCACCGTGGAGGAGATGGAGAAGGCCATCCACCCACACCCCACCCTCTCAGAAGGCGTTTCTGAAGGGGCTCTGGCCGCCCTGGGGCGGGCCATCCACATCTAAAACGGCGTCGCCGGAGGGGGCCCGACATGCCCCCTCCCTGGGCGGTGCAAGGGAGCTCGGGCCCCGGTGGTCCGGGCTCTCTTTGTTTTCAGGCTGGAACCCGTTTGGGGAACCGTGAGGTGGCGTCGGGGTTCTTGGATCGTTGAACGGGGTGAAAATCCCAGGTTTATACCATTCGTTCAGGGCAGGGGGATGGCCGTTGAGGGACGATACCACCACCAAGGATAGGGTGGACGAACCGGCAGAGCGGACGTGGACCGAGGAGAAGGAACAGGCCCTCAGGTTATGGATTGCCCTGGCCCGCTGCTACGTCACCTTCTCGAGGGTGGTGGCGTGTAAGGTCGCCGAGTACGATCTCACCGCACCCCAGTTCGGGGTCCTGGAGGCCCTCCTTCATCTGGGGCCCCTCTCCCTGGGGGAGCTGGCCGAGAAGCTCCTGGTGACGGGGGGGAACGTCACCTACGTGATGGATCGGCTGGAATCCCAGGGCCTCGTGACGCGTGAGCGGTCGGGAAACGACCGGCGTGTGATCCGGGCCCACCTGACACCCAAGGGCAAGGCGACCATCGAGGCCGTGTTTCCCGGGCACGTGGAGTTCTTGGAAGGACTGTCCAGCGTCCTGGACCCGGAGGAGAAGGAGGAGCTGAGGGAGCTCCTCAAGAAGCTGGGCAAGAGCATAGGAGACGGCGGCGCCGACTCCTGCTGAGGGGGGTGGAGCAAGCGCCCTGGGCGTCAATTTCCGGCCGCGGTGGGAGATTTTGCGGATGCCGGCCCCGAAAGAGCCGTTTCGTCTTCCCTACTTCTCTTGCCCCACCACGTCACTTTCGGGGACCCCATCTCCCTCCGCACTATCGATCCCCCTGATTCGAAGGACCCGCAAAACGGCATCGCCGATCTTGTTGTTCGGCGTGGATGCCCCCGCGGTTATGCCCAGTTGGAAGGGCCCTTCCGGTAGCCAATCCAACTCTTTCTGTTCCGGCGCGTCGGGGGCCAGCTCCGGTTTGTGGCGGACGCTCCCCTCTTCGACGTCGATGCAGGATGCGTCCTGGATGTGGTAGGTCCGGGTGTGCTCCCGGCACATGTGGGCCAGGTGGTTGGTGTTGGAGGAGTTGTAACCCCCGATGACGATCATGATGTCCGGGGGATCTTCCATCATCTCCACAACGGCGTCCTGACGCTCCTGGGTGGCGGAGCAGATGGTCCCGAAGGAGCGATAGTGCTCCTCGGCGTGCTCTTCCCCGTAGGCGTCCACGAAAGCCTCCCGGATCCGGGCTCCGATGGCCAGGGACTCGTTGGCCAGCATGGTGGTCTGGTTGGCCACGCCGATCTTCTCCAGATCCGTGTCCGGATCAAATCCCTCCGTGGCCTTCTCCTTGAAGTGCTCGTAGAACTCATCCCGTGAGAGGTGGCCGGGGCGCTTGGCGATGTAGTCGCAGACCAGCCTGGCTTCGTCCATGTCCCGTACGATGAGGTACTTTCCCCCCGGGTACTTGTTGACCTGGGAGGCCGTGGCCCTGGACTCTTCGTGGGTGAATTTCCCGTGGATCACGGCGGTGAACCCATCCTTGGCGTAGCTCTCCACACGTTTCCAGACCACGAGAACCGAGCCGCAGGTGGTGTCCACCAGCACGCACCCGATTGCCTTGAGCCGGTCGAAGTCCTTCAGGGTGACCCCGAAGGCGGGGATGATGACAGCGTCGTCGGCAGTGACGTGATCGAAGCTGAAGTGCCCGTCCTTCTCAGGGTAGATGAACTCGATCCCCATCTCCTTCATGCGCTGGTTCACATGGGGATTGTGGATGATCTCTCCCATCAGGAAGATGCGCTTGTCTGGGAACTTGAGGCGGGTCTCGTAGGCATAGTCCACGGCCCGGTCCACCCCGTAGCAGAACCCGAACTCCTGGGCCAGGCGCACGGTGACCTCACCGAAGGTCTCTTCGTATCCCCGGGACCTGATCCGCTCCAACAACCCCGACTGATATTCCGAATCGACCATGGGCTTCACCTCGGCCTTCAGGCCCAGGCCGCTCCGGAAATACGTCTTCTCCATGATCCCTCTCCCTGAGATGAAAAAGCCGGCGGCGAAGGATCGAACCGCTCTCCCCGCGGGCCGGCCGCAGATATACCGACACCCCGCCGGACCCTTCAGGTTCCTCCCCGTGTACCCAGGGTGTGATCCGGGATCCGGGCCTCGGCCCGGAGATCTCCTGTGCCCTCAGGGATTCGGAGCGCCCTGGCCCCATGTCGATTTTGAGCCGCCTCGCACTCCTTTTCATCGGCGTGCCGCTCCTGGAGCTCTTCATTCTCATCCAGATCGGACAGATGGTGGGGCTCTGGCCAACCATCGGGCTGGTGGTCCTCACGGGGATGGCAGGGGCGGCCCTGGCCCGGCGGGAAGGTCTCAGGACCCTCTGGAACCTTCAGGAAGAGCTGGGGGGCGGCCGGCTCCCCGGTCGGGCGATCATGGAGGGGTTCGCCATCCTCGTGGGGGGCGCCCTCCTCCTGACGCCCGGGATCCTCACGGACGTGGTGGGCTTTTCCCTTCTCCTCCCACCCACCAGGAGTCTCTTTCTCGAGCACCTGAAGAAGAGCCTGGAGGAGCGCCTGGAAGCGGGGACCATCCGTGTGACGCATGTGGCGGGCTTTCAGGGAGGTGGGGGGTTCGGGTTCGCCGCCGGAGGCCCCCGGGGCGCCGCGGACGAGGTCGGACGGCAGGAGGAGGCCGATGAGGGGGAGGAGGATCGATCCCCGTATTCCTCCCGGGAGATCGTCGTGGAGCCCGGGAAGGACGGCGGAGGCTGACCGAAAAGAGTCCACCCCCCCCCCGATTCCGGGACGCCGGCCGCCCCAGGCCTCGTGCGGCCCGCACCTGTCCTTTTTTCCCGCCCTCTCCTACCTTTCCGGACCGCTTTTCGGCAAACAGCGAGGATGACGGATCCCATGGCCGTTCGCACCGAATTCCTGGAACGCCTCCTGGACACCCCGGGCCCTTCGGGCTTCGAAGGGGCTCCGGCCCGGTTGTGGCGCAGTGAGGCCGAGACCTTCGCGGAAAAGAGCTGGACCGACGTTACCGGAAACTCGGTGGCCTCCCTGAACCCCGGAGGGAAGCCCAGGGTCATGATGGCCGGCCACATCGACGAGATCGGCTTACAAGTTACCCACATCGACGAGAACGGCTTCCTCTTCTTCGATGAGATCGGGGGATGGGATCCCCAGGTCATGGTGGGGCAGAGGGTGCAGCTCCTGGGGCTGAAAGGACTGGTCCCCGGGGTCATCGGAAAGAAGCCTGTCCACCTCCTCAAGTCCGAAGACCGGGAGAAGGCTACGAAGACCCGGGATCTGTGGGTGGATCTGGGCGCAGAGGACGCCGGAGCGGTGGCGGAGCTGGGGGTGAGGGTGGGGGACGCCATGGTTCTGGACGGGAGGCTGGTCCGCCTGGCCGGGGACCGGGTCGCCAGTCGCTCCATCGATAATCGCATTGGCGCCTTCGTGGTCCTGGAGGCTCTGCGCCTTCTGGCCGAAGACCCACCGGAGGCGGCGGTCATGGCCGTGGCCACGGTGCAGGAGGAGATTGGCTATTCGGGAGGAGGTGCCCGTTCCAGCGCATTCAGCCTGGAACCGGCCGTTGCACTGGTGGTAGACGTCACCTTCAGCACCGACGTGCCGGACATCGAAAAGAAAGAGCTCGGGGACCACAAGATCGGGGGCGGGCCGGTTTTGAGCAGGGGATCGGCCAACCACCCGGTGGTGTTCGACCGGCTGGTGGAGGCTGCCGAGGCCGAGGGGATCCCGTATACTCTGCAGGCCGCTCCCAAGTCCACCCGCACCGACGCCGACGGGATCCATTTGGTCCGTTTCGGGGTCCCCACCGGGCTGGTGTCCATTCCCAATCGGTACATGCACTCGCCCAACGAGGTGGTGAGCCTGGGGGACCTGGAGTGGGGCGCCCGTCTCCTGGCAGCCTTCGTTCGGCGGCTGGAGGCGAAAACGGACTTCACCCCCTGAGGCGGGGGCGGCAGCCCCCCGGCACCTTGATTCGGGGCCCGGAGTTGTATTAGTTGAAGTGCTCCGCCCCGAGGGACGGGGGAGAGGAAGGCCATCAAAGGAAGACGGGAATGTTCAATACCAGCGAGATGGTGAAAGAAATCCAGGGCATGCGGGACGACGGATTCCTGTCCGACGCCCTCCTTCGCTTCGCCGTGCGGCAGATCGGCGAGGCCGACGAGCGCTTTGACTGGGTCGGCGCCTTCCTCGTGTCCAAGGACGCGGACGAGATCTGGCTCCACAACTACGTGGGCCCCCGGACCGAGCATGCCAAGATCCCCCTTGGGGAGGGCGTGACGGGGACCGCGGTGGCGGAGAAGGCCAACCAGATCGTGCCCGATGTCTCCGAGTTCGACCCCTACATCGCCGATCATGCCAACACGGCTTCGGAGATTGCGGTGCTGATCCGGGCCGGTGACGAGATCTTCGGGCTTCTGGACATCGACTCCTTCGAACCCGATGCCTTCACCGAGGAGGACGAGACGGCGCTTACCCTGGTGGCCGACAAGCTGGCGGAGCAGATCATGGCGGAGAGGCGCTGACGCCTTTTTGCCCTTCCCTCCTCGGCGCCGGGGAGGAGCAGGCCGGGGACCGCGCATGAGCAAGGGTCGTGAGCCCCGTATGGTGCGGGCGGGAAACCGAAGCCCGTTCACCCTGGACGGTACGCGTACCTTTCTCATCGGCGTCGATGAAGTGGCCGTGGTGGATCCGGGTCCGGACGAAGAGGATCACGTCCGGGCCCTTCTTCGTGCCGCCGGAGGGGCGGGGAGGGTCCGGATCCTCCTCACCCACGGACATGGGGATCACGCCGGGGCTGCCGCTGCTCTGGCCCGGGCCTTGGAGGCCACGGTCCTGGGCCCGCCTTCCGTGGCTGAGCGTCCCCCCGGCGGGCCTCCACCGGTCCCGGCGGAGGAGGGACGTTTCGAGGTCCTGGAGGAGGGAGACACGGTGGCGACCGACGAGGGGAATCTGGCGGTGGTGGAGGTTCCCGGCCACACCCGGGACCACCTGGCCTTCCACCATCATCGGGCCGGCGCCCTTTTCGTGGGGGACCTGGTCCTGGGCAGGGGGGCCACCACCTGGCTGGGGGAGTACTCCGGTTGCGTGGCCGACTACCTGGCCTCCCTGTCGAAGGTTGAAGCCCTGGGTCCGCGAGTCCTCTACCCCTCCCACGGGCCTCCCGTCACCGACGTGACGGACACTCTCCGGCGCTTCCGCCGACACCGACTGGAGCGGATCGCCCAGGTGGCCGAGCTCCGTGGGCGTTACCCGGGGGAGAGTGCGGGAGGTCTGGTGGACCGGGTCTACGGCTACCGGCTCTCCCGGCGGGTCAGGAAGGCGGCGGAGCGGAGCGTCGAGGTGATGCTCCACCATCTGGACCACGGCGAGGGATGACCGGAAACCGTCTGAGACCGGGACCTGGCACAGGGTCCGGAGAAGCCTCGGCAGGCGGGAGGGCATCACACACGGTTCTCGCCCGCCTGTTGCTCCCCTGGAGGGCCCGATGGTATCCTCAGCCACGCCTCGTGACCCATGACTCGGCAGGTAGACGCCCTTGATCCGACCCCTCCCCGATTCCGTCCTGTCCCGACTGCGGGACGTCGTAGGCGACTCCTGGGTCATCACCGATCCGGACCGGCTCCTGGTCTACGAGGCCGACGCCCAGACGGCCCACAACCAGGTCCCCCAGGCCGTGGTCCTTCCCGCCGATACCGGGGAGGTCGCCGGCGTTATCCGGGTCCTCCACGAGGACGGGATTCCCCTGGTCCCCCGCGGTGCGGGAACGGGGCTCTCCGGGGGTGCCCTCTCCCTGAAGGGGGGCGTGGTCCTGAGCACGTCCCGGATGAATCGGATCCTGGAGGTGGATCCGGAGAACCGTCGGGCCCTCCTTGAGTGCGGCGTGCTCAACGCCGACCTCTCCACGGCCGTGGCTCCCCACGGACTCTACTACGCTCCGGACCCTTCCTCCCAGACGGCATGCACCATCGGGGGAAATGTGGGGGAGAACGCAGGAGGGCCCCACTGCCTCAAGTACGGGGTCACCAGTCGCTACATCACCGGCCTCCGGGTCGTCCTTGCCCACGGCGAGACCCTGTGGCTGGGAGGCCAGGGCCGGGAGCCCCCCTCCTTCGACCTGGTGGGCCTGTTCGTGGGGTCGGAGGGGTGCTTCGGGCTGGCCACGGAGATCGAGGTGGCCCTCCTTCCCCTTCCCGAAGGAGTACGGACCCTGCTGGCCATCTTCGACACCCTGGAAGAGGCCGGGGCCGCCGTGACCTCCATCATCTCGAAGGGACTCCTCCCCGCCGCCCTGGAGATCGTGGACAACAACACCATCAGGGCCGTGGAGGCCAGCGTCTTCGCCGCCGGCTATCCCACCGATGCCGCGGCGGCGCTGGTCGTGGAGTTCGACGGGCCCGACGCCGGGCTGGACGGCGATGCCCGGGAGGCGGAGCGGTGCTGCCTGGAGCACGGTGCCCGGGAGGTGCGTAGGGCAAGCTCGGCGGAGGAGCGGGCGGCGCTCTGGAAGGGCCGCAAGAAGTCCTTCGGAACCATGGGGCGCCTGGCACCGGACCTCCTGGTTCAGGATGCCACCGTGCCCCGGACCCGACTCCCCGAGGTTCTGGCCAGGATCATGGAGATCGCCGAGCGTTACGAGCTCCAGGTGGCCAACGTCTTCCATGCGGGAGACGGAAACCTCCATCCCAACATCGTCTTCGACCGACGTGACCCGGAGGAGACCCGGCGGGTCGAGGAGGCGTCCCGGGAGATCATGACGGTCTGCGTGGAGGCCGGCGGCACCATCACGGGGGAACACGGGGTGGGGGTGGACAAGCGGAAGTACATGCCTCTGGTCTTTTCCCCCACGGAGCTGGACGTTCTGCGGGGCGTGAAGGCCGTCTTCGATCCGGCGGGCCTCTGCAACCCCGGAAAGGTGCTCCCCGAGGAGGAGGATGCTGCGGGCCCGGCCGGGGGAGGTGGGGGATGACCGACACGTTCCGCAAGGCGCTGGAGGAGACCCTGAGCCCGGAGGCTTTGGTCCCGGAGGGAGAGGTCGCCTCCTGGGGATGGGATGGATGGACGCCGAAGGCGGTGGTGGCTCCTCCGTCGGTGGAGGCCCTGGCCGACCTCCTGGGCCGGGCCAGTGAAGAGGGGTGGCGAGTCCTCCCGGCCGGCCTGGGAACCTGGCTGGATGGAGGGGGGGGCGGGGAGGCGGAGCTGGTGGTGAGCGTGTCACGGCTTCAGGGGATGGAGGTGTACGAGCCCGGGGACCTGACCTTCACCGCCGGGGCCGGCACACCCATGGCGACGCTGGAGGAGGCCACGGCGGCCAACGGGCAGTGGCTCCCCCTGGATCCTCCGGGGAGCCGGAGGGGATCCCTGGGTGCCCTCGTGGCCGTGGGTCGGGCCGGGTCCCTGAGCGCCGACTACGGAACCCCGCGGGACCATGTCCTGGGGGTGACCCTCGTCTCCGGGGACGGCCGGGTCCTCCGGTGGGGGGGGCGGGTGGTGAAGAACGTGGCGGGGTTCGACATGACCCGCCTCAGCATCGGAAGCTGGGGGACGCTGGGAGTCGTGGCCTCCGTGTCGGCTCGCCTCTTCCCCCTTCCCGAAGCGGACCTGACCCTCGTTCAGCCGGGCCCCGACGCAGAATACCTCCTTCCCCGGGCACGGGCAGCGGCTCTCTCCTCCCTGCCCCTTGCCGCCGTGGAGTTGGTGGAGCCCCTTCCACGAGGCGGCGGGTTCCTGGGCGAAGGAGCCGATGGCAGCCTCGGGGCGGCACTGTTGCTGCGGATCATGGGGCCCGAATCCCAGGCGGAAGCCCTGGCGGACCAGGTCGTGGAGGTGTTGGGGGGTGGAGCTTCGGCGAGCCTCCGGCGGCTGGAGGGCGAAGAGAGCCGCCGACTCCACCAGGCGCTCGAAGGGTGGGAGGACGGAGGGGCGTTGACCCTGAGATTGGCGCTCCTCCCGTCGGAGATGGGCGTCCTCCTGGAAGAGCTCCGGAGGTTGGCGGATCAGGCGCCCGGTGCCCCCGACATCCGAGCCTCTGCCCATGTGGGGGCGGGGATCCTCAGAGTGAGGGTGAACCAGGGACCCGAGGAGAACGACGAGCTGCAGCGGTGGATGGGCCTTCTCACCGGGCTCAGGGAGCGGCTGGAGCGTCGGGGAGGGAGTCTTACGGTGAGCCGGGGCCCCCGGGCCCTGGTTGCTGCGGTGGGAGCCTGGGGAGAGCCGGGACCGGAGCTGAGGCTCATGGAAGGTCTGAAACGGGAGATGGATCCCATGGGGATCCTGGCTCCGGGACGCTTCGTGGTATGAGCCAGGATCGGCCCTTCTCTCAAACCCCTGAGGAAGCCGCCCCCCAGGTAGTCCGGGTCTTTCGCCCCTCCGACGGATCGCTGGTGGGGGAGCTGGCGGTGACCCAGCCCGGGGAGGTGCCGGCCCGGGTGGCCCGGTCCCGGAAGGTCCAGGAGGGATGGGGCTCCCTGGAGCCCGGGGACCGGGAGCGGCGCCTGCGTGGGCTTCTGGGTGCCCTGGGGTCCCGTTCCCGGGAGATCGAAGAGACCATCGTGGCCGAGACGGGGAAGCCCCGGACCGAGGCCCTGGTGGAGGTCACCACCGTCATTGATCTTTTGCGGTTCTACCTCGAGGAAGCCTCGGGCTTCCTGGCTCCCCGGAGGGTGTCCACCTCCTGGATGGTCTGGAAGAAGGCCATGATCCTCCGGGAGCCTCTGGGGGTGGTGGGGGTCATCAGTCCCTGGAACTATCCCTTCATCCTCTCCATGACCCCGGTCCTCACGGCCCTCTTCGGCGGAAACGGGGTCGTCCTCAAACCCTCCGAGTACACCCCCTACTCCGGGCTCCTGGCAGAGGATCTGGCCCGGGACGCCGGCCTTCCCGAGGGTCTGGTACAGGTCATCGTGGGAGCCGGTCCCACGGGGGAGGCCCTGGTCCGGTCCGGGGTGGACAAGGTCTTCTTCACCGGGGGGTCGGAGACCGGCCGGAGGGTCTTGGCCGCCGCCGCCGACTCCCTCACGCCGGTGGTCCTGGAGCTGGGGGGAAAGGACGCAGCCATCGTGCTGGCCGACGCGGAGCTGGAACGAGCGGCCCGGGGCGTGGTCTGGGGAAGCCTGCAGAACGCCGGTCAAACCTGCATCGGGGTGGAGCGGGTCTTCGTGGAGGAGGAGGTCTATGACGCCTTCCTCCGGGAAGTCCTGGCCCGGGTGAAGGAAGTGAAAGCGGGATCGACGAGGGGGGGTGAGATGGGACCCATGGCCACGCCGGAACAACTGGAGATCGTGGAGAACCAGCTCAACGATGCCGTGGCCCGGGGGGCCACCGTGCTGATTGGGGGCGGACGCACGGACCCTGCGTCGAACGTCATGGAGCCCACGGTCCTCACCGATCTGGACCCTTCGTCCCGGGTTCTCCACGAGGAGACCTTCGGCCCCCTGCTGCCCATGGTTGCCGTGAAGGACGCGGAAGAGGCCGTCAGGCGGGCGAACGAAACCCCCTACGGTCTCTCGGCCAGCGTGTGGACGCGGAATCGAGTCCGGGGATTGGCCGTGGCCCGGGCCCTCAGGGTGGGGGGCGTCAGCATCAACGATGCCCTGGCCCACTACGGGATCCCGGGCTTGCCCTTCGGTGGGGTGGGGGAGAGCGGGTACGGGCGTGGAAAGGGGTTGGAGGGACTGGCGGAGTTCACGCGCAGCAAGAGTGTGCTGAGGGACCGGCTGGGCCTGAGGCGGGAGCCGTGGTGGTTCCCCTACGACCGCTCCACGGAACGGACCCTCCGGGCGGCCCTCCACTTTCGGTGGAAGGGGGGGATCCGGGGCATGGTGACCGCCCTGACCACGCTCATGGGGAGGAACAAGGAATGACGGGCAGGAAGACACCGGGCGAGACCCTCCTCAGGGAACTGGAGTTCCAGGAGGAGAAGCTCTTCAACTGCGTGCACTGCGGTTTCTGTCTTCCGGCCTGCCCCACCTACACCCGTCTGGGAGACGAGGCCGATTCTCCCCGGGGGAGGCTCCACTTCATGCGGGCGGTGGTGGACGGCCGCATCGATCCGGCTTCCGGGACCTTCAACACGCACCTGGACCGGTGTCTCGGGTGCAGGGCGTGCGAGTCGGTCTGCCCATCGGGGGTGGAGTACGGACGCCTCCTGGAGGGAGCCAGGGAGGTGGCCGCCCGGGCCTCGCCTCCCGGCTTTCTGACCCGAAGCCTCCCTCGGGTCATGGCCCGCAAGGCCCTCCTTGCCCCCGCCATGTTCCTCCTTCGGCTCTTCAGGGCCACGGGGATTCCGGCGGTGGCTGCCCAGCGGCTGTCCGGGGAGGGGTGGATGGGTCAGCTTCGTCTGGGGATGGGCATGGTTGCGGCCACGGCCCCGGGGGAGTTGGGTGGGGGGACGGGATCGGTCCCCCGAAGGTCTGACCCTGAAACCGGGCCGACCCAAGAGTCCGGGTCCCTGGGCGGTGGGGCCGGTACGGCCGTCCTCCTGGGATGCGTGCAGGAGGGTCTCCTGGGTCGGGTGAACCGGGCCACGATGCGGGTGCTGGAGGCCAACGGGTACCGGATCGTGCGGGTGCCGGGGCAGGGCTGTTGTGGGGCTCTCCACGCCCACACCGGGGACCTGGAAGGGGCCCGGAAGCTGGCCAGGGAGAACATCCGGGCCTTCGAGGATGCCGGTGTGGAGATCATCGCCGTGAACGCCGCGGGGTGCGGGGCGGCCATGAAGGAGTACGGCCACCTTCTGGCCCGGGACGATGCCTGGCGGGAACGGGCCGAGGCCCTGGCCGCCCGGGTCCGGGACGTCTCGGAGCTATTGGGGCGTCCGGGGCTCAGGAGGGGAGGCTCCCTGCTTCTCCGGGTCACCTACGATGCTCCCTGTCACCTTCTCCACGCCCAGAAGATCGACGCCGAGCCCCTGGCCGTCCTGGACGCCATCCCGGGGCTGGAGGTCGTTCCCCTGGAGGGGCTGGACGAGTGTTGCGGGGGTGCGGGGGTATACGGGATCACTCATCCCGAGCTGGGAGGGGAGATCGGGGAGGACAAGATCAGGGCCGTGCTGGCTACCGGGGCCCAGGTGGTGACGACGCCGAACCCGGGGTGCATGATGCAGATCGGGGCCGGTCTGCGAATGGCCGGTGCGGCGGTGGAGGTGGCCCATCCCCTGGAGCTCCTGGACGAGAGCTACCGCCGGGGCGGTGTGTACCGATGATGAATCCAGAAGGTGGAGGATGAACCGATGAACGGGAGCGGACGGTGACGGGGGCCCGCAACAGGACGGAGCTGGGCGAGGCCCTCGTGCAAGCGGCACGGGCTCAGGAGGAGGCCATGATCTCCATGATCATGGAGCTGGCCTCCATGGAGTCCCCTTCCGACGAGCCCGAATCCCAGCGACCGGTTCAGGCCCTCCTCACCCGGGCCTGCGAGGATCTGGGCTTTCGGGTTCGGAAGCTTGCCGGAGAGACCACGGGCGGGATCCTCATGGCCGTCCCCCGCAATCGGGAGAAGAGACGACCGGCCCAGCTTCTCATGGGTCACTGCGACACGGTCTGGAAGTCGGGAACCCTGGAAACCATGCCGGTGGTCAGGGAGGGAAACCGTCTCCGGGGGCCCGGCGTCTTCGATATGAAGGCGGGGCTCGTGCAGATGATCTTTGCCCTCAGGATCCTCCGAACGCTGGGGCTGGAGCCTCCCCTGACGCCGGTGATCCTGGTGAACTCCGACGAGGAGACGGGGAGCCTGGAGTCGAAGAGGACCATCGCCAAAGTGGCCCGGCGGATGGCCCGGGCCTTCATTCCCGAGCCGGCCATGGGCGAGGAAGGGAAGCTGAAGACGGTGAGGAAGGGGGTCCTTCAGTTCGAGATGGAGGTGACGGGGAAGGCCGCCCACGCGGGGCTGGATCCCGAGGGGGGTGCCAGCGCCGTCCTGGAGCTGAGCCACCTCATCCAGACCCTCCACGGGATGACCGACCTGGACCGGGGGATCTCACTGAATGTGGGGGTCGTCTCCGGAGGGACCCGGGCTAACGTGACGCCCCCGTCGGCTACCGCCGAGGTGGACGTGCGGATCCTTTCCCTGGCCGACGGTGAGGAGATGGAGGAGCGGGTCCGGGCCCTCACCACCACCGTCCCCGGCACCACCCTGGAGATCACCCGAACCGCCTTCATCCCCCCCCTGGAGGCCAACGAGCGGAACCGGGCCCTCTGGGAGCGGTCCCGGGAGACCGCCCGGGAGCTGGGCATGGAGTTGGAGGAGGTGACGGCGGGAGGCGGCTCGGACGGCAATACCACCAGTCGGCATACGGCGACCCTGGACGGCCTTGGCGCCGTAGGAGACGGGGCCCACGCCGCCCACGAGTTCCTCTACGTGGACCGCCAGACGGAGCGTGTGGCCCTCCTGGCCCGTCTCCTCATGATGGACCCATGAGCTCTCCCGTCACTTTCCGTCCCTTCGAGACGCTGGAAGAGTACCAGGACTGCGTGGACTTTCAGGAGGAGATCTGGGGCATCGGTTTCAGGGAGCAGGTCTCCACGGCCATCCTCATGATCGCCAACAAGCTCGGCGGGCTGGCCGCCGGGGCCTACGACGAAGATGGGCGGCTGCAGGGGTTCGTCTTCGGCCTCACCGGGGTGAGAGACGGGGAGCCGGTCCACTGGTCCGACATGCTGGCCGTCCGGCCGGGGCTCCGGGACCGGGGACTGGGCACCCGCCTCAAGGCCTACCAGCGGAGCGTCCTGCTGGAGCGGGGCGTCCGCCTCATGTACTGGACCTTCGATCCCCTTCAGGGGCGGAATGCGTACGTCAACTTCGCCAAGCTCGGCATCGTGAGCCGGAAGTACGTCCCGAACATGTACGGTGATACGGGCTCCTCCCTGCACCGGGTCGGGACGGACCGGTTGGTGGCCCACTGGGTCTTGGATGCCCGGAGGGTGACGGAGCGGCTGGACGGAGAGGGGTCGGCGCCGACGTTGGAGGAGCTGGATGAGGCCGGCCCACTTCCCCGCATCGTCTCCTGGAGCCGGGCCGGTGCGTTTCCCGAGCCGGGCGCTCCCGATCTCTCCCTGGAGGGGTCCCGGCTCGTCCTCCCTGTCCCGGAGGACGTGAACGCCATGATGGAAGGGGACCTGGAGCTGGCGGTCCGGTGGAGAGAGGCTACACGGGACCCCTTCGTGCACTACCTGGACCGGGGTTGGGAGCTGCGGGAGTTCCTCCGGGGAGCCCCCGTCTCCCACTACCTCCTCGTGCGGGATGGTGAAGATCCGGAACCCGGGGAGTCGGACCGATGATGCCGAAAGGAATCGACGCATGAAGATTCGCGCCGTGGAGCTCCGGGAGATCCACCTTCGACTCAGGGAGCGCTTCGAGATCAGCACCGGGGGGTGGAGCGAGCGACGGGTTCTCCTTCTGCGCCTGGAGGGCGAGGAGGGGGAGGCCTGGAGCGAGTGCGTGGCCGCCGAGGCCCCCAACTACTCCTACGAGACACCCGAGACGGCCTGGCACATCCTCACCGAGTACCTCCTCCCCGGGGTGGTGGGGCTGGAGGTGGATTTCCCGGAAGAGATACTGACCCCGGGGGGTTGGGTCCGGGGCCACCCCATGGCCAAGGCCGCCCTGGAAATGGGGGCGTGGGGGCTGAAGGCCGTGGAGGAGGGCGTCTCCCTGGCCGCTCTTCTGGGCGGCACCCGCCCCGAAGTCCCGGTGGGGGTGAGCGTGGGGCTCCAGAAGACGGACGACGCCCTCCTGGAGAAGATCGAGGGGCTCCTGGAGGCCGGATACCGAAAGATCAAGCTGAAGATCAAGCCGGGCCGGGACGTGGAGATGACTCGGGTTGTGCGGGACCGTTTTCCCGACGCCCCCCTCATGGCCGACGCCAACTCGGCGTACACCCTGGCCGATGCGTCCCGCCTGCAGGAGCTGGACGAGCTGGATCTGATGATGGTGGAGCAGCCCCTGGACTCTGAGGACCTGAGACAGCACGCACTCCTTCAGGCTCGGATGTCCACGCCGATTTGTCTGGACGAGTCCATCCGCTCCCCGGAAGATACCCGCCTGGCCCTGGAGCTGGGGAGCGGAAGGATCATCAACGTCAAGCCGGGGCGTGTGGGTGGCTTCACCTCTTCGGTGGCCATTCACGACATCTGCGCAGAGGCGGATGTGCCCGTCTGGTGTGGTGGAATGCTGGAGTCCGGGGTGGGCCGGGCGTACAATCTCGCCCTGGCCTCCCTGCCGAACTTCACCCTCCCGGGCGACATCTCCGAGAGCCGCCGGTACTGGGAAGAAGACATCGTGGAGCCCGAGTTCGTCATGGACGGGGGGATGATGCCCGTGCCCCGGGGGGTGGGGATGGGGGTGGGGTTGAAAAGGGACCGGGTGGAGGAGCTTACGAAGAAGAGGTGGGAGCGGCGGGCCTGAGGCCGGCGGCCCTTCTCAGGTTCCCCCCACCCTGAAGGTGGGGGAGCGGACCTGGAACCGCTGGGTGGGGAGGCCGAGCATCTGCACCAGAACCCGCTTGAACCCCCTGGCCAGGGCCCCCTCCACGTCCCGTTCGCCGGCAACCACCGGGGCCAGCTCGCCCTGGAGCCATCGCTGGAGCTCTTCCAGGTCGCTGAGGGAGAGGGTCTCCACCCTTACGTCGGCCATGTAGTAGTAGCCCCCGTGCTTCCGGGGTCGCAGGGGGACCTCCAGGGTCCGCTGGAGGGTGCGGCGGGCCTCCTCCAGGGTGTTCACCTCCACGGGCTCGGTGTCCTCTCCCCCGGTCTGCACCCGGTACCGCTCGGTGAGGGGGTCGAAAATCACGCTGGCCCGCCACACGTACTGGCCCTCCTGGTCGTCGAAGAATCCGTCCTTCCAGAGCTGGACGAGGATCTGGATCCGGAGGGGAAGTCCCGAGTGGACGGCATCCAGGAGGGGCGGATCCTCCAGAAGGTTTCCCAACTCCACCACGGCCGCCCCCGTCTCCGGGTCCACGCTGAAGCGGAGGGGTGGCTCCTCCTGCGCCCTGAGAGAATCCGGGCAGAGCAGCAGGAGTGCGAGGGCCGGGAGAATCATGGCCCGTGGAAGGTTCCTCGTCCCCCCCTTCACGGATCCGGTCACGGGGCGGGGTTCAGAACCGCCGACTGAGGCGAATGAAGAACTGCCCCTCACGATCTCCGTTCCGGTCCTCGTTCAGGGGATAGGCGAAGTAGACGCCCAGGTCTCCCAGGTAGAGGCCGACGCCCACGTCCATGAGGGTGTCGGTGTCGGATCCTTCCTCCAGCACGGACCAGCCGCGGCCCATGTTGAAGAATGTGGCCCAGTCCGGGGAGAGCTCGATGCTGGGATACCAGCTCCAATCTTCGTCCCAGTCGTCTTCCTCATCGTCCCATCCGAAGCTCCAGTCCACGAAGAGACTCCCCCGGAACTCGGCCTGAAAGAGTGCGAACTGGTCGCACCCGTAGGCCGGGAAAACGGCCTCCCGGGCCGTGACGTCCTCGTCCACCTCCACGTCGTACCGTCGCAGCGTGGTGCGGGCCCCGCAATCGCCGGCGAAGAGACGCTGTCCGGGGAGGGACCCCACCCCGCCCAGAGCGTGCTGATACTGGGGCGGGAGGGGAACGTCGTTCAGTGATCCCCCCATAATCCCCCTGAGGTTGAGGGAGGAGCGGGGGCCCACCCTGTTATAGCTTCGAATGTCGAGGAACCCGGAGAGGAAGTTGGTCTCGTACTCCTCGGCCTCGATGATGGCGGCCTGGGTTTCGGGGGCGGCCCGATGTTCCGGAAGGTAGAGCTCCCCTCCCAGTCCCTTCCTGCCCACCGCCTGGATGTGCCAACCGTCGGTGGGATCGTCACGGTAGTTCCGGGTGTCCAACGTCAGGGCGGCCTCCACGAAGCGGAGGTCCCCCTCGGCCACCAGGGGCTGCTCCCGCCAGGGCTCGTTGTTCTTGGTCAGGGACCAGGGGGAGGAGACAGAGGCGAACCGGTGGTCCTCCTGGAAGTACTCGGCTCTGAGCTCGATGGGGTAGAAGGGGAAGGAGAGGCGGCCGAAGACGCTCCAACCCTCCCTCTCGTAGTAGTCCCGGTAGTCTTTGTGAAGGATGAAGGTGGCCAGGGAGGCCTCCAGGTTGCTGATCCCCCAGTCCTCGATGGGATCCACCCTGGAGTAGAAGCTCCCGCCGAGCCCGACCTGGCCCCGGCCTCCGAAGGTCTGCTCGCCCCGGAGGGCCCACCCGAAGTCCTCCTCTCCCAGCTCCAGCCCGTAGTCGGTACGCCAGATGGCAAAGAAATCGGCCTTGAGGGGGTTGGGTCCGGCGGTGCGGAAGGAGGGCCCGAACACCACCGGAAGTCCCTCGATACGGTTGTAGTTCTGTCCGGCCTTGACGGTGAAACGGGCGTCGCCCCAGCCGAATCGCGGGGAGAACCAGGGGTCCTCGTCGGGGTCCCTCCGAGCGGGCCGGATACGGTCGCCCCGCCGGACGTACCGGAGCGGTTCCTCGAAGACCCTCAGGTCTCCTCCGATGTCGCCCAGATCCCCTCCCAGGACCCTTCCGCCGACGATGAGGACGTCCCCGGTGACGGTGCCGCCGGAGGCGAAGATCAGGTCACCGTTCACCATCATCAGGTCCCCGTCCACTTCCCCGGCCAGGGTAAGGGGGCCTCCCAGGGCCGCCACGTCCCCCACGATGACCCGGGTGGAGGGAATGCGGGACCGGCCGTTGAAACGGATGGTGGACGGGTCGTTGAAGAAGCGGATGACGTCTTCTTCCACCCAGCGGGGCAGATCGGCCTCCTGGATGCGCCGTTCCTGATCCCGTGGGTAGGGCGGTCGTTCCTGGGCCACCAGCTCGGGGACCGCCGTCGTCATCAGAATCACCAGGAACACCAGACCCGCCGGAAATACCGGACCCATCTTCATCGTTTCCTCCCGTGTGGGGGACCTGTGCTGCCTGACGGGTCCCTCCGGCAGAGTTCGTACCAGACGTTCATTGATGTCACAAGTGTCAGTCCGACTGAATGTTGCGTGATTTCGTGTCACCTTCGGGTGTGCGTCGAAGGCACGCACGGATACGGCCGGGTGTTGCGTAACGACACGACCGGACTCGTCCCGGGCTTCCCGGCCGTCTACCCCTCCCCGAGCTCCAATCTCTTCATACGTCGATAGAGGTTGGCTCGATCCGTCTGCAGGCGCCGGGCCGCCTCGGCTACGTTTCCGTCGGAGCCGTGGAGGGCGCCCCGGATGAGGGCCCGCTCGTAGTCCTCCAGGCGTTCCCGGAGGGGACGGGGGTCTCCCTCCTGGTACCCCGGGCCCACCCTCACCCCGGCCTTGGGCGTGGGGAGGAGGCGGGCCACGTCATCGGGCCCCACGGTGCCACCGGTGCTCAGGATGGCGAGGCGCTCCAGGATGTTGAAGAGCTCGCGGACGTTTCCCGGCCAGGGATACCGTGCCAGAGCGTCCATGGCTTCGCCGGAGATGTGGGGCGGGGGCACTCCCCTACGCTTGCGGAGGCGCTGGATTCCGTGGGTGACGAGGAGGGGAAGGTCCTCCAGGCGTTCCCGGAGGGGCGGTAGATGGATGGGCACGACCTCGAGCCGAAAGAGGAGATCCTGGCGAAAGGTGCCCTCCTCCACCTGGGCCCCGAGGTCGTGGTTGGTGGCCGCCACGACCCGGACGTCGGCGTGGATGGGCTTGCTCCCCCCCACCCGCTCCACCACCCCGGTCTCGATGGCCCGGAGGAGCTTGGCCTGGGCCTCGGGTCCCAGGTCTCCCACCTCGTCCAGGAAGAGGGTGCCCTGGTGGGCCATCTCGAAGCGGCCTCTCCTGCGCTGGGTGGCGCCGGTGAACGACCCCTTCTCGTGGCCGAACATCTCGCTCTCCACCAGGTCCTTGGGGATGGCGGCGCTGTTCACCCTGACGAAGGCTCGTCCCCGTCGGGGAGAAAGGGCGTGGATGGCGGCGGCCACCAGCTCCTTTCCGGTGCCGCTCTCACCGGTGATGAGGACCCTGGCCCCGGTGGGGGCCACCTTCTGGATGAGCTCCCTGACCCTGTTGATTCCCTGGGAGCGGCCGATGAGTTCGGCCTCGGGTCCCAGCTCGTCGTGGAGGGCCCGGGTCAGGTCCCGGGCCCGGCTGACCTCCATGGCCCCCTGGACCGTGAGGAGAACGGCCTCGGGGGTCAGGGGCTTCTCGATGAAGTGGAAGGCGCCGAGGCGGGTGGCCTCCACCGCGTCCCCCAGCGTGGCCTTACCGCTCATCATGACCACGGGCACGCCCGGGGCCAGATCTCCAAGACGGGGAAGGGCCTCCAGGCCGCTCATTCCCGGGAGCATGAGATCCAGGAGGATGATCTCCGGGGGCTCCTCCTCCACCTCCCGGATCCCCTCCTCCGCGGACTCGGCCTCCCGGATCGAATAACCATCGGCCTCCAGGAGGGCCCGGAGCATTCGTCGGAGATTTCCGTCGTCATCGACGATGAGGATGTCCATCAAGACCTCTCCATTGGCAGCTCCACCAGAAATACGGCTCCTCCACCGGATCGGTTTCGGGCGGTGACCCTGCCCTGATGCAGGTCGATGGTCTGCCGGACCATGGCCAGCCCCAGGCCGGTCCCCCGGCTCCGGGTGGTGAAGTCCGGATCCCAGATGCGCTCCAGGTTCTCTTCGGGAATCCCCGGGCCCGTGTCCCGGACCGCCACCAACAGGCAATCGTCCCCGGCGCTCAGCTCCACCTCGACCTCCCCTCTCTCACCGGCGGCCTGGAGGGCGTTGAGAAGGAGGTTACGGAAGCTCCGCTGGAGAGCGTCGTAATGACCCATGACGAGGGGAAGATCCGGGGGAGCGCTCAGGCGGATCTCCACGCCGGCGCTCCGGTGCTGATCCACCAGGGCACGGAGGAGCTCGACCATGTCCACCTCGGCCGGGGGCGCCTCGGGCATGCGGCCGAACTGGGAGAAGGTCCGGGCCATCTCGTCCAGGCGCTCGATCTCCTCCATGAGGACGGTCCCGGCCTCCCGGACCCCGGGTCCCTCCAGCCGTCGAAGGGTGGCGGCGGCCAGGCGCATGGGCGTGAGGGGGTTCTTGAGCTCGTGGGCCACCCGCCGGGCCATCTCGGTCCAGCTCCGGAGCTTGGCGCTCTGCACGGCCTGTCTGCGGCCCTCCTCCAACTCGTCGGCCATGTCCCGAAGAGCCTTCCTGAGCTGCGTGAACTCCTTCACGCCCCGGGTGTCGGCGGGACCGGGTGGGGGGAGCGACTCCCCCTTCCCTATGAGGGCCGTCCATCCTACCAGGTCCTGGATGGGGCGGCTGAACCCCCTGGAGAGTTGCCGGGCCACCAGGTAGGCCAGGATTCCCACCAGGAGAATGAGCCCCAGGGCCAGGAAGGGGAGGAGATCCAGAAAGCGGTCCCCCATGAGGGCGAAGAGGCGGGAGTTCCGGAGACTTTCGGAGAGGGCTTCCCGATGCGTGCGGGCGGCCTCCACCACGGCGGAATCCGCTACCCCGGCCGAGTCCATGCGGGCCAGGAGGATCTGTCCCGACTCGGCCACCGAGCTCCAGGGGCCGGCGGTGCCGGTGAGGTGGATACCGGTACGGAGCAGGTACGTGCCGCCCAGGAGGAGGAGGGCGGCGGGAATGAGGCCGATGGCCAGAAGGGCGACGAGGATACGCCGCTGGAAGCTCTTGATCTTGAACATGATGCGGGGAGAAGGTAGGGGCCCCGGGCCCGCCCGTCATCCCCCGGGGGAGCCGACTCCCGGACCGGGCCGGGACATGCTTCAGGAGGCGCCGGCGGGCCGGAGGCAGGCGGGGCAGAACCGCCAGGCCTCCCGGAGAGGTCGGCCACAGACACAGCTCTTGCGGCGGCGCTGGCCGCACCATGGACATCCGAGTCCCCCCAGGGGCACCTCCTTGCCGCATCGGGAGCAGGGTACCGCCGAGCCCGTGTCGCCCTGGATTATGCGGCCAACCTCGTGGGGGGAGGTGACCCCTTCGGACACCTTGCGCCGGGCATCCTCCTTCAGGGACGCCATCCCCGCATCGGCGGCCAGGCGCCGAAGCTCTCCCAGGCTTCCACCCCGGGCCACCTCCTCCCGGAGGGGATCGGTCATGGTAAGGACCTGGAAGACCCCGGTTCGGCCGCGGTACCCGTCGGGGCAGTCCCGGCATCCCTCCCCCTTCCTCCCTCCACAGGTGGCACAGAGACGGCGGACCAGGCGCTGGGCCACCACTCCTTCCAGTCCGTCGGCCAGGAGGTAGGGCGGGACGCCCATGTTCAGGAGGCGGGTGATGGCCCCCGGGGCATCCACGGTGTGGATGGTGCTGAGGACCAGGTGCCCGGTGACGGCGGCGGCCATGGCGATCTCGGCCGTCTCCCGGTCCCGAATCTCACCCACCATGACCACGTCCGGGTCCTGACGAAGGACGGAGCGGAGGGAGGCCGGGAAGGTCAGGCCGGCCCTGGGGTTCACCTGGACCTGGTTTGCCCCGGGGAGGCGGTACTCCACCGGGTCCTCCAGGGTGACCAGGTTTCGCCGGTGGGTATCCAGCTCGGTCAGGGCGGCGAAGAGGGTACTGCTCTTGCCGCTCCCCGTGGGGCCCGCCGCCAGGAGAACGCCCTGGCTGCCCCGCATGATTTTCCGGAGGCGGGCCAGGTCCGGGTCCGAAAGACCCAGCTCCCCCAGGCTCCGGGGGCCCCGGCCCGGGTCCAGGATCCGGATCACGGCTTTCTCCCCCTGGCGAAGGGGAAGGGTGGAGACGCGGAGGTTGAGGCGGTTTCCCTCGTGCCCCAGGGCAAATCCCCCGTCCTGGGGACGCCGCTTCACGCTGATGTCCATTCCGGCCATGATCTTGATACGGGAGAGGACGGCCTCGTGGCTTCCCGAGGGGAGGTCCATGACTCCCCTGAGAATTCCGTCCAATCGGTAGCGGACCCGGATGTCGGAGCGGTATGCCTCGATGTGGATGTCGCTGGCACCGGCCTCTACGGCCCGTGTGAGGATGTGGTCCACCAGACGGACCACGGGGGCGGATCGGGCCGCCTCCTCCAGGGAGTCCGGGCCACCTTCGTCTCCCTCCTCCCGGCGCCACTTCGCCGGGAGCTCGTCCAGGAGGTCCTTCACCTCCTCCCCGTAGCCAAGGGCCAGACCCCGGAGGACCGCCGGAGGGGAGGCCACCACAGGCTCCACCCGTCGTCCGCACTGGAACTGGACGTCGTCCAGGATGCCCAGGTCCAGCGGGTCGGCCATGGCCAGGCGGAGGGTCCTGCCGTTGGTCTCGAGGGGGAGGACCCGGCCCCGCCTGGCCAGCTCCGGCTGAACGGCCCTGAGGGCGGGGGGCTGGGGACTGAGGGGCGGGGGCTGATAGGGGAGGTTGAGCTGAATGGAGAGGCACCGGGCCACGGCCTCCTCGTCGGTCCAGCCTCCCTCCACCAGGAGGGAGCCGATGCGGCGGCCGGTGCCCACCTGTCGAGCCAGAGCCTCTTCCAGGGCGGACTCGGGGAGGGAGGCCGTCTCCACCAGGAGCTGTCCCAGGACCTTCGGTCGAATCTTCACGGCCCCAGGATGGGGAGGGGGACGGGGCGGGGGGGTGGCGGGGG
>CAYXGM010000010.1:35650-74417 GCA_964464555.1 uncultured Gemmatimonadaceae bacterium | reverse complement strand
GGCCATTCAGGATCGGGTTTGTCCTCAATGGGATTCCGCGAGACGGCCGAGGATGCCCGAAGGGCACCGCAGGCCCATCCTGTCGGGCGTACTGGAAGCGAGAGGCCAGGCTCCTGTCAACGCCGGATGAAAATGGCTCATTTGTGGCGGGTGAAAATGGCACACTCGGTTGAGGGGGCGAGCCTCAGGACGCCGGGACCTTCTTTCGGGTTTTCCCTCGCTTCTTGGGAGAGGGGTTTTCGTCCTCCTCGAGGGGGTTGAGAAGGGCTTTTGAGAGATCGGCGTGTTTTCGCATTCGGTAGCTGTTGCCCCGGATGTTGACGATATGACAGTGGTGGAGCAGGCGATCGATGAGTGCGGCCGCCATGACCTCGTCCCCCAGCACGGTGCCCCAGTCCTCGAAGCCCTTGTTCGAGGTGAGCACAGTGGACGCGTGCTCATAGCGCCGGTTGATGAGCTGGAAGAACAGCATGGCTCCCGTGGGACTGATGGGCAGATAGCCGATCTCGTCGACCACGAGGAGCGAAGGGTGGGTAAGGGTCTTGAGACGGTGGGCCAAGCGTCCCGGGGCCTTGGCTTCCTCCAATGACGTGATGAGATCGACCAGGGTCCCGTAGTACACCCTGCGCCCGGCCTGGGCGGCAGCAATGGCGAGACTGATAGCCAGATGGGTCTTCCCGACTCCCGGAGGTCCGAGGAACACGACGTTCTCCTTCCTCTCTAGGAAGCTGAGCTCATGAAGGGAGTCGATCTGCTCTCGCTTGATGGAGGGCTGGAAGGAGAAGTCGAAGTCCTCCAGGGTTTTGACGGAAGGCAGCCTGGACGAGCGCATGGCGGCCTGCAAGCGGCGGTTGTTCCTGAGGGTGATTTGGGCTCCCAGGAGCTGCTCAACGGCCTCCGAGGCCGTCACGCCCCCCACCATCGACGCCGGAAAGGACCTCATCCAGGGCTTCCAAAGCACCGGGCATTTTGAGGTCCGCCAGCATGTGTCGGATCAGGTCGCGGCGAGACCGACCGGTTGACGTGTTCATGAAGGGCCTCCCGTGAGTTGGGCATAGGCCCTGAGGGGCCGATGCTCGACCTCAATGGAAGGCAGGAGGGTACGGACCTTCTTCTTCGGTTCAGGAGGCAAAACGAGGGATCGATACGGGCGAGAAGCCAAGGGCCTGAGAAGGTGCTGCTCATCCTTGAACCGATCGATGGGCCGCTCTTTCAGGGTGCCGTGGACGCGCACGTTGGCGGTGTTGTCGATCCAGAACCGTGCTTGATGGTTGAGGTCCTCATCGTGGATGAACTCGCGACCATAGAAGAACCCCTTGCGGACGTACCCGATGGGGCGCTCGACCTTGCCCTTGGTTTTGGCCCGGTAGGGCCGGCAGGCGCGAACCCGGAAGCCCCAGTGATGGGCAAAGCGAAGGAACTCGGGGTTCTCCATGACGCGGCCTCCATCGTCCCTGTCATCGTCGATGATGACGGCCTTCATCTGGTCGAAGAGCAACTCGGCGGGTACGCCTCCGAAGTAGCCGAACGCGCTCTCCAGGCCACGGAAGAGGACCTCCATGGTCTTCCGTCGGAAGTACTCGGGCCAGAAGAGGCGGGAGTAGCCCAGTACAACGAGGAGTGCGTACCGTTTGCCCCAGGGCAGGCGGAAGTCGGCGAAGTCCACCTACCCTTGCCGGCCTGGGGCGGTCTCGAAGCGGATGACTTCCTCCTCAGGAGGCTTGGGCCGGACCATCCGGACGTACTCCTTGACCTGGGTGTAGCCACCGGGATAGCCAGCAGCCGCAATCTCCTGGAAGAGTCGCACGGCCGAGAGTTCGGGATACGTCTCAAGCCGAGCCAGGATGATGCCCTTGTAGGGATCGATCTTACGGGGAACGGGAGGCCGTGGGCCGTAGTGGACGGTCTCGGGACTCAGGTCCCGGTCCAGTTGGCCTTGTTCGATCCAGCGGTGAACGGTTCGGCGGCCGACGCCAAGCTTTTCGGCCACCGCGGTAATGGTCATGCCCTGTTCGAGATAATGTCTGAGCAACACGCGCTTCTTCCATCCGATCATCGCGTCTCCACCAGGAATGAGGAGACGCCAATGTGAACGATCGGCTGCGAAGGCGTTTAGATCCTGCTCGTTACACCCAACACCCCGCAGCCACGAGGTCGTTGAGTGTGCCATTCTCGTCCGCCACATCTGTGCAATTTTGGGCCGCCGCTAACACTGGGTTTAAGGGAATCCGCGCTCGTGGGCAACGGTGAGCGATGGTGGGGTTTGTTACCGTTAGTGTTACCCGTCGCGAAATATCTGACAACGGCCCTCACACCGGGGAACGCCCGGGACGAGCATCTCCCTGGATCCGGCGCCCCTAGGCCACGCCGGTCGATACCCACTCGCCCGGAGTGGTCCCCCCCCGATGAAGCCTGGGCCACTCCGCATTGGGGAGGGTACTGATGACGGGAGCTTGAGTTCAACGTGACAACCCACCACCTCTGGTGGTGGTAATGTGCCTTCGGCTTTGCCGTTTCGGTGCTCTGGAAATCGCGTTGGCGAAGCCATGAATCGGGCGTAAAGCCTCGGCCTTTGGCCGTGGATCGTCCGATTCAAGCGATTTCTTTACTTCCCAGCCAGCTCTCCACCGATAATCAACCGGGATTCGATGGGGGCATTCACCTGAACCGAATCTCCATGGGGCTGAACCGAATGTCCACTTGGCAGTGGAGGAAACGCGAAGAATCTTAGAAATGCCGGGTGTTTTCAACGGGGTTGGTCGCTGGCCGGAACTCCTGCGGTTGACGGAACCATGTCGCAGGACTCTTCAGTTCAGGAATGGTCTTCCCCCGGACGAGGAGCCCAGCATGACCTGACTGAGTCCTTTCACAAGGAGGTAAGCATGGGAGACACCCTCAGGAAGGCTGGAAACTCCGCACTTGCATTAATCGTCGCTGGTGGCCTCGGATTCGGGGCCCAACAGGCGGTTTCGGTCGCGTCGGCCCAGGAGATCGACCCTGGCTGCTCCCTGGTTGGTGGCGGTTCCTGCGACACCGGACCCGAATGCCGCGGGACCTGCACACCGTTGCCGGGCGAGTGCGAGTACTACACGGGCTATGTACCGGGGATTGGCTTCCTGCCCGGATGTGATTGCCATTGCATCTACCCGACTTAGGGCAAACCCTCACAAGTGCCGGAAAATATGGCCCGACTCCCTTCCTGGAGCCCACACCGGAAAGTGGTCACAAATCCGGTCCTTTCATGGGAGGGAGTCGGTTGCTCCTCTTCTCCATTCTAACCCCGTGTGGGGGCGAAAGGGGTTTCGAACCCACCAGCACGAGATACTCCCACAGGTCCAAGCCAGACCTCTGACCGTCCAGTTGAGATATGAGACCCACCTTACTGAATCTCGCCATTCTCTCGCTCACGGCCTTGGTAATCGTCTTGGGCCGACAAACAAACGCCATGAAGGGGGAAGTGGACCGGCTGACCGAGCTCCAGCAAAGCCTCCCACCTGGCTTCCTGGCTCCGGCAATTGAGGTTCCCACTGCCCAGGGTGACACAATTCGTTTGGGCAAGGCAACTGGGCAGGGGTTAATCTACTTCGTGTTCAACACCCGATGTCCCCATTGCGGAGCGAGCGTCCCGGCTTGGAAAGAAGTCCAATCCAAGATCGAGCAGTCTGCTGGATTCAGACTCCTGGGGATCTCCCTGGATAGGCCGGAAGAGACGCGACGGTTCTTGGAGCGCCACCGGTTCAGGGTCGAGACCGCCATCCTTGAAGATCCCCGAGCACAGGATATCCACCGTTTCCGGCGGGTGCCGCAGACCCTGTTCCTGGACTCGAATGGGCGCGTGATCTTCTCGCGGGTCGGGAGGCTTGATTCCGCAGCAACCGTGGACTCCATCCTCGGAGTCCTTGAGGATTTCATCAATATGACTGCCGGTCGAAGCCTGAGCACGGCCGAATCAAAAGCCCGTTTGGGTCCGTTGCACCAGTGAATGGCTCACGGGACCCGATTCGGTCCCAGGGATCTTGGCTGGGGAGCGTCGGTTTTCCCCCGCCGAGAACGTGGATATTCAACAGGACGGCGGATGGACGGAACCGAGGAACCTGAACCCCGCGCCGTCCATCGTGAACTCTCTGTGTCTCTGGAAAGATCAACCGGTCCAGATCACGATTGCCCCGCAGGGGTGCCTTTCCATGTCCATGAACCGGGCAGGGCGCGCGATCCCGTGATACACTTCGACCGCAGTGATGAAGACCACTGGCACGATGTCCTCAATCCGGTCGTCGGACCGCAATCTGACATGGTTACCGTCGACGTAGTAGCTCGGTAGACACCCCCTAGGATCGAAGCTGGTGATCGAGCGGAGGAACACTCGATCACCCGAGGGGCGAACACCCTTCACCCCCTGGAGGAGCTGGGCGACGGTCCTGGGATTCCTGTGCTCCCAATCCTCGGGCAAGAGGAAGGTGCCCAGGCCCACGCCCTCCACCCCGTATTGCTCCCGGCGCTCGAGGAATCCACCTGTTTGAAGCCGAATACTGGTGACAAGGGGCATGCGGTCCGACACGATGGTCAGGGGTGCGAGAAGGATGATGTCCACGGCCATCCTCAGCTCCACCTGTAGCGTGTCGGATTCCACCAGGTCGAACGGGGGCGAGGTGACCGCGTGGTACCCAAGGCGCTCGGCTCTGAGGCGGAACCGGCCCTCCCTCCTGGAGTCGAAAGCGAACCACCCGGCGCTATCCGACGCGGTTGATCCAACGATTCGGTCTCCTTCCGCACCGGCGAGCAAGATCACGTCTGCTGCTCGGATGGGGGTGTCGTCCACATCATCCAGTATGTGCCCCTGGACGGATTGCCCTTGGGCATGGTGAGAGAAGAGGAGCAGGAGAAGGATGGGAAATACCCTGCCGCAGTCCGCAGGGGATGATCCGTTCATCGGATGGCCTCCCGATCGATCGAATTCGGGGGCTTAGGCAGGTCCCTGCCAAACCCATGTTCGGTCAACTTTGAAGTGTGTTCAGGACGAGTGGCTTTCACAATGCTCTCTTTGATTCCCCTATGATGTCACTTCCCAGCCGCGGTGGGGGCCCCCTCGGAGATCACCTCCCCCGAAGGCCCCCTCCAAGGTGACCTTGGCCTGGGGCCTTCATCGGAAAGGACTTCCTTTCTGGATGGGGTACATTTCAAGAACTCCTCCACCAATCTCGAGTTCCCCTTCAAGGAGGATTCGATTGTTTGGGAAGATGGCAAGGACTCTCTTTTCTTCGGGCACAGATAGGCGTACGATCCGCCCCTCTGGATATGTCACCATCAAGAGTCGATGGGATTGCTCCCACGGGAAGCGAAACAGCTCGATCCAAATGAGCGAATCGCTGGCCACGAACCCCCGTTCAAGGATCGGGGCATGGGCTGCGAAAGGACGTTCGACGAGCTTCTCGATCATGCGAAAATCCAGCGCGGTTCTTTGTCCAGATGACTGGGTGAGTTGAGACTCCCTCACATAGCGAGCCCAGCTTTCCTTGGTGAGCCGCCGTCGCTCGGCGGATAGCCTTATCACTCTCCTTACTGAACCATCCGAATTGATGAACCGGAGTTCTCCATTATCAGTCTTCAGCCAAACGAAACCGTCTTCCGTGGGCAGGGGTAAACCCCGGCCACCCAGACCCAGAAGCGCGTTTTGGCCGTTCGGTCCAAGTCTCAACTCCACGGTCGGGAATCGACCAAGGATCCCCTTGACGGATCCATCCGGGTGAAGCCGGACCGCAGGTGTCTGTTCCCAACCGTCGGCATGATCTGGGTGTTTCAGGCTGAAGGCGCTCCGGAAAGCGATGAATCCCCCATCAGGGAGCCCTTGGGAGATCCTCATCGGGAGTGGACCCAGCGATCCAGGTAGAGACAGGGTCCGCCCGGCCTCCCCGTCGGGCCCAAAGATAGTGAGGCGAAAGAACTCTCCGTCCCAAATCGCCAAGGAGTCACCGCGATAGGGGAAGGGGATTGGCGGGCCTTTGTATTCTCCTGGCCCTCGCCCTTCCCTTCCGAAGCTCCGAACCAATTCTCCCTCCCGTGAGAACTCGTAGACGGCTAGGGGGCTTGTTCTGTTCGAAACAAAGAACCCACCATCTGCTGTCGGGAGACAAACCCCGATATCGGTGAACCCGATGTCGGAGGTATCTCCCGCCAGACTTACCCTGAAGAGCGGCTCAGGTGAGAGATGCCATGCCGGGATGGCCTCCAGATTAGGGACCTGGACTACCATGGTCGCGGGAAGGTCTCCATTGGAAGCGGCAGAGACCCAAACCTGTTCTCCCTTCTCCGAACATGTGACGCAACTGAGCGCTATCAGTAGGACCCCAAACCTCACATATCCGCGCATGCTGGCTTCCTTCGGATCGTTCACGCTGTGGGCTGGCATTATTCGTTTCGGAGCGGATGATACCCGTTGGCCTCGAGTTCATCGTCCACAATGGGTGCCAGACAGTGCAGGATGGATTCGTCCCAGGTCCGCCACTTACCGAGTCGATCCGTTGTCAATCCGCTGGTTCCATGGATCTTCTGATCACCGAGACCAGGGGTGTGGAGGTCCGAGAACGCTCTTTCGAGGGTCTCGTTACCCCAATCCTCGCCCAGAAAACGACAGAGCTTCTGCAAAGTGGCCTGAGGACTAGACACTAAGTCCTCGTAGCGGAGAAAATGAACACGGCTAGAATGCCGGGTCTCGAAACACCGCAGGGTTGTTGATCTGTCCCGCCAGTACTCGCAATATGCCTTGAGCCGAAAGTCATGTTTCGCTAGATGGGGCCTCGTACTTTCTCTGATAAATGACACGACACTCGGTGTAACCTGCTCCTTTAGTGAGTCGGATACATCCAGGGCATGGCGAACGACAAACACGTGTTGGGGGCGATGCTCGAACAGGCGGTCGATGGAATCGAGACAAGTTACGTGGTCGGGAGTCTTGTCCGCCCATCGCCTCTTTCGGCTCTTCCTGGATGCTAAGGAAAGGATGGATTTGGCGAACCCTCGCAGTTCATTCAGGACGTCATTTTCAGGAAGATGCGATCCCAGGACACGATTGAACTGCTGGTCGTGCCAAAGGGTTTTCAACGAAGGAAGCAGTTTCGTTTCGGCCCCACAGCTGATAGCCGGATGGGAATCGAGAATCCATCGGAGGAGCGTAGTTCCTGAACGTGGGCATCCGACAACGAAGATGGGGTCAGTCCTGACGTCGCTCTCCCCGGCTCGGCGAGCGGACCTCTGAACACGGGCACCTCCCACTGTGCGGATCAACCCGTGGTATTCGAACTGCTCGACCGAAGCCACGAGATCTTGTTCGATCGATGGACCGCCTCGCTCCTGGTCGGTTTCAACGGAATTGTCGGAGAGGTCCCCGAGTTCTCGCCTCCACTGGGCAACACTTCCTCCCGTCAAGAACCACTCAAGCAGGAGAATCTCCCGGGCCTCTAGCCCTACATAGCCTCGGCTTCTGAAGCTCCACGCGGCGAACCTGTCGCCGGAGGGATGTAGGGTTAGGTTTGGGCTTACCTCGAACCGGGTCTTCTCATCCATAGGAATGGTCCTGGAGGTCTCGCATCACGCGTCCGTCGCCCTGTGATGATGGCTGGGCCTTTCGTTTTCCCAATCCGCAGAGGAACCTCTCCAAGTTCCCGACCAATCGCCACCGGAGATCGTTGGGCGCGGGACTACCCCTGTCCTTCAACAGGCTCCTCCTCATTCTGTTGATGGTCTTGATGTCCACGGTCATGGTCCTCGACACGGCGTGCCAGGATTGCCCCCTACTCCGAGCTTCAAGAGATCTCAACAGGAAGACAGAATCCAAGAACTCCATCAGCCTGAACTCAGAGCCCACGAACTTCCGCCATCGGTATCGAAGCTGCTCCCGAGAGAGGTTCCCGAGTCGCGCCATCCCGTCGATCGTTCGGGGTGGTCGTCTCATGAGGCATGTCTTGGTGAGGGACCGCACGAATTGAGGATCTAAAGGGATCCTTTTGATCTGCCGAGCAATCCGCGCCAGAGGGTTTTCCTCATGCCTTTGACCAACTGCCCGGAGAAACACCTCTGCACCCTCGTGAAGCCAAACGACCTTCACCCCAAAATTCAGATCGATCAGTTTTCGAACCTCGGAGGGCTGGAACGCCGTGAGGAGTATCCAGCATCGACCGGGTGTACCCTGTATCAGGCTCTTCAACCAAACCTGCTGGTCCGCTGTCCTGACGCTTGGCAGAAAGACCACTGCGGCGGCGGCGAGGCGAGCCTCACTCTCGAAGCGACTGCAACACCCTGTCGGTTTGAAAGGAGCTTCCCGGAGCAAAGGTCCGAATTCCCAGGAAGTCCCATCCGCCAAATCGTGAAGGCGGATGAACACTGGCATGTCGCTCTCAGTCCCCTCCGTAGGCCTCCCACTGTAGTCAACCCTACTGTTGGCTGAGGGAGGTTTTGTGACGGTCTTCTTGGTGTGTGCTTCCGCCATGACTCTTGAGACCACCGTTCTTCAGGAAGTCGGTCCGCAGGGTCAGATACCGGCCCGCCCCCCTTGGACTGATCTGACAAGTTCCATCTTGGTCATCGCACCGCGCTTTGGCACCTTCCAACAGTAGTGTCCGGTTAAGCTGAGAAGAGAATCTTGTATCCTCAAGTTGATCATCATCTTATGAGCATGAGGAAGCCGCACCGATTTGTACCTCGGCTCCTGCGCTCCCATCCTGGGTTGAACCCGAACCTGGGAAGGGATGATGAACGGAAGACAAATGGTTTTCTCCCAGCTCATGGCCCATGGCTCCCGCTTCGTGCTGGACCGGTGCATCCGACGGTACGACGGCAATCGGCGAGTTCGGAGGTTCAGTTGTCGGGATCAGTTCCTTGCCATGGCCTTCGCCCGAAACTTCCTTCCGTAAGGCTCGGTGTAATCCGCCATCTCCTTCTCACCTCTTCGCCCCCTCTCGTTCTCCCTCTCCCCGACCCCAATGGCCGTTCAGGAGAGGCGACGACTATCCTCACACAGGGGGGTCCGACTGCGAGTAGTACTTTTTCGCTTCCCGCACGGCATCTGCGCAGTTGGTGAAGTCCCCGAGAGGAATCCAGTTTCCTGGGTTCGGCCAATACCTGCATCCTTCCCGGTGGACCTCGTGGTCTCCATTCGGCTGGGCGTTCTTGTCGACGCAGTATTTTGCCATCGTCTGGATCCTCCATGGCCTTCGTTGCGCTCCCGGATCCCTGGGCGGGGGAGGAGTACCAGTCGCCGAGATTCTGATCGATAAGCAAAACGCGGGCTGTCTCCCGTCAGGAAGTTGCGGCGAATACCCCCCCGTTGCCGCAGGAGCCAAAGGCACCGCCCGCACGCGCCGTGATCTCAAGTCCCCACATGTGAGAACGCATTTTGGAGTGGATGCGTGCAAAGCTCAGAGGCCCTTCGCCCGATCCCCGTGAGGCAGGCACCGTCTGGCAACAAGGAAGACGCAGGCGGTGCAACACCAAACTTGTGGCCAGCATGCGAGGGAACTAAGGGATGAGGGGGCCAAGGGATCGGTGGGAATTGTGGTGCATGCACGAGCCCTCTTGCCATTGGCCAAGATCATACTGCCGTCTCCTTTGGGTTGGGCGAAAACCAAGTTTGCACGCTCGGCAGTCGGAGCGCGTTATCTAAATGGGCAGTGTGCAAGTCACCGTCGAAGCCGAAGTCGAATTGGAGGACCAATTTGGCCCTGATATGGCGGGATTCATTCTTTGTTGGCTTGGTGATTCTGGCGTTGGTCCAGGCTTATCTCCTGGGCACATCGGTCGTTGTGGGTGGCCCCGAGCCGATTTCCTGGGTCCAGACGGGGGACTCTCTCGCGGGGTTGGTTGCAGTCGGAGGACAGGGGGGTGAATTGGCGGTTGGGAAAGGGAGGCCAATGGTTCTCCTGGTTTTCAACTCCAACTGTGGTCCGTGCGGAACGGTCGCCGGCGCTTGGGCTAGTTGGATGGAGTCGACCGACACCCGCCTTCCAGTCAACGCTGTCTCAGCCGAATCCCTGGAGGCCGTTATGACCTTTGGAGCCGCTCACGGATGGACAGCTGATGTATGGTCTGTAGCAGGGGGCGATCCAGCTGGAATCGACAGGGCTGTGACCCGCCGCACCCCCCTGTGTCTTTGTGGTAAACGGTGACGGCGTTGTGGTGGCGGAAGGCCATGGGGCTCGGCTGGAGGAGATCCTTGGAAGGGTGAAGGCGGCCAACGGTGGGGAGTATTTTAAGTGAGCCCTTCCCATCGATTCTCAGTCATCTTGAACCTTTTCCTGGCGGTGTTTGGTCTGAGCCTTGGGTGCGAATCGGACCTCAAGTCAGACGACTCCACATCCGTTGCCGTTCCAATCCAGGAGATCCGGCCCATCAGACCGGAGGTTCGATTTGCTGGTGTTCTCGACATGGTCTTCGTGGATGGGGCTCTCTGGATCCTGGATACCGCTCCTCCGCTCCTCACCAAGCTACCGTTGGATGGGGGCCAGACCGTGCGAATCGGTTCGGAAGGACGCGGCCCCGGTGAATTTCTGGAGCCGCACGCCCTACAGGCCTCCCCAGACCAGAAATCCCGGAGCTTGTTGGTTTGGGACTTCGGACTCTCGCGTGTGTCTGAGATCTCCGAAGACGGCCACATTTTGAGATCTGAGAGACTCAGTGAGGAAGGACGGCTTCGAGCGCGGTCGGATATCCGGGACGTGTCATTCGTTGATCCATTCAGGGTAAGGCGGCTGGGAACGGGCTTTCTGGTTGCGCACTCGGATCGGGAGATCCATCGAACCAGTGATGCAGTGTCGAGCCACCTCCAGGTTACGGATCGAGTCCTGACGCCCATGGAGGAACTGGTTTGGTTCCCCGATCTGATTGGAGAGAAGGACTCGGGTCTCACAGAGTGGGTTCAAGTACCTCTCTGGGACGTCTGCGAAGATCAGGTTGCCCTGTGGAATCCCAACTCTTCTTCGATCCAGTGGTTGGACGGGAAGGGTCGGCTGGTCGCTGGTACGACCCTCCCCATCGCCCCGACCAGAATCACTCTACAGGATGTTGAACGATATCTGCGGTGGATGGCCCGGCTCGAGTTGGGGCCCGACTTCAGAACGGCGGGGATCGACTTTCCCTCGATGGCCAGAGCCTACCGTGACCATTTCGCCAGGTTCCGGCCCATAGGGACGGAGCTCCGATGCGCCGGCCGAAACACTGCTTGGATCAGGCTGTTTGATACGACCTTCGACCCTCTGGGTAGAGGAAGTGAATGGATCGTGGCTACTCCCGGACGGGTGGGTTTCTCGGTTCGATTTCCGCCAGAATTCACGCCCTTCCTCTTTTCGGTGGAGACTGTCATTGGAGCCACCGAGACTACGGGTGGCTTCCAGGTCCTGGGGAGTTGGTCCACGGACTCGCTTATCTCAACGCTTTCCATCCGTCCTGACTCCGTCCCTTGAACCCTTGGAGGAATCCCGCCATGCGAAAGAGAGTCACCGTTGGACTGTTGTTGGTGAACGCCCTGCTTGGCCTTGCCCTGATTGCCATGCCTGCTAAGACTCAGGTTATCCCCCGGTCCATCCTCGATTGCTGCAAGACAGTGGGAGGGGATCCAATCTGCTGCTACGGTTGCTGCTGGTTCACCCGGAATTGTCAGGACCATAGCGATTGTCGCATTGAGGAGTCCTTGGGAGGCTGATGTTTTCGAGTCCTGAGAGGCGGGTCCGAGCCCGAGCATTCTGGGTAGCCACTGCGTCATGGGTCTGCCTGCCGCTTTGCATCGCGGCCGTTCATCAACTTCTGGTCGCATTGACTCAGGCAGCCTCTTGGGACTACTGGGGTGTTTCTGCTGCTCTCCTCGGGTGGATCGGGGTCTTCTTTCCATTTGCGGCCTTCGCCGGTGGGCTTGCGATTTCGGAACGGGCGTCGAAGGCGAGAACCGCATCACACGGACTCCTCGTAGCTCTGTTCACCTACCTCCTCTTGGCCGTGGCCATGCCACTGGCCGACTATCAGGCCTATTCCGCCACCGGCTGCGAAGTCGAGAGGAGATACCCGACGGGCCCCGAAACCACTCCTGGCCTCTGGGCACAGCGAAACCTCGCAAAGCAGCTTCCGCCGTCGGAACGCTCCCTTTCGGGCCTACCGCAGGAGAGGCCCCTCAACTGGTTGACCTACCTGCTACTTCACCCCATTGCCTTCGCACTCTTCTCGGTTCCCTCGGCGTTGTTGGGTTGGATGGTGGGAATCCTCACAACCGGCCTGCCCCCACCAGCCCGTAAGAATCTTCGGTGGGCCCTGGGGCTGCTGGTGGCGTTCTCCTTCTTCCTTCCCTCCCTGGTGAGCGGGGGGTGGGTCCGGCCGGATCCCGGTAACTCAGGGGTGTTCGCGGTCTGGGCCCCGCATGGTCTGCCGATTCTGGAGCTCGTCCTCCTGGCCTTCCTCGAGAAGAAGAGACGGAGGAATTCGCACAATCTCCCCTCAGATCGCGTTTCATGATTGATCTGGAACGCTTCTGGTCCGGGGATCATCGCCACTTCAAGGAGCTCGTTCAGGCCTACGGGCCCCTCGTCCTTCGGATCTGCCGGAGCTACGCGACACCAGACGTTCCTGCAGAAGATCTGTTCCAGGATACCTGGATGCGGATATTCGAAAATCGATCTCGCTATGACGGCCAGGGGCCCTTTGAGGGCTGGCTCTTTCGACTTAGTCATAACACTTGTCGAAGCAAGCTTCGGGCGGAGAACGCGAGAAAGAGGGTCGCAAGCGGCGTCGAGAAACACCTGCTTCGCGAGGAATGGGTCTGGAAACCTCCTGACCCGGGGGATGAAATTGAGAAGAAGGAGGCGCATCAGGGCCTCATCCATGCCTTTGAAGGACTCCCCGACCGTGCGCGGCAGGCAGTTGAGCTGAGGTACTTTCTCGAACTGAGCTCAACGGAGGTGGCCGAGAAGATGGGTGTGAACAAAGCCACCGTACGGTCCCTCGTCCGCTACGGAGTTCAGAAGTTGCGAAAGAGCTGGGAGAAGAGATGAGAACGAACTGCCCGGACCCAAATGAACTGATCGACTTCCACTTTCTTGGAGCGTCCGATCGGGAATCGGAAGAGCATGTCAGGACGTGTCCCGAGTGCCAGGCGGACCTCGAGATGCTCCGGGCCCTCAAAGGTGCCCTCAAGCCTGACATCGATGTTCCCTTTGAACTTGTTGACCGGGTGATGACCCAGCTGCCAAACCCGCAAGAAACTCCAAAGGCCCTGAGTCGTATTCCTGGCCATCCGGTGTTTGGCGGTCTACTGGGAGCGATGACCGGGCTCGCGGCCCTGATCGCTACCGGAGGCATAGCCGCCGGAGGATTGGTCTGGCCCGTTCTACTCGTTTCGGCCATTGGCGGCATCTCTGCCTTGATGCAGGCAAGGAACTGGAGAGCGGTTGGCCCACTTCCAATTGGCGGGGGGCTCGATTTCAGCGATCCGGGAGATTCCTGAGGTGGTTCCGGGATAGGATGTCTTTCGTGCTCACCAGCCGCTTTTCTCCTGCATCAAGTTCAACTCTTACCTCCGAATCGTGCGGCCCCTCCCTCGCGTAGTAGTGATGCACTCCACCTTCGATGTCGCCGATCACCCTTTCGGCTGATCGGTATCCGAAAGAGGGCCCAAATAGTCCGAGGATCTCTCCAGACCTCCTCTTCTCACTTCCTGTGACCTTCCTGCGCGACATCTCTCCGAAGCCCGTTCGGGTGGCAAACTCATTTCACCCTAGATGACGCACGCGAACAGAAATCCGTGCAAGTCTGGAACAACCTGCTTTCGCCCCTCCTCGCGACGGATTTGCACGTCAGGGGGTGGTTTGCGTTTTTAGGAATAGAATTGTCAGCCCAAAGAACGAAATCCACGGGGCGGTACCGAGCATCCAAGGAGTTTGGAATGAAGACGCCTCTCCACCAGGAATGAAGAGACGCCAAGGTGAGCGATCGGCTGCGAAGGCGTTTAGATCCTTCTCCCTACACCCAACACCCCGCAGCCACGAGGTCGTTGGGTGAGCCATTTTCGTCCGCCTCATCTGTCAGATCTTGGGTCGCCGCCGACGAGTAACCGCAGAGTTGTCGAGACACCGTCTGTCTTCCTGCAGGAAAATGGAGAAGCTGTCCCAACCGTAGTTGAAGGTTCCTGAGAGGGAAAAAGAAACGTGGTGGCTCCGGGGGTGCCTGGTCCGGTAGGATCAGGTGCGCAAAAAACCCTCAGAAAGGAGCCACCACGATGAAGAGAACGTAAAAGGTTGCGGACCGGACGGACAAGCGGGCGATCACGGAGTTCCTGAAGCGGGAGGGTCAGTTCCTGCTCCCGATGGTGGAGTTGGTGGAACGGACCGAGCTGGCCATCGACGAGGTCATCGACGAGGTGGGCCGGGCCACCTTGGGTGCTGTGCTGGAGATGGGCGCCGAGGGGGTCGCCGGCCCCAAGCAGGCGGGCAAGAAGCGGGAGGAGGGGTCGGTGGTCTGGTACGGCCGGCAGGGAGGCCAGGTGCACCTGTCGGACCGGAAGGTCCGGGTGGAGCGCCCCCGGCTCCGGCGCAAGAAAGGGGGCCAGGGAGCCGAGGTGGATGTCCCAGCCTATGAAGCCATGCAGCGTCCGGGACGCCTTGCAGACCGGATGCTGGAGATCCTGCTGGCGGGGGTGAGCACGCGGAACTACGCGCGGGTGATCCCGGAGATGGCCGAGACGGTGGGGGTGAGCAAGTCGTCGGTGAGCCGGGAGACGATCCAGGCCAGCACGAAAGCCCTTACCGAGCTCATAGAGCGGCGGTTCGACGACGTGAACCTGCTCATCGTCTACCTGGACGGGATGCAGATGGGCCGTCACCACGTGTTGGCGGGCATCGGGGTGGACGAGGAAGGCCGGAAGCATGTGCTGGGCGTCTGGCACGGAGCCAGCGAAAACGGCGAGCTGGCCAAGGCCCTGCTCCGAGACCTGGTCGAGCGGGGCGTGAAGCCCGACCGCCGGCGGCTGTTTGTCGTGGATGGCTCCAAGGCCCTGAGGAAGGCCATCGATGAGATCTACGGAGCCGACAATCCCGTTCAGCGGTGCCGAAACCACAAGCTCCAGAACGTGCTGGGCCACCTGCCGAAGGAGGACCACGATCAGGTGAAGGCCGTGATCCGGGCAGCCTGGAAGCTGGGGGCCAAGGAAGGCGAGGCCAAGCTAGAGCACCTGGCCCGGTGGTTAGAGCGAGACCATCCCTCGGCGGCCACCAGCCTGAGAGAAGGCCTCAGCGAGATGTTCACCATCAACCGGCTGGGTCTCCCGGCCGCGCTCCGGCGGTGCTTGGGCACAACGAACCTCATCGACAGCACCCACTCCGGAGCTCGACAGAAGACCCGAAGGGTGACGAACTGGAAGAACGGGGAGATGGCGCTCCGGTGGGCCGCAGGTGCGTTCATCGAGACGGAGAAGAGCTACCGGAAGATCCTCGGCTACCGGGATCTCTGGATCCTGAAAGCCCATCTGGATGACGAGGAAACGGTTGCGAAAATGGAGAAGGCGAGTTGGCTACGAGAAACCCGGGGCCACCAACCTTCAACTGTGACCGGGGCACCATCCATCTCTTTATCGTTGGGCGGGAGGGTCGTCTGTGGGTTTGGCTCGCCCATCTTCAGGTACCCATTGGCGGAGGGAATTGGTTTGACCCCCGGACCGGCACGTTCGACGTTTTCGACGCGGACGGCCGCTTCTTGGGGCCAGTTCATTTGCCGGATGGAGTGTTCTTCGAGTGGTTCACCGGATATGAAGCGCCATACTTCGCAGGTGACACCGCCTGGATCGTCCGCAGAGACAGCCTGGACGTGAGGTATATAGACCGGATGATCATTCAATGGTGAAGAATGATGGCGATTTGCCTCTTGTGGGATTCATCAGAGACAATTTTTCTGTACCCCAACTGTCTCGGGTCATCAGGTTCCCTCTGCCAAGGCCCGGTCGAACCTGCCGCGAACGAAAGCGGGGGTGAGTGGATGAAAGAGCAGGTTGGCGAGTTCACTCGAATCGGGTCACACTCCCGGTAACAAATTCCACCAGCGCCCACGGTTTCTGACCAGCGCAGACTCCCGAGAACCCAGGGTTTCCAGCGCTCACCATCGCCCACGAGCGCATGGTTCCGCCCTCCGGAGGCAGAGGTCACAGGTTCGAATCCTCTCGGTTCGAGCCGAGGGGCCATTCAGGATCGGGTTTGTCCTCAATGGGATTCCGCGAGACGGCCGAGGATGCCCGAAGGGCACCGCAGGCCCATCCTGTTAGACGTAGGGCGAACCTGTTTCAGGTTCGAGCCGAGGGCCGCGCAGCGGCCCGAGACGAGCGAGGACGCCCCGGGCGACCCCGTTCGCCCCGAAGCCCTGTCGTCGCCAGGCCATTTTCAGGGTCGGAAGACCCGCGCCCGCAGCTCCATCCTGTCGGACTCCGTGGCCGTGGGGGGCGTTTGCCCTCCGTTCCTACGGCACCGCGGCGTGAAATCGGAGCTTCGACCACATGCCAGGTTCCGAGCCACCACCCACCTCAACGCCCCGTCGGAAATCCGAGTCGCAGGTCAGCAGAGGCACGTCAAGCCAGACGGCACTGGCGGCGATGAGGAGGTCCGGAAGGGGGATGGTCGAGCCGGCCTGGCGTGCCGCACTCCCCATTCGGCCGGCGAGCTGCGCCACCTCCCGGCCGGCATCGATGACCGGTAGCCGTTCCACGAACTCCATGAGCGGACCCGCTCCGGTCATCCCCGCTGGATCCCACCAGTAGCTCCGCTGCCGTCACGGCGCTCAGCAGGACACGGCCGGCTTCCAGCTCCTCTCGGGCCGCCCCCGCCACCGGCTCCAGCTCGGGTGGACAGCTCGGCGTATCAACACCACCAGGGCCGAGGTGTCAAGGACCGTGGCCATGCTCGAGCCGTCGGTAGGAGAGGAGTGCGTCGAGGTCCCAGGTCGCGTCGGAGTCTTCAAGCTTGTCCAGGAGACGCCGCATGTCGGCCCGGGATACCGCTTCTCGCAGGGCCTGAGTGATCGCTTCCCTGTACGTGGCGGTACCGAGCGCTTCCTTCGCTCGTTCCAGGAGGGAGCGGTCCAGATCGACGGTTGTACGCATCGTACGGCAATCCATTATGCATGATAAGGCATCAAAACACATACTACCGATCTTCCCCGAGGAGGTCCAGGGGAGTGATCAAACCCCGGGGGAGCAGTACGTCTCCACCCTTGCCCGGCGACCGCCGAGGGGGATCGGAGGGCGCGGCCGGATCCCGTCTCACCCCATGGTCTTCCCATTCCCCCATCCTACCTTCCCTGGGTTTCCGTGAGCGTGCACGGCTCATCGAGTGCCGCGGTACCGATGAGCACACGCGGCTCATCAAATGCCCGGGTTCCCATGGGGTTTCTCGGCCCCTCAAAATCCGTGGCGAGGCAGGGTGAAACCATGGCGCATCTCATCTCCGTTCACTCCTTCCGCGGAGGCACGGGCAAGTCCAACGCCTCGGCGAACCTGGCGGCCATCTACGCGAAGAGGGGCTTCAACGTCGGCGTCCTCGACACCGACATCCAGTCCCCCGGCATCCACGTCCTCTTCAATGTCGGCGAAGACCAGCTCACCTACTGTCTAAACGATTTTCTATGGGGGCAGTGCACCGTGGAGCAGACGGCCCACGACGTTTCCTCCGCCCTGGGCGACTCGGTTCCCGGCCGCGTTCTGCTCGTTCCCTCCAGACCCAACGTGTCGGACATCGCCCGGGTCCTCCACGACGGCTACGACGTGAACCTCCTCAGCCAGGGGTTCCGGGAGCTGATCCGGGCCTTTTCCCTGGACGTGCTCATCATCGACACCCACCCGGGCTTGAACGAGGAAACCCTCCTTTCCATCGCCGTGTCCAGCGCGGTGCTCCTGGTCATGAGGCCCGATCACCAGGATTACCAGGGAACGGGGCTGGCCATCGAGGTGGCCCGGGAGCTCCAGGTGCCCCGGATGATGATCATGGTGAACAAGGTCCCCGAGGCCTTCCAGGGCCAGGAGATCCGGGAGATGGTGGAGGAGGCCTACGGGTGCCCTGTGGCCGCCCTCGTCCCCCACTCCGACGAGATCATGACCCTGGCCAGCCAGGGCCTTTTCGCCGTTCGTTTTCCCGAGCATCCCATCACGGCGGAGTTGGAGGCCATGGCTGACGCCCTCATTCGATAGGGCAAAGAATCCCGGGGCCCGCTCGAGCCCCACATCCCCTCCCCTCCACCGCCCCCATCCCCAAGCTTCTTTCCGGATCCCATGGACGCCCACCCCGAGACAAGGCCTGCAACTTCGACGACAAAGAAGGCAGTGGTCTGCCTGCTGGTGGGTGTCCTCTACGGCTTCGCCAACTACCTGTCGGGCAGGTACTACGTTCCCGGCTCCGATTTCGCGGAGCTGAGGCCCCAGGTGGCCGTGCCCATGTTTCTGGGCATCCTCTACGGACCGTGGGCCGGGTTCGTCAGCGGCGGGCTGGGTGACATGCTGGGCTACGCCATGGCGGGACGGGGCCCGCTCTTCGCCCCCCATTGGAGCCTGGCCAACGGGTTGATGGGCTTTCTTCCGGGCCTGGCGTGGTCCTGGGGAGCCCGCCCCGTGGACTCCAGGGGGGCCTTCGGCAAGCTCCTGGTCCTCCTGCTGGCCGCGTCCAGCCTTCCCTTCGTCCTGGCCATCGGCGTGGACCTCCTGCAAGGGGACCTCCTGTTTCGCGACGCCGTCTTCCAGATCTTTCTGCCGGTGTTCATCACGGACACGCTCTGGGCCTTCATCCTGGTCCCCGTGATGTTGCGCTTCGCCCGGCTCCTGGAGGTCCGCATCGAACTCCGCACCATTCTCATGGTCTACTACCTCCTCATCTTCACGGTGCTGGCCACCTGGCTCAGCAGCGTCCTCATCACCATGCAGGACGAGCTGAGGATCGAGGAGCTCTACCTCCTGGGCGCCCTGACCCTCCTCGTCCTCATGGTGGGGTTGGTGATCTCGGCCGTTCTCGCCCGGCGCATCACCGCGCCTGTCATCGTCCTCACCGACGTGGCCGAGAAGGTGGCTGCAGGCGATTACGCGGCCACGCCGGTGCTGGAGGAGATCACACCCCGCACCGATGAGATCGGGACCCTGGCCGGCGTGTTCAGAAAGATGGTCCAGGCGGTGGAGCGCCGGGAAGCGGATCTCCAACGGCAACTGAGCGAGCTGCGCATCAAGATCGACCCCGAGAAGCAGGAGACCGAGCTCGAGCGCATCACCGGCACCGAGTACTTCAAGGAGCTGAGAAGGAAGGCCGGCGACCTGCGCAGGAGCGTCATCAACGACGATCAGGCATCTCCATGACCAAACCCTCCGAAAACAAACAAATCGGGTCCATCCTCGATCATCTGATCCACGCCGAACGCTTCGCCAGGGAGACCAGCCCCGGGGCCGTTCAACGGGGGCCGATCCTCACCACCCTGGGGGTGCCCCTCATGGAGGAAGAGGACGGGCGGTTCGTCATCGATCTTACCGGGGCCAAGGTCTTCGCGGGGATCCCGGGGTTCGTCAGTTACCTGGCCAAGCAAGCCCTGGAGCACTGCCGAAAGACCACCACCGACGTGTTGACCCAGGTGGTGGTGGATGCCGACACCACGCCGGAGCTGGCCACCCTGGGCGTGGGTCACGTGGTGTTGTACGCCCGGGCCGGGGTGGCCCGGTTCCTGGTGGAGGAGCAGCAGGAGTTCCTGGAGCACCTCCGGGTGGTGTTCGACTCCTTGCAGACGCCCCAATGGGGTGGTCTGGTCTTCCCCGCGGCCTTCCGCGCTTCGGAACGGGAGACGGATGATGAGGAGGAGGGGGAGCGGCTGGCCCTGCACTTCCCCTTTCCCGACCAGAAAGGGCAGCCCAACCGGCACTTCTTCCTCCTGGAGTTCGACCCGGGCGCCCGCTTCTTGCGCATCACCGTGGAAGACGCCGCCGAATCGCGCCTCTTTCTGAAACGCATCCCCCACCGCACGGTGAAGGACACGGGTCGGTTTCACTACAAGCACGACATCGCCGCCATGGTGGAGCAGATCTTCACTGGCATCCACCGGGAATGCCAGAACCACCAGACGGAGTACACGGAGGTGCCGGGCCGGCAGCCCGCTCTCTTCGAGCTCCTCATCTCGGCGGGCCTCATCGACATCACCGGGGCCGTGTTCCGCTGGACCCAGGAGACGGCTGAGATGCTCCTGCTCAGGGACAGTCCCGCCTTCTCCACGGTCCTGGCGAAGATCCTCCTCCTGCTCCAGGACGGGATCGTCATCCGTTCCCTGTCCCAGGGCAACGTGCTGGAGATGGTGGATGGGCCCAACCGGGTCTTCTTCGACCTGTCGCGAAAAGGGGCCATGCTGAACGTCAGCATCGGGGAGCGCCGGAAGCAGCCGGACATGAAGGTGCACCTCGAGCGCATGCCTACCCTGCACGGGACGGTCCGGGATGGCGTGATCCCCTCCCTGGGCGACTACCTGGACTCCATGCGCTTCGCCAGCCTGTACTTCTTTTTCCGGGAGGCGTTCCGGGCCCTGGAGGAGGGACGGAAGCTGCTGCCCATCGAGGACGGCGCCTACCTGGCACCCATGCTCACCCGCTACTGCCATGAAGGGCTCAGCCTTGAAGAGGTCCTGGAGCTTTGCCAGGTGGAGGCTCCTGCGGACATCCCGTCCGACGGTCTCTTTTCCGATTGGCTCCGGGAGGGGGCGCCGGCCACCTTCGAGCACACCATGAACGGCTATTACGGGCTCCGGGAGGCCGAGTCCGAGCACGGGGGACTCCAACTTCCGGCCTTCACCATCGCCCTGTCGAAGTACAAGAACACCATCGAGGCGGAATCCTGTGCCTACGCCATCGTGGGCGCGGTGGAATCGATCTTTCATGGGCTGGGACGGTGCATCATGCATCGCAACGCCCTGGTGCTTGGCTCTGCGGGCAACATCGGCAAGTTCCTGCTGAAAGCCGTGGCCGACCGGGTGTCCTACGGTGGCGCCTGGGGCATCGACCTCCGGGCGGCGGAGTCCACCTCGGGCCTCTCCGAGTGGGTCGGTATCCGGGACGTTCCCAGGGAAGTGTGGCAGGAGCTGGACCTCTTCCTGGGGATGACGGGGGTTTCCGTGTTGAAGGAGTCCTTCTTCGAGGAGCTCCTGGTGCACGGAACGGCCCGGGAGCTCTTCTTCGCCAGCGGTTCCACGAAGACGGTGGAGTTCGCCGACCTTTCGGATTGGCTGGGGCGGCTCACCCGCTCCGAGGCCCCCGGCATCGGCGGCCGGCCCGTGTCCCTGGAAACCAGCCCCATCAAGGACCCGCAGAACGGCTTCCTTCAGGGCCACCGCGTTCGCATCGCCTTCAGCGATCCCGAAGGGGTCTCCGGCATCACTCCGGACCGCCTCTACAAGGACCTCTTGCTGTTGGGCGACGGCATGCCCATCAACTTCCTCTTCTACGGCGTTCCGGGGGAGGTCATCGACGGCGTCTTCGACGAGCTGTTCTGTCTCGTGGGCGGTGCGGTAGGAGCCTTCGACGCCGGGGAGGTCTACCCCCCGGGCATCTACTCCCTGGACGTGAACGTGGACCGATTCGCTGCCAGGAGGGATGTATGAAACGGCTGTCCGGCGTCGCCCTACTGTCCCTGGGAATCGTCGTTGCCGCCGGCTGCGGCGAAGCTCCCCGGGAACCTCTCGCAAAGGCCCCTTCCCTCACAGTCCGGCAGGTCATCGATGCCCTTGGCCTGGTGCCCATGGAGGACGATGCCTGCCCCGGCTATTCCCTCTTCACCTACGAATCATCCACACCGGCGGACGTGCCCCAGGACCGGTTCGCCGCCTCGCTCATCTACTACCTCATGACGCCCGAGGCGCCCATCGATCCCTGGCACATGCTCACGTCCGACGAGATCCTCCTCTACCATGCGGGGGCACCCATGACCCAGATGTTCCTCTACCCCGACGGCAGCTGGGAGGAGGTCGTGTTGGGTCCCGAGGTGGATCAGGGCCAGGTGCCGCAGAAGGTCATTCCCGCCGGCACCTGGATGGGCTTCGTGAAGATGGATGATCCGCAGTACGAGTGGGGCCTCTACGGGGTCATGGTGGTGCCCGCCTGGCACGCCGACGATGTTCGGACCGCCCGGGATGATGCCGACGTGGCGGAGCTCATGGCCCAGTACCCCGACGCCGTGGCCCGAGGGAGGGAGCTGGGGCTCTTCTGAGCCCTTTCTAGCTCGCCACCCGATCATGAGGACATTTACAGCTTATCCCCTCTCCCGGGCCTTTGGCCCAGCAGTTGTTGGCCGATAGGCAGCGGGACTTCTCCTTCAACCCCATGCGGAACTGATTGGGCAGGTCGGGCTCGGAGATCAGAGGGCGGCAGAGGGAGATGAAGTCGGCGGACTCTTCGGCCAGAACCCTCTCCATCACCGGCCGGGACCGGAACCCTCCCACGAGGATGATGGGAAGGTCGGTGCGGTTCCGAGCCTCCCGGGCCAGGGGCAGAAAGTAGGCCTCCCTGTCTTCAGAGCGGATTCCCTTCCGCACATTCAGGGTTTTGTTCGCTCCCGCGACGCCGCCGCTGATCTCCATGGCATCGATGCCCATGGCGGCCAGTGCCGCGACAATTCCAGCTCCTTCCTCGGAGGACAGCCCCCCTTCTACGCCGTCCATCATCCCGAGCTTGATGAGCACCGGATAGTCCTCACCCACCTGTTCCCGGACGGCTGAGCACACGTCTCGCAGAAACCGCATCCGCTTCTCTGCCGTCCCGCCCCAACTGTCGGTCCTCTTGTTCACGAAGGGGGACAGGAACTGGCTGATCAAGTACCCATGGGCGGCGTGGATCTGGACCCCATCGAAGCCGGCCTCCCGGCACCTCCGGGCCGCCTCTGCGAAGGCCTGGATGGCCGCTTCGACCTCGGAAACCGTCATCTCTCTCGCCGGCCGTCTCAGGAAGGACTGATCGATGGCAGACGGGGCCACGGGATCGGAGATCGTCCCGGCAAGGGAATTCATCCCGCCGTGATTGATCTGAGGGACGACGCGACCCCCGAGGTCATGAACGGCCCGAGCGAGGTTTGCCAGATCCGGGATCAGCTCATCTGCATAGATGCCGGTCATCTCGTCATGGGCTTTGCCCGATGGGTGCACGTACAGGTGACCGGTGATGATCAGTCCCACCCCGCCCCGGGCCAAATCCTCGTAGAGGCTGGTGAGGGGAGGAAGTGGCCGCCCGTCCGGATCCGCCATCCTCTCGGCAGTGGCTGACCGCACCAGGCGGTTGGGCAGCTGGAGTGATCCAATGGAGTGTGGGGTGAAGAGGCGGTCCATGGGGCTTCCTTCTCTGGTTTTTTTCGAGCGAGTAGCTGGGGATTGCGGTTCAGACGACACAGGAACAGCGAATTCCGAACCAATTCCGTCCAGCAGTTGGGGACGATAGGTGTTGTCGAGCCTCAGGCTTCGGCTGCTCGGGTCTCGAGGGCCTGATCCTGACCTCGTGGTCGTTGGGGTAGCGGTCCAGGTGGCTTCCCAGGGCCCCGAAGCTAGCACCGGCCAGGGGACGATGCCATGTAAGGATGGGCTGAAAAGTAGGGAACGGGTGATACCACGATGCTGGACGAAGAGGCATCGGACCTCCCCTCGGGCCGCTTCCTTCTCCGCATCGATCCCGGCCTTCATGCGACGCTCCGGACGGCTGCGGATCAAACCGGCCTTTCCCTGAACGAGTACTGCGCCAGAAAGCTGGCGGGTGGGGGGCAAGTACGGCGAGTTGACGACCCTGACGCGGATCTCCAGGGAGTTGCGCAGGGACCGGGAGCTGACGTTCTACGGCGCCGAAGATCTGACCCCGTCGGGGTTCTACACCCGGGAAGACGGAGAGAGGGCTCGGGCGGATGCTCAACGGACGGTGGAACTGGTGAGGCCGTATGTCTGAGGAGATCCGCAAAATTCAACTGAATGCCCAGGCGTGCATTCCGGTGCCCCGGCACCCGGCGATAACTTGAGGGCCATGTCAACTCCTTCCGACGCCGGCAATGTCCTCCGAGAGGTCTTCGGGTTCGAGTCCTTCCTCCCGGGGCAGGAGGAGGTCATTCGGGCCGTCCTGTCCGGGAAGGACTGCATCGCCGTCATGCCCACCGGCGCCGGCAAGTCCCTGACCTATCAGCTTCCTGCCCGGATCCTGGATGGCACGGTTCTGGTCCTTTCCCCCCTCATCAGTCTCATGAAAGACCAGGTGGATGCTCTCCGTGAGCTGGGGCTCCGCGTCGTGGAGATCAACTCCACTCTGACTCCGGAGGAACGGGGGTCCCGCCTGGACGCCTTCCGCCGGGGCCGATACGAGTTGGTGTACCTGGCGCCCGAAGCCCTGGAGGGGCGCCTCCGGGACTTCCTGGCTGGATGCCCCGTCAGCCTGCTCGTGGTGGATGAGGCCCACTGCATCAGTCAGTGGGGACACGATTTCAGGCCCTCATACCGGCGCCTCCACGGGTTGAAAGGCGCCTCCACGGGTTGAAAGAGGAAATGGACGTTCCCGTCCTGGCCCTCACCGCCACGGCCACCCGGACCGTGGCCCGGGACATTCTCCGGCAGCTCGGGATGAGGAAGCCCGCAGGGTACAAGGGCTCCTTCTTCCGTCCCAACCTCAGGGTTCTCTGCCGAAAGAAGGGGGAAGGGGACACCCGGCGTGAGATCCTGGGCCTGATTCGGCGCCATGAGGGAGAGGCGGGAATCGTCTACTGCCTCAGCCGGAAGGGCACCGAACAGATCGCCGGTTTCCTCTGCCGGAACGGGGTCCGAGCACGGCCCTACCAAGCCGGTCTTCCCGACTCCGAACGCCACGAAGTCCAGGAAGCCTTCCAGCGGGATGACACCGATGTCATCGTGGCCACCGTGGCCTTCGGAATGGGGATCGACAAGTCCGACGTGCGTTTCGTGATCCACAGGGACATGCCGAAGGACGTGGAATCCTGGTACCAGGAGATGGGGCGGGCCGGTCGGGATGGGTTGGAAAGCGACTGCGTCCTCTTCTATTCCTGGGCTGACGTGAAGCTTCACGAATGGTTCCTGGCCGAGATCGAGGACCTGGAGCTTCGTCGGTCCAAGCACAGGGCCACGGTGTCTCTCTTCAACCTCCTGGAGTCGGGGCGGTGTCGACACCAGTCCATTCTCCGTCATTTCGATGAAGCCATGGAGCCGTGCGGAGGGTCTTGCGACGTATGCACCGGAGAGACGGTGGTGGATCTGAGCCGATCGGCAGGATTCGGCGGCATTCGGAGGGGAGGGCAGGACAGCGCGGGCTCTGCAGCGCTCCGGAGTACGGCAGGAGGGGACTCATCCTCGGCCCAGCCGCAGAAGGATGAGAAGACATTCGAAGCCCTTCGAGTCCTTCGAAAGGAGCTGGCCGACACCCAGGGCGTTCTGGCCTACATCGTCTTCAGTGACAAGGTCCTCTGGGAGCTGGCAGCCCGGAAGCCTACCGACGAGGCCGAGCTCCTCGCCGTGCCCGGCGTGGGGCCGGCAAAGCTGGCCCGGTACGGAGAGGCCTTTCTCTCCCTCCTGAACGGTGGAGGTCGTGCTTCTTCCCCCTGAGCTCCGCGGACAGCTCATGGGTCCGACGCCCCGGCCTCTCCCGACTATCTGCTCCGCCCCTCCGTAAGCGATTCGTTGTACCACCAGATCGCTTTGGAGAGGTACTCGTCGGCCCGGGTGCGGAAGATCATGGCGGCCACTTCGATGACAACTCCGCCGATGGAGAGGCCCATCGCCCAGTCATCCTCCCCCTGGGACCTCGCCACCAGAGCTCCGACGAACTCCAGGCCACCCAGAACACTCATCCACGAGGCCCGCGTGTGGCTCGTGCGGAACCGGTCGAAGCCGAGGGCGGCCTGGTCCGAACGGGCGAAGAGCTCCTGGAGGGGGGGCGCCCCGAATCCGATCTCGGCGATGGGGGTGTCTTCCGTGCCCCGGACGATCTCGGTCCGGAAGAGACCATGCCGGACCCGGAGGGCACAACTGTCGAAGACCTCGCAGTCGAGGATGTTCCGGGGGGTGGCCTGGCCAAGGGCGAAGGTGGGAACCCCCAGACCCGCGAGCAGGAGAACGGCGGTGCGAGACGCGCTCGAGAAAGTCATGCTGTTTGGGCCTCCCTTTCGCAACACCCTCTCGGGCTGCTAGGGCAATCTGAGCGAGGCGGGAGGGAGAGGTCAAGAAAGGTGGGTGGGGTGGAATACCGTCCTTTCGATCAGGGCGGTGCGGGATCCTGCCCGGCCGTAACTCAGCATGGGCGTACGTTCCAGGAAAACCGCAGCATGGCGTCGTTGCATAAAACAATGCAACAACATCCGGGTCGGCTGCCTCCTGGGGGTTTTGTTGCATAAAAATATGCAACAAAACGCCCCTGCTCCGTTTTTCGCCGCGTTTTCCAGCGGTTCTCCTCCCGGCGGCTCCTCCTCCGCATCGATATACTGTCCCATCACCGCAGGGTCGGAACTCGCCCACGAGAAGCGACGGACCGGGACCCTGCACCCGAGAAGGCGGATAACAGCCCCCGCGAGCGCCGGGGCCGGAGGAGAGAACCGTGACCGACGACACCCGCATGCGTTTCGAGACCCGAGCCATCCACGCCGGCCAGGAACCCGACCCGGCCACCGGCGCCGTGGTTCCCCCCATCCACCAGGCCTCGACCTTCCACCTTCCCGACCCCGGCGAGCCGGGGGAGTATCGGTATTCCCGGGTGGGAAACCCCACGGTCGCACGACTCGAGCAGGCCATAGCCGCTCTCGAAGGCGGTGCGTTCGGTCTCGCATTCGGCTCGGGCATGGCGGCCATCACTGCCGCCATGTCCCTTCTCCAGGCAGGGGATCACGTCCTCTGCACCCGGGCGGTGTACGGCACCACCTTCAGCATCCTCCGAGAGCATCTGAACCGCTACGGGATCGAGCACGACTTCGTGGACATGGTGGGAGGGAGCCTTCCGGACATGGAGGCGGCTCTCCGCCCCAAGACCCGGCTGGTCTGGGCCGAGACGCCCACCAACCCCCTCCTCGGGATCATCGACATCCCCCGGGTGGCCGAGATGGCCCACGGACACGGGGCCTTGCTCGGCGTCGACAACACCTTCGCCTCGCCCTACTTCCAGAACCCCCTGTCCCTGGGTGCTGACCTGGTCATGCACAGTTGCACCAAGTACCTGGGCGGCCACAGCGATCTCGTGGCGGGGATGCTGGTCATGAACGACGCTCAGCTCAGTGAACAGCTTCACCAGACACGTCGTCTCACCGGTGGCATTCTCGGCCCCTTCGACGCGTGGCTCCTCCACCGGGGGGTGAAGACCCTCCCGGTCCGCATGGAGGCCCACCAGCGCAACGCCCTGGCCTTGGCCCGCTTTCTGGACGGTCACTCCAGAATCAAGGCCACCCAGTATCCGGGGCTGGAGAGCCATCCCCAGCATGATCTGGCCCACCGGCAGATGCGCGGCTTCGGGGGGATGGTCACCATCGAGCTGGAGGGAGGCCCCGAAGCGGCCAGACGTTTCGTGGGGGCCCTGGAGGTGTTCACGTCGGCCGTCAGCCTCGGCGGCGTGGAATCGCTGGCCGAGATTCCCTGGTTCCTGACCCACAAGTCCATGCAGGACAGCGACGTGGCCATCGACCCCGCCACGGTTCGGCTTTCCGTCGGCCTGGAACACGCTGACGATCTGATGGCCGACCTGGACCGGGCGTTGGCTGCTCTGGAGGGCTGAAAAACCCCACCATCGGAGCGCCTCTGCCCTGGGAGGCGAGGCGCCGAACCCCCCAAAGAGACCCCCCGAATCGGAGGCCGAAAAAAAGTCCTCGACGCCGGTGATCCGCGGTACTAGCTTGCCCCGATGGGGGCCTCATCGCCCCCCGTCCCACCAGCGGTTTCACCCTACCGGGCGAACGCTCTCTCGCCCGTCACACTCCAGCCCTCCGGGAGGTCGCCATGGAGACCCTCGCGTCGACGTTTCAGGTGGAGTTCACACATTCCGGTCAGAAGACCACGGTGGATCTGGACCGCCTCGAAGATGCCGTGGTGGAGTTTTTGGAGCTCTACGGGGAGCCGCCCCTGGTGGACCCGGGGTTCGTGGAGGTGGTGGGACCCGGAGACGGGAGCGCCCGCTTCGACCGCCTGCTCCAGGCGGCCGGCTTCGGTCGCGATCCCGTCGGCTTCTTCGGAGAGCTGATCCGTCAACTCGAGGCCGCCAACGACGAGGAGCCGCCCCCGCTCCGGCTGAATGGTCTTCAGATCCCCCGGCATCTGGCCCTGACGGTCCTGAGGGAGCTCATTCCCGAAGACCGCATCCACGACGTCAAGCGGGTCAGGACCCTGGAGCGTCTGACCAACCGCCTCATTCCCCCGGAGGACAGGGAGCCCCTCCAGGAGGTGCTGGACCGCTACCCGGTTCGTCTCTCCAGCCACACCATCCGCCAGATGCGTCTTTCGCCGGCCATCGCGTTCCAGTATGGCCCTTCGGTGGACGAGCTCGATCCTGAAGGCCTGGTCCACACCTGGGTGGGCCAGTTCCACCGGGGCGTAGTGGAGCGGATGTACCGTAACCGTGTGATTTTCCTCCTCCACATGGCCTGTCCCGTCTACTGCCGGTTCTGCTTCCGCAAGCACAAGGAGTGCCGGAACCAGAAAGCTCCCACCCAGAAGCAGGTCACCCTGGGCATCGCCTACCTCAAGGAGTGCCCCGACGTGAAGGAGGTGGTCCTCACGGGTGGGGATCCGTTCATGAACCGGGCCACCATGACCTGGGCCATCGACGGGTTGGCCAGGATCGGCCACATCGAGACCCTGCGCCTCGCCACCCGCTCCCTGTCGTACTTCCCGGAGTTCTTCACCAAGGGCGACGCCTTCTGGATCACCTATCTCCGGCGGAAGCAGATCGAGCTGGAGCAGAAGGGTAAGCGGTTGGAGGTGGCCACCCACTTTCTCCATCCCGACGAGATCTCCCGGCAGGCCCTGGACGTCATTTCGGACCTGGTGGCCGACGGCATTCCGGTCTACGTCCAGACCCCCTTCCTGGGACAGTGCAACGACAGCGGCCCGCCCCTGGTGGAGCTCTTTTCCCAGCTCCGGGGCGCCGGGGCCGAGATGCACTACATCTTCATGCCCTGCAGCCCCCTCGAGGGGAACGGCCGCTACCAGGCCCCCATCAGCCGGGGACTGGAGACGGCGGCCTATCTCCGGGCTCATCTCTCGGACCGGGCCGTCCCCCAGCTCTGCACCGCCACGGCCATCGGGAAGATCGATTGGGGGACGGCGGGCTGGGTGGTGGAAGCCGACGAGGAAGACCCCCGGTACCTCTGGATCCGGACCCCGTACACGCGGGAGTATTTCGAGTCCTTCGCTCCCATCCTGGACCTGTCGAGGATCGCCCGGGACAACGCCGAGGGGACGCTGGACGCGAAGTTCATGGCCGACGTGGGTGACCCCTGGTGGATCCGGGGTCCCCGGGAGACCAGCGCCTTCCCCCGGAGCTTCATCCCCCGGGACCGCTTCCCGGAGGACCGGATGTGGGAGGCCCTGGCGCACCTCCAGGCCGAAGCCGACGAGGCGTCCATGGCAGCACCCCCCATCGTGGTCGGCAGCCCTCCGGCCCTCAGGCGGGTGCACGAGACCCGGGTGGAGCTGGACTGCCTGGCCGGGGACGAGGAGCTGGACCGGGCCTTGGAGGTCATCGCCGGCACCCGGGCCCTCACCGACGTGGTTCTCCACTCGTCGCGGGACACCGTTCGCAGCCTGTCCCGGGTGACCCGGGTGGTGGAGCGGCTGGCCCCCCTTTATCACATCACTTCGGTGCGTCTCAGGAGCCAGTACTTCCGGTCCCGGCCGGAGATTTTCAGTGAGGGGATGGTCAAGCGGCTGGCCCTGCTGAACCGGCTGCGGGTGACGAATCCCCTGCGCCTGGAGGTGGAGACCCTCTTCCTGCACCCATCGGAGGTCCGGAACCTCCACGGCCGGGTGGTTCGGCTCCTGAGGCAGCGAGGGGTCACCGTTTATGCCAACATCCCCCTTCTGGCCTTCATCAACGACACGGGAGAGGCGATGCTCACCCTCACGTCGGCCCTCCGTCGCCAGGGCTTCGAGCTGAACCACCTGGTCCTGGCGGGGATGCCCCTGCAACGGGAGTGGAGCGAGGAGCACCCCATTCACCTGGGCCAGGTCATCGATCTGGCCAGCCATCTGAGGGAGTTCGGGAGCGGGCGGGAGCTTCCGGCCTACATCCTGCGGACGCCGTTGGGAGAGGTGGACTTCGGTCTTTCCTGCGAGGTGCTACAGACGCTGGATTCCGGCGACACCCTGGTTCGCCTCCGTACCCATACGCTGGATGACTACACGGCAATGGATCCGGACTTCGAGGTACCCCCAGGTGTGGTTTTCGGGGACGACGGCTATCCTGTGGTTCCGGTGCGGGGGATCATGGCGTAAGAAGCTCGAGGTTGGACACGTACGGCTCCGGGGCCTGGACGAATGGGAGCGGATCTCCTGGGACGAGGCCCTGGACCTGAAGGCGGCGGAGCTGAAGCGAATCCTCGACGAGCACGGCAACGAGGCCATCCTGGAGCTGGGAAGCACCCTGCGCCGAGGAGGGACTGCCGGATGCGGAAGAGCCCCGCTCCATCTCCCCGGTGGTGGCCGTCCTGGTTCCCGCCGGGCTTGCGGCGGTCATGGCCCAGATTGCGGTGACGCTGACCCATCCGCTTACCCGGGAAGCGATGGTCCGTCCGGAAGGGACGCCGCTGGTGGCCCTCCGCCTGCTTCTCCTTCTGGGCGGCGCCGTCTTCCTGACCCTTCCTCTCTTCCGACGGCCCGGGCCGGGCACTGGTCGGTTGCCGCCCTCCTTCTTCTGGGGACCTCGGAGATCGTGGGTCGGTTGCTCTTCTACGCCGTGGAGACCGTGAACCCCTTCTGACCTTCGGCGGCTTCGGCCGGCAGCACCCGCCTTCGCACTGCCCGCTTTCGCATTACCCTTTCAGGATCCTCCACCGGAGTCGTCCTCATCCAAAACCACCACCGTCACCCGGAGGCGTCCCGGCGCACCCCCCCGGGGGCCGGCGTGACCGGCGCCTCTCCTGGTGATGGTTTCCCCGCTTTCGACTCCGGCGGGTACCTGAACCCTGGTCTCGCGCTCGACGGTTACCAGTCCGTCCCCTCCGCAGGCCGAGCAGGGGGTGACGAAGACGTAGGCCGTGCCGTGGCAGTCCGGACAGTCCATGTCGAAGCCATCGCGACCGAAGGACTTCCCGGGAGGAGGCCGGACCTTGCCCCAGCCCAGGCAAGTCGGGCAAGTCCTCATCTGTCCTGCACCGCCGCGGCCGGCGCACTGGTCACAGGGTCGGCGAACGGTGTAGCTGACGGTGACCCCCTGCCCCTCTCGGGCTTCTTCTGCCGTCAGCTCGATCCGGAGAGCCACGTCGTGGCCCGGCCGGGAACGGCGCCGGGTTCGCCGCGAGCCGCTGGCCGGAGTCCGGAAGGGGGCATGGGGGAAGCCGGCCCCCCGGGCGGCATGCTCGGTTCTTCGATTCCATCGGTCCCGAAGACCCGGATCCGTGAGGATCTCATAGGCCGCCACGATGGTTTTGAAGCATTCCTCGGCATCCTCCGAGTCCGGATTCCGGTCCGGGTGGTACTGCAGGGCCAGCTTGCGGAACGCATTCCGGATGGTGGTGCTGTCGGCGGTTCGCGACACACCCAGCACGCGATAGGGATCGAACCGTTCGGTCATTCGGAATCCATTCTTCTGCCTCGCTCCTCCGGTTCAGACAGCTTGCCGAAAGGGTCCAATATAGATTGATCCGGGCCCCGACGGTGTCCCGTTACGGGGATGGTCGGAAGGGTGTTACGAAAGGGGTGTGCGGTCGTGGACGGTCATTGGGACCGCTCGGCTCGAAGCGCTGCCTTGCATCTGACCCCGTGGCGCACGAGCCGAGGGAAGCGAGACGACCGAGTGCCCGCAGGTCAAACCGGATCGCCCCCCTTTCCAAACACCCTTTTGGAGATCTCACGAGAGGACAGGGACCGGGTTTGCCTTGCGAGAACCCTGGTGGTATCTATCGGCCATCGCTCATCAACGATGATGATCTCAAAGAAACTCCGGCCCACTGGGATACCGGCGCCATGTCCCTGATTCGTCTTCTTGTTCTGGCCTTTGCGGGCTACGCGGCCCTCCTTTTCCTCATTCAGCGGACCCTGGTCTTTCCCGGTTCCAAACGTGAGCTGTCGCGACCGGACCGCACACCTCCCCCGGGGGTGGATCAGCTCTGGCTGGCCACCTCCTTCGGCCGTGTGGAGGCGTGGCTCCTTGCCGCTGAGAGCTCCGAGCCGGGCCCGGCCGTCCTCTTCACCCACGGGAACGGGGAGCTCATGGACGATTGGGCGGGGGAGATGGGACCGCTTCCTGCGGACGGCGTCACGGTTCTGCTGGTGGAGTACCCCGGTTACGGGCTCTCCGGAGGCAAACCCTCCCGAGCAAGCATCCGCGAGACCATGCAGGCAGCCTACGACACCCTGGCGGCCCGTCGGACCGTGGACTCTGAGCGCATCGTGGCCTGGGGGCGGTCCCTGGGGGGAGGTGCCGCCGGAGATCTGGCCCTGGACCGGCCGCTGGCGGGGCTCATTTTCCAGTCCACCTTCACCTCCACGGGGGCCCTGGCCTGGGAGTTCTACAAGGCACCTCCCATCCTGGTCCGGGACCGGTGGAACAACCGGCGGGCCGTGGAAGGGTTCGACGGGCCGGTCCTCCTCATGCACGGCCGCACGGACGAAGTCGTGCCCTTCTCTCATGCCGAGACCCTGGCACGGACCCGGGATGAGCTGGAGGTCACCGAGATTCCCTGCGGGCACAATGACTGTCTTTCGGTGTGGCCCCGGATTCTGGGGTCGGTGGTGGAATTCCTTCGCAGCAACTCCATCCTGTAGAGGCTCAGGGGAGACCTACCCGAGCCAAGATGTCCGGCGGAGTGCATCCCTCCTACAGAGGCAGGTAGCACACGGTGTTGGACAGCAGGATCATGATGAAGATGAGACACATGGTCATGGGCCCCAGGTAGATTCTTCCCGTCATCCGGAAGAAGTAGCGGTGGAAGTAGGGGAGGAAGAAGATGATGGGTACGATTGCGAAGAGAAGGTTCACATAGAGCCAGCCATCCGTCCAGTATACGGTCCCCGTCAGGGCGAAGGTCGTGTACTGGATGACCACGATGAAGAAAAGCCCCAGGGAGCTGGCCACTCCGGCGAAGAGCATGCTCCTCCACTCCGCCTGTCCCTTGAAGCGCATCCCCGCGTTCACTCGTAGCGAGTTGGAGAGGAAAAAGATGAAGAAGAGGGGGGTGTACATGGCCAGGAGAACGAGCTGGGCCGGCTGGAATACCCGAACACCCATGAAGAGGAACCGGTAGTCCACGTGGAAGAAGTAATAGACGGCGAAGAGGAGGGCGTAGTAGAAGAGGAAGATAGTGCCGGCCGCCAGAAAGGTTCGCCAGAGCTCCTGCCCCGTCACCTTCACTCCCCACCGATCCGGTGATGCTCCCCTCGGCTTCCCCCGGAACCGGTAGCTGATCCAGAAGAAGAAAAAGGCCACGCTCCCGTTCAGGACGGCCCACATCATGACGGCGTTGTTCATGCGCTGGGGAAAGAACCAGGTCATCTCCCGGCTCGATGCATCCACGAAGAGGCGTTGGGAGAGATCGGCCAGGGGGATGAAGGAGAAGCAGGCGATGAGGGTGGCTACCACCAGGAGCGTCCAGAAGAGCACCCTGCCGCCACCCCTGGGTCGTTCCGGCGCCTCGGGCACGGGGTGAACCAGGGGGCGGAAGTAAGGCACCTCCAGGAGGAGTCGGCCGAAGGGGATCACGGCCACCAGGGCGGCAATGAGAGAGACCAGGCTCAGGAATTCCTTCCAGGGCCAGACCTGATCCCTGGGCGAGAGACCGCTTTCCACGTCGAAAGCCCGCTCGAAGTACTCGATCTGGTTGGCGGTGGGCTCGATGGTGTAAGGCTGGAAGGGGTGCAGGACTCTTTCGTTGTGAACCACACGCAGGGTCCGGTCTTCCACGCTCCCGTAGTAGCGGCCCAACTCAACTTCCTGAATGGGTCCGGAGGCCAGGTCTCTGGTCGCGCCTTCGGCTGTTGCTTCGGCATCCGCATTCCCTCCCTGCCCATCGTCTGTGACCACGCCTGAATTCACCAGCCGCAGGGCTTCCGGGGCCCGGCGCATGTCGCCGTTCTCGAGCTCGTTCCGGTAGGCTCCCTCGTCGTAGTAGGCGTAGCTCATCCCCACATTGGAGCGGACGGGGCCCAGCACCTCGTCGGTGAGGGTGAGGACGTAGCCCGAGACGAAGACGGAGTGAAGGGGGTTGGGCCGGCCCGTTTCCAGATCCCGCCGGGCGAAGTAGTTGGCCCCGCGGATGGCGGCGTTCCCCCCGGCGGAGTGTCCCGTCGTGCCGATGCGGCTCTTGTCGATGTAGTTCAGGTTCTCCGAGGCGGCGGCGTAGTCCACCACGGCAAACATCCCGTAACCTTCGGTGGTGGCGGCCCGGCGGCTGAGGGAGGAGCTGGAGGCTCCCTGGGCGTACGGATCGATGGAGGCCACGACCACCCCCCGCCGGGCCAGCTCCAGGGCGATGTTGGAGAGGGCCTCCTTGGAGCGTTGGAAGCCCGGGACGACCACGATGAAGGGAGCCGGAGCCTCCGCTGTGGCCGAGCGCGGCTTGAACCAGTCTGCCACCACCCACTGGCCGTTCTGCGTGGGAATCTTCACCGACTGGACGTGGACACGGCCCCAGGAGCTCTGGATCTGGGAGGTGAGGAAGCTGGCGACCACCACCACCAGAACCGAGGCGATGAGGAGGCGCCTGGCGTTCTTGATTTCGTGCCTGGGGTTAGTCATAGGTGGGAATCCGCGAGCGAGCGTGGGATAGCCCTCGCGGGTCACAGGCTCAGTTTTGCAGCCAGCGGTTTTCCAGGCTCGTGATCCTCAGCTCATGATCCCTGTGGTAGCGGTCCAGGCGCTGGTTGGTGCCGCTCAGCCCTTCGGCCAGGATCTGGATCTGGTGCTGAAGGTCCTCCACCGTGACCTCGACCTTCGTCAGGCGCCGCTCGAGCCCGTCCATGCGCCGCTCGAGCCCGTCCATGCGCCGCTCGAGGGCGTCCATGCGCCGCTCGAGGGCGTCCATGCGCTCCTCGAGGGCGTCGAACCGCTGGTCGATGCGATCAAACTTCCTGGACAGGAAGTCGATGAGCTCGGTGTACTGGTCGGCCGTCATGGAGGTCCGGAGTCTGGATTCCGCTGGGTGGACGCTGGAACCTAATCCCGAAACCGGGACGATGCCATGAAGGAATGGGACGGGTTGCCGGGAGCGGATGCTTTACCGGTCGGCCGCGCACGATCGTGTGCGACGTTCCCGCCGACTCCTCCATGACGAGGTTCAGGGTTTTCCCGTCGCTTGCCGCATCCGAAAAACGCCCGCATCTTGCCGAGCCCTTCCAACGGTTCCGGGACGAGAGCAGCCCTTTGCCCAAGCGTATCGACAGCCTCCTCGAACGGCTCTACCCCGGCTTGGGGTGGCGCCCCCTCTGGCTCTCGGCGCTGGCCGCCTGGTCCTTCACCCTCTACTTCCACCACGGGATGCCCGGGGATGCACCACAGTGGTTCACCGAGGGGGCCGAGAGGCTCACGGGAATCCGGGCCGTGGGTTTTCACATGCACGGGTGGGCCCACCTTTCGGCCGTCGTCTTCCTCCTCCTCATCCCCCTGGCGATTTGCCGCAGGGCCGAGGGATGGACGCCGTCGGATCTGGGGTTCCGGGTTCGGGGCATCCGCCGGGAGTTTCTCCTCGTGGTGGCCCTCTGGGTGGCCTTCATCCCCTTCATCTGGCTGGTCTCCGGAACCGAGGCCTTTCAGCGCACCTACCCCAGGCTGGGCCCCGCCGAGACCGATGCCTCGCTCTTCTTCTGGTACCAGGCTTTCTATCTTGTGAAGTGGACGGCCTGGGAGTTCTTCTTCCGGGGATTCATGCTCTTCGGGTTCAAGCGGGATTTCGGGATCCAGGCTGTCCTGGTCTCCAGCATCCCCTACGCCCTGGTCCACATGGGGAAGCCGGAGCTGGAGATGTTCTCGGCCTTCCTGGGGGGGCTCGTGCTTTGCGCAATCGCCCTCAAGTCCCGGAGCATCTGGCCCGGTGTGTTCCTGCATTCCATGGTGGCCACGACCATGGATTTCTTCGCCTCGACCTGGTGGTAGGGGGCAAAGCTCTCCTTCGACGCCCCTCGGCTCGAAGGAACCTCCGTCTCCTCCTCCCCGGGTTGCCCGGCCGAACCTTCGCCTCAACCGCCCTCGGTTTGCCGGAACCTCGCCACCCATCCGCCGCCGGCGGCCAGGCGGAGCGTGAGGCTACCCGCCCCCCGTGGCGCCACCCTAGCTATCGATCTGAGCGCCGGCCAGGTACGAGCGGGCCCTCTCCTCCCGGGGGTTCTTCTCCAGGCAGTCTTCCCAGGCCTGGATGGCCTCCTCCGTTTCGCCCAGCCGGTTCAGGACCACGCCCAGGTAGAGGTAGGCTTCGGCGAAGCCGGGATTGGATTTGACGGCCTCTTCCAGCTCGGCCTTCGCTTCCTGGTTCTTCTCCATGTCCAGGAGGGCAGAGGCCAGCTTCACCCGGATGTCCACGAACCGGGCCCGGATATCAAGTGCCTGGCGATACTGGTCGGCGGCCAACTCGGGGCGTTGGGCGGCGATGTAGAGGTCGCCCAGCTCGGCGTGCTTCACCGCCAGCTTGTGGCCCACCTCGGAAGGGAAGGCCGCGCTGTCCCTGACGTCCAGGCGGCTGGCCGCCGCGAAGGCCTCTTCGGCTTCTTCGTGCCGGCCGAGGTCGTTGAGCATCAGTCCCCGGTTGAACTGGGCTTCGGCGTAGTCCGGCGCCAGCTCCACGGCCTTCTCGAACTCGGCCAGGGCCTCCTCCGTATCCCCCAGCATGGCCTTGCACAGACCCAGCTTGTTCCGGATGTCGGGAAAGCTCGGGTGGTCGGCCAGGAGGGTTTCGAAGGTCTCCCTGGCGCCCTGGAAATCCTCCAGCTCCAGTTCGGAGTTTCCCTTCTGGACCAACTGTCGCACCGTCAGTTTCTGGGGGCTCATCTCATACCGTCGTGTGAGTAGTGTGGGTCTTTTTCACGGTAGCTATCGAGGAATGGGGCGGCAAGGCGTATCTTCAGGGCTCCCGAGCCGGAACGGGGACGAAGACGCGATGGGGAGTCAGGGGGTATCTCCTTTCCGGCGGGCTCGGGCGCCGAAGATGTCCGGGCTTCGTGTTTCTTGATCGACTGACCATTGATGGACTCATCCAATCCCGACAACACGGCTCAGGGCGTTCGTCCCCCGGGGGACCTGAACCCCCGCCGGGACCCGGCGCTGGATTTCCCCGATAAACCCCTGGCCGGGATGACCCCGGCCGACTACGAGGCCCTGGGGTTCCTGGCCGGGCTCGAGGTCCACCAGCAGCTCGAGACCACTTCCAAGCTCTTTTGCCGGTGCCCGGCGGGGCGCCGGAGCACCCGGGTAGACGCGGAGGTCCTCCGGCATATGCGCCCGACCCTGAGCGAGTTGGGAGAGTACGACGGCACCGCCCTCATGGAGTTCAAGACCCGAAAGGAGATCATCTATCTCCTGGACCGGGCCACGGTTTGCACCTACGAGATGGACGACACGCCTCCCTTCGAGGTCGACGAGGAGTCGGTGCGGATCGCCGTGGAGCTGGCCGAGCTCTGCAATCTGAACCTGGTCTCGGAGCTCCACGTCATGCGCAAGCAGTACCTGGACGGCTCCATTCCCACCGGCTTTCAGCGCACGGCCATGGTAGGCCTCACCGGATCCATCCCCTTTCGGGCGCCGGAGCTGGACGTGGACCGTGAGCTTTCCATCCGACAGCTCTCCCTGGAGGAGGATTCCTGCCGGGAGGTCTCGGACGTGGGGCACCGCATCACCTTCCGTACCGACCGCCTGGGGATGCCCCTCACGGAGCTGGTCACCGAGCCCGAGTTCCTGACACCCTGGGAGCTCCGGGCCGGGGGGAGCCTGCTGGCCCGGGTGGCCCGGGCTACGGGAAAGGTGTTCCGCGGCCCCGGCGCCGCCCGCCAGGACGTGAACGTTTCGGTGGCCGGTGGGCGCAGGGTGGAGATCAAGGGGGTGCACCATCACCGGGGTCTTCCCCTCCTGGTCCACACCGAGGCCTTTCGGCAGTTGAATCTCCTGAGGGTGAAGGCCGAGCTGGATCTACGGGGTGTGGACGAACGGTCCCTGGCCATCGACGATGGCGGCCCCCTGGCGCCCCCTCCATGGGAGGTGTCGCCGTTGGTGGTGGACGCGGGGCCCGTCTTCGCACACTCGACCTTCCAGCCCGTGCACGATGCCCTCTACCGGGGAGAGACGGTGGCGGCGGTGCGGCTTCCCGGATTTGCCGGCCTGCTCAGCCACCCCACCCAGCCCGGCACGACCTTCGCGCAGGAAATCGCCGACCGCATCCGTGTCATCGCCTGTCCGGTCCACCGGCCCTTCATGACCCACACCGACATGGCCACCAGCGGTCTCTCGGCCCGGGAAATGGATGAGTTGAGCGCGGTCCTCTCGGCCGGGGACGACGACACCGTCGTGGTGGTCTGGGCCCCGGAGGCCGACGCCGCCACCGCTGCCCGGGAGGTGCTCCTCCGGGCCGGAGATGCCCTGAAGGGAATCCCCTCCGAGACC
>CAYXGM010000010.1:0-35640 GCA_964464555.1 uncultured Gemmatimonadaceae bacterium | reverse complement strand
ACGGCACCACGGGGTTCGAGCGGATCCTCCCGGGGCCGGACCGGATGTACCCCGATACCGACACCCCGCCCCTCCCCATCCCCGACGAGATGGTGGCGGAGGTGCGGGCCGGTCTGGCCGAGACGCCCTGGAACCGGGAGGATCGCTATCGGAAGCTCGGCATGGATGGGCGTACGGCCCGGGTCCTGGCGGCGGCCCCCTGGGCCGACCTCTTCGACGAGCTGGCCCCGGAGGCAGGGGAGCCGGCCCGGCGTCTGGCCACGGTCCTGGAAACGCGGATCCCCTACCACCTCAGGCGAAGCCGGGGCGCGAAGGGGCGTACCCCGCAGGAGATGCCGCGGGCCCACCGCCTGGCCCCTGCCGTCCGGGCCCTGGAGGCCGGAGAGCTTCGCCCCGAGGCCCTGATCCGGGTGGCGGACGAGCTCCTGGAGGACCCCGACCGGACGGCCGAGGAGATCCTTCGGGGCAACCAAAAACCAGCGGATGACGAGGCGGAACGGATGCTGGATGACGTCGTTGAGCGGGTTGCCCACCGCGCCGCCGGGTTGGAAGGGCGCTCTCCGGAGACCCGCCTCCGCTGGGCCATGGGGGAGGCCATGAGGGAGCTGTTGGGCAAGATCGATCCGGAGAGGGTGCGGGAGGCGCTGATGGGGGCCCCCGGGGTGGAGCCCGATGTCGATGCACAACCGGAGCCGGAAACGTCCGGCAAGGAGGCCGCATCATGAGCGCCGCGGCCAAGGATCCGTACCGGGGGTACCGGGGGCCCACCCGGGAGGTCATGGAGCGCTTCGGCATCACCGTCTGGTGCGAGGTGAAGGCCAGAACCACCCGTGGAGACTTCGAGGGTCTCCTCCTGCCCCGCTCCGAAACCAGCGATGAGCTTCACCTGGTCCTGAAGCTGGGTTCGGGCTACAACGTGGGGATCCGCCACGACACCGTCCTGGAGCTGGAGAAGATCGGCTACCGGGAGGCCCACTACAAGATCCCGGAAAAGGAATTTCCCACGGACGAGGCCCATCCCGACGTGAAGCTCCTGGGTACCGGGGGCACCATCGCCTCGCGGCTGGACTACCGGACCGGCGCCGTGATCCCGGCTTTCAGCCCCGGAGAGCTCTACGGCTCCGTGCCCGAGCTGGCGGACATCTGCAACCTGCAGACCGAGAAGCTCTTCGGGGTCTTCAGCGAGAACATGGGTCCCGAGCAGTATCTCATTCTGGCCGAAAAGACAGGTGAGGCCATCCGGGAGGGCTTCGACGGGGTGGTCATCGGCCACGGCACCGATACCATGCACCACACCGCTGCGGCGTTGAGCTTCATGGTGCAAAACCCTCCGGTGCCCATCGTCATGGTGGGGAGCCAGCGCTCCAGCGACCGTCCCTCCTCCGATGCGGCCCAGAACCTCATCAACGCCGCCTGGGCCGCCGGCCACGGCCCCATCGCCGAGGTGCTGGTGTGCATGTTCGGCCCGACCTCCGACCTCTACAACCTCCTGCACCGGGGAACGAGAGTTCGGAAGATGCATTCCTCGGTGCGGAGCACCTTCCGGACCCTGGGAGACATCCCCGTGGCCATGGTGGACCGGGAGACGATCACCCCTATCAAGGACGATTGGGCGCCCCGCAGGGACGACCGGGAGGTGAAGGTCCAGGCGGCCTTCGAAAAAAAAGTAACGCTGGCGTACTATTACCCCGGGATGCAGCCCGACGTCATCGATGCCCTCATCGACTGCGGATACAAGGGCATCGTCATTGCCGGGACGGGGCTGGGGCACGTGAACCGGCTCATCTATCCGGCGCTGGAGCGGGCCCGGACAGAGGGTGTGCAGGTCTACATGACGCTCCAGACCCTCTGGGGTTTCGTCCAGATGCACGTCTACGAGACGGGACGGGAGATCCTGGAGCTCGGGGTGGTGCCGTTGGCGAACATGCTCCCGGAGGCGGCCTACATCAAGCTGGGCTGGGCCATGGGCGTGCACCCCGACGACCCGGAGGCGGTGAAGGAGCTCATGACGACCGACATCGCCGGGGAGATGACGGAGCGGGAGCCCCACGACGGGTATCTCATCTTCCAGGGGGGCGTGCCCGAGGTGCAGGAGTTCCTGGAGGAGGTTTGGAGGTAGCTTTTTATGAGGATCCCCTACAAATCTCTCACCTTCTGGATCTTCGTCGGGCTCTTCGGCGGAATGGCCGCCGGCCACTTCGTGGGGGAGCCCATCGTTCCCTGGGTCGAACCTCTCTCCGACGTCTTCCTGCGCCTCCTGCGCATGGCCATCATGCCCCTCATCGTCACTTCGCTGACGGCGGCGGTGATCAGCGTGGGGGCCCGGAGGGACCTGGGGCTTTTGGGGGCCAAGACCTTCGCCTACTACGTCACCAGCTCACTCCTGGCCATCCTCACGGGCCAGACGCTGGTGAACGTCTTCAAACCCGGCATCGGCTCCACCATCGGGTTCCAGCGGGAGGTGGAAGAGATCCCGGCGCTGACCCAGACGCCCGTCGAGCTCCTCCTGGACATCATTCCGGAGAACCCCTTCGCCGCCATGGCCGAGGGAACGGTCCTCCCGGTGATCTTCTTCTCGATCTTGTTCGGGTACTTCGTCACACGCCTGGAGGAGCCCTACAAGACCCAGCTCGGGGACTTCTTCCAGGGGACTTTCCGGGCAATGATGAAGCTCACCTACGCCGTCGTCTGGACGGCGCCCCTGGGGGTCTTCGGGATCAACGCCCGCATCGTGGCCACCACCGGCTTCGAGGCCTTCGCCTCCCTGGGCTTCTATTTCGTCCTGGTCCTGGCAGGGCTCATGATCCACGCCCTGGTGACGTTGCCGTTGCTCATCTACCTGGTGACCCGGAAGAACCCCTACTACCACTACCTGGGGATGCCCTCGGCCCTCATCACCGGGTTCAGCACCGGCTCCACCATCGTGACCCTCCCCCTGACCATGAAGGCGGTGACGGAGCACTCCGGGGTGAGCGACAAGATCTCCTCTTTCGTTCTCCCCATCGGCGCCACGGTGAACATGGACGGGACGGCGCTCTACGAGTGCGTGGCCGTCATCTTCATTGCCCAGATCTACGGCTTCAACCTGGGCTTCGACCAGCAGCTCGTCATCGTGCTCACGGCCCTCCTGGCCTCCATCGGCGCGGCCTCGGTGCCCATGAGCGGGCTGGTCATGATGTCCATCATCCTGGGCGCCGTGGGTCTTCCCCTGGAGGGAGTGGCGGTAATCCTGGCCGTGGACCGGGTCCTGGATATGTTCCGGACCATGGTGAACGTCCTGAGCGACTCCTGCGGGTCGGTCATCGTGGCGAAGCTGGACGGGGAGGAGGTTCTGAGTCCGGGGGGGGGCGCCGCCGATGAATCCGTGGGGTAGAGGAGGGGGTGCGGAGGTTGTGGGTCTTCTCGAGTGAAAGGAATGTCGTGGCAACCGTTCTTCTGGTCGATGACGATGACAGCATCCGGATGTCCCTGAAAAAGGCGCTGGAGATCGGGGGACACGAGTCCCTGACGGCCGAAAACGGCCTGGATGCCCTGGCCATTCTCAAAGAGAGGCCCGTGGACCTCATCGTCACGGACCTCTTCATGCCCGACATGGACGGGATCCAGTTCGCCCTTCAGCTCCGCAGGGAGGCCGCCGACACACCCTTCATCGCCATGTCGGGCGGCGGCGTCTACCAGAACATGAGCATGCTGGACGTGGCCGGGAAGATGGGCGCCGCCCGGACCCTCGAGAAGCCCTTCGACGTATCGGACTTCCTCGACGCGGTGAGGGAGGCCCTGGAGGGCTGACCCGAGACTCCTTCCCCCGCTCCCCCCTCTGGCCCGGGCCAGCGGACCACCCCACTTTCCCTCCCGTCCTGTCTCCGGTCCGAAACACGCCTACCAAAGAGAGGGCCACCATGCGCTTCCTGCCACGGGCTCTGACCGTTCTGGCTTTTGCAGCGATCCTGACCCCGCCCCCAGCTCTCACCCAGTCCGTCCCCACGCCCGAGTCCGTCCTGGGCTTCGCGCCCGGGGCCGACTTCCACCTGGCCGGCTACGAGGGGGCCCTGGAGTACTTCCAACGCCTGGACGCTGCTTCGGACCGGGTCCGGCTCGTGGAGGTGGGCCGGACCAGCAACGGCCGACCCTGGACCATGGCCCTCGTCTCTTCGGCGGAGAACCTGAGGAACGTGGACCGGTACCGGGACATTGCCCGCCGGCTGGCCTACCCCGGGGAGATGCAGGAGGCCGAGGCCCGGGAGTTGGCCCGGGAGGGGAAGGCCATCGTCCACGTGGACGGGGGGCTCCACTCCACGGAGGTGGCCCACTCCCAGCACGCCATCCAGTTGGCCTACGACCTGATCACCGGGGACGACGATCCGGAGATCGCCGCCATCCTGGACAACGTCATCCTCATGCTCTGGTTCAGCCTGAACCCCGATGGCCAGACCATGGTGGCGGACTGGTACCACTCCAACGTGGGGACGCCCTTCGAGGTCTCCCCCATGCCCTGGCTCTACCAGAAGTACGTGGGGCACGACAACAACCGGGACGGCTACATGATCAATCAGATCGAGTCCCGGGTGGTGACCCGCGTGACCCGGGAGTGGGAGCCCCAGATCCTCTTCAACCATCATCAGACGGCGCCCTTCCCGGCCCGCATCTGGCTTCCTCCCTTCGCCGAGCCCATCAGCCCCAACGTGCATCCTCTCATGTGGCGGACGGTGAACCTCATCGGGATGGCCATGGCCCAGGCCCTGGAGGAGCGGGGCCAGGAGGGGGCCGTCCACATGGGAACGGGGTTCGACAACTGGTACCCCGGCTTCCTGGACCACGCCCACAACTTCCACAACGTGGCCTCCTTCATGACCGAGACGGGTCTGTACCGTTACGCCACGCCCCACTTCTACACGGTGAGCGACTTCCCCCCCGACGCCCGGGACCTGCGGCCCCAATCCCTCTACTCCAGTCCCTGGAAGGGGGGGTGGTGGCGGCTGAAGGACGCCGTGGACTACATGATTACCGCGTCGGTGTCGGTGCTGGACGTGGCGGCCAAGTACAAGGAGGACATCCTCTTCAACCGGTATCAGGCTGCCCGGGACGTCATCGAGATGCACCGGGAGGGCCCGCCCTATGCGTACTTCATTCCCACCGAGCAGAGGGATCCGGTGGCGGCGGCCGAGATGCTCCGGCGCCTGGCCTTCAACGGCATCGACGTCCATGCCCTTACCCGGTCGGTGACGGTGGATGGGATCACCCACCCCCAGGGGACCTGGGTCATCCCCATGGACCAGGCCAACGCCAACTTCGTCCGTCAACTCTTCGCCATCCAGGAGTACCCGGATATCCGGGAGTACCCGGAGGGGCCCCCGGATTCCCCCTACGACGTGTCGGGCTGGACCCTCTCCTACCTCTTCGACGTGCGGGTGGTGGAGGGACGCTCGCCTCTGGACGACGAGACCCGGGGAGCCATGGAACCCCTCCGGGCCGAGCCCCTGGCCTGGTCCGGGGATGAGGACGCCGCCCTCTGGGATTCTCCCCCGGGCGTGGGCTTCGACAGCGACCCGGTGGCCCGGGCGATCGTGCCCCCGGAAGGGAGGGCCCGGGCGGGCGGAGCCCTGATCCTGGATCCGGCCGAGAACAACAGCTACAAGGCCATGAACCGGGCCTGGAGTCAGGGCGGACAGGTGCGCTTCGTCCCAGGCCGTCCTGCGGAGGAAGAGGGTGAGGCGGGAAGCAGCGGTCGGTGGGCCGTGAGCGGTCTGCCCGCCAGCGCCAGGGCCGATCTGGTCCGGGACTACCGGCTCCAAACCCTGGACGGGTCGGCGGGGGAGACGGTGAGGCAGCCCCGCATCGGCCTGTACCGACCCTGGGACCCCAGCATGGACGAGGGATGGACCCGGTGGATCCTGGAGATGTACGGGTTCGACGTTACCAGCCTCTACAACGCCGACGTGCTGGCCGGTCAGCTCCGGGATCGCTACGACGTCATCGTCATCGCCGACATTCGGGCCCGCTCCATTCTGGAAGGGTATGCCGAAGGGACGGTTCCGCCCCGGTACGCCGGAGGCATCGGCGACGCCGGCGTCCGGGAGCTGGACGCCTTCGTTCGGGAGGGCGGCACCCTGGTGACCATCAATGGCTCCAGCCTCTTCGCCGTGGAGGAGCTCCACCTTCCGGTGAGGAACGTGGTGGCGGATCTGGATCGGGACGAGTTCAGCCTCAGCGGTTCCATCCTGGAGCTCCTGGTGGATCCCTCCCACCCGGTGATGAGCGGGGTCCGGGCCCGGGCGAGGATCATGATCGGGCGGAGCCCCGTCTTCACCACCGGGGAGGGGTTCCGGGGGCGGGTCCTGGCCAAGTACCCCTCTGAAGGCTCTCCTCTCCTGTCAGGCTTTCTCCTGGGCGAGGAGTACCTTCGGGGATATGCCGCGGCATTAGAGGTCTTCCACGGGGATGGGCGGGTTGTGCTCCTGGGAATGAGGCCCCAGTGGCGGGGCCAGCCCTTCGGCACCTTCAAGATCCTCTTCAACGCTGCCCTCTACTCCAACGAGGTCGCCGACCGGGCTCCGGACAATCCCGGATTCTGGACGCCGCCGGAGGAGCAGGAGGTCGTCGGGGAGGGGCCCGGGGGAGGCGAGCAGTCCGGGGGAAGGATGGGGGGAGGGGGCTAGCTCTCCCCCCCTTGATTGATGAGGATTGACCGGGGGGACGGGAGGCTCGTCACTTTCCTGTCCCCCATGAACAACTCGTGACGTTCCAGCCATTCGGAGGATTCCATGCGCTCCCGTTCTCTCGTCGCGGCCCTCTTCATCGCAGCGTTCCTGACTCTCCCGGGATGGTGGCTCGGGATCGGGGGCGACGCGCCTTCATTCCCCCGGCTTGCCGGCGGGGGCGGCCTCCTCTCGGCCCAGGAAGCTCCGGAGATCTTCCAGCCCATGGATGTCTTCGGGCTGGAGCTGGCCGCCGACCCACAGATCTCTCCCGACGGGACGCGAGTGGTCTATGTTCGCCGGGGGTTCGACGTCATGACCGACGGAGGGACGTCGAATCTCTGGATCATCAACGCCGACGGATCGGACCACCGGCCCCTGACCACCGGGAGCGCCGGACGGGGCTCGCCCAGGTGGTCCCCCGACGGCGGCCGCCTCCTTTACGTGTCGTCGGAAGACGGGGGCGCCGAGATCTGGGTCCGGTGGATGGACACGGGGCAGACAGGGAAGCTCACCAACCTCACCGAGAGCCCGGGCTCCCTCACCTGGTCTCCCGACGGAACGCAGGTGGCCTTCACCATGTTCGTGCCAGAGAAGCGGAGCCCCCTGGCCGTGGAGATGCCGGCGCCCCCGGAGGGGGCCGACTGGGGCCCGCCCTTCCGTGTCATCGATGACATGAGCTACCGGGCCGACGGGAATCCGGGCTTCGTCCGGGACGGGTACACGCACCTTTTCGTGGTTCCGGCGGAGGGGGGCACGCCCCGTCAGCTCACCTCGGGTTCCTTCAACCACAGCAGCCCGGCCTGGATGCCCGACGGACGCTCCATTTTGGTGTCGGCGAACCGGAGAGAGGATGCGGAGCACGAGCCCGCCGACACGGAGATCTACCGGGTGGACGTGGCGAGGGGTGAGTTGACCCAGCTCACCCGGCGCTACGGACCCGACGGCGGTCCCCGTCCGTCCCCTGACGGGAGGCTCATCGCCTACACCGGCTACGACGACGAGCACCAGGGTTACCAGCTCACCCGGCTCTACCTCATGAACGCCGACGGAAGCGGGTCCCGCATGATCAGCGGCGACCTCGACCGGAGCGTGGGGAGCATCGCCTGGGCCGACGACGGGAGTGGCCTCTTCTTCTCCTACACGGACCAGGGCAACGGTAAGGTGGGCTTCATGGACGTCCAGGGAACCGTCGGGGAACGGGTGGCCAACGTCCAGGGGCTCTCCCTGGGTCGCCCCTATACCGGCGGGCAGTATTCCGTGGCCGGGAGCGGGGCCGTCGCTTTCACCCTGGGAACGCCCTCACACCCGGCGGAGCTGGCCGTGGCTTCCCCCGGCGGGGAGGTCCGTCAGCTCACCGAATTGAACGCCGAGCTCCTGGGCCACAGGGAGCTGGGGGCCGTGGAGGAGATCTGGTGGGAGTCGTCCTACGACGGGCGCCGGGTCCACGGCTGGATCGTGAAACCCCCGGGCTTCGATCCGTCGAAGGACTATCCGCTGGTGCTGGAGATCCACGGGGGGCCCTTCTCCTCGTACGGGGACGTCTTCGCCGCCGAGATCCAGCTCTACGCCGCGGCAGGCTACGTCGTCCTCTACACCAATCCACGGGGGAGCACCAGCTACGGGGAGGAATTCGGGAACCTCATCCACCACGCCTATCCGAGCCAGGACTACGACGATCTCATCTCCGGCGTGGACGCGGTCATCGAGCGGGGCTACGTGGACGAGGATCAACTCTTCGTCACCGGGGGAAGCGGGGGCGGGGTGCTGAGTGCCTGGATCGTGGGGCACACGGACCGCTTCCGGGCCGCCGTGGTACAGAAGCCGGTCATCAACTGGTACTCCTTCGTGCTCCACGCCGATGGCGTCCCCTTCTTCTACAAGTACTGGTTCCCCGGGCCGCCCTGGGAGCACATGGAGCACTACATGGAGCGTTCCCCCCTCTCCTACGTGGGAAACGTGACCACCCCCACCATGCTCCTCACCGGTGAGCGGGACTATCGCACCCCCATGTCCGAGTCGGAGCAGTTCTACGCCGGACTCCAGATCAGCGGCGTGCCCAGCATGCTCGTCCGGGTTCCGGACGCATCCCACGGCATCGCCTCCAAGCCCTCCAACCTCATCGGGAAGGTCCAGCACGTCCTGGCGTGGTTCGAGAAGTGGAGGGGAGAGGAGTAGAAAGGACGGATCGGCGCCGACCTGAGGTGCGTCCGGTGGTGCCTCAAGGCCGGAACCCCGGATCCCTCTTCCAGATCTCCTTCAGCTCCTCGTACTCGGGCTTCTCCTTCAACGTCTCGCCATCGGTGGTTCTGCCCACCTTGAAGGAGACGGGGCCTGCGGGGGTGTCACGGGTCACCTCCTCCCGGATCAGCTTGAGCCGGTCCCAGGTGGAGTAGCGGATGCCGAACGTCGTGCTCCGGCGGAGGAGGAAGTCTGCGAAGGGGGGGAGATCGGCGGGCGTGACCAGGAGCACGATGCAGACGGCGGGTCGGCCCTTTTTGCCGACGATGGGCTCCACCCATGCGTCCAGGGCCCCCATCTCCAGAGCTTCTTCGGTGAGCCAGCCCGTCCGCTCCCCGGTCTGGTCGTCCACGTTGCAGCGGATCTCCACGACCCGGTCCGTGGCGTAGGGGAGGGCGGCAAGAGCTTCCCGCGGGTCGGCATGCACCTCGGCCCTTTCGACTCCGGACCCGGTCGATGGAGCCTTCGACGAGGCGGAGGCCGCCACCTCACCGTCCAGGAGCGTCACCCGGACGATGTTGGGGTAGTCCCCCAGATCCAGCGTCCCCGAGCCCGACCCCTGAGCCAGCACCCGGCCCCGGGGCCAGCCCTCCACGAACTCGGGGTCCAGGGCCCGGAGAATGGCCAACCCCGTGGGGGTGGAGAGCTCCACGTTCTCCCGGGTGATGGCCCCTGGGACGGGTGCCACGGGAAAGCCCACGGCCAGGCGGGCCGAGGCCGGGGGAGGAACGGGATGGGTGCCGTGCTCGATGGCGATGGTGCCCCGTCCCAGCTTCACCGGGGAGGCCAGGACCCGGTCCGCTCCGGCCCGGGTCACGCAGAGTCCGGCCATGGCCACGTCCACCACTGAGTCCACGGCTCCCACCTCGTGGAAGGCCACCTTCTCCAGGGGGACGCCGTGGGCGTCACCCTCTGCCTCGGCCAGGAGCCTGAAGACCTCCAGGGCGAAACGCTTCACGGGCTCGTCCAGCTCCGACTCCTCCAGGCGGCGCACGAGGTCCGGGTAGTGATGGTGCCGGTGTCCCGGATCCTCCTCCCCCGGCGGGACCACCACGTCGATGTGGGTGGTCATGGCCCCGGCCCGCTCGGGCCGGCCGATCTCCATGCGCGTGTCGGGGTAGCCGAGTTGGTCGGGCAGGGCCCGGACCTCGTCCACGCTTACGAGGCCGGCGTCCAGAAAGGCGGCGCCGAACATGTCGCCGGCGATTCCGGCGACGCTCTCCAGATAGAGGATCCGTTCGCTCACGGTGCCCTCCCGGCGCTGGTGAGAAGCTTCACGATGCGGGCAGCGGCGATTCCCGCCGAGAGTCCGTTGTCGATGTTGCACACGGTGACCCCGGGGGCACAGGAGTTGAGCATGGCCAGGAGGGGGGCCAGGCCCTGGAAGCTGGCCCCGTAGCCCACGCTGGTGGGCACGGCGATGACGGGAGCGGCCACGAGACCCCCCACCACCGAGGGAAGGGCTCCCTCCATGCCGGCGACCACCACCACGGCGGAGGCCCGGCGCAGATCCGGGACCCGCTGGAGGATGCGATGGAGCCCGGCCACGCCCACGTCGTACATCCGCCGGACCCCCACCTCCATGGCCACGCAGACCTCCACGGCCTCCTCGGCCACGGGAAGGTCCGACGTGCCTCCGGAGACCACGGCCACAAAATGGCCCTCGTCGCCGCCGTCCTTCTCTTCGGGGGGGGTGAGGAGGCAGGTCCGGGCACGGCGATTCATCCGGGCTCCGGGGTAGGCATCCTCCAGGGCTTCCAGCTTCTCTCCGTCCAGCCGGGTGAGGAGAACCGGATCGGTGGCCCTGGAGAGGCTCCGGGCGATCTCCAGGATCTCCTCCAGCGTCTTTCCCTCCCCGTAGACGACTTCCGTCAGGCCCTGCCGGAGGATCCGGTGATGATCCAGGGTGGCGAAAGGAAGGTGCTCCTGGCGGGCCGGGCCCTCCTGGAGCTGCTCGAGGGCTTCCTCCGGCTCCACCCTGCCCGCCCGGACCTCCTCCAGAAGGGCCATGAGCACGTCGGCCTTCATGTCACACCTCCTCCCGTTCGGTAGCCTCCCAGATCCAGCGTCACCCATCGGTACCCCCGGGCCAGCCCTTCCCGCAGGAGCTCCTCCCGAACCTCCAGCACGCAGGGCATGTCCTCGGGGGCGGCTTCCACCCGCAGGAAGTCGGCCCCACTCTCGTCCCGGCATACCCGGACCCTGAGGACGGAGACGCCGGCCTCGCGCAGAATGGCCTCCATGGCCTCCACGTCTTCCAGCCGCCGGGGGGTGACTTCGATCCCCGTGGTGATCCGGGAGCTCAGGCAGGGACTGGCCGGCTTGCTGGCCAGGGACAGGTCGGCGTCCTCCATGAGGTGCCGGATCTCGGGCTTGGTGAATCCCACATCCGAGAGGGGGGAGAGCACCCGGGCTTCCTCCGCGGCCCGGTGGCCCGGTCGGTCGTCCCCGTGATCCGAGGCGGTGTAGCCGTAGAGGATCCACGGCGCGTCCATCTCCCGGCTCACCTCTCCGGCGATGCGAAAGAGCTCGGTCTTGCAGTGGTAGCAGCGCTCCCGGTCGTTGCGGGCGTACTCGGGCAGGAAGATCTCGCGGCTCTCCCGCCAGACGTGCTCCACCTCCAACTCCTCCGTGAAGCGGGTGGCATCGTGCCGGTCCGTGGACGGGGTGCTGGGACTCACGGTGGTGAGGGCAACGACCCGTCCACCCTGTTCTGTCCGAACCCGGTGGGCCGCCCAGAGGAGGAAGGCGCTGTCCATCCCCCCGGAAAAAGCCACCACGACGCCGTCCCTGACCCTGGGCTCCAGCTCTTTCAAAAGATCGCCCATCTTCCGTGCAGCCTCCCCGTCGCGGCCCGCCTCGTCGAACTCGCTCTGCCCCTGGAGAATGGGCAGTGATCTCTCCATGCGTTCCTTCCTGTTCCGAATTTGGCCTGGAACCGGGAAACTATCGAATGGGGGCCGTCCGGGTAATGGGGCCGACTTTTTCCGGGGGAGGGACTCCCGGGAGAGGGAGGAGCGGAAGTGGGGGTCCCGAAAGGGCAGCGATCATTGCATCTTTCAGGCCTTGTTTGGCTTTGAAGAGCCACCCGGCGTAAGATCGGCACGAAAGGGGAGCAGGGGGGGATGCCAGGTGTGATCGGACATCGACGGAGTTTTTCGGCCGCGGCCCGTATCCTGGGGACGGCGCTGCTCCTCCATGGCCTCGCTCCCGTTTTCGTCGTGACGGACCGTGCTGTCTCGGCCCAGGAAGAGATCATCCCCCTGGACACCCTCCATATCCATGTGGGCTCCCGGGTCAGCTCCGCGATCCCCGCCCTCACCCGAAGCATCCAACTCCTTTCCCGGGAGACCATCGAGGCCCTCCCGGCCCGGACCATTTCGGACCTTCTGGAGATGGCCACCGGAGTCGATGTCATGTCCCGCTCCCCGGCGCAGAGCGACCTGAGCCTCCGGGGGGCCGGCTTCGAGCAGGTGGTGGTTCTGGTGAACGGCGTCCGGATGAGCGATCCGCAGACAGGCCACTTCGATCTGGACCTGGTGGTGCCCCTGGACCAGGTGGAGCGGGTGGAGATCCTCAGGGGCTCCGCCTCGGCTCTCTACGGCGCCGACGCCGTGGGTGGAGTGGTGAACGTGGTGACCCGGGGTGGAGGGCTCGGGCTCAACGTTCGGGGAGAGGGAGGCACGTGGGAAACGGCCCGCCTTTCGGTCGGGGGTGGTCTGGGGGAGCCCACGGGTGTCGCCGTCCAGGGTGGGGGTGAGGTCAGCCGCTCCGACGGCCACCGGACGGGCACGGACTACGAAATAGCGTTGGCCCATGCCTCGGGGAGGGCGCCCATCGCCGGAGGCCACGCGGTTCTGGAGGTGGGATATGCCCGGCGGGACTTCGGCGCCAGGGACTTCTACGCTCCCTTTCCTTCCTTCGAAAAGACACGGACCCGGACGTCCTCCCTGCGCTGGGGGGCCAGCGGTGTGGACCTGGGGCTGTCGTACCGGAGCCACGACGATGAGTTCATCCTCATCCGGGACGACCCTTCCGCCTTCACCAACCAGCACACCTCATCCCAGGCCGGAGGGGAAGTCCTCATTCGTGGGGGCGAGATGCAGGGCCTCAATCTCGCCGTTGGCGCGGAGGTCTACCGGGACATCCTGGAGAGCAACAACCTGGGGGATCACCGGGAGACCCGGTGGGCCATCTTCGGGGAGGCCGTGGTGGGGAGGGGAGGGCCCGGCGCCCTCACTCTGGGCCTCAGGGAGGATTGGCACGAGGGGTTCGGGACCTTCATCTCCCCCTCCCTGTCGGCTGCCTACAGCTTCCGGGAGACGGTGAGGGTCCGGGCCGCGGCGGGACGGTCTTTTCGGGCTCCCACCTGGACCGAACGGTACTACTCCGACCCCGTGAATGTGGGAAGGGAAGATCTGGATCCGGAGCAGGCCTGGTCCGTGGAGGCCGGGGCCGACCTACTCCGCTCCTCGGTTCGTCGGCTCTCCATCACCGGATTCGTGCGTCGGGCCACCGATCTCATCGACTGGGCCCGGCTCCGGGCGGATGGGGAGGACGTGCCCTGGGAGACCCGGAACGTGGAGGAGGCGACGTTCCGGGGACTGGAGATGGATCTGGCCTTCGCCGGCCCCCTGGGAACCTCTTTTTCGGCCGGAGGGATGATCCTGTCCCTCTCCTCCGAAGAGGCCCCGGGGTATCGCTCGAAGTACGCTCTACGGCCCCTGAAGGAACGAATCAACGTGGGTTTGAGCCGGACCTTCCACACGGGGTTGGCGGTGAATGTCCGGGCCCAGCGGGGAAAGAGGGAAGGGGAGGATCTCTACCACCGCGTGGACCTGAGGACCGGATACGACTTCGGCTCCATGACCCTGTACCTGGATGCCAACAACCTCTTCGACGCCGAATACCCCGACGTGACCGGTGCCCGGGCCCCGGGACGAGCCTTCTTCATGGGGCTGGACGTGGGCACGGGAAGTCACTGACCCCGACCCCACCCCGTGGCCATGGCAAAGAGGATCATGGCCAGGAGGGCCCAGGAATGGGCGTTATGCAGGCCGATGGTCCAGGCCGAGAGCTGGGGAACCCCGAAGGCTTCATACCCCGTCGTGGTGCTGGCTGCCAAAATGGTGGGGATGAAGAAGGGGAGGAGGAAGGGGTAGGTGCAGACCGTCACGTCCAGGAGGTTGGCCCTCCGGTAGGCATTGATCCCGAAGCTCCGGCCGGCGTCACGGGTCAGCTCTCCCACGGACAGGATGGCCACGGCTGAATGAGTGGTCAGGAGAACTGCGGCGGAGACGGTGGCGAAGATCCTCCACTCGGCCTGGGCCGCCGACTTCGCCCCCCGGGTGGCGCCGTCCACCATCCGCTTCACGACCCCTGCTTTCTCCAGCCCCGCCACCAGCCCCATGAGGAGAATCGTGAAGACCGAGACGCCGATCCCCCGTTGCATCCCGTCCAGAACGAGGCCCCCGGCGCTGAACTGCTCCCGATCCACGTAAAAGACCTCGCTCCAGGCCATCTGGCCCGTGGCCAGCCCCACGACCGCCGTCGCCAGGATTCCCATCATGAGGCCTTCCACCAGATGGCGGCGACGGATGAGGAGGAGAATGACGAGGGCTGGCACCACCAGCACCACGAGTCCGGCGGGCCCCGTCCCAGCCGTGGCAGGGAGCGTCGGGGGCGCCTCCGCCGCCCCGCCCACCAGCCAGAAGACGACCAGGGCCAGTGCGGCGGCCGGGAGGGCGTAGCGCATTCGGCTCCGGACCACCCCTCCCATTTCGGCCCCCTGGGTGTTGGCCGACGCGATGGTGGTGTCGGAGACGGGGGAGACGTTGTCCCCGAAGGTCGCCCCCCCGATGATGGCGCCCATGAGCATGACAGGGTCTGCGCCCATCCCACCGGCCGGGGGGTAGAGCATGGGCACGCAGACCAGGATCGTCCCCAGGCTGGTTCCCGTGGCGGTGGAGACCACGGCCGTGGTGAGGAAGGCGGCGACCACGTAACCGCTTCCGGAGAGGGCCAGGGTGCGTCCCAGCCAGACCAGTCCCTGCACGAGACCGCTTTCGGCCAGAAGGGTACCCAGGACCCCGGCCAGGAGCCACGCCATCACCATGACCATCACCAGGGGCCGGCTCATCCCTTCGATCATGGTCTCGGAGTAGGCGTACCGGTCCCGGGCCAGGAGCATCCCGAGCATGAGGGCGCCCAGGAGCACCGGCCAGAAGCCCGTCTCGGCGGGGGCGCCCGAGAGGCCCAGGCTCACCACCCCGACGAGGAAGAATGCGAAGGGGATGACGGCGCCCGCCGTACCCCCGTGAAACCGGAGGGCCTCGTGAGGGGATCCGGCGTCTTGCCGCATCTCCGGTTCTCTGTGGGGTCGCTGCGCCATGCGTGGGCCGTCCCGGATCGCCGTGGGGAGCCGCGCCGACCCCCCTCCTCGCGCTTCCCTTGCTCACGCGAAGGCGGGTCGTGCCGGACCGGGCCGGAAGGTAGGGGGGACAGGGGCGGTTGGGAAGGAAGGGTGGGAGGGGGGCGGAGGTTTTCGGAGGCGGCCCGAGCCGATACTCTTGGTGGAGGATGCATGCTCGGCGGGCTCGGTGGGAGTGCCGTATGCCGAACGTGCCCTGCCGGCGGTTACGGCGGGTCTTTGCCCCCTCGACCTCGATCCTCGAGCCAGGAGACCGGATGAGCTCCAATGACTCCTTCACCCTCTACGACCTCCGGGTGGAGGTCGTGGGCACGGACCGGCCCATGGTGTGCAACCACAAGGAGGGCGACTACTTCGAGCTCAGTGGCGAGAACCTCCGCTTTCCCGCCGGGCAGACCTTCCCCCTCTACCCCCTGGCCGCTCTCCTTCCCCTCCTTCCCGCCAAGCAGCGGATGACGGAGCCTGCCGACTGGATGACCACCGACATGGAAGTCGCCTGCCCGGATCCGAACTGCGGGGCCCGCTTCCGCATCACCCGGACGGGCACCACAACGTTCCGCCACGGGGAGGTCACACGGGTGCCCCTCCCGGGGAGTTGAGGAGTGATGTCCGGCTCGGATGAAGGAGGGCGCACCCTCCTGGCTCCCGACTACGCCATCTCCCGCATCATTGTGGGCGGATGGCAGTTCTCCCGTGGCCACGGCGGGGGCGCGCAGGCGAAGAAGGAGGCCCTGAAGTTTCTCTCGAAGCTGGTGGACCGGGGGCTCACCACCTTCGATTGCGCCGACATCTACACGGGGGTGGAGGAGCTCCTGGGCGAGCTCCTCCGGATGCGGCGGCGGGGAGGTTCGCCCACCGGGCTCCAGATCCACACCAAGTTCGTGCCCGACCTGGAGATCCTGCCCTCCATCCATCGGGATTACGTGAAGAGGATCATCCACCGGTCCCTGGCCCGTCTGGGGGTGGAGCGGCTGGACCTGGTCCAGTTCCACTGGTGGGACTTTTCCGTGCCCGGCTACGTGGAGGTCATGCACTGGCTGGACGAGCTTCGAAAGGAAGGGGCGATTCGCCACCTGGGGGTGACGAACTTCGACGAGCAGCACCTGAAGGAGCTGGTGGCCGCGGGAGCGCCGGTGGTGAGCAACCAGGTCCAGTACTCGGTCCTGGACCGTCGGCCCGAAAAGGGCCTGGCCCGGTACTGCGAGGAGGAAGGGATCTCCCTCCTCTGCTACGGCGGCCTGGCCGGGGGATTCCTTACCGAGGCCTTCCTGGGCGCTCCCGATCCACCCGAAGTCCCGGCTAACAGGAGCCTGGTGAAGTACCGCCTCATCATCGGGGAGATCGGGGGGTGGGCGCCCTACCAGGCCCTCCTGGACACCCTCCGGGTCATCGCCCGGCGGTACGGAGTGCCGATTCCGTGTGTGGCTCTCCGCTGGGTCCTCGACCGGCCGGGAGTTGCGGCCAGCATCACCGGGCTGGACTCGGTGACGCAGGCCGAGGAGACCCTCCGGGCGCTGGAGCTCGAGCTGGATCCGGAGAGCCGAAGGGAGCTGGAGGAGGTCCTGGACCGGATGTCCCCACTCCCCGGCCCCGTCTACGGCCTGGAGCGGGACCGGAAGGGTCCCCACGGGTCCATCATGAAGTACAACCTGAACCGGGAGTGAGCTTCGGGGATTCCTGTTTCTCTGAAGACGAACACCACAAGGAGACCGTGAAATGGACAAGGAGCCGGAGGGGCTTTGGACCTTCTCCATGTCTTCTTCCCCCCTCGCCGTGGCTGCGGCAGGGGCGGCGGTCGAGGACACCTCCCGGGCCGCTGGCCTGAGTGAGACCGAGGCCGGAGGATTCCGGACGGCGGTGGTGGAGCTCTGCACCGAGATCCTGGAGTACGGGTTCGACGACCCCGAAGAGGCTCGCCTGGAGCTGCAAATGGACCACCACGGCCATCGCCTGGTGGTGACCGTGGACGATCTGGGAAGCCCCATGGAGGCGGAGCGGATCAAAGCAGCCGATTCTTCCGCCCTCGAGCGCCTGTTGGCAGAGGGCCTGGCCGACGACCTGAAGCTCTCCCGTCGGGGCAAGCGGGGGAATCGCTCGGAGCTGACCAAGCGTCTTCGCACGTCCTCCGTGACGGAGTACCTGGACATCGCCGGGCACCACGAGCGCCTGAAAGCCGAGCCGGTCCCCGTGGATGCTCATGTAGAGATCCGGTTTCTGGATCCCTCCGAGACCGTGGCCCTCTCGGAGTGCATCTTCCACTCGTACGGCTACTCCTATGACGCCGACTGGGTGTACGAGCCCGAAACCATCCGCTCCATGATTCAGAAGGGAAACCTCACCTCCGTGGTGGGGGCGAGTCCTCAGGGGGAGATCGTCGGGCACCTGGGATTCCGGCGGGAGGGGCCGGGGGATCTGGTGGGGGAGTCGGGGCAGGCCGTGGTGGATCCTCGCTACCGGGGCCATCACATGCTGACCAGCATGAAGCAATTCCTGGCCGACTGGGCTTCGGAAAATGGCATCGCCGGTCTCTTCAGCGAGGCCACGGCGGCCCACCCGGCCAGCCAGAGGGCCAATCTCGAGTTGGGGGCCCGAGAGACAGGACTCCTCCTGGGGTACATTCCTTCATCGGTGAGCTACACCGCCATCGAAAAGGGGGAGCCGGCCGACCGGATCTCGGTGGTGCTCTTCTATTTGAAGACGGGGGACGGGCCGCCCCGCCCTCTGTACACCCCGCCGAACCACGCCGGCATGATCCGTCGGATCGCCGAGCGCGTGGGTCTGAAATCGAACCTGGTCGAGCCCCCGGGAGACGCGCGTGGGGAGGGGCACGCTGAGCTGGACGTGCGCATCCGGACCGACCACAACCAGGGGCTCATGAGCCTCCTCCGATCCGGCGCCGACGCCGCGGACCGCATCGTGGACCGTCTGCGCTACCTGTGCCTACACAAGGTGGACTGCATCTATCTGGATCTGGACCTGGCCGATCCGGCGGCGTCCCTCCTGGTTCCGAAGCTGGAGAAAGTGGGGTTCTTCTTCGGGGGCATCACCCCAAACCTGCGGCGGGGAGGCGATGTGCTCCGGCTCCAGTACCTGAACAATGTGGAGCTGGATCCGGAGAATGTATCGGTGGCCTCGGACTTCGGGGAAGAGCTCCTGGGCTACGTCATGGATGGCCGGAGGGAGGCGCTGAACCGAACGTGGAGATCAGCCTGATCGTTCCCGTTCCCCGACCCGTTTCGCCATATTCAGCCTAACCGTCCCCGTCAAAGTCCTCCCCGTACAGCTCGCCGGCGCAGTCCGGGCAGATGCCGTGTGAGAATTCGGCATCCGTCCGGTCCGAGCTGTAGGACTCGATGGCCACCCACGCCTCCCCATCCTGGGATTTCCTGTTCAGCAGGCGGATCTTCTTGCAACGGGAGCAGATGGGGAGGAGCCCCTCTTCCAGCTCCAGGCTCTTGAAGTGACGAGCCGGCCACGGTGGAAGAGGTCGGGTCCCGGCCCTGCCCCTTCGGACTCCGTTCCGAAAGTGGCACCCTTTCGCACCACTCTTCTGAAGACGCGTTTCCCGCAGGTAACCCTGCTTTCGGACGGAAGACCTCAGTGGTCGAAGTGCAGGTGCAGCGTCTGCCGGTCTCCTTCCTCCCTGGCCTTTGCGTCGTCGGCGTACTGGGTGGTGAGCCAGAGGGAGAGCTCGGCCACGGCTTTCTTATCCTGCACGATACGCTCCTGGGAGGGCGGTCCCGGGGGGAGCTCCAGCGTCTCACCCATGAAGCCGAGCTCGATGTCCAGGTTGATCTCGTCGAAGCTGGCCGTGACCTCCACTTCGTCGCCCTGGATCGATAGACCGTGGGCGTTGTCCATGAACTCGCTGACGGCGGCTGCGGCCTGCTGGATGATCTCCCGCCGGGCGCCCCAGCTTCCTCCCTGCTTCTCGAAGAAGGCGAAGACGTCGTCGGAGCGGGTCGTTGAAACGACGAAGGACTCCTGGACCCGCTTCTTGATCCCGATGCGGAGAAGGAGGTTCAGGACCACCACCGAGACGGTGGCCAGGGATAGGGAGGAGCTGAAGACGGGCTGAATCCAGGAGTGGATGTTGGCATAGATGCTCGGCTCCATGTCCACGCTCAGGCCCAGGACGATGGAGGCTCCCACCACGAAGGTCTTCCGGGCGTCCAGGATGCGGCTGGTGATGAGCTGGATGCCGGTGACCACCATGAAGCTGAGGGAGAAGATGAGGAGGGCCCCCATGACCGGCTTGGGGAGGATGATGAAGACCTGGCTCAGCTTGGGAAAGAATGCCAGGCCTATGAAGAGGATTCCGGCGGCGTAGGCGATGCGCCGGCTGGTGGCTCCGGTGGCGATGGAAAGCCCCACGTTGGTGGAGGAGGTGGATTGGCCGTATCCCCCCACGAGTCCCGGCAACAGCCCACCGATTCCGTCAGCCAGGATCCCACCCGATACGGATTCCATGTCGGGCCGCTGCCAGTCCATGTCGTTCACCTTCTGGCAGGTCGAGATGTCGCCCACGGTCTTCAGCGTGCTGCAGAGAGCCGCCACGGTGAAGGGGATCACCAGGGCCCATTCGAAGTCTATCTCCCAGTTTCGGAGGTAGGGGAGGGCCACGACCCGGGCGTCCATCACCGACTGCACATCCTGGGAGGGCACGATGTCCAGGAGGAGGGAGAGGGCGTACCCGCCAATCATTCCCACCAGCACGGAGTAGAGCTTGAGCTTGCCCTTTCCGTAGACGTTCATGGAAATGAGGGCCGCCAGCGTCAGGATCCCCACCATGACCTCCAGGGGGAGGATCTCGGTGTCCTCAGGGCCCAGACCCACGAAGTTCCTTATGGCCAGGGGGATCACCACGATCCCCACCATGGCCACTACCACGCCCGTCACCTCGGCGGGAAAGAGGAAGCGCATGTGTCGCATGATGCGGGAGAAGGCCATCTCCACGGCCCCCACGAAGGCCGTCATCCCCATCATCAGGGGAAGTCCACCGATTCCGATGGCCTGCATGGAAGCGCTGAGGTAGGAGGGGCCGCAGACCGACGGACAGAGGTACCCGGAGCCCAGGGCCCCCATGCGTTTTGCCTGGAGGATGGTGACCATCCCCCCGCAGACCATGGTCAGGCTCACGAAGGCCTGGGCGTCGGTCTCGGTGATCTGGCCCACCAGGTTCCGGACCACGATGACCGGCAGGATGAGCCCGATGAAGAAGACGAAGATGTGCTGGATCCCCAGGAGAAGTGACGCCCCCAGTGTGGGCTTGTCCTCGACTCCGTAGATCAGGTTCGGCGGTTTTCGCATGGCGGGCTCCTTCAACGAAGAGCGCTGTTCCCCGCGGGGTCATCCGGGAATGATTCACCCTCTCCCCGGGGGAGTTAGGGCGGCGGTGCGGTGCTCCGCCGAAGTCTCAGGTGGTTTCGTCCCTCCACCCTTCGCCACTTCACGTCGTCCATGAAGTTCTTCATCATGTGAATCCCCAGTCCTCCCACCGGCCGTTCTTCCAGGGGCAGATCCAGGGGTGGAGGGGGGGCGGAGGTGGGATCAAAGGCCGGCCCGGAGTCCACCAGAAGGACCTCCACCGTTCCGGGCCAGGCCCACCCGAAAAAATGGAAGCGGGCCTCGGGGTCTTTTCCAAGGCCGTGCTTGATGATGTTGGTGGTGGCTTCTCCCACGGCGAGCTCGATCTCACCGGCGGTCCCTTCATCCAACCCTGCTGCCCGGGAGAGGTCGTGGATCCACGACCCGACGGTCTCCAGGCTCCCGTACTCGGCGGCGAAGGCGCCGTTACGAGCCTGGACGGGGGTGTCGGAGAGGGATGGAGCGACACCCGGCGGTGACTCTCTCCTCTCGGGTGGGTCCGGGGAATCCGTGGGGCTCACAGGTTCGAATCCCTTATGTGCCTTCCGGGGGGGCGACGAGCTCCCGGGCCGCTTCGAGATCATCGGCGACGGTCAACACCGAGTCCAGCCGGGAGATCTGGAGCACCCGCCGGGCCGTGGGGGTGGGGCCCACCAGGACGGACTTCTTCCCCAGCTTGCTGGCCTCCTTGGTGGCGACCAGAAGGGTCCTGAGCCCCGCGCTGGCCAGGAGGGTCACGTCGCTGACGTCCACGAGGAGCGTCTCGGCGTCCCCGCCCAGGACATCCAGAAGGGCTTTCTCGACCTCGGGGGCGCTCTCCGAGTCGAACCGTCCCTCGATGCTGACCAGTTCGGCCCAGTCCAGGGATTCGTGCCAATGCCTCATCTCGTTTCCTCGTTCCTGTGTCGTCTCAGCCCGCCAAAGTCTCCACTCGCCGGGCAAAGAGCATGGTGAAATCATCCTCGAACGTGTTCCCACCTCCGAAGGCGGAAGCTCTCTCGAGAATCCGTTGGAGGAAGTCTGCGGGGTCCAGCTCCCCGTTCTCCATCAAGAAGGCCCTCACCCTTTCCTCGCCGAATTCCTCGTCGGCCTCGTTCATGGTCTCGGTGAGGCCGTCGGAATAGGCGAAGAGCGCTTCTCCGGGACGGAAGGGAATTGTCTCTTCCCGGTAGGGCACGCCGGCCATGGCACCCAGAACCAGACCTCCCCGGGTAAGCTCGCCCACCGTCCCGTCCCGGCGGAGGAGGAAGGGAGGATTGTGCCCGGCGTTTACGTAGGTGAGGGTCCCGGCCCCGGGATCGACGATGGCCACGAAAAAGGTGATGAAGTCCCCCGTCGGGGTATTGTGCTCGATGACGTCGTTGATGCGAGCTACGATCTCTTCCAGGGAATGGCCGGTGTCGATGAGTGCCCGGATGGCTGCCTGGAGATTCGCCATGATAAGAGCGGCACCAGCTCCCTTTCCGGAGACATCTCCCAGGGCCAGGGCAGTGCGGTCCCGGGACAGGGGGATCACGTCGTAGTAGTCCCCGGCGATCTCCAGGCAGAAGATGGAATCACCCGCCACCTCCAGGCCCGGTGTGGGGGGAAGCTCGGCCGGGAGGAGGCCCTGCTGGATGGTCCGGGCCACCTGGAGCTGCCCTTCCATGCGCTTCTTTTCCAGGGCCTCGGCGATGTGGCTCTTGAGGTCGTCCCTCATCCTGGCAAAGGCTCCCGAAAGCTCGGCGATCTCGTCCCGGCCCTCGTAGGCGGGAAGGGCCACGTCCAGCTCTCCCGTGGACATGGTCCGGGCGGCGGCCGTGAGTTCCTTCACCGGCTTCGTGATCCGCCCCACCACGATCATGACCACCAGAAGGAGGAGGGCGAACCCCGCCACTCCGATCTGGACCACCGTGCGGCTCAACTCCCACACCTTGGCCAGGATCTGCTCGCGGGTGAAGAAGACGCCCAGCGACATGTCCGTGGTGGGAACGGGGGTGAAGACCAGCCAACCATGGTTCTGGTTCAACGAGGTGTACTCCACGAAGCCGCTTTCTCCGCGAATCATCTGCTGTCCAAGAGACCGGAGGACGGAGTCCCCCCTGGCCTCGGCCAGGCTGAAGATGGACTCGTTCATGATGTAGTCATCCTGGGGATGACTGATCATCCTGCCGGTGCGGGAGAGGAGGAAGGGAAAGCTCCCCTCTTCGAGAGGAAGGGTGGCCAGATAGTCTCTCAGCCACTCGAGGCTGATGTCCGCCGTGACCACGCCGGCCGGCTCTTCTCCGGACCGGGGGGAGCGGAAGGGCACCGAGTAGGTGACCATGAGGGTGTTCCCGCCGTCCTCGTCGAAGTAGGGCTCGCTCCAGACAGCGCGATTGAGCTCCACCGGGAGGAGGTACCAGTCCCATGTCTGGTAGGCATACTCCCCCTCTCCCAGGTCCAACTCCTGGAGCCCGTTGCCGCGGCGAAAAACGTAGGGGGCCAGGTAGTCGGCCGAGGCGGGGAGGAACTGGGGCCGGAAAGCGATGGCGGAGCCGTAGATCTCCTCGTGTGCCCTCACCGTGTTACGGAGAAGCCCGTAGATCCTGGAACGCCTCTGTTCCACCTCCCCCAGGGCCACCACCAGCTCCAGGGCCACCTTCTCCACCGCCCGCTCCACCGTCTCGATGCGGCTGGCGGTGGAGGCCGAGAGGTGGATGGCCTTGGCCTCGAGTTCCTCCACCAGGAGGTCCCGCGCTGCGAAGTAGAAGTAGCCGGCGATGAGGGAGAGGATCAGGAAACCGCCCATGCCCACCATCACCGTGAGCCGCGGACCCAGGGAGAGGCGTTTCATCCTCCTCCCTCCCAGAGGAAGGAGGACAGGGGCGGCGGGTCCCGGAGGACCCCGGCCGCTGTGAGAAGCTCCACGGTATGGCGGAAATCGGCCTCGGCCAGTTGGCCGGGGATCCGTGTGACTTCCTCTGATTCGGGTTGGAGGATGGCAGGGAGAATGGTCTCGAGCATCCAGCGCATGTGGACCCGGCTCACCGGGACGTAGCCGCTCCGGACTCTCTCCATGACGATGTCCAGGGCCTCCTCCGGATGCTCGGCGGCCCAGCGCCAGCCCTCCATGGAGGCTTCAGCCACGGCCCGGGCCGCGTCGGGATGGGCTTCGAGGAAGTCGGGCCTGGCGTAAATCCCGTCCTCGGGGAGCTCCAGGGGGCCGGTCTGGACGGGAAAGACGGTGAGCTCCTCGAATTCCATTCCGGCCAGGAAGAGCTGATGGTACTCGTTATAGAGCATGGCGGCGCAGGCGTCCACGCCACCCATCAGGAAGAGATCCACCGAGTGGTACTGGGGCACGGCCTCCACCCGGATGTCGTGCTCCGCAAAGAAGATCTCGAAGGGGGCCCTGATGTCTTCCCGGGCCCAGACGCTCACCCGCCGTCCGGCCAGGTCCTCCACCTCCCGGATTCCGGCTTTCTTCCGGGCCACCAGGAGGACCAGGGACTCGTTGACGATCTGGGAGACCAGCCGGAGGGGAACGCCGTCCTCCACGCCCTCCAGGGCTCCGGTAAGGAAAAGGGTGGCAAAATCGGCTTCCCCGTCCCGGAGCATCCCGAGTCCGTCCACCCTCGGGCCGCCGTCGATGAGGGTCAGGTCCACGCCCCGTTCCCGGTAGAACCCCTTATTCATGGCGACGTAGTACCCGGCGAACTGGGCCTGGGGGGACCAGTGGAGGACCATGGTGGCTGGGACCAGGGCGGTCCCTTGCCCACGAGCTTCCCCGTTTCCGGGATCTCCGGCGGGTCCGGCCTCCTGGGCGCCGGCCAGGGCGATCGTGCCCAGAAGTCCCAGGATGATCGGGGCCGCGGTCCGCCTCAGACGTCGGTGAAGAATCCGGATCGGGTTGCCGTGGCTGCGGTGGTGGCCCTCGTCTCTCGTCATGGCACCTCAGGTTGCTTCGCTCAGGTACACCATCTGCCAGACTTCGCGCCGGGAATTTCGGAGGACGGGGGCCACGGCCATGCGGCCCATCCTGCCCAACTCCCGGGAGCGTCGCTCCAGTTCGGCCAGCTCTTCCCTGGCTTTCCGGTCGGGCGGTGGAGCAAAACCGACCTCGGTGAGCATGAGCCGTCCCTTTGCCCTCACAGCCAGCTCCAGGTGGAGGTGCAGGTACTCGAGCACCTGTCTCTTCAACTCCCCCGAAACCTGACGGTCGAGCTGCTTCAGGTAACGACCGGCCCGGGAATCCGGGAGCTTTCGTGCCTGCAGCGCCTCCAGGAGCATTACGTCTGAATCGAAGCCCTGGTCCAGCCAGCGCCTCAGCTCCCGTTCGCTCAGGAAGAAGACTAGGCCCATGAGGAGGGATACCGCCACCACCTCCATCGCGGCCTCGGCCATGGGAGAGAAGAAGAAGTGGTTGAACCCGCTGTGAAGTCCTGCCGCCAGAAGCCATCCGGGCAGGATCATCCATAACCGAAAGCGCTCGTGACGAAGGTAGAAGTGGAGGGTGAGCATGGTGAAGATGCTGGTGGACCCTCCGTGCATCATGGCGGTTCCCAGCCCCCTGGACACGAACACGTATACGCCGGCCTGGGGGTGCTCGACAAGGAAGAGCCCGTTTTCCGCCAGGGCGAATCCCACACCCACCGAGAGCCCGACCAGGGCTGCCTCGCCGGGAAATCCGATGCGATCCCGAAGGATGAACCAGGTGGGAAGGAGGGCCTTGAGGAGCTCCTCCAGGGCCGGGGCCGCGTAGCGGGTCATGAAAACGGGGTCCAGGGAGAGGGAACCCAGAAGCAGGTTGTTCATGCCCAAAGCCGCGGCTGCGGCGAAAACCCCGCCGAATACCAGCAGGAAAACCCGCCGGGTCGGCACCAATTGGTAGGTGTCCACGATGGTCAGGGCTGCCAGGAAGGCGGCAGCGGGAAGCAGGCTGAGGAGAGCGTAGGGATTCACCGCTACGCCTTCAGAAGATCTTCAGGGAGACCATTCCGCCGTCCCCCACCCGGTCGTTTCCGTCAAAAGCCACGGCATAGCCGCCGGAAAGGGTCATCTCCATGAGAGAGAGGGTGATGAGACGCAGGTCCACCTGGATCCCGGCGTTCCACCAGGCTTCCGGGGCGGAGCTCAGGGAGGATCGGGTGGAGAGGAAGGAGGCGAAGAGGGACGGGCGGAGCCACCGTGCGTAAAGCCCCGTCCACCCGACCTCCCGGAAGCGGAGCGGCGGCAGGTTCAGCTCGAGGATCTCCTTCAGGAAGGCACCGCCCCCGGCCTGGTCGATGGCGAGCCCGGGGAAGCTGGAAAGGGTCCGGTACCGTTTCTCTTCCCGGTAGTCCACCCAGTTGTTGAGAAATCCCCCGAAGTAGAAGCTGCTCAACAGCTCGTCGGCCCCGATTCCGGCTCGGGTGTGGAGCCAGACAGAGGCGTGATGCTCCGTCACGGGCCAGCCCAGGTCCATACTGCCCTGCACCCGGGGGAGAACCCGGTCGCCCTGCTGAAACAGGGACGCCCCCACCCCCAGTCGCCAGCCCTTCTCGTCCTCCACGGCCCCCTGGGAGCGCTCCACGAACTCGTACGTCCACCCCAGCTTCAGGCGGGAGAAGGCGTCGATGCCTTCGCCGATGTTCTGGTATTCCGGGAGGCGGTCCAGCCCGCTGAAGAAGGACAGGGATCCCTCCACCTCCATGGTCCGGGGAGGATCGAAGACCAGGGTATGGCTCCGCCCGAGCTCCACGTGCCATCCCTTACGGGCCTCCCGCCTGGGGCCGAAGAGGTCATAGAAGCCGGCGGGGTTGTAGGCTGCTCTCAGGGTCCACCGCCAGAACCGCCAATCCAGTCCCAGGTGAAGTCGTTCGGAGGTGTCGAGAGCATCCCCCGAAGGGGAGTACGAGGCCTTTACCGAGAGGGCGTGGAGCCCGGTGATGTCCCCGAAGTCCATGCGGATTCCCGGGCTGGCGTAGCCGCGGTATCCCTCCAGGATGGGGTACCGGCTGTGCGGGTCCAGGGAGAAGAGAGGGCGGTACGGATCGGTCCGGCCATGAACCGAGTCCAGGTCCACCGTGGCCGGATTCGGGGGCGTCCACTCCGCGACCTCCGGAAACCGGTCGTACACCCGCTGTCCCAGGAAGTGGATGGCCGCCACGTTCTCCACCGGTTCGTCGGCGATCCAGCCGGGGAGCCATCCCCCTCCGCCCACGTACTCGAAGACCAGGAGGGAGTCGGCCTCCAGGGGGAGTGGACGGAAGAGGCCCGTCTCGGCGTTGCTCAGAATCTCGGCATTCCCGGTGGCCACCTCCACACGGAAGATGTTGGAGACCCCGCTGTAGTAGGAGCTCCCATAGAGGTAGCGGCCGTGGGGCCCGAAGAGGAAGGAGGAGGGCGTGCTCCCCTGGAAGTCGTAGAGGTTCCGGTAGCCGGCGTCACCCTCACGAAGCTGCTCCAGCTCGAAGAGGGCCATGTCCTGGCTCCCGTCCACCCGGGTCACCACGGCGCTGAGGTGGGTGCCCGACGGATCAATGTCCAGGTCGTAGACGTGGGTCCCGTAAGTAAAGGCGTGGATGGCCTCCCAATCCCGATAGGGGGGCTCGATACGGGTGAGGGTGCTGATCCCGTTCTCGTGCCGCACACCCCAGAGGGATCCGTCGGCCCTGTTGTAGGCCAGAGCCCCGGCCCGGAGGTCCCGGATGAGGAGCTCCGTGCGCTCCGTGGCCAGGTCCAGACTGTTCAGGTCCCGGTAGCGGCGGTTGTCGGTGGTGAAGAAGAGGAGGTCCAGGTCCGGGGCATGGGCCAGGGAGGTTGTGGCGTACGTTCCGGCTCCTTTGATCTCGGCCAGTGGGGTTTCCTCGCCCGTGGCCGGATCGATTCTGGTCAGGTGGGCCAGGCGGCCGGGGTATTTGATCCCCACGTAGATGCGGTTTCTCGCCTCGTCGTAGACGGGACGGGAGATGGACCCCAGGGCCCGGGAGGTGATGCGCCGGGGATGGGTGACGGGATGCTGGCGGATCCTCTCCAGGTTCGCTTCCTGCCACTCCTCCTCGAAGCGGATCCAGCGGGACCGTTCCCGGGGAAGGGGAGTGCCGTAGATGGATCGAAACTCCCGGGAGAAGTAGCGGGCTTCCCCCTCCTCCCGCCCTCCCCACTCGATGAGCTTGTCCGGGCCGTATTCGCCGGCAAGGTAGCTGAAGAACCGGGCACCGTAGAGGTAGGAGTTGGCCCCCACCTGGAAATCGATGGCGGTTCCCTCCGACTCCAGCCCCACCATGTGGTAGATTCGGGTGGAGTCCCGGACCATGGCCCGGAAGACCATCTCGTCGTAGGCTCCCATAGCCCTTCCGATGCCGGCTCCCGTCCAGGTCTCCATGTTTACGGCCAGCCCCTCGTGGAACCACCGGGGGCTGAACTTTCGGGGGACGGTGAGGAAGGCCCAGAGGAGGGAGGGGGGGTCGTCCTGAACCTGCTGGACCTTTCCCCCGAAAACTCTTCGCCAGAGCCGGTCCCGGTGGGCCGCCTGGTCCATGGCGATCACGTGGGTCAACTCGTGATGCATGAGTTGGGTCATGCGCTCCGCTACGGGCATGACGTCGAAGACGTAGAGGGACGGCGCCATGGAGACGTAGACGAAGTTTCTGGGCACGGCCGTGGCTCCGCCGTTTCCCCAATCGCCGAAATCCTCCAGGAACATGCTGACGGGGCGTTCGGGCTCGTAGTCCCAGAAGGTCTGGTACCATCCCCACGTCGCCTCGAAGGACCGGGCCAGGTGGGGCACCAGGTATTGGTGGGCGGAGGAGTAGTAGACCAGCTCCAGGTGGAGAAAAACTTCAGCGGTTCGCTGATGGCTTTCTGGGCCTCGGGCTTCAGAGACCAGCCCTCCTCGGTGCGGGTGGAAATGGCCGACTCCCCTCCTTCGTTCCACTCATCGAGAATGGTGGCGTCCAGCGAGGCCTGATCCCACGCCGTCTGGAACTCCTCCCGGTCGAAGATACCCTGGAACTGGGCCGATGCCAGGATCTCGGGATCCAGGATGTCCTCCTTGGCGATGGAGTCGGCGAAGAGAGTTTCCGTGGAAGGCTATTCGATGGACTCTGCGATCTCCACCGCTTCCTCGGTGATGGACCGGGCTATGGCCTCCCGCCGCAACTCATCCAGGTGCTCGCCGCCCAGGATCAGGTGCTCCTCCACCAGGGGGATGATCTCCTCTGCGTAGAGCTCTTCACCCTGGAGGTCCTTTGCCACGGCGATCTGGGTCGTGGCGAAGAGGGTGGTCCATATCTGGGTTTCACGAGCGCTGGCGAGAAACCGGTCCAACTCACCGGTCTCGGCTGCCCGGATGAAATCCTCGTTGCGGCTGAGGTTCTGCCACTCGGCGCTCTGGATGAATTGGTTGAATTCGTCGCTGGCGAGGATGATGTCTTCGCCGCTGAGCTGCTCGCCCCGGTGCCGTTGGGCTCGCTCCACCCCGCCGATGGTTCCCGCCACATCCTCCTCTTCTCCCGGCGGATAGTAAAGGGCGAACCCGATGACTCCCGCGGCCACGATGAGAAATGCGCTGATCAGAAGAGCTCGGGACCGGTTGCCTGACATGGTGCGTCCTCCCGTTGAAGATCGGAGTGCCGAGGTTCTGCCGGCTCGATGAGAACGTGACCCGTCGGGCCACCTGGAACCTCGAGGAGCAATGTACGGGTCGAGCTCCTGTGTGTCATCGGAAGGAGGAAGACCCCTGTACTGCCGAATGCCCGCAGATTTCACCGGGCCGCAGGCTGCGCTGCTGATGATGGGCGTGAGCATCATCCCGCCCAGGTTCAGGAGAACGTACTGGAGCCCCGGCAGGACCGTGGTTCAGAAGGGCGGCTTGTCGTCCACCCCGTAGAGTAGGAGGCCGTCGTCCTTTATTTCGCTTCCTTCGGGTATTCGGCGACGACGATCTCCATGCGGTCCGACCTGGTCACCCGGGTGAGGACTTCGGACACCTCGGAGGTGTCGGCAGGGTTTTGGATGGTGTGCACATGGGTCCGGAATCCCCCGAGGATGCCCTGGAGGACACGGGGATCCATCGTCTGGCCTCCTGTGGTCATGGCCCGGCCGTTGTGCAGGACGACGGCCTTCACGGGAAGGTCCCGGACCAGGCACTCGTGGAGCCCCAGGTGCCCGGCGGCGGCGAAGGCGAAGTCTCCGGTGATCGCCCATGCCTCCTCCGTCCCGCCCGCCAGGGCTCCGGCGGCCAGGGGGACGCTTCCCCCGTAGTAGGTGCACGCATCGATGGCCTCGAAGGGGGAGAAGGCATAGAGGGAGGAGACCCCCGTGTCGCCGGCCACGAAGGAGCCGGGGCCCCGCAGCCCTCTGAACACCTCGAAGAAGGGGCGGTAGGACGCAACGGTTTCCCGCCAGGCCGGAGGCAGGGCTTCAAGCTCCACCTTCAGGGCCGGTCGGGAGAGCCCCTCCGTGGAGCGTCCCTCCAGCCTGGCCTGCAGAAGCTGGTTCTGGTACCGGGCCAGGGGCGGACAGAGGACGTGGAGGTAGGGATCGCGACGATACTCACCCTGGAAGGCCGGCACGTCCAGGGGCGTGAAGGAGACCGGGGCGTCCAGAGCTTCCACGTCCACGAAGAGAACCACGGGGAGCCCCAGCGCTTCGCTCCAGAGGATGGCGTCCACCGTCTCCCGGTAGAAATCCTCCGAATTTGGACGCTTGTAAGGAAGGCCCAGGCCCTCGAGGAAGGGCTTCAGGTCGAAAATGCTGTCCGAGTGTTTGCCCCGAGGGTCCTCCGTCACCACGACGAGAAAACCGGCTGTGGTTCCCGCCGTGAGGGAGTCGATGGCCGTGTTGCCCGCCTTGGCCAGGCCATGGGATTTGAGGATGGTCACCGCCCGGCTCCCGGTGAGGGCGGCCCCGTGGGCCAGGGCGAAGGCCGGCTCCTCATTGAGAGAGGCCAGGGGCTCTGTTCCCCGTCCCGCCTGGAAGCGGGAGAAGACCTCCCATCCTCCCGTGGCCGGGACGCAGGTGGCCACCCGGACGCCGGCGTCCATCAGTCCCCGGGCGATGGCTTCCGGGACCGGGCCGGTGCGGTCCGGGAAAGCGGCGGAGAGGGCGGCGGTGTGGTATCCCCGAGGAAGAGGAAGGGTGGCCAGGGCTGCTCCAGCAGCGGCCTGGCCGGTAAGGCGGAGAAAATCCCGTCGAGACGAATCAGCGGCTGAATTCAAGGTCGCACCCCTGGCAAAAGGAGATTCCCGATGCAGGAAGCTGACAGAATGGGTCAAAGACCGGATCCTCGCCAGGCAGGGTGCGGTGAGGGTTGAACGGCGGGGGATCGAGGGTCTTTTCAAGGAGAAGAGGTTGAGTCCGCCGGACCTGATGGAGGGAAAGCCCCCGTCTCGGCTGCATCCCCCTTTCGCAACACACCAGTCCCGTAGTCGGGGCGACACCCTTTCCGGGAGAAGGGTGGGGGCCGGAAGGAGCTGGGGGGAGGGGGCGTTCACCACGATGACATCCCCATTCCAGTCGGTTTCATGCAGGAGGGCCTGGGGGGTCTGGCTGGTTTCCTTCCATGCCTGGGGTTTCCCGTCGTAGTTGCCCACCTGTTCCGGCTGGATGTTGTTCCAGTCCACCTGGCTGGACTCGCCCGGTGCCAGGGTCACGGCGATGTTTTGGAGGTTCCACCCTCCACCTGGAGGGCCTCTGCCGCCAGTCGTGGATGCGGCGCTGGATTTCCAGGCCGCGCAGCGATTCGTTTTCCAGCATCTGGAGGATCAGGGAGGAAGGGAGGGCTTCGCCGGAGCGGATTCCCGCCCATGACCGGGGTCGAGTACCCCTCCGCAGGGCTGGTCGTCCGCCTTCAGCCCGTGCGAATCCCCCTCCCGTCCCTTATCCTTCGGGCATGTGGAACGGAAGCCTTCGAACCGGGACTGCCAGGAGTTTCGTGCTGGCGACGCTGGGCCTCACGAGTTGGGTTCTGGCGGCATGCGACAGCGGTGACCCGGCCGGGCCCCAGCCTACCTCTCTGGCGGAGCTCTTCGGGACCCAGCTCTACCGGGCCGACGGGAGCACGGTGGGCGTTCAGACCCTGGACGGTACCCCCGTCATCGGCATCTACTATGCCTCCCCGGCCTGCCCGGCCTGCGGGGGGTTCACCCCCCTTCTGGTCGATGTCTACAACGAGCTGAAGACCGAAGGGAAGTCCTTCGAGGTGGTTCTGGTCAGTCCGGGGATCACCAACGCCCTGCTTTTCGAGTACATGGTGGACTCGGAAATGCCCTGGCTGGCGGTCTCCTCCCAGAGCAACGTCGCCAACGCCCTCGTGCAGCGGTACAACGTCCGCTGGGTACCCACCCTCATCCTCATCGACGACTCGGCCAGAACCCTTTCTCTGACGGGGAGGGACGAGCTTCTGGAGAAGGGGGTCGGGGCCTACGACGATTGGCTGGCCGCGGGCTCCGTGGGATAGGTGCGCGCCGCCTTCTGAAGCCCGGCTCGACCCTGACACCCAAGCACTCATGGAAGTCGTTTCGGAATCCGGTCCCGGGTTCACGTGCTCCTGGTGGGCCAGAGCGGTGTTGACCCCCTGGTTCTTCCCATGCATTGCCAGTCCCTTCCCGCCTATCTAGTGTGGTGCCTCGAATTGCAGTGCCGGGACCGTGGATCGGTTCCGGAGGGAGATGTCGGCGGAGTCCGGGAGGATGCCGGGCGCCGGCGCCCCGTGCGTCACTCACGAGAAGAGAGAAGAGGACGAGAACCCATGACGACGACCCACGGAACGGACCAGGAGCCTCTGTGGTTGGCTATCGAGCGGCAGATTTCCGATCTCGACTCCCAGGCCCTCTCGGCGGGGGGGCTGGAGGGCACCGTCAGGACGGTGGCCGGAGATCTGGACGAGGCCGGGTACGCCGTGTCCACCAACGCGGGCTACATGATCGAGCTCCGGCGAGCCCTGGAAGCGCAGGCGAAGGTCGGGCATCCCATGATGGAGGATCTGAACAAGGCCTTCGACTCCCTCACCCTGGAGGATGTAGAGGACACCTACGCCGGCACCCTGAAGATGGCCCGGGAGCTGGGTGAGACATGGCCCAGGCTCAAGGAGTTCGAGCGCCGCTCCCACATCCAGAAGATCATCGAGGGCATCAAGCTGGATCTGCAGGTGAAGAAGGCCAAGGGCTTCTCCCAGGACGGGGGCATCCGGTACCTCATCGAGGAGGAGATCGAGCCTCCCGTCATCATCGAGCGGATGGAGATCGACCAGGCGAAGTTCGACGAGGTCCTGGCTGCGGTGGAGGCCGAGCGTGCCGAGCGTGCCCGGGTCAGGGGTCTCCTCGAGGGCGTGGCCGAAAAGTCCGTCGAAGAGCAGGTCCGCCACCTCATCAACAAGGATGTGGAAGAGGACCTCATCGTCGAGATGGCTGGGGTGGAGCCGAGCGTGGTGGTCGGCGTAAAGGAGGCCATGGAAGAGGAGATCCGGGAGCAGCAGCGGCTGAAGGAGGAGGCCGCTGCGAAGAAAGCTGCCGAGGCCGCGGGTCCTCCCATCGAGGAGATCGAGCCCGACGAGATGCTCGAGCACATCGAGGCCATCCGGGAGATCATGGAGTTCTCCGACCAGGAGGACGAGATCCGTACCATGTGCGAGCAGAGCATGGTGCCCATGGCCCTGGTGGACATCGCCGTCTCGGATCCTGACAAGCTGGACGAGCTGGAGGAGAAGGCCGAAGCGGAGGCCTGACCCGGTCCCCGAGTGCTCCGCTCCGGGATGGATTGCTGAGACAGCCTGATCCGGCAAGCATTTCAACGGTCCAGCCCCGCTCGGGCGGGGCTGGCCACCCCCTTGCCATAACGGACAAGTCCAACCTATATATCTGAACATATGAGTAATCGTTCAGATGTATTGTGGTCCGGGACCGGCGACGTCTGCGAGGTCGAGATCGTCCACGCCGCAGCGGTGGAGCGCGTGCGGAGGAGGCAGGCGTCCGAGGATGAAGTGGAGAGGCTCTCCGCCATCTTCCAGGCCCTCTCGGCGCCCGCCCGCCTCCGGATCCTGGAGGCGCTGGCCGAGGCCGAGCTGTGCGTATGCGACCTGGCCCAGGTGGTGGGTACCACACAGTCCGCCGTGAGCCACCACCTGAGGCATCTTCGAGACCTCCGGCTGGTACGCTTCCGCAAAGCAGGCCGTATGGCCTTCTACCGGTTGGACGACGAGCACGTGGACGAGCTCCTCCGCATCGGACTGGCCCATGTCCGGGAGTGACGGTCCCACCGTCGCTCGCTTCCGGGTGACGGACATGGACTGCCCCTCCTGCGTCGCCAAGATCGAGGGCCACCTCCTGGCCGTGGAGGGGGTGGAGAGGGTCACCGGCACTCCGGTGAGCCGGACGCTGACGGTGGAGCACGGAGAAGAGGTGGCGCCGCCGGAGCTCCGGGACGCCGTGGGACGCCTGGGCTACACGGCCCTTCATCTGGACGGCGAAGAGGAGACCGCTCCGGAAGTCCCCGTTCTCCGCACCCGGGCGGCCCGACGGACCTACCTGGCCGTGGCCCTCACCGCCGCCGGTTTGACGCTGGGGTGGACGGGCCCGGAAGCCGTTCTCTTCTCCCTCCCCCTCTACCCGGTGACCCTTCCCGATCTCTTCTTCCTGGTCGCCGCTGCGGTGGGAGGCACCAACTTCTTCTCCAAGGGCCTCCGGGCCCTCCTGGCCCGATCCCTGGACATGAACTTCCTCATGACGGTGGCCATCCTCGGCGCCGCCGCCGTGGGGGAGACGATGGAGGCCGCGGCCATCGCCTTCCTCTTCTCCCTGGCCGAGCTGTTGGAGCGCTACGCCGCAGACCGGGCCCGTACCTCCGTGACGGCCCTCCTGGAGCTGGCCCCGGAGACGGCCCGGCTGCTGCGGGAGGGAGAGGAAGTGGTGGTCTCCGCCGAGTCCCTGGTCCCTGGAGATCGTGTGGTGGTCCGGCCCGGAGAGCGGGTTCCCGCCGACGGGGTGGTGGCCGCAGGGCGGTCGGCCGTGGACCAGTCTCCCATCACCGGGGAGTCCATGCCCGTGGACAAGGCGGAGGGAGACGAGGTCTTCGCCGGCTCCATCAACCGGGAGGGCGCCCTGGAGGTGGACGTGTCCCGGGAGGCGAGCCGGAGCACCCTGGCCCGCATCGTGAGGCTGGTGGAGGAGGCCGAACGGAGGAAGAGCCGTACCGAGCACTTCGTGGAGCGGTTCGCCCGCTACTACACCCCCGCCGTCACTGCGGCGGCGGTTCTCGTGGTCGCCGTCCCGACCCTTCTGGGCGCTCCTTTCGTTCCCTGGCTGGTGAGGGGCCTCACCCTTCTGGTCATCGCCTGCCCGTGTGCCCTGGTCATCTCCACGCCCGTCACCGTGGTGAGCGGCATCACCGCCGCGGCCCGCAATGGTGTGCTCATCAAGGGAGGTATCCATCTGGAAGCCATGGGTCAGGCGAGGGCGGTGGTGTTCGACAAGACCGGGACCCTCACCGTGGGCCATCCCCGGGTCGCGGCTCTGCACCCGGTCCCGGGGGTGGAGGAGAACGAGCTTCTGGCCCGGGCCGCAGCCGTGGAGGCCCGGTCACCGCATCCCATCGCCCGGGCGGTGGTGGACGCTGCCGAGGAGCGGGGTCTGAACGTCCCCGCAGCCGAGGATTATCGGTCGCCCACCGGTGCCGGGGCGGAGGCCGTCATCGACGGGGTGGTGCACAGGGTGATGCGTCCAGGGGCTCTGTCCGTCGAAGTCGAGCTTCCGGCGGAGCATCGCCGGGCCGGCCGGACCGTGGTAGGCGTGGAAGCCGGGGGTGAGCTCCTGGGCTGGCTGGTGCTGGCCGATGAGCCCAGGGAGGCGGCCCGCGCCTCCATCGCCGGGCTCCGTCGGGAGGGCATCGGGCACGTGGCCATGCTCACCGGCGACCACGAGGTAACGGCCCGGGCCATCGCCCAGCGCGTGGGGGTGGATCAAATCG
>CAYXGM010000009.1:0-75258 GCA_964464555.1 uncultured Gemmatimonadaceae bacterium | reverse complement strand
CCGGTGGTTTCGGCGATTCAAACCAAGAGGGTCCCTCGCTCGTCCAATTTCCGACATGGGGACTCCACGTCCGCCCGTCGGCGGCGAGATCACCGAGAAAGAACAGGAGGCGTCGAGATGACCCTGCGAACCATCACACTGGCCCTCATCGCCCTGGGCCTGACCCCGGCCTTGAGCCCGGGGCCTGCGGTCCGACGTTTCGGGCTCCACCGTGGACGGGGACGTTCGCATCGAGACCACGGGTCGGGCATGGGCCAACACCGTCTCCGGGGACATCGAGGTGGAGGTGGGGAAGACGGGACAGGACGACATGGAGTTCCACACGGTGAGCGGGGACATCACCCTCTGGCTGCCGGCCGACTTCTCGGCCGATGTGGATTTCAGCTCCCTATTCGGGGATCTGGACACCGAGTTCGAGATGAGGATGGAGGGTCGCAGGACCCGCCGGTGGATCGGCTCCAAGGTGGAGGGGACCATCGGGGGGGGGGCGGCAGAGAGCTGAAGCTCAATACCGTCAGCGGAAACGTGGAGCTGAGGAGGAAGCGGGGCTAGCCACTGACAGAAGCGCCCGGCCTCAGTCTTCGGACTCGTAGAGAGCCGCGTTGATGGCCGCGATGAGGTGGCCGATCCATCCCAGCGTCCCGAAAGAGATCAGCCAGATGACGCCACTGAGGAGGAAGAAGAAGAGAGCCGCGAAGATCCTCCCCTGAACCAACTGGCCCAGGCCCGGGAGAAGAAAACTGGCGATGCCGGCGATGACGTTGGCGGTGGATCCTCTTCTGGCCACGGCTTCAACCCTCCTTGGATGAACGACACCTCCTTTTTCCCTACGGAAGGGGGAGGCGCTGGGGTTTCGCTGCGTGCCAGGCCGCCAGGACCTCCCGCTCCCGCTCCGGGGAGAGACCGGCCCTCAGGCTCTCCCGCTCCTCGGGAGGCCTGGCAAAGTGGTACTCCAGGGTATCTCGGGTCGTCTCGGCCAGAGGCCGGAAGGTCAGCCCCTTCTCCACCTCCGGCGTGATGTCGAAACGGGCGAACCCTTCCCTTCCCGGTCCCGGGGGCATCCAGACGGGCATGTGGGAGTAGGGACGGACGCCGTGCTCCCCCAGGAACTGCGCCGGGACCCATGTGAAGGTCGTCTCGGCAGTGGTCACGGCCCGGATCCCGTAGAGGAGCTCCGCCATGGGCCGGGGCATGGCGGGTCCCAGGCCATTGTAGACCCCAGTGACTCCGTTCTCCGCCATTCGCACCATCCACTCCGTCAGGTCCCTGGCATCGATGATCTGGCAGGGGTCGGCGCCGTCGGTCCCGGGTGAGAGCACTTCGCCGCCCCGTTGGATTCTCACCGGCCAGTAGGTGAATCGGTCCGTAGGGTCGCCGGGCCCGATGATGAGGGCGGGACGGACTACGGTGCTCCGGTCCGGAAAGACCCTCTGGACCTCCCGCTCGCAGATGGCCTTCCGAAGACCGTAGGGAAGGTCTTCCGCCCCCGGCTCCACGCCCGCCGTCTCATACGTGTAGGTAGGCTGGTCCGCTGTCATGGGCACGGTGCTGAAATCGGCGTAGGCCGACCTCGACGAAACGTAGAAATACTGGTCCACAGCATCCCGGAGGAACTCGGTGGAGTCGGTGACCCACCGGGGCGTGGAGGCATTGTTGTCCATGCACACGTCCCAGGACCGGCCTTTCAGAGCCTCCAGATCCCCGTTTCGGTCGCCGACGAGCTTCTCCACCCCGGGAAAGAGGTGCGGGTTGGTCCGGCCGCGGTTGAAGAGGGCGACCTCGTGGCCTCGCTCCAGGGCGTAGCGAACCATGTGGGGACCGATGAACCCGGTTCCGCCCAGGATCAGCAAACGAAGAGGACGACCTGCGGCGGCCGGAGCCGTCAACCCCGGGCTCCCCTCCACGGCGGCACGGAGCTTCGGCTGCACCCCGAAACCCAGAGCCCCACCCGCCAGGGCCGAGACTCTCAGAAAATTCCTCCGACTCGTGATCCGGTCCTTCATGGTCCTCTCCCCCCCGGAATGAATTTCGCCACGATTGTGGTTTTTCTTTCCTGCGTGCCGTCCAGAACGGGTGCTGCGGCAAAACCCGTTCAATACCCCACCGCCGTCCCCCCACGGCGATGGTCCGAGGCCCCCAGGAGATTCCCGTCGAGGAGGACCAGAACGGCCTGCACATCCCCGATATGGGAACTCCGAGCGGTCACCTCGTGGCCCAGTGCCTCCAGGGCCGAGAGCACCGCCGGGCTCAGCCCTCCCTCTTCGTACTGGATCCGGTCCGGAAGGTGCTGGTGATGAACCCGGGGGGCGTTCACCGCCTGGCGGATCCCCATCCCGAAGTCCACCACGTTGGAGATCTGCTGGAACACGTTGGTGATGATGGTGGCGCCGCCGGGCGATCCCACCACCAGGAGGAGCCGACCGTCGGGACCCAATACGATGGTGGGTGTCATGGCCGAGAGCATCCGCTTGCCCGGCTCCACGGCGTTGGCTTCCCCCTGGACCAGCCCGAACTGGTTCGGGAAGCCGGGGCGGGCCGAGAAGTCGTCCATCTCGTTGTTCAACACGAAGCCGGCCCCGGGGACCGTGACCTTGCTTCCGTACCAGGAGTTGATGGTGGTGGTGACGGAAACGGCGTTTCCCTCCCGGTCCACGATGGAGAAGTGCGTCGTTTCTCCGTCGTCCGCCGGACCGAGTCCGGGGCCCACCTCGGCGGAAGGTGTAGCGGCATCCATGCTGATGGACGCCCTCCGCTCCGCCCCGTACTCGTCGGAGATCATCCGTTCCAGGGGCATCTGCACGAAATCGGGATCCGCCAGATAGGTGTTCCGGTCCGCGTAGGCCCGCTTCCACGCCTCGGCCAGGAGATGGACGTGCTCCGGGGAGTGCCAGCCCAGGGAGGCCAGATCGTATCCCTCCAGGATCTTGGCCATGGCCGCAAGGGTGGCCCCGCCGCTGGAGGTGGGAGGCATGGAGATGAGGGTGTGGCCCCGGTAGATGACCTGGATGGGATCCCGCCAGGCCGGCTCGTAGCCGGCCAGGTCCTCGTGGGTGATGACCCCCCCGCCCCTCTCCATCTCCTCCACGATGAGATCCGCCGTCCGGCCCTGGTAGAAGCCGTCCCGGCCCCGGGAGGCAATGCGGCCCAGGGTGGCCGCCAGCTCGTCCTGGCGGAAGATCTCCCCGATCTCCGGAGGACGGCCCTGGGGGAGGAAAGTGGCTTCGGTAGCCGGATACAGGCGGAGTGCCTCCTCGTTCTGGGCGAAGGAGCGGGCCTGGCGCTCCCGCACCTCGAACCCTTCGGCCAGGCCCATGGCCGGTGCCACCAGCTCCGCCCAGGGAAGGGTTCCGTAGCGGCGATGCGCCTCCCAGAGACCGGCCACGGTCCCCGGGACACCCACGGCCAGGTGGCCCACCGTGGACGCATCGGTGAGCTCCCCGGCGTCGTCCAGGAACATGTCCCGGTGAGCGGCCAGGGGGGCCCGCTCCCGGTAGTCCAGGCTCGCCACGGTCCCCCCGGCCATGCGGATCACCATGAAGCCACCCCCCCCGATGTTCCCGGCCTCGGGATTCACCACTGCCAGGGCAAAAGAGGTGGCCACGGCCGCGTCCACGGCATTGCCTCCGGCTTCCAGCACCGCCACCCCGACCTCCGAGGCATAGGCGTCCGTGGTCACCACCATGCCGTTGGCGGACCGGACCGGGGCCTCGTCGGCGGGAAAGTCCCATCCGGCCGGGAAGCCGACGGCTGGGTTGGCCGCGCCGGGACCCGGCGCGGGCTCGCAGGCGATTCCCGCCACAAGGAAGAGAATGAAGAGAATGAAGATGCCGAGGCGGGAGAAACGCGGGCGGGGATCGGAAGCCCCCGCAGCGCGGTCGGCGGATGGGCGAAGAGGCAGAAACATCGTCATCGGGGAAGCTCTCTCTGGTGTTGGTCTACTCCGGCGCCTCCAGGGAGCCGCCATCGGGACGAACCTACAACGTCGACTCCCCGCACGGCGAGGAGGCGCCGGGAACTCCAGGGCCCCGACGCCTCCCCGGCCGGGCTGCCTGAGCGATTGGCCGGCCGCCGACTGCTGAACCGAGCTACTGTGAGATCAGCCCTACCTGGATCTGGTAGGGGATGTAGGCTCCCTCGCTCCAGGCCGAAACCTTGAAGAAGAATTCCTGCCCTTCCCTCACCACCAGGGTCACGGCCTCGTTCCCACCGCTTCCCTGAAGGTCCTGGTCGGAGCGGGTCAAGGGCTCGGTGAACATCCCCCTCTCGAAGGCCTCCAGGACCAGGTCACCCTCTTCGTTCTGCGTGGCGACGGTGAGCGTTCCGTCGGCAGGGGCCCGAAAAACATACCAGTCCCAGAAGTCCCCCGCAGAGCCGTCGATGGTGTCCTGGCGGGGGCCCTGCTCCATCAGGAGGGAGATGGCCGAGCTGGGATCGCCGTCCGGGTCCGGGGCCTGCTCCACGTCGGGGAAGGGAATCCAGGAAACACCCACCTTGAAGGAGGCCTGGCCACCGCTGAACGACTCCACGATGATGCGGTAGGGCCCCGGCCGGGGAATCGTGACGGCGAACTGTTCGGCGCCGGCGTCACCACCCAGGTCCTGATCCGACCGTCCGTCGGGAAGGGGTTGGCCGGCATGGTCCGTGACCACCAGGACCAGATCACTTCCGTCGGTGGAGCGGGCCACCACCGTGAGGATCCCGGGATCATTGGCGTCGAACGTGTACTCGGTGGAGCCCTCGAAGCCCACCGATCCCTGCAGAATCTGGCCGGTGATGAGCTTTCCGGCCGACTGGGCCCCCAGGGGGACGGCCGGCGCCAGAAGGAAAAGGGAGAAGAGAGAGGTTCTCAGCATCTCGAGCAGGGCAGGCTGATTCATGAGCGACTCCTTGGGGGATAGCGGGCCGGGACCACTCCTAAAAATGCAGTCTGCCACACCACTTTCAACACTCATCTTCGACCCGGGGCTGCGGCCCGACCTCAGCGCCCCGGAGGCCCCAGTGGGCTGGGCGGACAATCCTCCCGAACCACGCTGTAGGTAATGCTGGCCACCTTCCATCCGTCTACCCCTTTCAGGAAGGTGAATACATCGACACCACAGTGGGAGAATTCCCCCTCCAGATGGAAGTCATAGGCCGTCCAGACCGTGGCCACTTCGTCCCGGACCAGGACGGTGGGATTCCACATTCGTTCCAGGAGCTCACGATCGTCTCCCCCGATCCCCTCCAGAAAGGAGGTCCGGGTCCGGGACCCGAGAACGGGCCCCGCCCCACCCTCACGCACGCTGTAGATCATCGCCTCCGGCATCAGGAGGCCGGCCAGGGTCGCCGTGTCTCCGGCCGAGAGGGCAAGCAGCACGCTCTCGGCAGCCCGGCGCACCATCGCCTCCTCGCCCGTTTGGCCGGATGCGAAGGCGGGAAAGTGGAGATGCAGGAGGGAGACGAGAAGGAGTCCGGTGAGAGGTCGCAGCCGCATGGCGGGGAATCCTTTCCGGCAAAGGGGATCTCGGGGGCCGGGGCTATCACTCTTTCACTGTGAGGGTCACCGCGGATCCTTGAAGGGCGGCCTCAACCTGACGTGCCGCTTTTCTTTCTGCAAGGCCGGGGGGATTGCAAGGAAAATGGCGCGGGTCTCGGACCTCACCCCTTTACCCTCAGCGTGCTCCTGCCCCCATCCGGCGGAAGAACCTATCCGGTGATCCACCCCGAGTCTGGGCTCAGGAGGAAAGCGGCTGGAGTCCGCCGGCGGACTGGTAGCCGGGAAGCTCCTGGGAATCACAGCCATGAGCCTGCTTGCCGGAGGCACGCGGGTCGCCGAGCTTTCCGAGGGCTACCTCCTGCTCCGTGCCACCACCCCGAAGCCGGTGGGGACCTAAACCTGAGCCCCGGGCACGGCCATCTCCGCTGACGAGGGGGAACCATGCTGGAAAACACCGATGCTCTTCTCTCTCTGGCGGAAATCGCTGCGGCCTTCGCCGGCTTCGCGGCCCTCGTCAGCGTCATCGGAAGAAAGCGTGCCCGGACGGGGGATGCGATTCACGATCTGCTGCGCCTTCGCCTCCTCATCTCCACCAGCGTGGTCGGAGTGGCGGCGGCCCTGGTGCCGGTGGGCCTGGCGGGGTACGGACTGAAGGAGGAAGCCGTCTGGAGGCTCTCGAGCCTGACCTTTCTGGTCCTCAGCTACGCCGTCATCACCGGCTTCGTGACTGCCTACCAACCCGTGCGAGGAAACTTCCCGCCGGATCGCCTGGCCGTGGCCGTGGTTTCCACCGTGGAGGTGGTGGAGCAGGCAAGCCTCCTGGTCATCCTCCTGGGGCTGCCCTTCGGCAACCCCGGAGCCCTCTACGTGACCGCCCTCATCGGAAATATCTGCCAGGCCGGGTTCATCTTCGTCCGCTTCATAGGATCGGCTTTTCAACACGAGGTGGATGTCGATGAAGACTGACGGGACGGAGCCCGGCGAGGGAACCTGGTCAAGTGACCCCCTGCCCTCCGGCACCGGAGGGTAGAGGAAGAATCGAGGGGGGTCGGAAAGGGATGACCGAAACACTCCCTTCCCGCCCCCTTCTTCTCCACATCAACCGAATCGGACGTCAGGAAGCCGACCATGGCCGTCATTGACCTCACTACCCAGGAAGAGCTGGCTGCCCTTCTCGATGAGAAGGACATTCACGTTCTGGACTTCTGGGCCCCCTGGTGTCCGCCCTGTAAGGCATTTGCTCCGGTATTCGAATCCGCCGCCGAACGCCATCCCGACATCGGATTTGCGAGGGTGAACACACAGGCCGTCGAAGAGCTCTCTGACGCCTTCGACGTGGAGAACATCCCTACGCTGGTCGTGATCAGGGAGCGGGTGATGCTGGCCTCCCAACCCGGCTACCTGACCGGCGAGCAGATCGACGATTTCCTCTCCCAGGTCCGGAGCCTGGACATGCGGACGGTCCTGGAGGATGAGGGGGAGGAAGCCGAGGGAGGCGACGAGACATGAGCGAGCTGGTGAACAAGCCTGCACCGGAATTCACTGCATCGGCGGTGATGCCCGACAACACCGTTCAGGAGGAGTTCTCCCTGGAAGAAACGTCGGAGAGCTATCGATTTCTCTTTTTCTACCCCTACGACTTCTCCATCGTCTGCCCCACCGAGCTCCTTGCGCTGGATGCGCGCCTGGGCGAGTTCCGGGAGCGGGACTGTGAGATCATCGGGATCTCGGTGGACTCGGAATTCACCCACCTGGCCTGGAAGAAGACCGCCGTGGAAGACGGGGGCATCGGCCCTGTGGGCTTTCCCCTGGTCTCCGACCTGACCCGGGAGATCAGCCGGAGCTACCGGGTCCTTCTCGATGAGAAGGCGTCCCTCAGGGCCACCTTCCTCCTGGACCCTTCGGGCACCGTCCGGCACGCCACCGTCAACGGTCCCGACGTGGGTAGAAGCGTGGACGAGATGCTCAGGACCCTTGACGCCGTCCGCCACGTGGACACCACCGGCGAGCTATGCCCGGCCGACTGGGGTGCAGCCGAGCCCAAGAAGAAAACGTCCTCCCCGCCGCCCGGGATCAAAAAAAGGCCTCAATCCTTCGATCTGAGCAAGTAACCAGAATCGGCCCGACTCCTCGGTTCCGAGGAGACGGTGGACGGTCCACTCCCTCCCCTCAACAAAACCCGCCCGGCGCCTGTCCCTGAGAAAGCAATCGATCCCCTTTCCCGGGCCCCTTCCTCTGGCTCCGGGTCGAGGGGAATCCTATTCTCTTCGGATTGACCCCAACCCGGAACAAGGATGTGCGCTCAATGAAGAACCGCGGTTCGAGAGTCGCTTCGGGGCTGGCGCTCCTTCTGGCCTTGGCCCTGGCGTTGCCGGGGCCCGGCCGGGGCCAAGCTGCCGCCTACCTGGATCATGACGGGCTCACGCGTGAGCTCCGTTCCATCGTCAACAACTCCGGCCTGGCCTCCATGGAGTCCCTGGCCACTACGTTCCAGGGCCGGGAGGTCTGGATGGTGACGGTAGCAGACCCCTCGGGTCCGCCGCCGGACCAGCGCCCGGGAGTCCTGGTGGTTGGAAACCTGGAGGGTGACCACCTGGTGGGTAGCCACCTGGCCCTGGAAGCCGTCCGCTACCTGGTGGCCAACGCCTCCGCCGAGGCCGTAGGAGACGCCCTGGCCAGCCGTGTCTTCTACATCTTCCCCCGCCTCAACCCCGATGGCGCCGAAGCCATGTTCGAAGGGGTGAGGTGGGCTCGGCGGGGGAACGGCCGACCTGTGGACGACGACAACGACGGGCGCACCGATGAAGACGGCCCGCAGGACCTGAACGGGGACGGATTCATCACCGTCATGCGCGTGGCCGACCCCGCCGGGGAGTTCATGATCCACCCGGACAACGACCGCCTGATGAAGCGGGCCGACCACACGGAGGGCGAATCGGGAAGCTTCACCCTCTACTGGGAAGGGACCGACGAGGACGGCGACGGCTTCATCAACGAGGACGGCCCCGGGGGCGTTGACCTGAACAGGAACTTCCAGCACGCCTACCCCTACTGGCAGGCCGACGCCGGTCCCTACATGGTGAGCGAGGCCGAGAGCCGGGCCATCATGGACTTCGTCCTGGCCCACACCAACATCGCCGGCATCGTGGCCTTCGGGGAAACGGACAACCTGGTGACCCCACCCACGGCGGGAGGCACGCTGGCCCCTCCGAAGGTCCTGGACCTCCCCATCTTCGCCCAAGCCTCGAATGCCGATGTCTTCGACGTGGGAGTGTTCGGCGGAGGAGGAGCCGGATTCCGGCGATTCGGTGGTTTCGGTGGCTTCTTCGGGGGCGGCGGCTGGCTCCGCGGGGCCCAGCCGGGCCGTGACAACGACCCCAGCTCGGGCCGGCGCCCGGCCACGACGGTGAACGCAGACGACGTGGTCTATTTCGAGGCCGTATCCGAGGCCTACAAGGAGATCACGGGCATCGAGACGGTTCCGGTGCATCGGGAGCCCGAGGGCGCCTTCTTCCAGTTCGGGTACTTCCAGTACGGTGTGCCGTCCTTCTCCACCCCGGGGTGGAGCCTTCCCGAAGGGGACGCGGAGGAGGACCCGGCCGGTGAAGCCAGGGCCGGTCCCGACACGCCCGAAGGGCCGCCAAGCCGGGGCGCCAGGCCCGCAGGGGCGAGAATGGCCGGAGGCATGCGCCCCGGCGGCGTGATGGCCGCCCGCCAGGCTGCGGGACGGTCAGGAGGACGGTCCTCCGGCGGAGCCGGGGCCGACGCCGACGTCCTCGCCGCCCTGGAGAGCGCGGGCATCGACGCCTTCGCCGACTGGACCCCCTTCCAGCATCCGGAGCTCGGCGAAGTGGAGATCGGCGGCTTCCTCCCCTACGCCACCGTGAATCCCCCCACCGACCAGCTCCCCGAACTGGGCGAGAAGCACGGCGCCTTCCTGGTGGAGCTGGCCGGGATGCTGCCCCGTGTCGGCGTCGCCGACACGGAGGTGACGGCCCACGGAGGCGGGGTCTTCACCGTCACGGCGGCGGTGGAGAACACGGGGTTCTTCCCCACCTCCCTCCGGCACGGCCAGATCTCCCGGGCCGTGGGCCCCACCTTCCTTCAGATCCAGGTGGACGCTGACGACATTCTCACCGGCGCCGACAAGACCGCCTACCTGGGTGTCCTGGACGGGTCCGGGGGACGGGAGGAGGTGACGTGGGTCATCCGCGGACGGGAGGGCTCCACCGTGGAGATCCGGCTTCACTCCATGAAGTCGGGCCGTGACACCCGAACCATCACCCTCAGGTGAGGAGGTCCATCATGAGATCCCCACGACTCCTGGCGGCCACCTCTCTCGCCGCCCTCGCGTTCCTGACGCTCTCGACCTTCCCTGCCGGGACGCTCCTTGCCCAGGAGGTCCGCGGCTCCGATCCACCCCATACCCTCGACCTGACCTGGGACCGCTGGCTGGACCACGACGAGCTCGGCGAGCGCATGCGTCTCATGGAGCAGACCTGGCCCGCGTTCCTGACCCTCTCGTCCATGGGCGAGAGCTACGGGGGACGCGAGCTCTGGGTCATGACCATCAACAACCCGGACACGGGGCCGGAGCTCAGCAAGGCCGGGATGTACATCGAGGCCAATGTCCATGGGAACGAGGTCCAGGGTGGAGAGATCTGTCTCTACACCATCTGGTACCTCATGGAGAACTACGACACCAACCCCGAGATCCGACGCCTGGTGGACGAACGGGTCTTCTACATCGCTCCCACGGTGAACCCCGACGGGCGGGACTACTTCCTGGACGAAACGGGCTCGGGTTCCAGGACCGGACACGTCCCGGTGGATTCGGACGGGGACGGCCTCTTCGACGAAGACGGTCCCGACGACCTGAACGGGAACGGGATGATCGACCAGATCCGGAAGTACGTCCCCGGGGAGGGAACTCACCGGTTGAACGCCGATGACCCCCGGATCATGGAAGCCGTGGCGCCCTGGGAGACCGGAGACTGGGTCCTCCTCGGTTCGGAAGGACTGGACAACGACGGCGACGGCAGGGTGAACGAGGATCCCCCCGGAGGTTACGACCCGAACCGGAACTACGCCTCCGACTGGCAGCCCGAGTACATCCAGGGCGGCTCCATGGACTACCCCTTCCGGCTTCCCGAGGCCCGGGCCACTGAGGACTTCCTGGCAGCCCATCCCAACATTGCGGGCGCCCAGTCCTATCATAACTCTGGCGGGATGATCCTCCGGGGCCCCGGCTCGGCATGGTACGGGGATTACCCCCGCTCCGACATCCAGGTCTACGACGAGCTGGGGGAAAACGGAGAGCGTATTCTGCCCTGGTACGACTACCTCATCATCTGGCAGGGGCTCTACACCGTCCACGGCGGGTCCATCGACTGGACCAGCGACGGACACGGGATCATCTCCTTCAGCAACGAACTCTGGAGCGGAAACAAATACTTCCAGAGCCCCCTCCTGGACGAGCAACAGGAGGAGAACCGGCGCTCACCCATCTTCGGACAGGGATCCCGGTACTTCTTCGACGATTTTCTCGAATTCGGCGAGAACTTCACCGAGTGGACCTCCTTCGACCATCCCCAGTACGGCGAGGTGGAGTTGGGGGGGTGGGGCAAGTTCTTCGGCCGCATCAATCCCCGCTTCATGAGCATGGAGGCCTTTCACCGCAACATGGCCTTCACCCTCTACCACGCCGACGAGATGCCACTCATGCGCATGGGGGAGACCCGGGTGGAGAGCCTGGGAGGCAGCCTGTACAAGGTCCAGGTGGACATCATCAACGAGCGCCTCATCCCCTCCATCACCGCACGAGCCATGAACAACCGTGTGGTCCGTCCCGACCTCCTCACGGTGGCGGGCGACGTGGAGATCGTGGCGGCAGGATGGGTTCCGGACCGAAACCGGCCGGGCAAGACCGAGATGATCGACCAGGAGGACCTGAATCGCATCCTCATCCGGAGCGGACACTCCGGCCGCACCACCAAGACCATCGAGTATCTGGTCCGGGGGCGGGGCGCCATGGACGTGACCTACTCTTCGGTGAAAGGAGGGACGGCTTCCACCTCGGTGAGCGTGCGCTGAACATGGAACACCTCATCGATGCCTACGCGCCCAGGGAGATGGCCCAGCGGGTCCTCAAGGTGGGGGTGGCCAAGGCCAAGCTCCCCGTGTCCGATTCCCTCATCCTGGCTGTCCTGGCCGGGGCCTTCATCGGCCTGGGCGCCGCCTTCGCCACCCTCACCACCACCGATCCCGGGATGGGGTTCGGGCCGGCCCGGGTCCTGGGGGGGCTCACCTTCTCCCTGGGGCTGATCCTGGTGGTGGTGGCGGGGGCCGAGCTTTTTACCGGAAACAACCTCGTGGCCATGGCCTGGGCCAGCCGGGCCATCACCACCCGGGAAGTGGCTCGGAACTGGATTCTGGTCTACATCGGCAACTTCTTCGGATCGGTGGGCACCGCCCTCCTGGTCTACTGGTCCGGCACCTGGGCCCTGGCGCAGAACGGGGTGGCGCTGAACGCCCTGGGGATCGCCGCCGCCAAGTGCGACCTCGGCTGGACCGAAGCCTTCGTCCGGGGGATCCTCTGCAACGCCCTGGTGTGCCTGGCCGTCTGGCTCTGCAACTCGGCCCGGAGCGTCACCGACAAGATCCTGGCCATCCTCTGGCCCATCACCGGCTTCGTGGCCCTGGGCTTCGAGCACTGCATTGCCAACATGTACTTCATTCCCCTGGGAATCCTCCTGAAGCACGACGCGGGCCTCATGGAGGCTCTGGGACTCGGGGCCGCCTCAGGCTCGGGAGGAACCGCCACGGCGGCCGGCGCCGCGGTGCCCGGCCTGGACGCTCTCACCGCCGGGGGGCTGGCCCACAACCTGATTCCCGTGACGCTGGGCAACATCATCGGCGGGACGCTCCTGGTGGCCGGCGTCTACTGGTTCGCCTACCTCAGGGCGGAGCGGAGGAGCGGGGAAGCCTCCTGACCCGGCTATCCCCACCCCTCCCTCCGGGCCTCCTGTACCAACTCGTCGTAGAGGGCCGGCTGCACCCCGTGGATGTGGAACATCTCCAGGAGAATCCGGTCCTCCAGGATCTTCTTCAGGGCCGTGTGGCGCTCCCGGTTCAGGTACACCGGGATGACTTCCGAGGCCTCCCGGGCCGCCCGGTCCAGTCCGGACTCGGTGTCCCAGAAGATGGAACGGGCCCGGGCCGTGGAGGTGGGAAGGTACATCTCATGGCCCTCCACCAGGTCGGCCTCCCGGAGGGGGTAGACGAAATCGGCCTTCACCACGTAGCGGGGCGCGCCGGAAAATACCCGGATCTCGTACCACCCCTCCGTCTCTCCCACCACCTCGAAGATGTCGCCCTTCCGGGCCTTCCCGATGATCATGGACTCGGTGCTGGGCCCGGTCCTGAGATTCACCAGGGGGGTGCCCATGACCACGTAATCCTGTGCGGAGGCGGGATCCGGACCGGACAAGCACACTGCGACGAGCACGGCCGCCGGCAGGAAGAATCGGTTTCTGGACATGATGGCCTCCTTTCTTGGACGCAGCTCTGTGGGTACCCTCCTGGGAACGCAAAGGCCGGGCCGGGGATACGCAAAGCCGAAATCCCCGGAGCTATTGGGATTCTTCGACCTTCAGACCGATGGCGTCCGGAGGGCATGCGCCGAAACGCTCCACCGCACGCATCGAAACGCCGGGCCCGACGGCCGAAGGCACCTTCCTTCGATGCACCCCGACCATCCCATGGATGGTGCGGGGCGGGGACGCGTGGATGAGGGAGTGGAAATAGCGGTCCGCCGAAAAAAACGGCCGCCCCGGAAATCCCGGGACGGCCGTTCGTATCGCTGCGGGCTCTCGCCCGCTGACCTCAGCCGTCGACTCGAACGACATTCTCCGCCGCGGGACCCTTGGTCCCCTCGACGATGTCGAACTCCACCTGATCACCTTCATTGAGGGTCCGAAAACCCTCGGCCTGGATGGCGCTGTGATGGACGAAACAGTCCCTCTGGCCGTCCTCGGGCGTGATGAAGCCGAAGCCCTTCTGATCGTTGAACCACTTCACGGTTCCCTTGGTACGCATCAACCTGCTCCCTTGGTGTTATGCTGGTCGGAGTCCGGTTTGATCCGCACCATCCGACACATGCTCGCGCGGACTCTCCCCCGCGCCAGGGCCAGCGGCCACTCAGCCACTGAGTCAAAAAAAGGCAGAGCCTTCCAGGGAAGACATCTGCCTTCTTTCTCTGGGTCATCTTCCCTCCCGAGCATCGCTCCATCCGGGAGGGGACTAGAAATTCGGCCTCCTATCCCCTCACGTCAAGTGTTTCCGAATCTGATCGCGGAAGGCGACGCCGGGCGGCACGCAGGTGACCCGGCTAGCGGTTTCTCTCGAAGAGGCGGATTCGGGCGTCCACCAGCTCCCGCTGAACCCTCGGCCAGACACCCTCCCTGATCTCCGCCACCTCCCTTCGCAGATCGGGACGTTCCAGGAACTCGTCGAAGACACCCGATTCCAGGACCCGGGCGTCGATTCCGCTGGGTGAGAGGGAATAGGCCCTGTGAACCCATGGGAGCGCCTGCTCCGGAGAACCGGTCCACGACAGATACGCTGCCAGATCCCCGGCCGGAGCCACCTTGGTGAAATCGGGGTCGGTACGGTTCTCCGTCCGTATGAAGATACGAAGAGAGTCGGCGATGGCCTCCGCCTCTCCCACCCGTCCCGTGCCGTGGAGGCAGATGGCCCGGATCCCGGCATGGGGCCCCAGATCCAGCTCCAGGCAATCCTGGGGGCGGTTGCTGAGAATGAGGGCCAGGGCCCGGATGTAGCGGGGCAACATCACTCCGGCCTCGAGTGTCTGGGCCGTTCGGGCCTGGTCAATGGCCAGATCGTAGTCCCGGGCCCGCAGCGCCTCGTATGCCAGCCCGGTTCGCCGGGCCGGGGAGAGGGGATCCAGCTCCACCGCCCGCTGAGCCTGCTCCAACGCCTGATCGTAGTATCCCTCCCGGATGAGGAGGTTGGCATACCAGGCCGGCACGTTGGGAGCATTCGGCTGGAGGTCCATGGCCCGCTGGAAGTCCTCGTAGACCGACTCCGCCGGAGCCAGGGCCACGCTGGAGATGTACCCACGGGCGGCGTAGGCCTCGGCCAGATCCGGGCCCAGTCGAACCGCCTCCTCCGCTACCCGCAGCGCCAGGGCCGCCGCCCCGTAGGCATCGACCCCGATGGAGTACCGGTAGGTGACGGAGAGGGCGTAGGCCGAGGAGAGCCCGGCGTAGGGGAGGGCGAAGGAGCTGTCCAGGGCGATGGAGGACTTGAAGGCGTCGATGGCCCGGATGAGACCGTCCCGGGTTCGGGTGTTCAGCAGCCGGCTCCCCGCCAGATAGGCGGCATATCCGTGGCTCTCGGTGGTTCGGGGCGTCTCCCTGAGGGAGAGGGCCGGGACCTCCTCCACCAGCGCCACGCTCACCTCGTCGTAGATCTCCTCCACCGCCCGCCTCCGATTGGCCCGGTCCACCGAGTAGTCGTTCTCCCAGAGCTCTGTATCCCCGACCATTTCCACCAGGCGGACCTGGATGCGCGGCCTCCCGTCATAGGACAGAGCCGTCCCTTGCAGGAGGTGGTCAACGTCGAGGGTATCGGCTACCTCCGCTGCCGTGAGATCCAGGCCTTCCAGCTCCTCCACCGACTGCCGGGAGATGACCTTGAGGCCCCGGATCCGCGAGAGGCGGGCGATGAGTTCGTCGGCCATTCCCCGGCCCAGGGTGTCCAGGACCGAATCACCGGTGCGGTTTTCCAGGGGAAGGATGGCGATAGAGGCCTGGAACTCGTCGTCTTCCGAGGCCGACGCGATGATCAGCTCTTCCAGCGAGCCCCTCCTCCCCTCCCGGGTCCCCCGTACACCATGGGAGTCCGCCCCGGTGGTCATGGTGAACCCCGGGGGCAGGGAGGGAGCTTCCCGTCCCTGAAGGATGAGAACAGCCACGATGACCAGCACAAAAGCCCCGGTAACGAGGCCCGTCAGCCTCCTCCGGGAGTCAGCGGCTGGACGCGGTTCTTCAGACATGGAAACACCTCGGGGTCCGGAACGCTCCCTCCTCACACCACCGAAGATGCTCCGGGTGGCAGGGGACGAGCAAGGAGGGCGGCGGCGGCGAAACCCCGCCGCCCCGTCCCTCGTCCGGTACAGCGTCCCCCCTGGACACTCCAGGAACGTGGGGGATGCGCTTCCCGGCATGGGGGGCGAGGGCTTCACCCGGACGAACGAACACCCATGACAGGTCTTGCACGCGAGCTCGGAACCGTGGCCCGGAGACTCTTCCGGAGCCCCCTCTTCACCGTCATCACCATCGGCACGCTGAGCATCGGCATCGGCGCCAACACGGCCATCTTCAGCCTGGTGAATGGAATCCTCCTCAGGCCCCTCCCCTTCGAGGCGGCGGAGGAGCTGGTGGGGATCTGGCACACGGCGCCGGGGCTGGGTTTCGATCAGGTGAACCAGTCCCCGGCCGTCCACTACACCTATGAAGAAGAGGGCCGGTCCTTCTCCGAGATCGGGATGTGGGACAACGGCACGGCCTCTGTCATCGGGCTGGACGAACCCGAAGAGGTGGAGATCATGCAGGTAACGGAGGGGACCTTCAGGGCCCTGCGTCTCCAGCCCGTCCTGGGCCGCCGCTTCTCCCCCGAGGACGACAGCCCCGACGGGGCCCTGACCGTGATCCTGAGCTACGACTATTGGCAGACCCGGTTCGGGGGAGAGTCCGACGTCCTGGGACAGACCCTGACCGTGGACGGCCGCCCACGGGAGATCATCGGCGTCATGGGCGCCGACGTACGCTTCCTCCACTACGACCCGGCCTTCTACCTCCCCTTCCGGTTCGACCGCTCCCAGCTATTCATGGGGAACTTCAGCTACCAGGCGCTGGCCCGGCTGGCCCCGGGGGTGACGCTGGAGCAGGCCAGCGCCGACGTGGACCGGATGCTCCCCATGGCCGTAGAGAAGTTTCCCGGAGCGATCACCCTGGACATCCTGGAGAGCGCCCGGTTCGGGGCGAATCTCACGCCTCTCAAAAACGACGTGGTGGGAGACGTGGGCGAGGTTCTCTGGGTGCTCCTGGGCACCGTCGGGGTGATCCTCCTCATCGCCTGCGCCAACGTGGCCAACCTCTTTCTGGTCCGGGCCGAGGGTCGTGAGAAGGAGATGGCGGTTCGAACGGCCATGGGGGCGGACCAGGCCCGGGTGGCCCGGGAGTTTCTCAAGGAGAGTGTTTTCCTGGGCCTTCTGGGAGGTTTCGGCGGGATCCTTCTGGCATTCGGGGGACTGGAGCTTCTCCGGGCCCTGGGCCCGTCCGAGCTTCCCCGCCTGGCCGAAGTGGGGCTGGACGGGCGCGTCCTGGCCTTCACCCTCCTCCTCTCCCTGTTCTCCGGAGCCTTTTTCGGGATGTTTCCGGTCCTCAAGCACCGCAGCGGAGGTCTGGTGAACGCCCTCAAGGAGGGGGGACGGGGCGGGAGTGCCGGCCGGGAGAAGCACCGGGCCCGGAACGCCCTCGTGATGGCCCAGATGGCCATGGCTCTGCTCCTGTTGGTGGGCTCGGGCCTCATGGTCCGGAGCTTTCAGGCCCTTCGGAACGTGGACCCGGGGTTCAGGAATCCCGAAGAGGTGCTCCTGGTCCGGCTGAGCATCCCCTCCGCCCAGGTGGAGGAGGCGGAAGAGGTGGCCCGGATGCATGAGCTCCTGGGTCGGCGCCTTTCCCGGATCCCCGGCGTCACCGACGTGGGCAACACCACCTCCGTGACCATGGACCGCTGGGACTCCAACGACCCCGTCTATGTGGAGGGCTTCGAGATCTCCGAGGGCACCCTCCCACCGATCCGCCGTTTCAAGTGGGTGGGCGAGGGCTACTTCCGGACCATGCAGATCCCCCTTGTGGCCGGCCGGGCCCTGGAGTGGCGGGACGCCTTCGACCTGAACTCGGTGGTGATGGTCACCGAGAACTTCGCCCGGGAATACTGGAACTCACCCGCCGAGGCCGTGGGGAAACGGATCAGCACCGGCCTCCAGGCCGGAAACTGGTACGAGATCGTGGGCGTGAGCGGGAACGTGAGGGACGACGGACTGGATTCGGATCCCACCACCGTAATCTACTGGCCCGCCATGCTCCGGAACATCTGGGCCGAGATTCCGGGGGAGAACGACGAGGTGACGGCTCGGCGCTCCATGAACTACGCCATCCGGAGCAGCCGGGTGGGCTCACCGGAGTTCCTCACCGAGGTCCGGGAGGCCGTCTGGGAGGTGAATCCGAACCTGCCGTTGGCCGGCGTGCGCACCCTGGACGATCTCCTGGAGCGCTCCATGGCCCGGACCTCCTTCAGCCTCATCATGCTGGGGATCGCAGCGGGAGTCGCCCTGATCCTGGGCGCCATCGGGATCTACGGGGTCATCAGCTACGTGGTGAGCCAGCGCACCCGGGAAATGGGCGTGCGTCTGGCTCTGGGAGCCGAGGCCGGAGACGTGAAAGGGATGGTGATGCGCCAGGGACTGGTCCTGGCCGGGTCGGGGATCATCGTGGGGCTGGGAGCCGCCGCGGGGCTCACCCGCCTCATGCAGGCCCTCCTCTACGGCGTGGATCCCCTGGATCCTTTCACCTTCGGCACAGTGGCGGTGGCTCTTACGGCGGTGGCCCTCCTGGCCAGTTACGTCCCGGCGCAACGGGCGGCCAGAATCGATCCGGTGGAGGCCATTCGCTGGGAGGTGTGAGGGATGAGGAGTCGCTGACGCGGGGGCCGGCGAAGCCCCGGTGGAGGGGGGACCCGTCCAGCCCGCCGAGGGTAGGACGGCGAAACACTCCACACAGCAACCTTCGAGGTCCTCTCCATGAGACTCTCGCGAGCCTCCGTGGCCCTTTTGTCACCGCTGAGCGCCATCCTCCTTATGATCCCCTTCGTGGGGGCGGGGCACGCTGCCGCCCAGACCGCCGCACGGGACACCGCCATTTTCGCGGGCGGGTGCTTCTGGTGCATGGAGCCCCCGTACGACAAGCTGGACGGCGTGACCGCCACCATCTCGGGGTACGCCGGAGGCCACGTCCCCAACCCCTCCTACGAGCAGGTGACGGCCGGGGGCACGGGTCACCGGGAGGCGGTACAGATCATCTACGATCCCGGACGAGTGAGCTATGAGACCCTCCTGGACGTCTTCTGGGTGAACGTGGATCCCCTGGACGACGGGGGGCAGTTCTGCGACCGGGGCTTCTCCTACACCACGGCCATCTTCGCCCGGGACGGGGAGCAGGCCCGTCTGGCCCGGGAATCCAAGGAGGCCGTTCAGGAGGAGCTGGAGGAGCCGGTGGTGACTCCCGTGGTCACCGGCGCCGACTTCTACCCCGCGGAGGACTATCACCAGAACTACTACCGGGAGCACTCCATCCGGTACCGGTACTACCGCTGGGCCTGCGGCCGGGACAACCGCCTGGAAGAGCTCTGGGGGCAGGGCCCCGCCCCCGACGCCTCCCCTCGGACCGGGGATGCCGCGGTCAGCCGAGGTCCAGCGTCGGGATGAAGGTGGGCGGCCGCCTCACCCGTGTGGCCTCCTCGAAGCCCGAGGCGATGCGCAGGAGGGTGGGCTCGCTCCAGGCCCCGGCCCAGAAGCTCAGGTTCACCGGCAGCCCCATGAAGAAGCCCATGGGAACGCTGATGTTCGGGTAGCCGGCGATAGCCGCGGGGCCGGCGCTGGCCATGTGGTCGTTGTCCCCGCTGATGAGATCCGTCCTCCAGGCCGGGCTCCCGGTGGGAGCGATGATGGCGTCCAGCCCGTGCTCCTCCAGGACCCTGTCCGTGCCCTCGTCCCGGGAGAGCCGCCGGGCCTCGGCCAGGGCCTCCCGGTACTCCGGATCGGTGAGGGGCCCCATGGACCGGGCCCGGAGGAAGGCCTCCTGCTGGAAGTACTGGAGCTCCAGCTCCGGGTGCTCCAGGTTGAACTCGATGATCTCCTCCAGGCTCGCCACCGGCGCGTCGGGCCGCAGCCCCTCCAGGTAGGCGTTCAGGTCGGCCTTGAACTCGTAGAACATGACGGCCCCAGAGGGCCCGCCCATTCGCCGCCAACCCTCCACGGTGGGAATCTCCACCACCACGGCCCCGGCGTCCCGGAGCTTCCTGGCCGCCCCCCACGGCGGCACCGGTGCCCAGGAACCGTCTACGGCTGATGTCCGAAGGCTTGGGAACGTTCATGGCGAACCTCCAAAGTGATGGGGCGTGGGGCCGGTTTCATGCCAACGTAATGCTGGCACACGCCGACGCCCGCCGACAACCCCTACGCCAGGAAGTCCCAGGAGCCAGTTCGGCGCCGTGGTGTAGACGGGAGGTCCGCAGAAGGAGACGAAGAACGGAGCGATGATGGATCATCCGACATCTCACGGAAAAGGGTCCTGACGCCGGCTTCCTGCTCGGAAGAGAGGTCCAACATCGGCGCCATATCGAGGACATGCCGGAGCCCGGGATATCCGTACAACTCCGCACCCAGGGCCATGCCGAGGCCGTCACCGCTCAGGTGCCCCGGGACATCCTCTGCTAACAGCGCTTTGATCTCCTGACTCGCACTCCTACCCCCCCCTGAAAGCCTCGGATCCGACTCGGGTCCGTCACGCCCCGGAAACTCAGTGCCCCCGCATCTCCCGGGCCTGGTGTTTGATCTCGGCCAGGGCCTGCTGCATCTCGCTCCATCCGTACCAGAGGGAATAGTCCGGGTTGTTGTGGAAGGCCCCCTGGAAAAGGCGCTGCCGGTACTCCAGGTGCATCCGGAAGAGGGTCTGCTCGATGGGCGTCGGGGCGTCGTGGAAGGTGAGGAGGTCCGGGAAGGCGTAGGCGTAGCTCTCGGGCTTCTCGAGGATCCCATCTTCGTAGAGCCCGGCCACCACCCGGATGGCCTCGGCCAGGAGGCGGTCTCCCTCCCGAATCAGATCGTCTCCCTTGGCCAGCTCGGCGGTCACGAACGACTCGGCGTGGCATCCCGTGCAGACAGCCACCATCCGGGCTCGCTCCGCGTCGAATTCCTCGGCCGAGAGGCGGGCGACCTGGGCCTGGCCGACCACATCCAGCCTGGGTGTGGGGTTGCCCTCCGGATCCAGGACCCCCAGAGCCTGCAGGATGGTGACCCGGTCGGCCCACCACTCCTCGCTCTCCCCGGGGTAGGGCGCGAGTCCGTTGGTGCGCAGGGCCAGGAAACCCCAGGCCGTGCGCACCTCGTGGTTCCCCTCGCTCATGTGGCAGGTCTGGCAGGTGGGTGCCGCGGCGCTTTCCGGCAGGACCCCGTTCTGCTTCAGGAGAAAACGCACCCCGTGCTTGGACGTGGAGTACATCTCCCACTGGGCATGATCCATCCCCATGTGACACGTCTGGCAGGCCTGGGGCTGGCGGGCCTCCTCGGCGGAGAAGAGGTGACGGGTGTGGCAGGCGTCGCAGGAGGCCAGTCCGAACCCGGCTCCCGCCTCCTTGAGCTCGGCGATGGCTTCTGGAGACTTGAGGCCGATCTTGTGGCAGCCCCCGCACCCCTTCATCCCTTCCGTGAGGGCGATGGGTTGAGCGTGGATGGAGGGCATGGCCTCCATGGCGGCCCAGGCCAGGGCGTGCTTCCCCGCGGAGAACTGCTCCACCTGCCTGGCGTGGCAGGTACGGCAGGTCTCAGGCGTGGGGATCTTGTCCACCCGCCCCATCTCATTCGCGTCATGAACCCCCTCACCGTGACAGGTGGTGCAACCCACCCCCATCCGGGCGTGCCGACTGAGCTGCCAGTCCTCCACGATGCCGGGGGTTTCGGTCGTGTGGCAGTCCACGCATTCCGGCTCCTGGGCAGAAGCCGTCTCGCCGGAAATGAGGAGGGGGAGGGAGACGAAGAGAAGCGGAAGGACTAGAGTCGGGAAGAGAATCGGGCTGGAAAAGCGGAAGGTTCTACCTCGAGCGGGACGACACGGACTCGACACGATCCACCTCCGAAGGTGTAGATACCGATGGGAGACTCGAATTCCAGGCTTCGATCACATCGGCAATATATCCGACTGCGGCGCCCGGCGCTGTGACGGCGGTCACGGCCGAATCCTCGGGGACTCATGATCATCAGCGGTTACCCCCATCCCCTTCCTTCCTCGCCGAACCCTGGAGGCGAACATGTTCCGCCGAACCTCGATCCATCCGTTCACCGGTCTGGCGCTCCTCGCCCTGGCGGGCTGCGGCCCAACCCAGCCTGACGACCAGGCTTCCGGGCCGGATTCAGCTTTCCCCGAGGCCGTGACGGCTACCGGGACTCCGACGGTTTCCACGGGCGAGGCCTCCACCCGCGCCGCGCTCCCGGGGCTCTTCTCTATCATGACGGAGCTGGACCGGGACCTGGCGGACCTCAGCCGGGGGATGTGCAGGTCCACGACCTGGCCATCCGCCTGGATGAAGCTGCGGGAAAGGGAGAGATCTCGCCCGTCCTGGAGATCGATGCCGAGTTGCGGGCGGGGTGCGTGGGCTGTCATTCGGAGTTCAGGGAGCGGATTCGGCGGGCCGTCCGCTGACGGGTCGGGGGAGCGGGGAGGAGTGGGCTCAGGGCCGATTCCTCCCCGCTCCGGCCCCGAGGGGACCAGGCCGTTGATCCGGGACCCCCCGTCGGGTGGATGGCCTTCCTGGCGTGCCTCCAGAAGTAGTCGCAGAGAAAATGGAGGCTCGGAGAGATGGGTTCTGCTGGGCGCTGCCTTCGTCAGTGCCTTGATCGACCTCGCTCCCGTTCTGCAGGGGGGTCCTCGTGCAGCGGAATACGCATCTCAAAGCTACCGGAGAGGGAAAGGGCCCATGCGGGGGAGAGCGTGACCCGGAGGTCCGCCTCGGTGCCCTCCCGCTGGGTCCTGAGGTCCAGTGGCATTCCGGAGCGGGACAAGGCATCCCCCATGAAGGCCATCAACCCGGGAGAGGCCTGTGGGTTTGTGGGAGCTCCTGCGGCGGCCTGGGCGGCCTGGCGAAAGGCCCCCGCCGGAGCCAGGCACGGAGGAAGGGGGGAGTCATGCGGGTTCGAGTTCACACACCTCCACAGCGTCGAACGGGCATTCCTCCAGGCACGCTGCACACCCCGTGCACTCCCCCGGAACGCCCTCGGGATAGGAGGCGTCCCGGGGCATGTGGATGGCGCCAAAGACGCACACGTCGGCGCAGATCCCGCACCCGGTACAGTTCTCCAGCAGGAGCTTCCACTCGAACTCCACGGCCCTACTCCTCCCGGCGGGAGGCCAGGGAGCGGAGCCCGGAACGGAACCCCCAGGCGAAGACGAGCATGAGGGCCGGAAACAGGACCAGGAAGGTCCACTGGGCCAGCTCCAGGTTGGCGTTGGACCGGAGCCGGGTCTTGAGGAAGGTCCAGAAGGGGCTGGGATGGGTCGCCAGGTACTCCCCGGCCGGGGCCTCCATGACGAAGGTGAACCCGATCACCGCCACGACGTTGGCCGCGAACATGAGCCAGAGGGCGTTCATGAAGGGGCGGCTGGCGGGCTCGTGTCCCCCGTGAAAGAGCCGGAGCATCAGGGCTGCGGCGAAGAGGACCGTGGCCAGGGGCCCGAAGGGGATAGCGATCTTGATGTCGGCCATGATGTCGGGGTTCAGGACCATGAACCCCACGAGCACCACGATGACCAGAAGGATGTCCACCACCGCCACCGTGAAGATCGCCCAGAGCTCCGTGGACACCCGGAGGGTAAGCTTCTTCTCCAGGGCGTCCAGGTAAGGCTGGACCAGAGCGACCCCCAGTGCCAGGATCCCCAGCATGATCGTCACGTTGTAGAGGTTCTGGAGCGTCCAGACTTCCAGGGCCTTCGCCACGTCATGGGCCGTCATGGCTTTCTCCGGGTTGTGGGCGGCCGGCCGTGGGCCGGACCTCATGGGCTGCCGGTGAGCCGGAGGGGGGGGGATCCCGCCCGGGAATCAGCCGTCGTGTTCAGCCAGTTCCTCTCGCAACTCCTCCAACTGTCGCCGGACCAATGTCAGGACCCGGTTCCCCTTCTCCGTCAGGTAAAAGTCCTTCCGGGCCCGGGCCCCGCCCTCGGGGTCCCGCTCGCTCCGGAGCCACCCGTGGCGTTCCATGCGGTCCAGGAGGGGGTACAGGGTACCCGGGCTTACCTGGTAACCGTGGTGCCGCAGCTCTTCCAGCATCCACTGCCCCACCACGGGACCCTCGGCGGCGTGGTGGAGGATGTGTACCTTCCAGAATCCCAGCAGGATCTCGCGGTTGACTTCCTTCAGCTCGTCAGGCATCGTCTATTCCGGTTATCGTACTCGGTCTACGTAATCCTGTCAATCGTCTCGGAATGGGTAGGGAAACATGGCACGGACACTTCTGCGGGTCACGGCCGGCGACGCTCCGGGGGCGGTCTTCCTGATCCGCCTGGCGGTGGGAGGAATCTTCCTGTCGGAGGGGATCCAGAAGTTTCTCTTCGCCGACTCGGTGGGGGCGGGGCGGTTCGCCGGAATCGGCATTCCCTCCCCGGAGGTGATGGCGCCCCTGGTGGGTGTGGTGGAGATCACCTGCGGCGCCCTGGTGCTGGTGGGCCTTTTGACACGCCTGGCCGCCCTCCCCCTGGTGGCCGTTATGGTGGTGGCGCTCCTGTCCACGAAGATCCCCATCCTTATGGGGCACGGCTTCTGGGGCTTCAGCCTTCGGAACCTCCCCGCCTACGGCTTCTGGAGCATGGCCCACGAGAGCCGGACCGACGTGGCTATGCTTCTGGGGAGCCTCTTCCTGGCCTGGGTGGGGGCGGGGCCCCTCTCGGTGGACCGGCATCTCCACGGGGCGCTTTCGAAGCCTGACCGGGCAGGGTGAGGGGGCGTGAGGGCCTCGGAGGCAGCGGCAGGCTCCGACCCGGCCCTCCACCGCGTCGTAGGCGTCCCCGGCGCCGTCCTCATGGGGCTGGGCTCCATCCTGGGGACGGGGATCTTCGTGAGCATCGGCGTGGCGGCCGGAGTGGCGGGCCCCTCGGTGGTTCTGGCGGTGGCCCTGGGGGCGGTGGTGGCCACCTTCAATGGCCTTTCCAGCGCCCAGCTCGCCACCGCCCACCCCAAGAGCGGCGGCACCTACGAGTACGGCTACCGCTACCTGAACCCCCTCCTGGGCTTCACGGCGGGGTGGATGTTCCTGTGTGCCAAGTCGGCCTCGGCGGCCACGGCGGCCCTGGGGTTCGGAGGGTACGTCCTCCTCGAGCTCGGGGTGACGGGGGAGGGCCCTCGCATCGCTGTGGGCATGGGAATCGTGACGGTTCTCACCGCAGTGGTGGCCGGGGGGATGCGCCGGAGCGACCGGACCAACGCCATCATCGTCTCGGTCACCCTGCTGGCCCTGGGCGCGTTCGTCCTGGCGGGGGCGCCTGCGGCTTTCGCGGGAGGCCGGGGGCGCTTCACCCCGCTCTTTCCCACCGACGGGGGAGGTCTTCCCTCCCTCCTCCACGGGACTGCCCTCATGTTCGTGGCCTACACCGGCTACGGCCGCATCGCCACCCTGGGGGAGGAGGTCAGGGACCCGGCCCGGAGCATCCCCCGAGCCATCGTGATCACCCTTCTGGTGACCATGGTCCTCTATATGGGCGATTCCCTTGCTCCGCAGGAACTCCAACCGCCTGGGTTCTCGGGGCGTAGAGATTCGCACAGGGCGGAACGTATGCCCCTCGATCTGATTCCTGGGGGACCGAAGGGCGTCCTTCCCGACACCTCCGGGCCCTACATCCCGAAGGCGAGCTGGGCCGTCAGCAGGAAGGGGTCCCCGGGCAAAGAAATGCTCCCGTCGCCGTCGCGATGGCTCACGAAGGTGGCTTCCAGGGTGAGTTTGTTGGCGTGGCCCGCCAGATAGTAGTTGAACCCCAGGCCGGCGATGCGGGTGTCCGGGGAGTCGCCATCCACATCGATCCTCTGGAAGGTGCCGAAGGGCTGGAGGCGGCCGGGTCCCACGGGCTCCGGCAGAAGGTACCCGGCCTGGACCGAGAATACCCCGGCATCGGAGCCGGGTGAGAGGGCGGTGAACCCCACTCCGTTGGGCGCATTCCGGATCCCGATGTAGGACCCGCTTGCCGTCAACGCCCCTCCATTCAGAGGCTGGTCCATGTGAAAGTCGACGGTCCAGGCCCGGTAGGTCCGATCCTCTCCCGCCAGGATGAGGCGCTGGCGGTCCACCCCCCCGCCCAGGCTCAGCACCCGGCGTTCGCCCAGGGAGCTACCCTGGTTGAACCATCCCGTTTCGGGCTCGAAGAAGGAGAAGCTCAGGCGGCCAGCGGTCCGGAGGCGGTCCCCCGGGTTCTGAGCCGGATCGTCGGCCCCGTCGGCCACCATGATCCGGTACTGGAGGAGACCCTCGGCCAGGTTGCCCCAGAGGGTGGCCCCTTCGTCTCGCCCCACCGTGCTGGGATAGAAGATCCCGCCCCGGTATCCCCCCTGGACCCAGTCCAGGTCGGCGGCCAGGAGAGCCTTGGTGGAGGTGGTGCCGTAGTTCCGGGTGAAGGGGATGTACATGCGTCCCACCTGGAGCTGGGCGGCCTGCCCGGCCAGGCGAAGGCTCATCCAGCCGTCCCTCAGGGCGAGGCCGGTTCCCAGTCCGACGCCGGCGTTGCCCAGGCTCCGCTGTCCCAGGCGGTCCCCGGCGACATGCAGAAAGAAGCCCAGGAAAGGCGTGACGGTCCCTTTCAGGGAGAGGTAGGCGCGCCGGAGCATGAAGTCATGGAGGTCCCGCGGAGCTCCGCTGTCATCCCCATCCCCTCCCTCCTCCACGAACTGGTACCACCCCTGCCCCCAGAAGCTCAGGCTCAGGGAGCGGGGGCCGTCCCGGTAGACCTCCTGGGCTGAAGCGTGCTGAAAGACGCCGGCACCGGCGAGGAGGAGGAGTGCGCCGGCTACGATGGAGGTCATGAAAGGCCACAAGCCGGGCCGTCGGATTGGGGCTACCCTTTCCACGGGCCCCTCGGAGGCCAGGCCGATCGACGCGTCCCTGTCCATCAGAACACCAGGACCTTCCCGGCGTCCACGGTCCAGTCCGTGAGCTCGTCCATGGTGCTTCGGTGGGCGCCCTTCACCAACTCGGCTTCCGTGATGCCACGGGCATCCATGCACGTCCCGCACACGCCGGTGTCGCCGTCCTTGGCGTGGAATGCCTTGAGCATCCGCTCCACGTTGTAGTACCCCTGGGCGGTGGACTGCCCCGCCTTTGCGCAAGCCGCCGCATCCCCCATGAGAAAGATCTTCACCTCCTGGCCTTCCCGTTTGGCCAGGGATATGGCCAACCGGAGAGCGTTGTAGGCCCCCTCCGTGCCGTAGGGCGGATCGTTCACGATGAAAAGAGTCGTCATGTCTCGGTGTCTCCTGTTGCGATCGCCATTCCGCGCTCCCGCCAGTCCGGAAGCCCTTCTTCCAGTCGCCTGGCCCGGATTCCCCGGGTCCGGAGGATCTCCACGGCCTTCACCGAGAGAACGCAGTAGGGTCCCCTGCAGTAGGCCACCACTTCCTTCCCGGGAGGAAGCTCCGCCAGCCTCCGTTCCAGCTCCTTCACCTGTACGGAGAGGGCCCCGGGGATGTGCCCCGCCGCGTACTCGTCCTCGGGCCGCACGTCCAGGACCACCACCTCGTCGGCCTTCATGCGCTCAAGCAGATCCTGCATGTGAACCGGCTCCAGCGCCTCAGGGTCATGGAAGTACTCCCGCACGATCTCCCGCACCTCTGCGAGTTGGCGCCGGGCGATCTCCTGGAGGCAGCGCAGAAACTCGTGGACGGCCGGGTCGGCCAGGCGGTAGTGGACGTGGAGCCCTTCCTTCCGGTTGGCCACCAACCCTGCCATCCGGAGCTCCCTCAGGTGATTGCTGGTGTTGGTCACCGAGAGGCCGGCCTGCCTCGCCAGCGTCTCCACCGTCTTCTCCCCCTGGGCCAGGAGATCCAGGAGCTCCAGGCGCGAAGGACTGGACACGGCCTTCCCCATCCGGGCGAAGTGCCGGAAGAGCTCGTGCTTGGCGTCGGAAAGGGACATGGCATGCTCCAGTATTTCAAGGATTACTGAAGTAAATCGCTGAGGGCCCTCCTGTCAACCGCGGCAGGCCGGGAATTCGGGCCCGGCGACCTCGAGGGCGGCGCTCCAGGATCTGGAATCGTTCACCGATGAGGTGGCTCGGGCGAGCACCTCGATGCGGATCTCCTTCGTGCTGATGGGCCTGTTCGGAGTGACCGTCCTTGGCCTGGCCGCCATCGGTCTCTACGGCGTCCTTGCGTACTCGGTGAGCCAGATGATCACGGCGGCTGCCCTCCCCGAACGAGCCTCCGCCATGCTCTACGGGGTGTCATTCCTGGACCCTCGGACCTATGGCCTTGCGGCCCTTGTGTTGGTGGTGACCGGCCTCCTGGCTTGCTGGATCCCGGTCACGCAGGCCATGCGGATCCAGCCCGTGGAGGCTCTACAGACTGAGTGGGCTCCCCCCCGCCCCGGAGCGCGGCCGGCACCGCCGTGGGCTCAATTCCCCCGGATGTCGCCCGAAGGAACAGGCATCCATCCTTGAACATCATGATGCGGTGGTCTCCGCACTGGTTCGCCGGGCCCTTCACCCCCCCTCCGGGGTCACCTACTCGTCGGACTTTCCCGTGTTCACCGTGAGGGAGGACGCCCCTCCCATCACTCCCGAGATGATGGACGAAGCCATGGACGAGCCTTGATCCGGCTCCTGGACGTCAACGTTCTCATCGCCCTGCTCAGGGAGATCCGCAGCCTGCCAGGCCACACCTTCTGGCCCGATGACACCTCCCCTGCCGATCCCGATGCCAGCCGCCGTCCGACGTCACCCTCCTCTACCCTCTCTCATGGCTTCTACGCGGTGGCCCTCCTCCTATGTCCCAAGGCCCATCCCATGCCTTTCTTCCATGCCCTCTGCACACCCGCCCACCTCCGGAACGTCATCACCGTCCCTGCAGCACCCCCGCCTTTGATCTCAGGCCCTCGATCTAGCGCCAGAGAACCGTCCATTGCAGAAGCCGGGCTAACGGATATTGAGAGCACGCCCCTTGTGGGCCGGCACCCTTGCCGCCCACCCCTCTCTCTGCACCGCTCGCGCCGCCTCAGGCCCCAGACCGGGGCCCACAGGACGCCAACGAGTCCTGGGCCACCACGATGCATTCTTCCTCAGTGTCCTATCGACCTCCGCTCGCCCATGAAATCGCTCCCCCTGTGGTTGCTTCTGTTGCCCATCTCCGTGGCCGGGCAGGACACCCTCCGACTTCCCGAGCTACAGGACGCCGCAGTACGACAGGATCCGCCCTCGCGCCAGCTAGCCCTGGAGGAGATCGCCACGGAGCTCCGCCTGACGAGCCTCGCGGCGGAGCGACTACCGGAGTTGCGCCTCACTGCCGAGGCGGCGCGGCAGTCGGAGGTAGCTGCGAATACCACATCGGGATCCAATGGCGGACCTTCCGGATGCCGATAGGCGCCGTGGCAGAGAAACCCTCCACCCTCCGTGAGTTGTCTTTTTGAGGAGCCCGAGAACCTGCAGGTGTAGAGCGCGATTGACTTACAATACCTCCGCAGAAAAAACTTGTGGAGGCGCGGCACAATTGACTTGTGTCGGTGCCACAGAATAAACTTGTGATGATGGGACAGGATTTACTTGTGATCCCGCACGAGACACCCCTGTGGCCGCGCGTAGGTTTTGACCGCGAAATCCCGGTTCGGCCGGGAGGTGCCAGAGAGGAACAGGATGCACCATGGCCGGTCCGAACGAGAAACTGGCAGCGTCACTTGCCGTCATGGAAGGCCTCCAACAAGGAGGGCGGAGGATCTTCCAGGCGGCCGAACTCTCACGGACCCACCGGGAGAGGCTACACAAGCACGGCCTCCTTCGGCCCGTAATGAAGGGGTGGTGGATGATTTCAAGCCCGGAGACTACGCCGGGAGACACCACCCCGTGGTACTCGTCTTTCTGGGAGTTCTGTGCTCGATATTGCACCGACCGTTTCGGTTTGGACTGGCACCTATCGCCCGAGCAGTCTCTCCTGATTCAGGCCGAAGCCACTGCCGTTCCCAGGCAGGTGGTGGTATACACACCAAAAGGGACGAACAATGCGATTGACCTTCCCTTCCAGACCGGCATCTACGACCTCAAACACGAACCAATGCCCCCTGCGGAGGACATCACTGACCGGGACGGATTGAGGTTGTTTTCCATCAGCGCTGCCCTGATCAAAGTCCCTGCCAGCCTCTATGAGCGTCACCCCGTTGAGGCGCAGGTAGCCCTGGCGAGTGTTCGGGACGTGTCGGACCTCCTGCCTCGGCTCCTCGACGGAGGGCATTCAGTGGTGGCTGGACGGTTGGCAGGAGCTCTGCGGAGGATAGGCCGAGTCGATGAAGCAGACGAAATCATGGCCGCGATGGGGATGACCGGTTTCGAAGTGCGTGAGTCGGATCCGTTCGGGATAGACCATGCTTCGTTGGTCTTCCGAAGGAGCACCCCTCCCATTGTGAGCCGGCTGAGAGCCTTCTGGACCGCGATGCGTGACCCGGTTCAGGAGATATTCCCGCCTCCCCCCGGCTTGCCGGAGGATACGGCTGCATACCTGCAAGCTGTCGAGGACATCTACGAGAGTGACGCATATCACTCTCTTTCAATCGAGGGCTATGCGGTTACCCCCGAACTCATCAAAAGGGTGAGGGCGGGAGCCTGGGATCCCATGGAAAACCAAGCTGATCGCAGGGACCGGGACGCTCTTGCAGCCCGGGGCTACTGGCAGGCCTTTCAAGCGGTCAAGGGTCTCCTCGAACGGGTGCTCGCGGGAGAAGACCCGGGTCCGTCGTTGGGCTCCGCCCACCGAGAATGGTACAGGGAGCTGTTTCAACCCTTCGTGTCCGTGGGTCTCTTTGCCCCTGGCGACCTGGCCCGGTACAGGAATGAGCCGGTCTTCCTGCGAGGGTCTCGCCATGTACCACCCAGGCGAGAAGTAGTTCGGGAGGCCATCCCCGCCCTGTTGGACCTCATTGATTCCGAGGAGGAAGCTTCAGTGCGGGCTGTCCTGGGCCATTGGATGTTCGGCTACATCCACCCTTACCCGGACGGTAATGGGCGCATCGCCCGGTTTCTCATGAACCTCTTGCTGGCCTGGGGTGGATATCCATGGACGGTAATCAAGGTTGACGACCGCGAGGAGTACCTCGCCACCCTCGAGACCGCCAGCGTCGACTCCGATATCAGACCCTTCGCTTCCTTTGTGGCAGACCGAGTCCGCCGGACACTCGCCCCGGCTCCGTGACCGGGCGTTCCGCCTGGCGGAGGCCGCTGACGAAGGAAAGATGGACCTCATCCAGGAGATGGACTTTGAAATGCGTGCCGGGTGGGTCGGCTGTCACTCTGAGTTCAGGGAACAGCCGCGGCGGGCCGTTCGTCAGGACCCGGGTGAGAGACCAAGCTTCCCCGGGCCATGTCAGCCACGCCAAACCGTTCATTGAGCCGCCAGGAGGGCTGGCGCGCTTGCGATACCTGGACCCGGGCGGTGCCAAGGCGGAACACGTCACCGACGCAGAGGTCGGCTTCTGTGATCCCCACGGTCGAGATGTTCTCGCCGAAGGCACCCGGCGCTTCCAGCAGCTCAGCCGCCCCCGGCAACTCCAACCTCCACGCCGCATAATGGTCGAAGGCGTAGTGGTGAACAGCCTTTTCCGGGCCCCCGTGGTGTTTGCGGTCACCCTGTTCGTCCCCCTCCAGCCCGTCCCGGGTGACGGCGACGGCCCCGGTTCGAGGACGCTTGAAAATCCCGCTTGGAACGCCGTGGCGACCCAGCGGATCGGAAGTCCCGGATGGTGTTCCGAAGCCACGCCCGGCCCTCGGCGTCCCCGAGGTCCGGGAGCACGACCAGGCCAACGTGCGAGGACCTGAGAACCGCGTGAAACGCATCGCTGCACCCGTGCAGCGCACGGGGCCATCCGCGAGGATACGCAGGACGTCCGCAGCCAGTTCATCGTCTTCGCAAAACAGGGCGATCATCCCGATGCCAACTGTTCGGGCAGAAGGTACCTTTGGGGGGTATTGGTATGATATGCTACGGGGGGGGGCGCAAGGATCCAGAATCGAACCGGCGGTTGCACTCGGCCGCGGCCATGCGAGGGAGCTCCAGAGGGCCTACCGGGTCAGCCCCAACTCCCGGGCCTTCTCGAGAAACTCCTCAAGAGCCCGCTCTTGCAAGGGTTCTCCATTTACCCACACGCTCGGCGTTCCCCTCACTCCGATGCTCTCACCCAGGGTTCGGCCGGCACCGATTCTCGGGAACTCCTCTTCAGGATGCTGGATGCAGGTCAGGAAGGCGGCGAGGTCCGGCACTCCGAGGCGGCGGCGCTCGGGGCTGAATACTCGCGGCCGTTCAGGGGGAAGTGATGGTGTTCAAGGGCCACGGCCGAGGCGAGGGCTCCGGGCGGGGGACGGCGGGGGCACCCGCTCGAGCTCGATCAGTCAGGTAAAGAGCGAGCATGGCCACAGCGGCGATGGTCACCACCGCAGTCGATACCACCTCCCAGACGTCCCTTCCGGTCATCGCTCGACGGCCGGGAAATCCGGGGTGCTTCCGCTCCCGGGCCGCTCCTGCCCCGACACGTCTCCCCTCTCGAGCCGGTACCGGTGCACGTACTCCACCCCGAGGTCGTCCAGTCCGGTATACCTGTCCATCAGTGGCGTTCTCCTTCCTCGAGGGTGAGTACTGTTCGTCGGCCCCCGGCAGTGTGTCCGCTCCCGTCGGAGAACGCCATCCGTTCTGTAGCCTTTGTGTCACGGGTATCGCTCACCTCCCCCGAAGGACGCACTGCCCCTATGATGCCTCCCATGGGACTTCCATTGTCAAGATCCGCAAGGTCTTGGCACACCCCACCCCCAAGACTCGTGAGTCCGTGCTCAGCACTTCTCGTGGACGCTGGCCGCTCATGGGCAAACCGACGCTCGAACCAGCGCGTAATCTCGCTGTCCGGTTGGTTCCGCACCCAACTCCAGGCAATCTCCGTCGCCATTTCCCGGACCCATACGTTGCCGGCCTTCTCGATCCCCGGCGACTGGTCCTCCTCACTGCTCTGGTTAGGCGTAGGAGCCAACCCGGCCAACGACCCCACCTCCTTCTGGTTGCGAAACTGTCGCCAGGAAAAGAACTCCATCACGAACAGCCATGAGCTCTTGATGCCAATGCCCCGGAGCGTCATGAGGGCTCGTACCTGTTCCAACGCGGAATCGTCCACAACCGTCCGCAGGCGCTGCCGCCGTTCAGCCTCCAGCGCTTCGATCTCCCCGGCCACTCTCTCTCGGCGTGCCCACTCCCTTTCCAACCGGCTTCGAAGTTCCAAAGGCAACGGCGAGCCGTCCCACAGGCGTATCTCCTGGAGTCGTTCAGCAAAGTCTCCGGCGAGCTCGAGCCGGAGTCCCTGGGTCGCCAACAGACTCTTGATCCGGTTCGTCCGCTCTGTCCGCTCCTCGGTCAGGGTGGCGATCTCCCGGTGCAGTTGGCGCCGGTCCTCCGCTTCCACGCTCGGGACATGGACCACACTCCACACGCCCTCCTCCCCTCCCACGTGCCGACCCAGGAGCCGAAGAAGGCTCTTCAGGTCCAGCTTGTCACTCTTGCGCCGCCTCTTCCGTCGACTCACCTCGATGCTTGAGGAGTCGACCACATGGTTCTCGACTCCCCACGACACCAGGTAACGGTGGAGCCAGAAGCCGTCCCGTCCCGCCTCGTAGCAGCTTACCACCCGGCCTTCGGCGGCAACGCCCAAGCGTCGCTTGGCCTGTTCCACCTCCTTCTCGAGCCCGGGAAGGTTCCCCGCCTGGATCTTCCGGATCCGCGGCGGGCGACCCGGACCCGTCGCAAAACCGAGCTTCCACTCCTTCGCCCCCAGCTCAAAGGCCAGGTGCAGGATCGGCCCCGCTGCGGTAGGTTCCATCTTGCGGGCTGCTGTTGGCATCTCTTCCTCCTTGGCTTCGGTGAGCCTTTACCTCCCACGGAAGAGCATACCTCCAGTGGCCCGCTCTTGCTTCCCTTCTGTCAGGCTCTGCCTGACACCCCCCCCACATAGGTTCTATCCCAGGTCGTAGGGTCCTTTTTCGTCCTGTCCTTCTCCCTCGGCAGGTCTGAGGGGGCCGGTTCAGCAATTCCAAATCGTCATCGGCCATGCGCAGGGAGGCAGAGTGCCATAAAACCGGAGCGTTGGAGAGGGAGGAGGTGTATCTTTATGAGAGTCCTATGGAGATTGGGGGTAGCATGACAGAGGTTTCTGAGAGGATTACGGTGGATCCGAAGCAGTGCGGGGGTCGCCCCTGCATCCGAGGCATGCGAATTCGAGTTGTTGATGTCCTGGATCTCCTGGCCTCGGGTCTGACTGCTCAACAAGTCCTCGACGAACTACCGGACCTTGAGATGGCGGACATCGAGGCTGCGCTTCGGTTTGCCAGTCAGCGCTTGAATCACCCGATTCTAGCCGCGTGAGACTCTGGCTCGACGCCCAACTCTCGCCGGTGCTGTGTAGCTGGCTTTCGGCGGAGTTCGATCTTGAAGCAACGGCCATTCGAGATTTGGGATTACTTGAGGCCGAGGACCAAGAGATCTTCCTGTCCGCCCGGGAAAGTGCGGGTTCTCCTAAGACAGATGTAGCTATCAGTGGGGGGGAGGAGGTGACCGTTCCGCCCCGCACGGCCAAGCAGACGATGATTGTTGAACCCCCAGGTCCGTTTTAAGGGTCCCGAGTTCGACGTCCTCGAAACGGGTCCACGGGCAGTGGGGTTCAATCAGTTCAGTTTTGCAGAGCCCGATGGTGGTTTCGGCGACAGCATTGCCAGAGCTGTCGCCACGGCCCCCACCGAAGGCTCAATATCAGCCAGTGAGTTCCCTTCATAGTTGGTCGCCCCCCCCCACCCCACCACCCACAATCTCGACAATCGGACCCCCGGATTTCGACAAAACGATCCAGAATCTGCCTCCCATGGAGCTGCGCCGGAACATCCGTCCAGGCCGGTTGCTCGGTCGCCCTGCATGCGGTCCTCCGGTGGCCGCGAGCCCATCGGCCCGAACCCGACCCCGGGACACGGTGGCGGCCGACCAACCACCCGGCCTGCTCCCCGTCCCACCAATCCAGAGCCCTCCGTTTCAAGGCATCCGCCCCCATCCTCTCCAGGGGAGCCAGCGTCATGCCGGTCCGCCTGAGGCTGGTGGCCCGCAGCGTCTCCGCCTTCAGGCCGAGCTCTGCGGCAACCCGATTCCAGGAGCCCAGCCCTCGCTTGCGGCGGAGCGCCCAGCCCAGGATCAGCCATCCCCGAAGTCCGGGAGCACGACCAGGCCAACGTGGGCGGACCTGAGATTCGGGTGGAACGCGTCGCGGCACTTCGTGCAGCGCACGGGGACATCCGCAAGGAGACGTAGGACGTCCGCAACCAGATCCTCATCTTCGCAAAACAGGGCGATCATCCCGATGCCAACTGTTCGGGCAGAAGGTGCCTTTGGGGGGTATTGGTACGATATGCTACGGGGGGGGACGCAAGGATCCAGAATCGAACCGGCGGTTGCACTCGGCCGCGGCGTTGCGAGGGAGCTCCAGAGGGTCTACCAGGTCAGCCCCAACTCCTGGGCCTTCTCGAGGAACGCCTCAACAGCCCGCCCCTGGAAGGGTTCTCCATTTACCCATACGGTCGGCGTTCCCTTCACTCCGAGACTCTCACCCAGGGTTCGGCCGGCACCGACTCTTGGAAACTCGTCTTCCGGCTGCTGGAGGCAGGTTTGGAAAGCGTTCATGTCCGGCACTCCGAGGCGAGGGCTCCGGCCGGGGGACGGCGGGGGCACCCGCTCGAGCTCGATCAGTCAGGTGAAGAGCGAGTATGGCCACAGCGGCGATGGTCACCACCGCAGTCGGTACGACCTGGAGATGTCCCGGTACGGAAAATCCAAGGGCCCCAGGTGGCCCACGTCATGAGAATCGTTCAGTTAAGGCGGACACTACTGGGCTTGAGTGGGTTCTTCCCTTTCTCTTATGGAGGAGAGAAAGCGGCCGGCAGGAGGCGCCACCACCCATAGGTGAGGGGCGACTCAGTTTGGTGATCTCCCGCTATTCTGAGTCGAAGAAAACACCCGCCGGCCGTCGATTGACCAGGACAGGAACTCGGTTTCACCGAAGGCGAATATGGGGTTTCCTGCGGAATCTGTTCTCCCTGTGGCCCTCCATGTTCGACTCCAGTCGGGAAGGAAGAACCGCCGGGCTGCTGGATCAGCTGCAAGAAAATTGAAGGTTGCTTCGCCGCCAGAGAGCACCTCGCCATCGAGGAAGTGCACCCATCGAATGCGCCGGACATCTCCTTCTTCGTCCATTTCCATGAACCCCTGAATCCATGAGTTGCCTTTTCTGGGCGGACAGAATGAAATGGAACTCAATGGGCCCCGGGGTTCGATGACCTTGAACCGATGCATGGATCCGAACACCGGAGAAGTGAAGAAAGCCGCATGGGTCCCACCAAGCCAAGCCTTCCAGAACCCGGCCGGTTGATATCGGGCATACCCCCTCTCCAGGATTACAGAGTCGATGGCGAGTGGACCTACGGACACGGGGCTGTCCAACGGAGTGGTCCCGGAATAGTACCTCCCTTCTCGCTCAAGACGCCGCTTCAGCCCAGGATCCTCCACGAAGCCAAGAACCTCGGCCGTTACCCATTCCGAACTGAGAGTGCGGGCAGGCGCCTTCCGTGCATTCGGCCTCGGGAGGCAAGTCTTCGCAACTCTTGCCGTTGCATGCCCAGGTGCAAACTCCCCAGTAGCCTTGTTGTTGAAACCAACAGCATTCACAGCTGGACATGGGAGGATCATCGCATCGGTCCCAGGCTATCGCATCGCGCGCGAAGACGAGGCCTCCGAAGACGGTGATCATGAAACAGACGGTCATCAACATCAGTTTCTTTCGCATCCTTTCCTCCCCGGATGAATTCATGGATCGACGCAGGGTTCTCTCTACGTCTTGCTGACAAAGGTCCATCAGCCCCCCCACCCCACCACCCCCAATTTCGACAATCCGACCCCCGAATTTCGACAAAGTCCTGAACCGGGCTCTTGCCTGAGTCGCGGCGTAACGTCCGTCCAGGCCGCTTGGATGGCCGCACTGCGAGCGGTCCTCCGGTGGCCGCGATCGCGCCTGCCCGGTCCCGATCCCGGGAGACGGTGGCGGCCGACGGACTACCCCGTCTCCTCCCCCTCCCACCACCCCATCACCATCCGCCTCAAGGCATCTCCGCCGCTCTTTTCCAGGCTGCCCAACGTCAGCCCGGTGCGCCTGAGGCGGGTGGCCCGCAGCGTCTCCGCTTTCAGCCCGAGCTCCGCGGCTACCCGATCCCAGGAGCCCAGGGCCGCCTTTCTGCGGAGCGCCCAGCCCAGGATCAGCCATCCCCGAAGTCCGGAAGCACAACCAGGCCAACGTGGGAGAGCCTGAGAACCGCGTGGAACGCATCGCGGCACTCCGTGCAGCGCACGAGGACATCCGCGAGGAGACGCAGGACGTCCGGATGCGTCGCATCCGCCGGACCTGAACGGACGACCCCAACCTCCCTGGCGCCCGCCCCGGGAGCCGTCTAGCATTGACAGAGCAGGAACGCCCTGGCCCGGGGCCTCGTCTTCGGAGCCCGCATCACGCCGCAGAACCACGGGCCGGCGCCGATCCCGAAGCCCGTTCAGAAGCCCACTCCCCCACACGCCCATGACCGACGAATCCTACATCCGCCCCGCCATCTCCCCGGAGGACGCCCTGGGCATCGCCCGCACCCGGTTCGACGTCCGGGCCGACAGGGCCGAGCCCCTTCCCTCGGACCGGGACCAGAACATCCTCCTCACCGAGGAGGCCTCGGGGCGGAGGTACGTCCTGAAGCTGGCCCACGCCGGGGAGGATCGGGGCATCCTGGACCTGCAGAACCGGATGCTGGAGCACCTGGCCAGGGGGGGCTTCTCCCTCTCCAAGGTCCTCTTCGCCACCGACGGGGAGGAGATGGTGGAGGTTCCGGGGCCCGACGGCTCGGTCTTCCTCGCACGCCTCCTCACCTGGGTTCCGGGCACGCTCCTCAGCAGCGTTCGGCCCCCGACCCCGGAGCTCTTCCGCAACCTGGGGGCCTTCCTGGGCGGGATGGACCGGGCGCTGGAGGATTTCTCCCACCCGGCCCAGGACCGGGAGCTGAAATGGGACCTGAAGGGCGCGGGACGGGTGGTGCGGAGCCACCTGGAGCTGGTGAAGGACCCGGCACGCCGCGGCCTCCTGGGGGAGATGACGGATCGGTTCCTGGAGCGCCTGGGGCCCCTGGTGCCTTCCCTGCGCATGAGCGTGATTCACGGAGATGCCAACGACAACAACGTGCTGGTGAGCCCCCTCGGGCCCGACGACACCACCGGCGCACGGTCGGTGACGGGGATCGTGGACTTCGGGGACGCTGTCCGGAGCTTCACCTGCGGCGAGGCGGCCGTGGCCGGGGCCTATGCCATGCTGGAGAAGGCCGACCCCTTCCCCTTCGCCGCCGGCGTGGTGAAGGGCTACAACCACGCCTTTCCCCTCCGCCAGGAGGAGATCGCCGCCCTCTTCCCCCTCATGGGCCTCCGCCTCTGCACCAGCGTCGCCATCTCGGCCTTCCAGAAGGCTCGGGAGCCCGACAACGAGTACCTCACAGTGAGCGAGGAGCCCGCCTGGGCCCTCCTGGAGCGCCTGGAGAGGGAGAGCCTGGACCTGCCCTGGTTCCTCTTTCGGCAGGCCTGCGGGCTGGAGCCGGTCCCCGGCGCAGCCACCGTAGCGAGCTGGCTCCAGGCCCACGGCCCCGAGGCGGCCCCCGTGGTGGAGACGGCCGACGGCCCCGCCGAGCTCTCCACCACCCCCACCCACGTCTTCGACCTGAGCGTGGACACCCTGGAGTTCTCCGTCGGACCCGAGCCCGAGGACGCGGAAGGCTGGACGGATCTCCTCTTCCGAACCATGAAGAATGCAGGCGTGGAGGTCGGGGTGGGGCGCTACGACGAGGTGCGCCGCTGGTACACGTCGGACCTCTTCCGCTCTCCGGGCGACGCCCCCCCGGAGTGGAGGACGGTGCACATGGGCGTGGACCTCTTCCTGGGCGCCGGCACGCCGGTCTGCGCGCCCTTCGAGGCCATCGTCCACTCGGTAGCCCTCAATGACGGTCCCCTGGACTACGGCCCCGCCGTCATCCTGGAGCACACGGGTCCCACCTTCTGGACCCTCTACGGCCACCTGGCCCCCGAGGTCCTGGAGGAGCTCCGGCCGGGGCAGAGGGTGGAGAGGGGCCAGGCCTTCGCCCGCATCGGAACCTACCCCCGCAACGGGAACTGGGCGCCCCACCTCCACTTCCAGATCATCACCCATCTCATGGGCATGGAAGGGGACTTTCCCGGCGTCGCCCTCCCCTCCCGGCGTGAGCTCTTCCGGACCCTCTCCCCGGATCCGAACCTGATCCTGCGCATGCCCCAGGAGCCGGCCTCCGGCGCACCGCTTCGGCCCGACCCCGGCCGAACCACCGACCAGATCCTGGAGCTCCGGGCCCGGCACCTGGGCCCGAACCTGAGCGTGGCCTACGACAGGCCCCTGAAGATCGTGCGGGGATGGAAGCAGTTCCTCTACGACGAGGAGGGACAAGCCTACCTGGACTGCGTGAACAACGTGCCCCACGTGGGCCATTCCCACCCCGGGGTGGTGGAGGCGGGACAGCGCCAGATGGCGGTCCTGAACACCAACACCCGCTACCTGCACGACCTCACGGCGGAGTACGCCCTGCGCCTGGCCTCCCTCCTCCCGGACCCCCTCTCGGTGGTCTATTTCGTCTGCACCGGGAGCGAGGCCAACGAGCTGGCTCTCCGCCTGGCCCGGGCCCACACCGGCCGACGGGACGTCATCGTGGTGGAGGGGGCGTATCACGGGCACACCTCCTCCCTCATCGAGCTGAGTCCCTACAAGTTCGACGGTCCGGGCGGCTTTCCGGCCCGGGACTGGGTTCACAAAACCCTCATGCCCGATCCCTACCGGGGCGTGGTCCGGAACGCCACCGAAGAACTCACGGGCGATGCCGCCTCCCCCTTCGTCTCAGGAGGATCCCGGGAGCGGGGAGCGGGGGAGAAGGTCCCCGTCCAGTACCTGCCCCCCGACCGGGTCGGCCCCAGCTACGCAGAGGACCTCCGGGAGGCCCTGGCCGAGATGGAGGCCGAAGGAAGGGCCCCCGCCGCCTTCTTCGCCGAGCCCCTCCTGGGGTGCGGCGGCCAGATCGTCCCGCCCCCGGGTTACCTTGCGGCGGCCTTCGACCACGTGCGAGGAGCCGGAGGGGTCTGTGTGGCCGACGAGGTCCAGGTGGGCTTCGGCCGCGTGGGCACCCACCTCTGGGCCTTCGAAGCCCAGGGGGCCGTCCCGGACATCGTGACGCTGGGCAAACCCATGGGAAACGGCCATCCCCTGGCCGCCGTGGTCACCACCCCGGAGATCGCCGCCTCCTTCGACACCGGGATGGAGTATTTCAACACCTTCGGCGGCAACCCCGTCTCCTGCGCCATCGGCATGGCGGTCCTGGACGTGCTGGAGGAGGAGGGGCTCCAGGCCAACGCCCGGGAGGTGGGAGAGCATCTGCTCACGGGCCTGAGGAAGCTCATGCCCGACCACCCCCTCCTGGGGGACGTGAGGGGGCTGGGGCTCTACGTCGGTGCGGAGCTGGTGAAGGACCGGAACACCCGGGAGCCCGCCACGGCGCTGGCCGGGGCCGCGAAGGAACGCCTCCGGGACCACCGCATCCTCGTCTCCACCGACGGGCCCGACGAGAACGTTCTGAAGATCAAGCCGCCCCTGGTCTTCACGAAGGACGACGCGGAGCGGCTGGTGGACACCCTGGACCGGGTCCTGAAGGAAGACGTGTTCCAGAGCTGAATCGGGGTAGCCCGGCGGGCCGACACCCGCGTTGCCGCGGCCTGCTCCGGTATCTTTGCCGGAGCCCTCTAACGGTTATCCACGCACCGGTAGGCCATGCCCTCGAAGATGGCATTCATGGGCGTCTCGATGTTGAGGGTCAGGGGCCGATCCGGATCCCGCTCGGTGACCACCACACCGTCGGCGCCGACGGTCGCGCCCAATTTGGCGAGCTCACGATCCCGGATCTGCTTGTAGTGCTTTCCGGACCGCACCACCACCGTCATCCGGTGATGGATCCGCTGGATGTTCTCGTGCTCACACGGCACCGACTCGACGTACTCGTACACGGGAATGACGGGCGGCTCTGCCTGCTGGCCGGCAGTGGCACACCCCGATGCAACGGCGAGGAGGAAGATTCCCGACAACGGCTTCCTCATTGGAGCCTCCCTCTGGCTGATGAGCCAGGGCCCGACGGGAACGAAATCCGCAGAGCTAACAAGAATGTACCACCAGGCAAGAGCACAGGATCCCCCCCGGCCCCGGCGGCGAGCCGGGTCCTCCTCGATCCTGATCGGCTCCGATGCGGCGGGTGCCGTCCTACCCGGTCTTCCGGTAGCTGTGGCAGCCGGCGATCTGGGTGTCGGCGCTCGCTTCGAGGTAGCAGAACTCGAGGCGGTCGCCGTTCAGACGGCCTTCGAAGTAGCCGTCGTGATCGGCCATGCGGATGGTGCCGTCGAACCCGATGACCCCCACCGTGGACTCACACTTGTGGGGCCCGCACCACTCGGCGTGGAAGGAGCGGCCGTCATCGCTCATCCGGGTCACGTTCAGCGTGAAACTCCCCGCCTCACCCTCGGCGAAGATATCCCCGCTCCTCATCGCGCCGGTGGCCTCGTTCTCGAAGATGTGGTCCGAGGTTCCCCGCTGGGCGCCCCAACTCTCCTCTGCCTCCCAGATGCCGAAGAAGTCTTCTTTCGGTCGGGGGGTGAAAGAAGCGAGAAGGGTAACTCCCGCAACCGCCAGAACCAGAGGTTTGATCATCGTCCGACTCCTTTCTGTCCATTTGGTCACCACGGCCAAGGAATAATACTCTTCGGGCGGGGACGCATCCAGCTTGGCTCGCACAGCTTGGCTCGCATTCCTTCATCAGCGTTGATGGGGCGGCCCGGCGCGCGCCATATTCCCTTCCATGACACCACTGTCCCGTACCACCGTGGGGTGCGTTTGTCTCCTCACGCTGGCGGCCTGCGCCGTCCGGCGGCCCATCACGGGATCCGGGGGGCTGAGCACCATCACCGAGATCGAGATCCGGAAGTCCGACGCCGAGGACGTCCTGGAGCTCATCGAGGATCTGCGGCCGTCCTGGATCCTGGGTTCCCCGGTCCGGGACCCCGGCAATCCCCTGGAATCCCCGGCCGGACCCGGTGTGCTCATCAACGACGTCCCCGTCCTGCCCCTCTACGCTCTCCAGTTCGAGCCCCTGGAGGGAATCAAGGAGATTCGGCACCTCACCCGCACCTCGGCAGAAAACCGCTACCGGGTCTCGGCTCCCCGGGGACTCATCGTCGTCATCCGCCCACCCCGGGTGGGCCCGGACAGGACCACCCCTCCGGACACGGGTCGCGCCTCGGGATCCATCACGGCTTCCGGGGGTTTCCGGGGGACAGGAAAACCGTGAACCTCCAACAGCACCCGCAATCCGTCGTCGTCACCGAACGAAGGGATAGACCATGAAGATCACCGTCCTTGGAGCAGGAAGAGTCGGCCGGGCCATGGCCATCGATCTGGCCGCGGATCCGGAGTTCGAGGTTACTGTAGTGGACCACGAGCCGGAGGCCCTGGAGGCCCTGACCGGCAGAACCGCCATCCGGACCCGGGAGGCCGATCTTTCGGACGCAGCCCACGTCCGGGACCTCATGAAGGGCTCAGACCTGGGGGTCGGTGCCGTCCCGGGCTTCATGGGGTACCGAACGCTTCAGGCCGTCCTGGAGGCCGGTAAGCCGGCCGTGGACATCGCCTTCTTCCCCGAGGACCCGTTCAAGCTGGACGGCCTGGCCAGGACCCAGGGCCTCGTGGCCATCGTGGACGCGGGAATCGCTCCCGGGTGCAGCAACCTCATCCTGGGACGTGCCGAGGAAGAGATGGAGGAGACCCACCGGTTCGACTGCGTGGTGGGCGGCCTTCCGGTGATCCGCCACTGGCCCTTCCAGTACAAGGCGCCCTTCTCACCCGTTGACGTCATCGAGGAATACACCCGCCCCGCCCGACTCCGGCGAAACGGGAAGACGGTGGTCCTCCCGGCCCTCTCGGAGGTGGAGGTGGCGGAGTTCCCGGGCGTCGGGGCCCTGGAGAGCTTCAACACCGACGGCCTCCGGACCCTGCTCAAGACCTGCGAGACCCCGGAGATGACGGAGAAGACCCTGCGCTACCCGGGGCACGCCGAGTGGATGCGGGGCCTCCGGGAAACGGGCTTCTTCGAGACGGAGCCGGTGGGGCTGAACGGTGCCCAGGTGGCTCCCATGGACGTCACCGCCCACCTCCTGAAGCGGGCCTGGGCCTTCGACGAGAAGGAAGAGGACCTGACAGTGATGCGGATCCGGGTGGAGGGAATGCGGAACGGCAAAAAGGAGCGACAGACCTTCGACCTCTTCGACCGTTACGACACCGAAACCGACACCTCTTCCATGGCCCGGACCACGGGGTACACTTGCACAGCCATGGTTCGCATGGTGGCCCGTGGGCTCTACACCGAGCCCGGGATCTCCCCGCCGGAGTTCGTGGGCCGGGATCCGGCCTGCTTCGACTTCGTGATGAAGGAGCTGGAGGAGCGGGACGTACGTTTCCACAAGACCGTCGAGGACATCGAGACATGAGAAGAAGAGGGAGCTTCTTCGGAGCGGTTCTCCTGGTTGCCCTGAGCCTTCCCATTCCGGGAGCGGCCACCGGGCCGGACGTCTCTCCGCTGCCACCCCTTCCCTGGGGCGCCCGGGGTCACGGAATCGCCGCCCGGGCCGCCCTGAGCCAGCTCCCGGCCGGGATGCCGGACTTCTTCCGCCAGGCAGCCAACCAGCTCGAGTACCTGAACCCCGAGCCGGACCGGTGGCGCTCCCGGGACCTGAGGGCAATGGACGAGGCCTGGAAGTACGACCACTACATCGACCTGGAGAACGTTCCGGCCGGGGCCCTGGAGGCCCGGGACCGCTTCGAGTTTCTGGAGATCCTGTTCGCTGCGGGCATCGAACGTCCCCACCAGTACGTGGGCTTCCTGCCCTGGCGCATTTTGGAGCTCTACCAGCGCCTCATGACGGAGTTCGCCATCTGGAGGAACCTCCGTCCGGGCCCGGAGCGGACCTTCGTGGAAGGGAGGATCCTGAACGACGCCGGAATCCTGGGCCATTACGCCACAGACGCTACCCAGCCCCACCACACCACCATCCACTTCAACGGATGGGCCGGGGACGCGCCTAATCCCCGGGGCTTCACCATGGACCGCGGCTTTCACTCTCGCTTCGAGTCAGCGTACGTGGAGGCACACCTCTCCGACGAGGACGTGGAGCCCTTTCTGCCCTTCGAGGTTCGGGAGCTCGAGGATCCCCGCAAGGCCGTCTGGGCACACGTCCGGGCCAGCAACGCCGTGGTGGAGCAGATGTACGAGCTGGAGCAGCGTCACGGCTTCGATCCGGAGGCTTCCCCCCACCCCGAGGCCGAGGCCTTCGTGGCCCGGCGCCTGGCCGCAGGAGCCGAGATGCTGGCCTCCCTCTGGTGGACGGCCTGGGTGGAGAGCGAGGCGCTGGCGGCCCAGCGGCGGGCCCGGGGGTGGGGACCGTGAGCCCGGTGGACCCGGGGGACAACCCCCTCCTGCAGGGGTCGTTCGCCATCCCCTTCCACCGAATCGGACCCGAGCATGTGGCGCCCGGAGTCCTGGAGATTCTGGCCCGGGGCCGGGAACGAATCGACGCTCTGGCAGCGGACACCGCTCCCCCCACCTGGGACACCACTATGGGGCCTCTGGACGATACCACCCGCTGGGTCAGCGAGGGCATCACGCCGGTGCAGCACCTCCTCACCGTGGCCGAATCCCCGGAGCTCCGGGAAGCCTACAACGAGGTCCTCCCCGAGATCACCCAGTTCTGGTCCAGGCTTCCACTGAACGAGAAGCTGTGGAACCGACTGAAGAGCTACGGCGAGACGCCGGAGGCGAAAGCGCTGGAGGGCATCCGGGCCCGCCACCTGGAGAAGACGCTCCGGGAGTTCAGGAGAGCCGGAGCCGATCTTCCGCCGGATGAGAAGAAACGACTGGAAGAAGTGCGGGTGGAGTTGGCCCGCCTGGGACAGAAGTTCGGGGAGAATGTCCTGGACGCCACAGCCGCCTACGAGCTCCACGTCACCGGCGAGGAGCGGCTGGAAGGGATCCCCCCGGGGCCTCTGAGCCGCTTCCGCACCGCTGCGGAAGAGAAGGGGCTGGAAGGGTGGCGCCTGACGCTGGACTTCCCCTCCTACCAACCGGTCATGAAGTACTGCCGGGACCGGGCCCTGAGGGAGGAGCTCCACCGGGCCTACGTGGGCCGGTGCAGGGCCGACGCATTCGACAACCTCCCCATCATTCCCCGCATCCTCGCCCTCAGGCAGGAGATGGCCGAAATCCTGGGCCACCGGGACTTCCCGGACTACCGTCTGGAGGAAGCCATGGCCAAATCCGGGCGGAGGGCCATGGAGTTCGAGGAGGACCTGACGCGGCGAACCCGGACTTACTGGGAGAGGGATCTGGCCGAGCTCCGGGAGCACGGAACGGCTCTCGGCATCGACGAGATCCGTCCCTGGGACGTGGCCTTTCTGGGCGAATCCCTCCGGAAGGAGCGCTTCGACATCGACGACGAGCTCCTTCGTCCCTACTTCCCCCTGCACGCGGTGCTGGAGGGACTCTTCGAGCTGGCGGAGCGGATTTTCGGGCTCTCCGTATCGCTGGAAGAGACCGAGGGGGTGTGGCACCCCGACGTCCGGTGCTACCGCGTGAAAGACGAGGGCGGCCGGTGGCTGGGCTCCTTCTACACCGACTGGTTTCCCCGAAAGGAGAAGCGACAGGGAGCGTGGATGCGTGATTTCATCTCCGGGGTCCCCGGTGAGGACGGCTCCTTCTCTCCGAATCTGGGGTTCATCGCCGGTAACTTCTCTCCCCCCGAGGAGGGCCGCCCGTCCCTCCTCACGCACCGGGAGGTGGAGACGGTCTTCCACGAGTTCGGCCATCTTCTCCATCATCTCACCTCCAGGGTCCCCGTCCCGGACCGGGGCGGCCTGAACGTGGCCTGGGACTGGGTGGAGCTTCCCTCCCAGATCATGGAAAACTGGACATGGGAGAAGGATGCCCTGGACCTCTTCGCCCATCACCACGAGACGGGAGAGCCCCTGCCGGCCGAGATCCTGGAGAGGATGCTGGCGGCCAAGCGCTTCATGGGAGGATGGGCCCAGATGCGCCAGCTCTCTTTCGGCACGCTGGACCTGGCGCTGCACCGGGAGCTGGCGCCCGAGCTGAAAGATAGGGAGGGCGCGGAAGTTCTGGCCTTCACCGAGGATCGCCTGGCCCCCTTCTCCCCCGATGCCGCCTTCGCCCGGAGCCACATCCTCACCAGCTTCACCCACCTCTTCAGCGGGGGGTACGCCGCGGGCTACTACAGCTACCTCTGGTCCGAGGTGTTGGAAGCCGATGCCTTCACACGCTTCAGCAGGGAGGGCGTGCTGAACCCCGAGACCGGGCGTGACTACCTGAACACCATCCTCTCCAGGGGGGACAGCGCCGATCCCGAGGAGCTCTTCCGGGAGTTCATGGGACGGGATCCGGATCCATCGGCCCTCATGGAGAGGAACCTGGGACCCGAGCCGGAGGGGGCGTGAGCACCTTCGAGCCCCATGACCCACGGGGGGGGCGGCGAGCCAGAAGGGTTCGGGGAAAGGAACGCGGCTGGGCCGTTCACTCCACCAGGAGCCGGCCCAGGGCCACGGCGTTCACCTTGGCCCGGGCGCTCTCGGCCCGGGAGGGGATCAGGACCGGAGCGGCGGCTCCCACCACGGCGTGTCCGGGTTCGAAGGGGACCATGTACTGGAGGGCCTTGGCGGTGATGTTGGCGGCCTCGATGGTGGGAAAGAGGAGGATGTCCGCTGCCCCGGCCACCGGCGAGTCCACCCCCTTCCGGCGGGCCGCTTCCCTGGACAGGGCCAGGTCCATGGCCAGTGGCCCCGCCACCTGACAGGATCCGAACTCCCCGGCGTCGGCCCTTCGGGCCAGCTCCGCTGCATCCACCGTGGAGGGGAGGGCCTCGTTGACCTTCTCGATGGCCGAGAGGACCGCCACCTTCGGCTTCTCGTACCCCAGGGTCCGGAAGACCTCCACAGCATTGGCGAGGATGCGGGCCTTCGTCTCCAGGTCCGGAGCCAGGTTGATGCCCCCGTCGGTGATCCCCATGAGGCGCGCCTGTCCCGGAAACGGCGAATCGAAGAGGAAGACATCGGAGAGGAGACTCCCGGTCCTCAGCCCCCGCTCCCTGTGCAGGACCTCCTTGAGGAGCTCCCCACTGGTGACCTTCCCCTTCATGAGGATGTGAGCCTCCCCGGTGCGGACCAGCTCCACGGCCAGGACCGCGGCGTCGTGGATCTCACGGCGGTCCAGGATCTGGAAGTCTCCGGGATCCCGATCCAGCTCCCAGAGGAGCGCCTCGATCCTGTGTCGGTCCCCCACGAGGACGCACCGGGCCATCCCTTCGGCCTCGGTGGTGGCCGCAGCTTCCAGGGCCACCTCGTCCTGGGCGGCGGCGATGGCCACGATCCGGGTGGGAAGGGACCGGGCCTTTCTCCTGAGATCATCCAGGGACGCCAGCGGCCCTACGGGGAGGGAGCCGGGAAGGGTGACAGGACCTTCATGCATGGGAATCAATACTCCTTGGCAGCCTCGTCCCCCCGGAGAACCCGGAGGGCGCCCTGGGCCAGGGCTCTCATCTCCTCCACTTCGGGCCATACTTCCACCGGCGCGATGAACTCCACCCGGTACCGGATCCACCCGGTGAGCCGCTGGCTGGCCGCCAGTCCCCCGGTGAGCAGGATCCGATCCACCTCCCCCCGGAGCACCGTGGCCATGGCACCGATCTCCTTGGCGATCTGGTAGGCCATGGCCTCGAAAATCTGCCGGGCCTCCGCGTCCCCCTCCTCGATCCGGGCCTCCACCTCACGGGCATCATCGGTGCCCAGGTAGCTCATCAACCCTCCCTTCTTCAGGGTGAGGACCTTGAGGCCGCTCAGGTCGTAGCCACCACCGAAGGCCAGCTCCAGGAGCTCCTGGGTCGGAAGCCCCCCCGCCCGCGTCGGAGAGAAGGGACCCCCGCTGTTGGCGTTGTTGGCGTCCAGGATCCGGCCGCCCAGAACGGGACAGACGGAGATCCCGCCACCCAGATGACCCACCACGAAACGGGAGGCCTCCACGGCCGTCCCGCTCCGGCGGCAGACCTGTCGAACCAGGGCATGGATGCTCAGGGCGTGGCTGAGGCTCCGTCGCGGGATCTCCTTCAGTCCCGAACGACGGGCCAGGGGTTCGAATTCGTCCGTGGACACGGGATCCACGATAAAGGCCCGCACGTCATCCCCGGCCCAATCGGCCAGGGCCCGAGCCAGGGCACACCCCAGGTTGGAGGCGTGGGTCCCCTGGACTCCCGATCGGGCATCGGCCAGCATGGCCTCGTTGACCTCATAGGTTCCCCCCTCCAGGGGACGGAGAAGTCCCCCGCGCCCCACCACCGCCTCGAGACTTCCCTCTTCGATACCCTGTGCCAGCACCCACTCCCGCACCCCTTCCATGCGGTGGGGAAACTCGGCCCAAAGCTCATGGACCTTCCGCGATGGAGTCGGAAGAGTCGCCTCGGCCTCCACCGCATCGGCCCTGAAAAGGGCCACCTTGGTGGAGGTGGACCCGGGATTCACCACCAGAACCCTCCATGTTCTTCCTCGGCTCATGCCCTCTCCATCGTAGGTCTGTGCTCCTATGTCCCAGGCCGGGACAGGCACGACGGCTGAATTGTCTCAGACCCGGGGCTTCCGCCGGGGCGACGGCTTACCGGAGGAAGCCTTCCCGGCCCTGCAGGCCGTCGTCCCCCCTGCCCCCGGCCAGGGAACGAAAAAACCGCTCCCTGAATCTCGCAGGCACGGAGCTTGCCGCAAGAATGAAACCTGGTTGGGTGTTGCCCATATTCATAACAGTGGCAATATTCGCGGCTGTTATGCGGGGCATTTCCTTCGATGGAAAAAGGCCACCTGCAACCCGACATCCGTGTCAGAGGAACCGGACCGTGGGATTGATCAACGATTTTCTGGGCAGCGTGAGAATTCTCTCCACCACCATCGACGAGTGGATGGAGGAAGAGCTCAAGGAGGTCACAAAGGACCGTGTGACCCCTTCCCAGCTCAAGGTGCTGAAGCTCGTGGCCCGCACCAATGCCCGCCGCATCGGCGACGTGGCCGATTTCCTGGCCGTAAGCAACGCCGCTGCGAGCAAGGCCGTGGACCGCCTGGTACGGAGAGGTCTCGTTCGCAGGACCGAGGCCGCCTCGGACCGCCGAGCCGTGGAGCTCTCCCTCACACCCGAGGGGCGAACGCTCCTTGCCCAGTACGAAGCCGCCACGAGCCAGGTGCTGAAAGAGGTGTTCGGCTCCCTGCCTCCGGAGCGTCTCGAGCAAACCGCCAACTTCCTGGACGAACTCTCCACTCAAATGGTCAAGGAAGGCCGGACCCGGGAGGGCATCTGTCTCCGGTGCGGCATTCATTTCAGGGACCGGTGTCTCCTTCGGCAGAGCGTCGGAAAGAAATGTTATTTTCACCTGCATCGAGACCCGTCCATCAGCCACCATGGGGAGGTTCCCACCGTGGGTGAGGATGTGGCCTCGTCGGAAAAGGAATAGACGAAAGACCAATAGATCCCCGGGAATCAGGTCATCCAGCCGATCCAGTCCTGGTTTCCATGTCCCCAGGTCGGCGCTGTTACAAGGCTGACCGCAAACCCTTCCAAAAAAATTCGGCGGGGGCCCTCCTCAGGGAGGGACCCCGCTCCCGCCTTTCTCTTCGTTGGAAGATCCTTCGGTTCAGCTCGTTCCATTGAGATGGTCGTGGATGTCACGGGCAGCCTGCCTGCCCTGCGCCACGGACCCGGCTACGGGCCCGGGCCCCGTGACGTTCTCCCCCCCTGCCCAGACGCCCCGGCGTCCGGTTCTTCCCGTGGCTCCATCCACCTCGACGAGTCCGGAAGGACCGACCTTCACCCCCCGTGTCTCCAGGGCAAGGGCCGGATCAACGGCCCGCCCAAGAGCAAGCACCACCGTATCCACCGGAGCCTGAAAGCGGGATCCTGCGATCTCCGCCGGGCGTTCCCGCCCCGACCCATGAGGATCGCCCGGCGTCATCTTCTGGAACTCGATCCCCCGGACGGCCTTGCGGCCATCATCCACGAATCGGAGGGGAGCCCACTGACACCGGAACGTGGTTCCCTCCTCCCGTGCGAAGACACGATCCCTGGGGTTGCACGGCATCTCGGCCTCGGAGCCCTCGAAGTAACAGGCCACTTCCGACGCCCCCAGGCGTAGGGCCGTTCGGCAACAATCCATGGCCATGTCGCCCCCGCCCAGCACCGCCACCCTGGGCCCCACCACCGGCGGCTCCTCCAGGTCGGAAGGCCGGAGGTTCTGCTCCACGTTGGTCCTCACCAGAAAGGGTGTAGCCAGGTGGATCCCTCGGAGAGACTCTCCGGGAACGCCGGGCCGGAGATGCGATCCGGCGCCGGTCCCCAGGAAGATCGCTTCGAATCCGCTGGCGAAGAGGGCCTCCACCCCCGCTCCGTCTCCGATATGGGTGTCGTAGACGAATTCCACGCCCGAATGCTTCATTGCATCCAGCCGACTCTGGACCCTTCCGTGGTCCAATCGGAACCGGGGCGTACCGTACCGGAGAACGCCGCCTCCGGAGGGCCACCGATCGAAGACCGTGACACCATGCCCCCGTCGGCCCAGGAGTTCCGCCACGGTGAGTCCGGCGGGCCCGGCCCCCACTACGGCCACCCGGTGGCCCGTGCCGGCAGGGCGGTCCAAGTCCCACCGGGACATCTCTTCCCGACGCCGGGCCAGAAAGGCCTCGATGCGGCCGACGGCCACCGGGCGTCGGCCTTTCGCGAGATGGGGACAGGCGCCTTCGCACTGCTCCGCCTGGGAGCAGAGACGACTACAGACATCGGAAAAATTGCTGGTCCTGCCGAGGAGCTCCACCGCACCGTCGAAGTCTCCCTTCTCCGTCAGCCACAGGATGGCGGGAATGTCATTGTGGAGAGGGCAGGCCGTGACGCAGGGAGCATCGGAACAGTGGAGGCAGCGGGCGGCTTCGGCCACCGCCATCTCCTCGGACCAGGGCAGGTACACCTCGCCGAAGTTGCGCACCCGGAGGTGGGGGGATTGCGTGGGCGGTTCCACGGGGGGAAGCTCCACGCGCCTCTCCCGGTTCAGCTCTTTTTCTCCAGGCCGCGGAAGCACGCCTCCTCCTTCTCTTGCCCGGGCACCGGGGACCGGACACCGCCAGCCGGATGAACGGACCCGGAAAATTCGTCAGGATGAGGAGGAAACGGGCAAAACACATGCCGTTAGTTGTTTCCCGTAAAGGATTTCAACCCGCTGACGGAACTGTCCACACCCATCCCCACCGCCACTCGGGGGGAGCACGTGCATTCTCACGGTCCCGGCGGGCCCTCCAGGGATTTCATTTCGCCACCCGGTTCCGGCCGGCCTTTTTGGCCCGGTACAGGGCCTGGTCCGCCTTCTTGATGACGGCCTCGGGGGACGGGTCCTTCCCGGTGGAATCGGCCAGGCCGATGCTCACCGTGACCGAGAGCTTCTTGGTTCTTCTTCCCTCGTCCGCCTTCCAACTGCTGGCGTCCACCGGCTTCTTCCTGGGGCGGCGCCAGCTCCGGAGGGTGAAGGTGGCGTCCTCCACCGAGCGTCTCACGTCCTCGAGAAGGGGGAGGACATCGGCGCGGGTTTTTCCGGAATAGAGGAGGGTGAACTCCTCGCCCCCGAACCGGTAGGCCTTGCACCCCCCCCTGGCCTCCCCCAGTTGGGCGGCCACCATCCGCAACACCTGATCGCCCACGTCGTGTCCGTACTTGTCGTTGAATTTCTTGAAGTGATCCACGTCCACCATGGCCGTGGTGTAGGTCCCTCTCAGGCCCTCCAGATCCCTCATGAGGGCCCGCCGAGCCGGCAGGCCGGTGAGCTCGTCCCGATAGGCCATGGCGTAGGAGGTCTCCAGCACCGAGAGACCGAGGGTGAGGCCGGCACCCATGTTGAAGAGGGACACGGCCCCGGGCTCCGTGGTGTAATAGAGGCCCACGGCGACGGTAAGGCCGGCCCAGAAGAGCCCCCGTTCCACCGGCCCGTCCCGGAAGAAAGCCACGGTCAGGCTGGCTCCAACGGCGAGAAGGAACATGAAGAAGACGGGCTGGGGAAGCCCCGACCAGATGCTCACCTGAGCCGGAAGGGGCATGGCGGCCAGGAATCCGGCGATGTCGTCGGGAGCCACGGCCACGAAGAGGCCGCCGAAGAACCACAGTCCGGCCACCCCGGCAAACTGGAGCAGACCCGGCGTGGAGACTGCCCCCCGGTCCTGCAGGGGGGCCATCCCAGCCACGCAGAGGGCGAAGAGCCCCCCGGTGAAGTAGAGGGCGGTGAAGCCTCCGGCCATGGTGGAAGCCACGATTTGGAGCCCCCCGAGGGCCAGGACCAGAACCGCGACCCTGCTACGATGAAAGAAGAGGGCCAGGGCGAAGGCAGCGGCCAGGACCATCCACGGATATCCGGCAGCGGCGCCCTCCACCCACCCCTCCGGTCCCAGACCGTGGACCATGGCAAAGGCCACCCCCAGGATCAGCCCTCCCGGGGTCAACCAACCCAGCGCGCGCATCATGGCCGCCACGCTAACCCCACCCGGGGGGCCACGACAATGGCGCGCTCGGAGGTCTTTCCTGCTCCGGGGAGGGGGGAACTCCGGCGGGGTCGTCGGGTCAGAGGGGGACAAAAACGGAGAACCAAATGTCCTACATGGCCTACAAGCTCCTTCATCTCGTCGGGATCTTCGCCCTTCTGACCGCCCTGGCCGGGATGGCCGCCCACGCCGCGGCCGGCCAGAGCAAGGAGGAGAACGGGGCCTACCGCTCTCTCCTGGTCCTCCACGGAATCGGAGCGCTGGTGGCCCTCACCGGGGGGTTCGGTCTCATGGCCCGCATCGGAGCCATGCACGGGGGGCTCTTTCCGGGATGGATCTGGGCGAAGCTCGCCCTCTGGGTGGTCCTGGGGGGACTCATCGCCCTTCCCTACCGGAGCCGGGCGGGAGCGAAGTCCCTCCTCTGGGCTCTCCCCCTCCTGGGACTCCTGGGGGCGTACCTGGGCACGTTGAAGCCGTTCTAACGGCTGTAGCGTACCTCACCCCCGATGATGGTGTAGACCACCTCCGTCTCCAGGATCTCCTCGGGGGGGATCGTCATGATGTCCCTGGAGAGGACCACAATGTCGGCGTACTTCCCCGGGGTCAGGGAACCCTTCACGTCCTCTTCGAAGGCCGAATACGCCCCGTTGATGGTGTAGGAAGCCAGCGCCTCGTCCCGGGTCATGGCCTGATCGGGGAAGAAGGCCTCCCCGTTGGGCATGATCCGGGTGACGGAGGCGTAGAACCCCGGCAGAGGATCCACGTCCTCCACCGGCGTGTCGGTGCCGTTGTTCACCACGGCCCCCGAGTCGATGAGGTCCCGCCACATGTAGGCCCCGCTCTCGGCCCGCTCGGGTCCCAGCCGCTGCAGAACCCAGGGCCCGTCGCTGGTGCAGTGGATGGCCTGCATGGAGGGAATCACACCCAACTCGGCGAACCGCCCGATGTCGTCGGGGTGCAGGTGCTGGGCATGCTCGATGCGCCACCTCAGCTCGTGGCCGTCCACCCCGGCCTCCTCGAAGGCCTCCTGATAGAGGTCCAGGATCTCCCGGTTCGCCCGGTCACCGATGGCGTGGGTGTTCACCTGAAAGCCGTGCTCGATGGCCACCCGTGCCGTCCCCATGATGTCTTCCAGGGGCTCCAGCACCAGCCCGGTGCTGGGGTGGTCCTCGTAGGGCTCCAGGAGCCAGGCCCCGTGGGCCCCCAGGGCGCCGTCCACCTGGCGCTTGATGGAGCGCACCGTGAGGAAGTCGTTCCCCTGGGGGAGCATGCGGTACTCCGGTAGCCTCTCGGCCATGGCCTCGTTGGACTCCCGCCGCACCATGACATAGAGGCGCACGGGCAGGTTTCCCTCCTCCTCCAGCTCCTTGAAGAAGTCGATGGTGGCGAAGTTGGAGCCGGCATCGTGAAAGCTCGTGACCCCCTTGGAGAGGGCGTCTTCACCGGCCAGCCTCACCGCCTCCCGCTCCTCGGCCCGGATCTCTTCCGGCGAGCGCCCCTCCTGGGAATGGGCGATGGCCCGGCCCACGATGCGCTGGGCCGTCTCCCGGAGGAGCCCCGACGGCTCGCCCCGGGCATCCTTGACGATGGTGCCTCCCGCAGGGTCGGGGGTGGCCGCATCGATGCCCGCCAGCTCCAGGGCCATGGCGTTGGCGATGGAGGCGTGGCCCGACGCATGGGTGAGGTGGACCGGATTGTCCGGAGACACGGCGCTGAGGCTGCCGTGCGTGGGTACCCCGTCCACGCTGGGCGAGGGCACCGTCTCCCACTTCTCCTGGTGCCAGCCCCTTCCCAGGATCCACTCCCCGGGCTCCGCTTCGGCCGCCGCCCCCTCCACCATGGCCACGATCTCGTCCCACGTAGAGGCCTGGGTGAGGTCCAGGATGAGCTTGGCGTGACCCAGACTCATGTAGTGGCCGTGGGCGTCGATGAAGCCCGGAATGGCCAGTCGGCCCTGGAGGTCGATGATCCGGGTATCCGGACCGACGAGCTCATCGACTTCCTCGGTGCTGCCCACCGCCTGGATGGTGTAGCCTCGTACGGCGATGGCCTCCGCCTCGGGAACGGCCGGATCCACGGTAACCACCTTCCCGTTGATGAGAACCAGGTCCGCGGCGTCGGCAGCCGGTGGGCCTTCACAGGCCGCGATGGAGACAGAAAGGAAGAGGACGGCCAGGGAACGCAGGAGTCGCTTGCTCATGGTGATCACCCGGGAGTCAGGAGGAACGGAGAGCGGAGTGTGAGATCATGGAAGGGCAACACCCTTCTCTAGTGCTGGGAGGCGAACCGGTCCAGCATGGCTTTCTCGTCGGGCGTCAGCGACCCGGCTCCGGATTCGTCCAGCTTCTCCAAAAGCCGCTTCACCTCGTCCCGGTTCAATTCGTGGAGTTGATCCACCTGGATGGACTTCCAACGCCGCACCGCCTTCCCGTCATCCCGCTTCTTGGCCGTTTTGGCCAGGGTCGCTTTGGGCGTGGGGACGGGCTTCCACTGACGGAAGTATCTCCGCTTTCTCCACCGAAGATAGGCATACCCGGCGGCGAACCCGCCCAGGTGGGCGAAATGGGCCGTCCCGGACTGGGTGCCGGCCACCCCGCTGTAGAGGGTGATGACCGCCAGGACGATGACGAGGATCCGGGACTGGACGGGAAGAACGCCCCAGATGTAGATGGGCTCCTTGGGCCAGAAGTAGGCGAAGCCCAAGAGCACCCCGAAGACGGCGCCGGAGGCTCCCACCACGCCCACGTTGGGCGCAAAGAAAAAGGAGAAGAGAGCCCCTCCCAGGCCGCTCAGGAAGTAGAGCCACAGGAAGGACTTTCCACCGAGCTGGATCTCCAGGCGGGGTCCGAAGAAGAAAAGACCCAACATGTTGAAGAAGATGTGACCGAGGTTCGCGTGGACGAACATGTACGTGACGATTCCCCAGGGCCGGATCAGGATGTACCGGGGGTACAGAGCCAGGAGATTCCCGACCTGGGGCTGCATCGAGGTCAGCACAAAGACCAGGAGGTTGGCGATGAGGAGTCGGAGGACCCAGGGAGTCATGAAATCGTCTTCGTTGTGACCCGCCCCCGTCCGGCGGGTTCGGGTTCATGATGACCGGTGATGGAACGCTCTCGACGCAGATCTCTCACTACCGCGAAGCCGGGGTTTCGTTCGCTCGCTCCCCGGGGGGGCTGGCGCCACGAAGGCCGGTGGCCCTCACACCCGGCACACGGCGATGGTGGGGATGTTCTGCTCGGGGTCGGCATGAAAGCCCCTGACCTCGAGAATCGCCTCCCCCTCCGTCGCCAGCCGCGATTCTCGGGCCAACTGGCGCGTCACTTCGTGGTTCTGGCCGGGATCCATGGTCACCACCGTCACCGGTTCCACCCCCCAGAAGAGGTTCGTCCGCCTCCGGGCCCCCGCGTCGGGCGTGGCCGAGAGAATGGGAGCCTGAGGTCGGCCGGCGCTCACCTTTCCCGCCGTCCATCCGGACCGGGTGAAGACCACGATGGCCCGTACCATGAGGTCCCGGGAAAGCTGGGCCGTGGAGCGGGCCACGGCATCCTCCAGGGGTAGGGGTGGCGGTCGTCCCCAATCCTCCCCCCCGAACCCTCCGAACGCTCCCTTCTCCCACAAGAAGCCCTCCGTCTCCCGAAGCACCCGATCCATCATCTCCACTGCCTTTACGGGATAGTCCCCGCAGGCGGTTTCGCCGGAGAGCATGACCGCATCGGTTCCGGCGTGTACGGCCTGGGCGACGTCCGTCACCTCGGCCCGGGTCGGGCGGGGATGGTGGATCATGGACTCGAGCATCTGGGTGGCCACGATAACGGGCTTCTCCCGGCTCCGGGCCAGCTCCACCAACTGGGTCTGGACCAGGGGCACCTGCTCGGGTCGGAGCTCCACACCCAGGTCCCCCCGGGCCACCATGATCCCGTCGGCCTTCTCCACGATCTCCTCGATCTCCAGGAGAGCCTCGGGTTTCTCGATCTTCGCAATAAGGAGGGCCCGGCTCCCTGCAGTCTTCATCATACCGCGAAGATCGGTCAGGTCCTCCGCCCGTCGCACGAAGGATAGCGCCAGGAAGTCCACGCCCAGCTTCAGGGCGAACCGGGCATCGTCACGGTCCTTCTCGGTGAGGGCCGGGGCACTGACCTTGACGCCGGGGAGGTTCATCCCCTTCCGGTCCGTGAGGATCCCGCCGACCCTTACCCGACAGAGAAGGTCCGGCGGATCCCACTCCAGGACTTCCAGCTCCAGGTTCCCATCATCCAGGAGAATGGTGTTTCCCACCTCCACATCGTCGGCCAGGGCCTCGTACTGGGACGGGATGAGGCCCGGTCCCCCCCTGACCTTCCGGGTGGTCACCGTGACCTCCTGCCCCTCGGTGAGGGTCACCGAGCCCCCCTCGAAGACCCCGGTACGGATCTTGGGTCCGGAGAGATCCGCCAGGATGCCGGCAGGACGTCCCAGGGCCCGGGCCACTTCCCGGACCCGGGAGAAGAGGGCGGCGTGGGTCTCATGGTCGCCATGAGAGAGGTTCAGGCGGAACACGTTGGTTCCGGCACGAAGGAGGGCCCGCAGAACTGCGGGCTCCGATGATGACGGACCCAGGGTCGCCACGATCTTCGTTCGTCTTCGGTCCAGGCGCTGAACCGCCGTGCGGATGGGCATAGGCCTCCTGTTCTCGCTCCGTGGGTGGCTTCCCCTCCGGGGGCGGGGCAAATTAGGGCACCGTCCCCTTACCGGCGACCCCGGACCCTGATCGGAGTGACCATGGCCATCCTCTCACGGCTCACGGCCCTCATACTCACAGTCGGCCTTCTCCCGGCATTTTCCCTGGCCGCCCAGGATCATCCCGACCCTCCGCCCATCACGGAGATCCGGATTCCCAGGACCGGGATCGGGCCCTCGTCCTGGATGAAGCTCTCCGGTCCCGCCCGCCCCGGCGAATACCTGGGGGTCACGGGTCCCCGGGCCGCGTGGCTGGGATACGAGACGGGGGAGGGGGAGGTCTGGGCCCACCCCCTGAAGGTCGTCGGTGACGTCAGCCTGGCCTTCAAGATTCCTGCCTATCCGAATCCCATCCCGGGCCGGCAGGTGGCCCGGAGGGTGGAAGGCTCTCCAGGCCACTGGGTGGTCACTTACAGTCATGCGGCCTTCGTGGTGAGGGAGCATGTCATGGTGCCCCCGGACCTGCCCGGCGTGCTCCTCCTCCTGGAGGTGGACGCGGTGGAGGAGCTGGAGATCCACGTGGAGTTCCAGCCCGTCCTCCAATATGCCTGGCCCGGAGGCTTCGGAGGCCAATACCTCTTCTGGGACCGGACCAATCGGGCCTTCCTTCTCTCCGAGAGCCTACGTGAGCGGAACGGGATCATCGGCTCCCCCTGGGCCACCGAAGGATCGGCCCACCCGGCCCACCGCCTGGCCGAGGCCCCATCGGTGTTCGTCATTCCCGTGGACCGTGACCGCGCCCGGGAGGAGTTGATTCCCATTGCCGTCACCGGGGCCGTGGCTCCCCGGAACGCGGTGGTAGAGACCTATCGGGAGCTCCTGGAGCGGGGCGGGAGTCTTCCCGAGGAGCTGGCCCGGGAGGCCCGAAGCCGAAGCCGGAACACCCTCCGGATCAGGGCCCCATGGAGGGGCGCACCGGGCGCGGGTGCCGGGATGCAATCCAGGGCCGCAGAGGTCCTGGAATGGGCCAAGGTGAACCTGGCCGAGCAGCGTGTCTGCAATCCGGACCTGGGGTGCGGCCTGGTGGCGGGGTGGGGGCCGTCGGGCACGAGTCTCCGGCCGGGGTTCGGGTGGTTCTTCGGGGGTGACGCAGCCATCAACACCCTGGCCATGGACGCCACCGGCCAGTGGGAGGAGGTGGCCGAGGGTCTCCGATTCCTGGCCCGCTACCAGCGGGAAGACGGAAAGATACCCCATGAGATCAGCCAGGCCGCGGGCCGCATCTCCTGGTTTCAGGACTTCCCGTACGCCTACTACCATGCCGACACCACGCCGTACTGGATGCTGGCGCTCTGGTACTACTGGCGAGCCAGCGCAGACGAGGAGCTGGTCCGGGAGCTCTGGCCGGCCTACCGGAAGGCCTGGGAGTGGTGCCTGAGCGTGGAGACCGATGGGGACGGAATCATCGAGAACACCACCGGAGGGCTGGGCGCCATCGAGGTGGGAGGGCTGGGGGAGGGGATGCACCAGGACATCTACCTGGCCGGGGCCTGGATCACGGCGCTGGGAGGCACCGAGGAGATGGCTGCGGCCCTGGGGGACCCGGCCATGGCTTCCCGGGCCCGAGACCTTTACGCGAGAGCCCGTGAAACGCTGAACCGGGCCTACTGGATGCCGGAAGAGGGATACCACGCCTTCGGTCTCCTTCAAGGCGGCGGCACCAACGGCAACCTCACCGCCTGGCCCGGCACGGCTCTGGCCTTCGGTCTCCTGGACGCGGAGCGGGCCGGGGGGACCCTCCGACACCTGGCCACCGACGCCATCGCTTCGAGCTGGGGCGCCCGCCTCCTCTCCACCGGCAGCGACCTCTACGACCCGCTGCACTACAACAACGGGATGGTCTGGCCGTTCATGACGGGCTACGTGGCCTGGGGCCAGTACCGTTACCGGAGGCCCTGGGCGGGCTTTCATCTCCTGAATTCCCTCTGGCGCCTCCACGGGGATTGGGGCCTTGGGCGGCACCCCGAGAACCTCTCCGGGGCCTTCTACCAGACCCTGGAAGCCACCGTCCCGCACCAGTTCTTCGCCACCTCCATGCTGGTCACGCCGCTGGCCCGGGGGCTCCTGGGTTGGGAGCCCGACGCCCCCCGGGGACGGGCCACCCTGGCTCCCCAACCCCCGCCGAGCTGGCCCGGGATGAGCGTCCGGTCCCTGCGGGTGGGAGAGAGCAGGGTGGATGTCGAGTACAGGAGGGAGTCGAACCGGACCCGGGTCAATCTCACGATCAAGGGACCCCCGGTTGAGATCACCTACATCCAGCCCATTCCCCCCGGAGCCCGGGACCTCCGGGTCCGGGGCGCACCGGAGGGAGCCGGGGAAAGGCAGGTCGCCGGGCGCCACGACATCCAGCACCACCTGACCTTCGAGCTACAGGAGGGGGACGAGGTGCGCATGGACTACCGATGGAAGGGGGGCCTCGAGGTCTACCCTGCCGTCCCCACGGCCCTGGCGCCCGGGAGCCCCAGCGGTGGCGTCCGCATCCTGGACTTCACCCCGGACGGCGACGGGTGGAGGCTCGAGGTGGAGGGCGACGGAGGAAGCACGGGGACCGTGCTCGTGCGGGGTGAAGCGGTGGAGGCGGAGGGTGGAAGGATGGGGAAGCGGGACCCGGAGACCGGGCAGGCTGCCCTGGAGGTGATCTTCCCCGACACCGGGCCCAGGGTCATTCGCACCGTGCGCCTGCAACCAACCACACCCGGTGCGAGCCCTGAAAGCGGAGTAGTCAGGGACCGGCGTCCCCCCCGCCTTCCCTGGCTTCCACGTGCTTCGGGTACCAGTCCGTGAACTTGATGGCGGCCACCATGAAAAGATTGGGGATGATCCAGTTCAGCAGGGTCTCCTTCTCCTCGAACATCCCCAGGAGGGCAGCGGAGACGGTCATGCCAACGAAGGCGATGAACCACCCCCATGAGATGACCAGGTTCGTCCTGTAGAACCCCGGGTTGTCCCAGAATTCCTCGTCCACCTGTTCCCTGGCGTACTGCAGGGTGAACGGCTTTCCGATCAAGATGGAAATGAGAACGATGAAGGTCAGGGCGAGATTTCCCGTCATGTAGGCGTACCGTTCCAGGTAGCTCACATGGACGAGCGCCGCGGCCAGGGCCAGGAGGAAGAAGTAGATGGTGGAACCCAGGTTGAGGATCTTCGCCGTCCTCCGGACGATGCTCTTGATGTTCAGGAGGAAGGCGATGGCGAAGGCCACCCAGGCCGATTCCACGAAGGAGTCGTTGCTCACCAGGATCCAGAACACGATCCACGGTGCAAAGCTCAGCAGCAGAGACATGATCCTCCCCGGTTTGAGAGTCGGGAGAAGATAGACCTGGGGGGTTCCCGGAGCAAAGGAGACACGGCGGGGCGACCAACCATACGCCGCCACATCAAGAACCCGGGGCGGAAAGAGCCCCCCCTGCCACACCCACGCCCCGGCCTATCCCAGCTCCTCCCCTCGGGGCGCCTTCATGGCCAGGGCGGCAAGAGTGCTTCCCAGGGCCATGGCCATGAGGTAATAGGCCGGAGCCGCCACGTCCCCGGTGGCCCGGATCAGCCAGGTGCACACCAGGGGAGCCGTGCCTCCGAAGACCGCCAGCGACACGTTGTACCCGATGGCCACCCCGCTGAACCGGGTCTTGGCCGGGAACATCTCCGTCATGGCCGCCGGCATGGGACCCTGGACGCCCGCCATGAGGACGGCAAAGACCAGTTGACAGACCAGCGCCGGAACCAGAAGGCCGTGGTCCGTGATGGTGAAGAGGGGGTAGGCCACCACCACGAAGGCGAGTTGGGACACCACCAGAACCCTCTTTCGTCCCCAGAGGTCCGAGGCGAGGCCTCCCAGGGGGATGAGGGCCGTCAGAGTCACCATGGCCACCGTGTTCACCATGAGGGCGTGGGGCACGGGCGGACTCACGATGGTGTTCAGGTAGGTGGGCCACCACACGAAGAGCATGTAAAAGCCCCCGCCCATGGTCATGACCATGGCCACCACATGCAGGATCTGGCCCGGATGACGGCGGAGAGCCTCCGCCACCGGGCTCTTGGCCACCTCGCCGCTCTCCTCCAGCTTCTCGAAAGCGGGGGACTCCACCATACCCCGCCTCATCCAGAGACCGAACCCACCGATGAGGAACCCGGCCAGGAAGGGGAGACGCCAGCCCCACGCCGCCAGGGCGTCAGGGTCCATAAAGGTGTGCACGATGGTGGCGACGAGGGATCCCAGGAGGACGCCCGCCACCGCCGAGAAGAAGCTCCATGATCCGAAGAAGCCCCGACGGTTCGGGGGAGCGATCTCGGTGATGAACGACACGGACCCGATGAGCTCCCCTCCCACCGACACCCCCTGGATGAGCCGGAGGGCCATGAGAGCCACCGGCGCCGCGATCCCGATGCTGGCGTAGGTGGGCAGGAGGCCGAGGAGGGTGGTGGGGATGGCCATCATCAACACGGAGATCTGCAGGGCCCGCTTGCGCCCCAGGCGGTCGCCGATCTGGCCGAAGATCATGCCCCCCAGGGGCCGCATCAGGTATCCTGCGGCGAACACCCCGAAGGCATTGATGAGGGCCGCAAGTGGATCCGTGACCGGAAAGAAGCTCTGTCCGATGATGGAGGCGAAGTAACCGAAGACAGCGAAGTCATACCATTCCAGCACGTTGCCGATGACGCCGCCGATAGTGCTGCGCTTCAGATGGGCCGGGACCTGAAGGTCGTCGCTCATGCTCGTCTCCCACAGCTCGGGAAGTCCGCACGGAGAGGCCGCGGATAGACTGAAGGATACGGGCCGGCGCCTGGATTGGCGAGCGGTGGGCGGCGCCCTCCAGGTACCTTTCCGTCGATCCCGCCTCCTCCACCTCCTTCACCGCCCGCTCGTTGGCCACCAGGGCGTCCAGGACGTCCGCCCCGGCGCGTGATGTCCCTGGCCATCCAATGACTCCTGTCTTCAGTCAAGAAACGGAAGCGTCCCCTTTCCCCACCCCCCCTCCATCCCCAATCTATGGGCAACGCCCTTCACGCCGGAGGATCGGTAGCCATGAGTTCCCTGCTCTCCCTCGCAGCATTCACCCTCGCCGTCGCGGTAGCGGGAATGATCCTCCTCTGGCTCGTGAGCCTCCGGATTCGGGACGTGAGCATCATCGACATCGCCTGGGGTGGGATGGGCGCCCTCCTGGCCGTTCTCAGCTTCTCCCTCACCCCCGGCCTCGTGCCTCGACACCTGCTCATTACCGGAATGGCCACCCTCTGGGGGGTGCGGCTGGCCTACCACATCGGGAGCCGGAAGTGGGGGGACACCGAAGAGGATTTCCGTTACGCCGCCATGCGGGCCGATCACCCCGAGAGCTTTCCCCTTCGGAGCCTCTTCACGGTCTTCCTCCTCCAGGCCTTCCTCATCTGGGCCATCACTTTGCCCGTTCAGCTCGTCCAGCTTCGGGAGACCCCCGTGGACCTCACGGCCCTGGACTTCCTGGGGCTGGCCGTGTGGGTCGTGGGGTTCGCCTTCGAGGCCGTGGGGGACCGCCAGCTCAGGGGCTTTCTGTCCGATCCGGCCAACGAGGGAAAGGTCATGGACCGGGGACTCTGGCGCTATACCCGCCATCCCAACTACTTCGGGGACTCGCTTGTGTGGTGGGGAATCTTCCTGGTGGCCGCAGCCACGCCCGGGGGGTGGATGACCATCTTCAGCCCCGTCCTCATGACCTGGTTCCTCACGAAGGTCTCCGGAGTTCCCCTCCTGGAAGAGGCTCTGGCAGAGCGCAGGGAGGGCTACCGGGAGTATATGCGGCGGACCAGCCCCTTCATTCCCTGGCCGCCGAAGGACTCCTGAGACCCGGGCCACCGGGCGGGGGACATCGCCGCAGGCGGTTTCCTCCCGCCCTCCGCCTCAACCCACCCGGGTCAGCCAGCCGTGCTCGTCGGGCACCTCCCCCTTCGCCACCGCCATGAACCGCTCCTGGATGGCCAGGGTGACGGGACCGGCCCTTCCCTCCCCCACGGGGATCCTGTCGACGCTTCGGATGGGGGTGACCTCCGAGGCCGTGCCGGTGAAGAAGAGCTCGTCGGCGGTATAGAGGGCTTCCCGGGCCACCTGCCCCTCCCGGACCTGGTACCCCAGGTCTCCGGCGATGCGGATGACGCTGTCCCGGGTGATCCCCGCGAGGTTGGTCCCGTCCAGGAAGGGGGTGAGGAGGCAACCGTCCCGGACCAGGAAGACATTCTGTCCGCTTCCTTCGCTCACCAGACCCGACGGACCCACGGCGATGGCCTCCACGTACCCGTTGGCCATGGCCTCCATCTTCATGAGCTGGGCCGCGTTGTAGTGTCCCGCCGCCTTGGACTGGATGGGAAAGGTGTTGGGGTGGGCACGCATCCAGCTCGAAACGCAGACGTCCACCCCCCGCTCCAGCGCCCCCTCCCCCAGGTAGGTGCCCCAGGGCCAGGCGCAAAGGTAGGTCTCCACGGGGCTGGCCTCGGGGTTCAGCCCCGCCGATCCATAGCCCCGGAGGACCATGGGCCGAATGTAGGCATCCGAGAGGCCGTTCTCGCGAACCACCTCCAGGCACCCCTCCCGGATCTCCTCCGGACTCTGCTCCGGCGCCATCCGGTAGATCCTGCAAGAGTCCAAGAGCCGCCGAAGGTGGGGGTCGAGGCGGAAGATGGCCGGGCCGTCGGGTGTGGGATAGCAACGGATACCCTCGAACACCGACGATCCAAACTGGACGGCCAGGCTCAGGACGTGGGTCGTGGCCTCCTGCCAGGGGATGAGCTCCCCGTCCTTCCAGATCCACTTCGCCTCGGTCAGCCCTGTCGACATGACGTCCTCCTGGCCTCCGTTTCGACACCTCCACCCCGAGGCCGTGTTGCCCTCACTTCGCGGCGAGCCCCATCCACCTCGTCTCCTTTTCGCGACGCTCTCATCAGTAGAGCGACTTGATCCAACCCCCATCCACGGCCATGGACTGGGCCGTGATGTAGCTGGCCTGCTCGGACGCCAGGAAAGCCACCATGGCAGCGACCTCCTCCGGCTTTCCCACCCGTCCCATGGGGATCTCGGCGTGCCATGTGGCCCAGATGTCCTCGGGCTCGCACCCTTTGATGGAGGCCCTCTTCTCTGCCAGGTCCGTGAGGCGCTCGGTGCGGGTGAAGCCCGGCATGACATTGTTGACCGTGATTCCGTCCCCCGCCGTCTCCGTGGCCAGGGTCCGGGCGAACCCCGTCACGGCCGCCCGCACCGAGTTGGAGAGGATGAGATTGTCCGACGGCTGCTTCACGGCGATGGAGGTCACGTTGATGATGCGGCCCCATCCCCGCCCCCTCATCCCGGGCAGGACCTCTCTCACGAGGTTCAAGACGCTGAAGAGGTTCTGCCGCACCGCGTGGTCCCAGACCTCCGGGCCGTGTTCCTCGAAGGGTCCGGCAGGGGGCCCCCCCGTGTTCGTGACCAGGACGTCCACCCGGCCGTAGTCCTCCCGCGCCGCATCCACCACGCGGGTCACGCCGGCGGGCTCCGTGAGGTCGGCCTGCACCGCCACCACCCGGCCCCCGTGGCGTTCCAACTCGGCCTTCGCCTCCTGGAGGGGGCCCTCCCGCCTGGCGCAGATGACCAGGTCCGCCCCCTCGGCGGCCAGCGCTTCGGCGATGGCCCTGCCGATGCCCTCGCTGGAAGCTGCGGCCAGAGCGACCTTTCCCTTCAATCCCAAATCCATGGTTTCTTCCTCGTCTCGGTGGGTCCGCCCACGCGATCAAGCCAGTGCAAACGGGTCCGATATTTCTTCAACCAGGTCCGTCATTTCCTGCGGAAGTAGTCGTCGGCACGGAGGATCACCTCATCCTTCACCCTCCGGTCGATCCCTTCCACGACCCTCTCCCGGGTCATCTCGGCCCAGCGGAAGTGCCGTACCCCTCCATTGTCGGACGTGGACGCCCTCGCTTCGATGAAATGCGACATGCGGCGAAGTGCTGAATAACGGCCGCCTGCATCCGGTCCGCAACCCCCTTCCGCCCGGCCTCACCGCCCTCTCGCACCCCCCGTGGGCAGCGGGTACGGGAGTTGCGTTTGATGAGTGGCGCGAAGACGCCGGGGCCACGTCAGGGGGTCCCCGGGCGTCACTCTGTCTCGACCTGAGACAGAGATGGTGAGTCGATAACCCCAGGGCCAGGGCGCGTGACCTCCAGACTCAAGCCTGTGACCGACACCACGGAGATGGTCCTGGACCGCCTGGGGCGGGTCCGGGGGGCGCGGCTCTGGCCCCACGGGATCCGGGATCTCTGGACCGACGCCCTGGGCGTCCTCTGCCTCACCAACCTGGCCCGGGACCTGAGTGAGGACCGGTACCTGGACGAGGCCGAGTGGGTGGCCCAGGAGGTGGACCGGATCCTGGGGAGGGCCCGGGGCATCCGGATGGCCGAAGGTCCGGACGGCAACGGTCAGAGCTTCCGCTCCCAGGCCCTCTGGATCCTGGCCCTTCAGCGCCTGGGAGAATTCCTGCCTCTGTACCGACGCCGGGCTCTGGCCCTGGTCCGGGAAATCCATGCCCCCTTCGTGCGCCCCGGGACCGGCGTCTTTTCCAGGATGACCGAGGACCTCCGAAGGCCGGACCCCGAGGCCGTGCAGGGAACGCTGGAGGTGTTCATGGGCTTGGCCGTATACCGGCAGCTCGACGCCGATGCCCTCCACCTGGAGATCCGGGAGCTGGAGGCCATGCTGGGGGACACCTGCCGATCCATGGCCCCCAACCACGACGTGGATCTGGGCCTCCTCCTCTGGATCGCCCACTTCTTCTCCGGAGAGTCCTGGGCCCTGATGCTGAGGGAAGAGCTCCTGGGCGCTCTGGACCGAAGGTGGGTGGATCCCCCGGGGTACTTCCGGCGTGATCTCTCACTGCCCTGGGGCGGCCCTCCAAGGGCGAACCGCCTCGCCATCTCCAACCTGACCACGGCCATCGGTCTCCAGGCCCAGGGAGTCTGGAGCCACAGGGTAGAGCGCATCCATCGCTACTTCACCAGCACCTACCCCTGGGAGTTGAGCCCCGAGGACCCCCTCGCCCCGGTTCTCCTCTGCGTGGCCCTCAATCCCGGTCTCCTCCTGCATCGCTGACCTCCGGTCCACCGGACTTTCGATTCCGCCTTTGGGTCGCGAGCCACCACCCGTACACCCCCACGTTCACCACCACCACCAGGCCCCCCAAAACAACCTGGTGCGTCCGGGTCAGCCCCGACGGGTACAGGACCGGCAGGAGATAGTGCTCGACGAATCCCCCCGCGTACCCCGCCTCCCCACCCAGCCGGCGCAACCGGACTTCCAGGGGCGTTAGGGGGCAGACCCACCCGAAGGCCTCGATGAGGAAGCCCCAGAGGGCCGCCGGGAGGTGGGCCCAGGCCACGCGGGGCCACCGGAAGAGGAGGAGCCCTCCCAGAACCACGAAGAGCACGAAGGCCAGGTGAAGGACGACGAGGATGTCGGCGAGGAAGAGGTAAATCACGAGAGCGAAGTCCGGCTCCGAGATCGATGATCGACGACAGTGGATTGATTTCCTCTCCATCGAAACACACCCCTTGCTGCAACGGGAATGCGTTTCCCCACACCTCAATTGACATAGGGTACCGGGAGAGTACCGTAGGATACACCTGAGGTGACCATCTGGCCAACGAAAGAAGAACGGCGCCCGTTTGCCCGCGTCCTGTGGAAAAAGGGTGGAACGAAGACACTCACCTCTCCGCGGAGGGGAACCACCTTCTGCCATTCCATGCACGTAAGAACCTGCGCGGAACCCAGAAACACTCCCGATATGTGCCTGGCACGACACACGGAAATGGCATACGTTCCTACTCCCCCCATAACCGAACCTAAAGCCATTGGGTACACCTTTGGTTCCTCAGGTAGGCTGGACGCCGATCTGTCCAAGAAATTTACATCCGGGCCTCTCCCGTCCGAGAACCCCAAGTGTCAGAGGGTGCTGCGAAGATTCATGTTTAGCATGCGCAAGAAGCCGGAACATGGTTGACAAGCCCGACTGGGAGGACAACAAGGTCCATGACACCAGATGAGCACACGGATACCTTCGTAGCTCACACACCCAATTCCCTGGGATCCTGGCACTATCTTCCGGACCACCTGCTTTCGGTGGCGGCTCTTGCCGCCGGGTTCGCCGAGGATTTCGACGCCGGGGCCTGGGCTTATGCCGCCGGGCTTTGGCACGATCTCGGGAAGTTCTCGCCTGAATTTCAGGCGTACCTCCGAAACGCTGTGAGGGAACAGCCTCAGGAAACACGGGGAGGAAGGGGCCCCGACCACTCCACAGCCGGGGCTCAACACGCCGTCGAGGCCATTCCGGTCCTCGGCCACCTCCTCGCCTACGGAATCGCGGGGCACCATGGAGGTCTTCCCGATGGATTGGCTAAAGGGGCCTGTCTCGAGGATCGGTTGGAGAAGGTCCTACCAGATTGGCGACACGGCCTCGACCACCTCCCTGAGGTCCCGCCGCTCGAGCCCACATCCCCTCTCCGCGAGGCCCTGGAAAAGGGAAGCTACGACCCCATTTCTGTGGCCTTCCTCACCCGAATGCTCTTCTCCTGCCTCGTGGACGCCGATTTTCTGGACACCGAACGCCATATGGCTCCGGAGAAAGCTGACGAACGCCCTACCTGGCCGGAGGAGACCCTGGAGCGGATGGAGGAAGCGCTGGATCGGTTCTGCGTGGAACTGGAACGGAATGCGAAGCTTACAACGGTGAACCGGGAACGGGCCCGGGTGCGTGAGGCCTGCCTCCGGGCCGCCGAACAACCACCGGGCCTTTTCTCGCTCACGGTCCCGACAGGAGGTGGGAAGACCCTTTCCTCACTCGCCTTCGCCCTCCGGCACGGGGTGCGGAACGGCCTCAGGAGAGTGGTCTATGTCATCCCCTTCACCAGCATCATCGAGCAAAACGCCGATACGTTCCGAAACGTCATGGCACCCCTCGTCGGGGAGGGGCTCCCGGATCCCGTCCTCGAGCACCACAGCAATCTCCGGATCGACGAGGAAGACCGGGGAGAAGAACAGGAATTCACGGATCCGCGCCGATTGGCCACGGAGAACTGGGACGCGCCGCTGGTCGTGACCACCTCCGTTCAGTTCTACGAGTCTCTCTTCGGCAACCGAACCTCCCGGTGCAGAAAGCTCCACAATCTGGCCCGGTCGGTGGTGATCCTGGACGAAGTGCAGACCCTTCCCGTAGACCTTCTCGCCCCCTGTCTCTCGGCCCTGAGGGAACTCGCGGCGAATTACGGGACCACCATTGTCCTCTGTACCGCGACTCAACCGGCCGTCGAACGAAGGGAGGGTTTCGAGATCGGATTGGAGGCTCCTCATCCCATCATCGAAAGACCCGCACGTTTGTATGAGACCCTGAGGCGTGTGAAACTCCAGGACGAGGGCACACTTTCGGACGAGAAGTTGAGTGGGCTCCTTCTGGACGAACCCGCAGTCCTTTGCATCGTGAACACCCGCAGACACGCCGCCGCCCTCTTTGACATTCTGTGTGATGATCCGGCCCATTTCCACCTCAGCGCCGCCATGGTCCCGGAACACCGTAGCACCGTACTCGAGGAGATAAGGGAGCGGCTGAAAAAGGGTGAGCCCTGCCGGGTCATTTCGACACAACTCATCGAGGCCGGTGTGGACATCGACTTCCCGGTCGTCTACCGGAGCCTGGCAGGGATGGACTCCATCGCGCAGGCCGCAGGCCGGTGCAACAGAAGCGGCACCCTCAAAGGGCTGGGGCGGACCCACCTCTTCCGGGCTGCAGAACACCGTGTCCCCGGGTTCGTGCTCCGGCCCGCCAACGTGACCGAGCAGCTTCTGGACCTTCACGAAGATCCCATGAGTCTCACTGCCATCGAGCACTTCTTCCGACTCCTATACTGGGATTGTGACGAGGACCAATGGGATGCCAGGGGGATCCTGCAACGTTTTCGCTTGGACGGACGCAATCCGGACCTCCCCTTCCTGTTCGATTTCAAGACGGCGGGAGAGGATTTCCGGCTAATCGAGGATGCGGGGCGTCCGGTCATCGTTCCGTGGGAGAACGAGGGCAAAGTGCTCTGCGATCAACTCCGGGGGAGCCAACTCCCGGTGCGCACGCGGCTCCTCCGGCGGCTTCAGCGATACACGGTCCAGATCCCATTCCGTTCCTGGGAGAAGGAGGTGGGTGCCGGAACCGTCGAAATGCTCCACGAGGAGTATCCGGTTCTGGTCAATGCTGAAACCCACTACGACGAATACAGGGGCCTGAACCTCGAGCATACGGAAATGACGTTCCTTTCGATTTGAGGAGGTGCCATGGGCTACGGGGTGAAACTCCGCGTGTGGGGAGACTACGCCGCCTTCAACCGGCCCGAGATGAAGGTGGAGCGGGTCTCCTACGACATCATCACACCCAGCGCTGCCAGGGGAATCCTGGAGGCCATCTACTGGAAACCTCAGATCCGATGGGTGGTGGACCGGCTTCACGTCCTGGCCCCTATCCGATTCACCCACATCCGACGTAACGAGATCTCCGCCACCATCCCCACCAAGGGGAAGACCGGAGTCGCTTCGGCCATGAAGCAGGGAGCCGTAGAACTTGGGATTTCGGTGACCGACGTCCGGCAACAACGGGCTGCCATGGTGCTCAAGAACGTCGAGTACGGCATCGAAGCGCACCTGGAAGTCCTGAACCCACGAGAACGAGGCGGTACGGTTCCCGCAAACCCGGAAGCCAAACACCTGGATTCCTTCAACCGTCGGGCGAAAAGGGGGCAATACTTCCATCATCCCTATCTCGGTTGCCGGGAATTCCCGGCCAGCTTCGAGTTGGCGGAATCGTTCCCATCCTGCCCTCCAGAGCTCCATGGCGAACGGGATTTCGGCTGGATGCTCCTGGACATGGACTTCATTCCAGACCGGAAAGGGACAGTGGTGGAGTCCAGCGAGGGTCGCCGGCTCCGGGCCGAGCCCCGTTTCTTCAGGGCCATGGCCGTGGACGGCATCGTGGACGTCCCCTCCCTTGAGGCGGAAGGAGTCCTGTCATGATTCTCCAACGCCTGAACGAACTCTATGATCGCCTGAAGGATGACGACCGGTACCGGATTCCACCGGTGGGCTACAGTACCCAGCGGATCGGGTTTCGCGTGGTTATGGCGGGGGACGGGCAATTCAGGAGCGTTCAGGACATCCGAATCGCCGCAGGTGGGAAGCTCCGGGCCCGGGAGCTGATCGTCCCGGGAGGAGATAAGCCCCCCGGTGCTGTCACGAGGAAATCAGTGGGTACCAAAGTCCACATCCTCCGCAACGACCTCCCCTTCCTCCTCGGCCTGAGGATCGATGAAGACTCAGGCGAACCCCAGCTCCTGCCGTGCCACATGGAGTTCGAGACGTTCCGCGACCGGCACCTGGCCATCGAGCGCGACGTGGACGACGAGGCATTTTCCGCCGTGTGTCGTTTTCTGGAGCGATGGGATCCCGACGAGGCAACGGAACTTGAAGGTTTGGAAGAGTTCGGGAAGCTGCAGGGGGTGTTCCAGCTCCAGGGTGAGGCGGAGTACGTGCATGAACGAGAAGCTGTAAGCCGGTGGTGGGAAAACCATTGGAGGGACTGGACCGGCGTTGAGGAGTCTCCTTCCGTTCCCTGCCTGGTGACAGGGCGTGATGCACCGCCGGCAAGGACCCATCCCAAGATCAAGGGGATACGAGGTGGGAACACGACAGGGTGTTCCATCGTTGGCTTCAACGAACCGGCGTTTGAGTCCTACGGCAGAAGACAGAGCTTCAATGCTCCGGTCTCCGGTGAAGTTGCATTCCGGTACGTGACTGCCCTGAATGCTCTGACGGCCGGCCCCCATGGGCGCAGGCACAGCCTCAGGGTGGGGAATCAGGATGCCCCGCTCACCGTGGCCTTCTGGACGGAAGAACCCACTCCCTTTGAAGACGTTTTCGCCGCAGTCCTCAGCTTCGGATCCGAGGCGGCCCGGATCGGAGAGAAGACAGAAGGAAAAGGGAGTCCAGAGGGGGAGGAGGCCCAGGACGAAGGTATCCTCACCAGGATCGAGACTTTTCTGGAGGCCCTTCGAGTCGGCACCGAACAATGCGGTGACCTGGGAGAGGACCCGGAGAAAACCCGGTTCCATATCCTGGGTCTGGCTCCGAACGCCGCCCGCATCGCTGTGAGGTTCTTCCTTACCGCAAACCTCTCGGAACTCCTCGAGAACCTCCGCACCCACCACCGGGACATCGGCATCGTAAGACGCCTCCCGTCAGCAAGATCCAGGGGCGACCCTGAGTTTCCCCCAACCTGGCTCCTCCTGGACCAAACCTGCCCGAGGGTCGGGGGGAAACCTGACCGAAAGGCAATTCCCCCGGTCCTTGCAGGGCCCCTACTCACGGCCATCCTCACCGGGTCCCGTTACCCCGACGGCCTCTACTCCGCTGTCATGCGCCGGATACATGCCGACCACGTCGTGAACTATCCCAGGGCCTGCGTGGTCAAAGGCCATCTCAACCGAAACCTCAGTAAGGAGGTCACCATGGGGCTCAATCCTCAGCGCCAGGACCCCGCATACCGCATCGGCCGGCTCTTCGCCGCTCTCGAGAAGACCCAGAAGGACGCTCTGGGAGAAAACCTCAATGCTACCATCAGGAATCGATACTTCGGAGCCGCCTCCGCCACCCCGGGATCGGTGATACCCCGGCTACTCCGGACCTACCAACATCACCTATCCAAGCTGGAGGGCGGCCGGAGAGTGGTCAGGGAGAGACTGGTTCAGGAGATCCTGGGCCCGCTGGATGGGTTCCCGGCCCACCTGAACCTGACAGATCAGGGCCTCTTCGCCCTCGGCTACTACCACCAGACCCACGACTTCTACACGCCCAAGGGTGACACCAAGCCACAAGCCTGACCGAGCCCCCGACTGACTGGAGACCGACCATGAACCGCTACGATTTCGTCTACCTCTTCGACGTGAAGGACGCCAACCCCAACGGCGACCCCGACGCCGGGAATCTGCCTCGCATCGATCCAGAAACGGGTGAGGGACTCGTGACGGACGTTTGCCTCAAGCGGAAGATCCGGAATTACGTTGCCCTCACAAAGGACAACACCCCACCACATGAGATCTACTTCACCGAAGGATCGGTGCTGAACAGAACCCATGAGCGAGCTTGGGAGCATATCGGTGAAAAGCCAAGCAAGACGCTTCCCAAGGATGTAGGCAAGGCCAAAGAACTCACGCTATTCATGTGCCGAAACTTCTTCGACATCCGGACCTTCGGAGCCGTGATGAGCACCGATGTGAACTGCGGACAGGTGCGGGGCCCGGTACAGATCTCTTTCGCCCGCTCGGTGGATCCCATCATCACCAGCGAACACTCCATCACCCGTTCCTCCGTCACCAACGAGAGGGACCTGGAAAAGGAACGGACGATGGGCCGGAAGTACACTGTCCCCTACGCAGTGTACCGGGCACATGGCTTCATCAATCCGTTCCTGGCTCAGCAGACCGAATTCTCCGCGGACGATCTGCAGCTCCTCTGGAAAGCACTGGAGAACGCGTTCCAGTTCGACCAGTCCGCCGCGCGCCCGGCCGGAAGCATGAATGCGAGGGCCCTGATTGTCTTCGAGCACGAGAGCCAACTCGGGAAGGCGCCCAGCCATAGACTCCTCGACCGGGTCAGGATTTCGAGAACGGGGCAGGAGGTGCCGGCACGGGCATGGAAGGATTACGAGGTAACGGTTGATGAGGACGGCATGCCCGAGGGGGTGACAGTGCTCAGCCGGATCTGACACGATGTTCTCCGAGGAGGACCTTCTTCCCCTCTCCGCCGTTCAACACCTCGTTTTCTGTGAGCGGCAGTGCGCCCTCATCCACGTTGAACAGGCCTGGAGCGACAACGCTCTAACCCTGGAGGGATCACATCTCCACCGGCGAACCGACGACCAGGGCCCTCGAAGGGAGGTGCGTGGAGATCTCGTCATCCTACGGGCCTTACCCCTCAGGTCCTTTTCCCTTGGGTTGTCCGGGAAGGCGGATGTGGTGGAATTTCACCGCGTACCTTCCGGTCCTTTCTCCCGGGAACTGGGGCCGGAACGGGAAGAAGCGACACCCCTTCCCGGCCTGGAAGGGAAGTGGCGACCCTTTCCCGTGGAGTACAAGCGCGGACGGCCGAAGAAAGGGCCAGCTGACCGGGTTCAGCTCTGTGCCCAGGCAATGTGCCTGGAGGAGATGTTGAACCTGCCCGTCCCCGACGGCGCCCTCTTCTACGGAAGGGCTCAGCAGCGGACGGAAGTCATCTTCGACCCCGGACTCAGAACCGAAACCCGCGAAGCAGCCGCACGGCTCCACGAACTCATCGCGGCCGGAGTCACCCCCCGGGCTCGAAAAGAACCGAAGTGTGAACGTTGTTCCCTCGTTGACGTTTGCCTCCCCGGTGCTGGAAGTGGTGCACGGTCGGCCCGGGCCTTTCTGACTGAAGCACTCAGCGAGGTTCTCCTGATGGAGGCGCCGGACGAATGAAAAGACACCGGAACACCCTCTACGTCAGCACGCAGGGCACCTACCTTCGGGTGGAGAGAGAGAATCTCGTCGCCCGAATCGATGGGGAGACCGTCAACAGGTTCCCTCTCCATTTGCTGGAAGGGATCGTCTGCTTCGGAAACATCGCCGTAAGCCCATTCCTGATGGGAAGGGCTGCGGAGCGGGGCATCGGGATTTCCCTTTTCACGCAGAGAGGCCGGTTTCTGGCCAGGGTGGAGGGGCCTGTATCGGGAAACGTGCTTCTGCGACGCGAACAATTCCGCCGCACAGAGGATCCTGCTGCGGCCGGGGACCTGGCAAGGACGTTCGTGGGTGCGAAGGTGGCCAATTGCAGGGCTGTCCTCCTCCGTTCTCTGCGGGACCATCCATCCGCCGACGGGAGGGAGGCTGTTCAAGCCGCCTGTACGGCCCTCGCGGATTCCCTCAGGAGGCTCCAATCCGCGCCGGACCTCGATACGACACGGGGCATCGAAGGGCACGCGGCAAGGAGCTACTACCAGGTGTTGGGTCACCTCATCGTATCCCAGAAAGACGAATTTCCTTTCACTGGCCGGTCCCGTAGGCCACCCGCGGATCGAGTGAATGCGCTGCTGTCTTTTGTCTACTCCATACTCACCCATGACGCCGCCTCGGCTCTCGAAGGTGCCGGTCTCGATCCTCAGGTGGGCTTCCTGCACAGGTACCGGCCGGGAAGGCCCGGGCTGGGGCTGGACCTGATCGAGGAGTTTCGGCCGTTCCTGGCCGACCGGCTCGTCCTGACTCTCATCAACCGAAAGCAGGTGCAGATTGGGGGCTTCCATAAACGGGAGACCGGCGGCGTGTACATGGATGAAGAGACCCGAAAAACGACCCTCAAGGCCTATCAGGAGCGAAAACAGGAGGAGATCACACACCCCTTCCTGAAGGAAAAAACGACAGTCGGGATGCTGTTACACCTGCAGGCGCTCCTCCTCGGGCGACACCTCCGAGGAGATCTGGATGCATATCCGCCGTTCATCCCACGGTGACACGCAAGAACCCTTGAAACGGAGAGAGATCTTTTGCTGGTAGTGGTAAGCTACGACGTGTCCACGAAGGACGAGGAGGGACCGAGGCGGCTCCGAAAGGTTGCTGAAACCTGCCAGGACTTTGGACAACGGGTCCAGAATTCTGTGTTCGAATGCATCGTCGATCCGACCCAATGGACCCGACTCAGGCATCGTTTACTCGACCTCATCGAGCCGAAAACGGACAGCCTTCGTTTCTACTTTTTGGGAGCCAACTACAGAAAGCGAATCGAACACCACGGTGCCAAGGAGGTAACCGATCTCGATGCTCCACTACTGCTTTGAGATCCCCCGCGAACCTACGGCTCCCAGAGATGGCCCGGGGGGTTCGCAGGAAGCCGGAATTGGCCTGGGTAGGGCATTCTCGGACGGTACTGGAAGCTGCATTCCTCCTCTCTGTCGTGTTCCCCAGAGGGGTTCGCGCATCCGGGCACGCAAGATATTGTAGGAATGAGAGTTAAGGATGCGGCGGTCGCCCCCCGTGCGGGGGGCGCGGATTGAAACTTCCCCTCTATCCACCACGACACGCTGATGGGCGTCGCCCCCCGTGCGGGGGGCGCGGATTGAAACTC
>CAYXGM010000008.1:60797-78529 GCA_964464555.1 uncultured Gemmatimonadaceae bacterium | reverse complement strand
CTGGCCGTGACCTCCATGGCCTGGATGGCCTTGAGGGCCGCTCCGCTCCCGTCCTCCTTGGCGTTCTCGCTGTCCAGGGGGGCCCGGACGCAGCCCGCCGGATAGATGCCCGTGCGGCGGCTCTCGTAGGGGAAGCAGATGAAGTGGGAGTCGGGGAACCCGTACTTGTGTACCGGGAGATCCGGTCCCTGGCGGTAACCCAGATTCAGAATCTCGGCGTCCTCCAGGTAGCCGAGCTCCTCCACGGCCACCTTGGCGTTCTCGAGCTGGGCCCCCTCCTCACCCTTCTCCACCACCTTCTTGGCGTCCACGTACTTCCGGATGAGCTCGCCGTCGGCGGAGCGGGGGACCATGCCCGTGGCCAAAACCACCATGTCGGCCTCGAGCTGGATCTGCTGGCCCAGGAGGGAGTCTTCGGCCTCCACCGTCAGGCCCCGGCCGCCGTTTTGAACGCCGGTGACCTCGGCCTTGGTGAAGTAGATTCCCGTGTCCTGCTGGGCCTGCTTGTAGAACTCCTCGTACTGGGCCGGGCTCCGGATGTCCTTGTAGAGGACGTAGGCCTCGATGTCGGAGTCCATCTCCCGGATCATCATGGTTTGCTTCAGGGTGACCCGGCAGCAGACGCCCGAGCAGTAGGGCAGGTGATCCTTGTCCCTTGAGCCTGCGCACTGGATGAACGCGATGCGCTTCGGGGTTTGCCCGTCGCTGGGGCGGAGGATCTTCCCCCCCGCCAGCATCTCCTCGAACTGTACGTTCGTCACCACGTCGGGGCTGACCCCGTAGCCCAGGTACTCCAGGTTGTTGGGGTCGTAGGGCTTCCACCCCGTGGCCTGGACGATGGATCCCACCCGGAACGGCTCGGCCCCGTCACCCTTCAGGGTCACGTCGAACTGACCGGGCATCCCGGTGATCTTCTCGATGGTGACGCCGGTGCGGATCTCGATCCTGTCGTCTGCTTCCACAGCGGCGATCTGATCTTCGATGTCGTTGGGTTGGAGCTCGGTGTAGGGGGGCTTGTGGGGGAATCCCTTGCCCCACTTCTTCAGCCAGCCTCCCAGCTCCTCCTCACGCTCCAGGAGGATGACGTCGTACCCGGCCTTGGCCGAGCCCAGGGCCGCGGTGATGCCCGTGACCCCGCCCCCCACCACCAGGACCGTCCGGTCCACCTCTTCGGAGAGGGGCTCGGGAGCGCTGGCCTTCTGGCCCCGGACGATGCCCATGCGCAGGTAGTCCCGCGCCATCATGTCCGTGTCTTCGTCGTTGGGCTCGTGGCTCCAGACCACCTGTTCCCGGAGGTTCACCCGGGTGGTGAGGACGTTCTCGAAGGTGAAGGCATCGGTCATGAAGCGTTGCGAGCAGGCTCCGATGACGACGGAGTTCACCCCGTCCTGGATGTCCTGGGCGATGAGTGCACGACCCTCGTCACCGCAGAGGCATTCGTGCTCCCGGCAGATCTCGATGTTGTATTCGTCGGTGGCGACTTCGTTCAGCGCATCCATGTCCAGAGCGCCGCCGATGTCGCACCCCTTGCAGAGGTATACGGCTACGTTCTTGTCCACGAGATTACTCCGCGCTGAGGTGAAGGGCCTTGAGAGCGACGCCTGTGGCGTCCCGATTGCACGCGGCCACGTCCGTCGGACGTTTGGCGCACCCCGCCGCCAGGTAGCCCTGGGGCTGATCCGGTGCGATGAACCCGTGCTCGTCGAGGGCCACGCCCCCTTCGATCCGGGTATCGCCGATTCCGGCGGGTACCATTCCCGTGGCCAGGACCACCAGGTCCACGTCCTGAGCGACCTTCCGGCCGGTCATGGCGTCCTCGGCCTCCACCACCAGGCTCCCGGAGCCGTTCTTCTCGATGTTGGCCACCTTGCCCTTGATCAGGGTGAGCTTCTCGTCCTCTTCGGTGGCCTGGAAGAAGTCCTCCAGTCGGCCCGGGGCCCGGATGTCGATGTAGAACACGAAGATCTCGGCCTCGGGGAACTGCTCCCGCACGTAGCGGGCTTGCTTGAGGGAGGCCAGGCAACAGGCTCCCGAGCAGTACTTGTAGTAGTTCTCGTCCCGGGACCCGGCGCACTGGACGAAGGCCACGCTCTTCGGGGCCTTCCCGTCCGACGGCCGCTGGATCTTCCCGCCCGTGGGCCCGTTGACGGCCGCCAGGCGCTCCATGGTCACGTTGTTGATGACGTCGGCGTGCTCTCCGTAGCCCAGCCCGACGAATCTGGTGGCGTCCGGGGGATCCCAGCCCGTGGCCCAGATGACCGCGTCCACCTCCACCTCCTCCGTCCCGGGGGCCATGTTCAGCTCGATGGCTCCGTAGGGGCAGGCCTCGACGCATTTCCCGCACTCGTCGGCCCCCAGGCAGGTGGCTTCGTCGATGACGAACCGGGCCGGGTAGGCCATCTCGAAGGGCAGGTAGATGGCCTTGGTCTGGCCCATGCCCAGGTTGAAGGCGTCGGGGCGATCCACCGGACACACCTTCTCGCACTCCCCGCACACCGTGCACTTCGAGTTCACGAAGCGGGGCGCCTTGCGGATCCTGGCCTTGTAGCTCCCGGGCCTTCCCGTGATGCTCTCCACCGTGGAGAGGGTGAGGGTCCGGATCTTGGGATTCGTCTTCACCCTCCGGAGGTTGATCTCCAGCCCGCACGTGGGAGGGCACATCTTGGGGAAATAGAGGTTCGTTCGGGCCACCCGGCCGCCGAGATAGGCTTCCTTTTCGACCAGCGTGACGTTGGCTCCGGCTTCCGAAGCTTCTATTGCGGCGGTCAGACCGCTGATACCGCCGCCGATGACGAGGATCGTTCCCCGTCCGCCGTTTCCGCTCATCGAGCTTCCTCGTTGGGGGAGTTGGAGGTCTCGGTCTTGGACTGCCGCTTCTCGTCCATCCTCTGCTGCACGACCTGCTCGGCTTCGGGCTTCACCTTCATGGTGGGTTCGCCGAAGACGAAGAACCGGATGAAGAGGAAACCGAAGCGCAGGAGCGCCTCGTCGCTCTCCTTCATCTCGTGGATGAAGTCCTCGTCCACATCGAAGCGATCCAGGAGGCTGCTTCCGAAGACGAAGGTCCGGAACTTGTCCAGGTCGTACGTGGCGTTGAAGAACATCTCCATCTTCTCGGGAGGCATGATGCCGCCCTTCTCGAAGAACTCGTGGATGGAGAGCTCCTTGTAGGCTTCCCCCCACTTGTCGTACTCGGCCACCTCCTGATCGTCCATCCACTCCTTGATGGTCCATTCCTTCGCTTCACTGAACCCCAGGCATCCCTCCTCCTGGAGGAGGAAGTAGAAACGCTCGCCGGGCATCCCGTCGGGTGTGTCCCGGGACGTGGCCAGGCCCACCGGGTACATCCGGCAGGGCCATGGACGGTCCGTGTACACGCCGCATCCCTCCTCGGTGAGGAAGGGGCAGGGGTTTCCCTCCTCCTCCTCGTTCATCTTCAAGAGGACCACAGGCGTGGTCATGTCCTTCTGAACGGGAAGGAGGGTGTGTTCTTCCAGGAATTCCGTGGACGACATGCCCAGGCGTTTGGTCAGGCGAAGCACGTCGTAGGGGGAAAGGAAGATGTTGACGTCGGAACAGCAGGTGTTGAAGCAGGACACGCCGGGGTGGCACCCGAAGCGAAAGGTGTCGTCGGGGCCAAGGCGGGTCTGTTCCTCCAGAATCTTTTCCTTCAGTAGCTCTCTCGGGTCCTCGGACTGTGAGGACGTCCCGTCATCGGTCATCTATCTACTCCTTCGTCATCCGCACCCACCGCCCGAATCGTCTACGATCATCATCCGCGTGGCCTCGTCGTTCCATACGGGAATCATCAACGAGGCGCCGTTGCTGGGATTCAGGGCATATCGATAGGAAGCGTGCTGGTTGTACTGCTCCTTCATCCACTCCCAGCCACGCTGGTAGTAGCCGCACTCGTTGTTGAAGCAGACCAGGAAGAAATCGTCGTCCCAGGAGGCCCCTTCCGGGACTTCCCACTTCTTCAGCTCGTCACCACAGTGTGGGCATGTGGCCTGTGTATCGCTCATCGGGTCCCTCCACCCTTCTACCGCTCGAGGTCCTGCCATCGTCAGGAGTCTTCCGACTCCTCGGGCCGGGTTGCGGTGCTCATCCCCGGCAAGAGCCCGTGGGGCTGATGAAACCCCACGGGCCGCACTCCTGCCTCACCCGATCCTTACTGGGTGATGTACTTCACCGGGCGCTTGATCATCTCCCAGTCGCCCGTGTTGCGGTCGTACTTGCAGTTGCAGAACGCAAGCCAGTTGTCGTTGTCCATGCTGGGCTTGTCTGCGCGGAAGTAGTAACCGGGCCAGCGGGTCTCCTCCCGGAAGAGGACGGACCGCACGTGGGCCTCGGCCTGGTACATCCGATGCGTGGCCTCCCAGGACCTCATGAGCTCGTGGAGCCCGTTGGCGGCCAGGTTGACCTGGTCTTCCTTCAGCATCCCGAGCAACTCCAGGCCCCTCTCCAGGAGCTTGTCGTTGGTCTTGAACTGAGAGGAGACCCCACCTGCGTACTCGTCCATGATCTTCTGCAGGCGATACATGAACTGGGTGGGCCGGATGTAGTTGGGGTTCACGGTCGGGTCGGTGGTGTCGTTCTTGTGCTCCTCGAACATGTCCAGGGGCTTCAGGATGATCTCCTTCAACTCCTCGACCTGGGCGTCGTCCACCGTCGGCGCCTCGTTGTTGTCCAGGATGTAGTCGAGAGCGCTCTTCCCGGCGATACGACCCTCGGTGAAGGAACCCGAGGAGAACTTGTGCGAGGACGCTCCGGAGGCGTCACCGGCGGCGAACAGTCCGGGGACCGTCGTCATGTTGACATAGCCCCAGAAGTACTCGTCCTTCGTGGCGTCGGTCTGCAGGTCCTCGGGACCGGAGACCCAGGCGCCGTTGGCACCGGAGTGGGATCCGATGAAGTAGGGGTCGCAGGCCATGATCTCCGAGGGCTTCTTCTCGGGCTCCACGTTGGTGGCGGCCCAGAGAATGGCCTGGGAGATGGTCATGTCCAGGAAGTCCTCCCACGCCTCGGCCTCCAGCTCCTTGAGCTTCTTCTTGGCGGCCTTCTCGTCGGGAGCGTTGTCGGCGATGCGCTGGATGGCGTCGGCCGTCTGCATGTAGATGGGGGACTTGCCCTCGTCCACGTCCAGCATCATGAGCCAGTTCCGGATGTTGGCCGGACGGGGCTTCACCTTGCCGTAGGGTTCCCACTTGTCCAGCTCGTAGGCGTTGTCCTGCATGTAGTTCCCGCCGTAGGCGTTGGTGGCCACGGACTTGAAGAGGAGGAACCAGGCGCCCACGGGGCCGTACGCGTCCTTGAAGCGGACGGGGATGAACCGGACTTCCTGACAGGTGAGCTCGGCACCGGCATACGCATGGAAGAAGGTGCTGGAGCCGGAGTTGAACGGAGGATACCAGGAGCGGCCGAAGCCCTCACCGGTGGAGCGGGGCTTGAAGACGTGCACCGCGCCGCCCATGATGCCCAGCGTTGCCTTGGCCTTGAAGATGTAGACCTTGTTCTCACGCACGCTGAAGCCGATGGCGCCGACGCACTTGTCGCCGTTCATCAGGGGGTGCGTGATGAAGACCCGCTCGAAGTACTCGCCGCCGGCCTCGGCCAGGGCGTTCTTGGCTGCTTCGGCAACGATGACCTTGTAGGACTCACCGTTGATCATGAGCTGCCAGCGTCCCTCGTGGACGTAGTTTCCTTCCTCGTCCTTCCAGATGGGGAGACCCCACTTCTCGAAGGTGTGGACGGTGTTGTCCACGTGGCGGGCGATGCTCGCCACCAAGTCCTCACGGGTGATGCCCATGAGGTCGTTGCGCACGTAGTCGCAGTAGTCCTTCAGCGTGTTGTTTCCGCTGTTCAGGTCCACGTACTGGTTGATGGCCGAAAGGCCCATGGCCACGGCGCCGGAACGATCCACGGCCGCCTTGTCCACCATGGTGACCTTCAGGTCATGCTTCCTGGCCCAGTAGGCCGCTTCGACGGCCGCGCCGCAGCCGGCCATACCGCCTCCGCTGATCAGAAGGTCGGTCTCGATTACAACAGTTTCGAAATCCGCCATTGTTCTCTTATCTCCCTTGGATTTCCAATTCTCGGGTGCGAACTGAGACCGTCCCTCTAGAGGGTCGGAACCTTGTCCATTTTCACGGGGCCCTTATCGGTGTTCAGACCTTCGGGCTCACCCATGAGCGTCGGGCTCTTGATGTCATCGTCGGCTGTGGGCCAGTGATCGAAGGGCTGAGCCTGACCCTCGGCCACACCACGGCGGATGGGGAACTTGAACCGCTTGGGACGGATGTCCTTATCCCGGAACTGCACCGTCCACATGATGTCCTCGGAGCTACGCATGGCCGTCACGCTGGCGCCCATGGGCACGAAGTCCTGGTAGCCCCGGACCTCGATGGCCTGGGTCGGGCAGATCTTCACGCAACTGTAGCACTCCCAGCACATCTGGGGGTCCTGGTTGTACGCCTTCATGAGATCCTTATTCAGGACCATGAGGTCGTTGGGGCAAATGTACTGGCAGGCGGTCTTGTCGAGCGCCTTGCACCCGTCACATTTGTCCGGGATCACATAGCTCGGCATGCTGATCCTTCCTTTCCGCCCCGGAGCGGGCGACTAGAGGTACTGACCTGTTTGTGAAAACTGTCACACAAGAAATCGAAAAAAAGAAAACCCCGCGGCCGTGCTGCACCACGAGGTCCTTCAGCCAACTGGTCGGGCCAGGGCATGGATTCAGGGTTCGTGGAACCCATGGGGCAAATGGAATCAAGCATTGCGCTCGGATGGGTACGCAACATCCGCGCCAATCGATCTTCCCCGAAACGGGCCTCTGCGAAATCCCGTTCCCTTCCAGTTTCAAGGTCTCTTCTCGCTTGCATCGGATCCGAAAAACCCCTGTGCCACAAGCTTTTTCGGGAATCCGCGATGAAATTCACGAAACACAGGCTATGGGCTTTTTTCATCGATGTCAAGCGTCTCGAGAAAAACTTCACGTAGTTGATTCTGACTCTCAATCGACCCCCGATTCGGGACCCGAAAAAACGTTAACCCCGTGCTACAACTTGCCCCGTCCCTGGGACAATTTGCCCGCCGGTGTTCACATCTCCGGCGGGGGGCAGGGTTCATCGCACGGTTCGTCCAGGGCCGGCAATCTGGGAAGGTAACCCGACGCCGGCCCGTTCAGGTGGTACGCCACCTGGGCCAGACCCAGGGAGATGTGCTCGTTCCGGATGAGGACGTCGTCCGGGGCGGTGAGCCGCACGGGGGAGAAGTTCCAGATGGCCTTCACCCCCGCATCCACCAGCCGGTCCGTCAGGACCTGGGACACCCCCGGCGGCGTGGTGAGGATGGCCATGCGGATCTCGTTCTTCCGGATGTACGGCTTGAGGGACCGAATTCCCTTCACGGGGACCCCGGCGACCTCCTTCCCGATCTTGTCGGGGTCCTTTTCGAAGGCTGCCTCGATGGTGAGCCCGTACCGGGAAAACCCGGGGTAGTTGAGAAGGGCCTTCCCCAGGTGCCCGGCACCCACCAGGACCGCGGCGTAGGGACGATCGAACCCGAAGACCATGCGGATGGCACGGCAGACCTCGCAGACCTCGTAGCCCACCCTGCTGATCCCCATGAGGCCGATGGCCCCGAAGTCCTTGCGAACCTGCGTGGGATCGATGTCCAGGGCGGCGCCCAACTGGGCGCTGGTGATGGTGTCGATGGACTTCCGGACCGTGAGCCCGGACAGGTACCGGTAGTACCGGATCAGTCGTTCGAGAACCACCCTTCGAAGGGGTTCCAAGCCTGCCTCCTGATGCCAACTAGCGCTCCCTCCCGGGAGCGTGCGAGAAATCCATCACGTTTCGGGCACAAGAAAAGTGATACGGTTAAAGGACCTTCGTCAACCCTTATCGAGATTTTTTTCACGAAGGGAGGGGGAGAGGCTGGCTCAGCCTGGAAACCGACGAGCCTGCGGAGGGGAAATCGGAGCCTCCGGGCCGGGTGTGGAGGGGGGCGAACGAAAGCGGGAGGAGCCGGTCGGCTCCCCCCGCTCCAGGATCGGGCCGGCCCCCGGTCAGAGGCCGGTGGCCCGGAGGACGGTTCGCCCCCCGGTTTTCGCGGTACCCTCAGCGGTAACCGCCGGCCACGTAGGTGAAGGTAAAGTCCACGCCGAAGGCCATGGGTGTCCAGTTGACGTCACCGGCACCCCCGCTGTCGGGAATCATGCCGGTGAGGGCCTGTCCCGAAACGCCGAGCCCCCATTTGTTACCGACCCGCCACTCCTTTCCTACCAGGAGGGAGAGGCCGAGTCCGGCATCGGATTCCGCTTCATAGCTCGTGCTGCCGGCGTCCCACTCCAGGGTCATGGTGGCGATGCCCACCGAGCCGCCGAAGTAGATGCCGCTGGGAGTGTAGATGGTGGCTCCGGCTCCGACCCCGCCGATGGTCGCCGTCACGTCATCGCCGGTGTTCAGGGAAGAGCCCCCGCTCTCGATGGTGGGGCCGCTGATCGTGCTTCCGAAGATCTCCCCGTACACGGCGACGTTGGACTTCACGAAGGCGCCCAGGGCCAAGGACACCATTCCGCTCGTCCCCGTGACCTTGGTGTCGCCCGTGTCGTCGGCGCTGAGGGAGGTGTACCCCGGGCCCACGTTGCCTCTGAAGAAGAAGCCGGACTTCTGGCCGAAGACGTGTCCGGGAAGGAGTAGAAGGGCCGTCGCCAGTGCGAGGACGATGGGTAACCCGCTCAGAGATTTCATGGTGCCTCACAAGATGTGCGTGGGAGAAAGTGCCCCGACCCGCAACCGAAATTCCTTCCCGAGGGGGGATCGGGAAGAACAAAAGTGTACCAGATTAAAGATAGGCTCGGGCGGGTGTCGGCGCGAGGTTTCGGAGAGTCTCGGCGCGAGGCTCCGTGCTCAGGTTTTCCCCACCATGACCAGCCTCAGATCCATGACGTTGGTGAGGGTGGGCCCGGTCATCAGGAGGTCGTCCAGGGCCCGGAAGAAGGGGTAGGCGTCGTTGCGGTCCAGGTGCTCCCGGGCGTCCAGTCCCAGCTCCCCGGCCCGGGCCACCGTCCGTCCGTCGGCCACGGCGCCGGCGGCGTCGGTGGGGCCGTCGGTGCCGTCGGTGCCTCCGCTCAGGATCACCACGCCCTCCATTTCCCGGAGCTCCAGTGCGGCGGCCAGGGCGAACTCCTGGTTTCGCCCACCTTTCCCGTTTCCCCGGAGGGACACCGTGGTCTCGCCGCCGGAGAGGATGCAGGCCGGGGGGCACGTGGGCTTGCCGGTGGCCAGGACCTCCCTGGCGATGGCCGTGTGCACCCTGGCCACCTCCCGGGTTTCCCCCTCCACGAAGGAGGAGAGAACCATGGCGTTGTATCCCAGCTCCCGTGCCCTGGCCTCCGCGGCCTCCAGGGCCAGGCGATTGCTCCCCACCACCACGACCTGTCCACCCCGGAAGACCGGGTTCTCCGGCCCGGGCGTCTCGGGGACGTCCCCCCGGGCTCCGGCTTCCAGGTGCCGGAGGATCTCCGGGGGAACGGCCTCCCGGATACGGCGCCGCTCCAGCACGGCGAGGCACTCCTGGAAGGTGCTCCCATCTGGAACGGTGGGTCCCGAGGCGATGGTGTCCGGATCGTCTCCGATCACGTCGGAGAGGAGGAGGGAGACGAGGGTGGCGGGGTGGGCCACCGCGGCGAGTTGTCCCCCCTTCACCGTGGAGATGTGCTTGCGGACGGCGTTCATCTCGTGGATGGTGGCCCCGCACGCCAGGAGCCGTTCGGTGGTCTGTCGGAGGTGGGCCAGGGTCAGCCCGGGAGCAGGGGCCGGGGATAGGGCCGATCCTCCGCCGGATATGAGGCAGAAGACCAGGTCCCGGGGGCCCAGCTCCTTCAAAAGGCGAACCATCTCCGCGGTGGCTTCCATGCCGGCTTCGTCGGGCACCGGGTGGCCCGCCTCCCGGACTTCCACCGCCCCGAGGGGACGGGCGTGCCCATGCTTCACCACGACGAGGCCCCCGGCGATGCGGTCTCCCAGCACCTCCTCCACCGCTTCGCCCATGGCCGCCGAGGCCTTCCCCATGCCCACCAGGTACACTCCCTCCACCTCGTCCAGGGGATAGGGCCTTCCGGCCACCCGGAGGGTGTCGCCCTCGAGGCTGAGGGCTCGCCGGATGGCCCGTCCGGGATCGGCGGCCTCCAGCCCGGCCCGGAAGATGGAGAGTGCGTCATGCCGCAGGGACGGCGCTCGATCGGTGGTCATGGGTGAAATGTAGGGGCGACCGGGCGAACCGCCATGTCCTTGGGGAGCCGCCATGCCTGCGAGGAAAGGGCCTGAGCCGGTGGCCCACACCGATTGTCCGGCTCCGGGGAAGGGGCGTAGATTGACCCTCGAACCCTCACATCCATGCTTCCTGCCTGGAGGGCATCATGTTGGACCAGCTCCTTGTCACTCTGGACGGCTCGGAATTCGGGGAGCAAGCCCTTCCCTTCGCAAGGGTTATCGCCGAAAGAACCGGGGCTGCCGTCACCCTTTCCCATGTGGCTTGCTGCGATCCTCCCACGGATCTCCTGCAAAACACGCCCTTCCAGTACGAGGGGGTGAGCATGGATACCTACCAGGAACAGGAGATGGGGGAGCTGAAAGCCTACCTGGAGACCCAGAAGTCTGCTCTCCAGGCCGCACTTCCCGACAACACCGTCCGGTGCTCCCTCCTGGAGGGATACGTGACCGAAGCCCTGGAGCGGGAAGCCCGGGAGATGGGCGCGAAGCTCATCGTCATGACCACCCACGGCCGAACCGGCGTGAGCCGGGCGTGGCTGGGCAGCGTGGCCGACTCCCTGGTTCGGAACAGCACCTTCCCCCTCCTGGTGGTCCGTCCCCTTTCCGACGGGAAGACGTTTCCCGAGGCTCGCTTCGATCACATCCTGGTTCCTCTGGACGGCTCCCGGGTGGCGGAGCAGATCCTGGAACCTGCCCTGGCACTGGGGAAGGCCATGGGATCCCGATTCACCCTCCTGAACGTCGCGTCCCCCCACGTCACGGTGGGGGCCAGGGTTTCCCCCCTGCCGGCGGGGCACCTGGAAGAGAAGCTAGCCAAAGCCCAGAGCTACCTGACGGGAATCGCCGAGCGGCTCGCTGGAGAGGGCATCGCCGCCCAGACCAGAATCGAGTCCCACTTCGCGCCGGCCCGGGCGATCCTCTCCACGGCGGAACGGGGTGAGGCGGATCTCATCGCCATCGCCACCCACGGCTATACGGGGGTGAGAAGGGCGCTCCTGGGAAGCGTGGCCGACAAGGTCCTGCGGGGTGCCAAGTGGCCCCTCCTCCTGAAGAGGCCGGCGGAGGCCGTAGATCCGTAGGCCGGGGAGCCGTTGGTGGGGGCATGCGGGCACGGCCGTCCCCATTACTCGGACCGGCTCCTAGAAGTACCTGCCCTGGATGTAGTCACGCATGTAGCGGTTTTCGGCTTCGACCTTCGTCCGGGAGGCGTTCACGACGTCTCCGATGGAGAGGATGCCCTGCATCCAGCCCTCTTCCACTACGGGAAGGTGGCGGATGCGGTTCCGGGTCATGATCTCCATGACGTACTCCACCGAGTCGTCCAGGAGTCCCACGATGACCTTCTCCGTCATGACGTCCCGAACCTTCTTCTCCGTCAGGGCGCCGGGGTCTTCGGCGGCGGTGCGGAGGACGTCCCTCTCGGTGAGGATGCCCTGCACGTCCTTGCCCTCGGAGACCACTACCGAGCCGATGTTGTGCTCTACGAGGAGGCGCATGGCGTCCTGAAGCGAAAATGTGGAGGGCACGGTCACGACTTCGTAGCCTTTCTGGTCCAGGATGTCTCGGATCTTCATGCGTGGGTTCCTTCCTTTCCGGTGATGGAGGCTGTGTCGGAGGCTTGCGGCCGCCGGGAGGTTGTGGGTGGTTGGATTGTGCCAGGAAGCGTCGGAGTAGTACTCGTCAGCGGGCAGACTGTTTCCGATGGGGGTCCGCGGGTCCTACCTTGACCGGGGGCCGGAATCTGTCACGCCGAATCCGAGAGGTGGTCCATGATGCTCCAGTGGGGATCGTTCCGTTACGGCATCCGGCTCCTGGCCGCAGGTGCCCTCTGCTTCTTTGCCGCCGGTCCCGCCGGCCTGGCTGCCCAGGGACACACGCTGGTGGCCCCTGACGGATCCGTGGACTGGAATCGGTACTACACGGCCGGCGAGACGGCCCAGATCCTGGGAGAGTTCCACGAGCTTTTTCCGGATCTCACCGAGCTGTATTCCATCGGACGGAGCTTGCAGGGGCGGGAGCTGTGGGTCATGGAGGTCACGGCCGAGATCACCGGTCCCGCCTCCGCCAAGCCCGCCCTCTACCTGGACGGGGGGATCCACTCCGGGGAGCTCACCAGCTCCCAGGTGGCCCTCTACGCCCTGGGGTATCTCCTGACCCGGTACGGCTGGGATCCCGAGGTGACGGATCTCCTGGAGAGCTACGCGTTCTACATCAGGCCCAAGTTCAACCCCGACGGCTCGGACCTGGCTCTCATCCATGACCGCTCCCTTCGCAGCACCGTTCGACCCTGGGATGAGGACGAAGACGGCGAGGCCGACGAAGATCCCGGGGAGGACCTGGACGGGGACGGATGGATCACCACCATGCGGATTCCCGATCCGGAGGGGGACTGGTACGCCCACCCCCGGGACGAGCGGGTCCTGATGAGGGTCGGGGAACGGGGGCGTCCGGCCACGGATGCCGCGGTGCCTCCCCGTGCCCGCCGGTACCGCATCGTGGGTGAAGGGGTGGACAACGACGGGGACGGCCGGCTGAACGAGGACGGGATCGGCGGAATCGACATGAACCGGAACTTCCCCCGGAATTGGGAGCGGGAGCATCTCCAGCCCGGGGCGGGGCCCTTTCCCCTCTCCGAGCCCGAGACCTACGCCACGGTCCGGTTCCTGAAGGAGCATCCCAATGTGACCGCCATCGTCCACGGGCATACGTCGGGAGGCTTCGTGTACCGCCTTCCCTCGGCTTCGCCCCCCTCCCTCTTTCCCGAGAACGACCTGGCGCTCATCCAGCACCTGGGCGAGTTCTACACCGAGTCCACCGGACGCCCGGTGCGCCCCTCGGCCACCCACCCCACCCGCCATCGCTACGGCACCCTCATCAGTTGGGGCTACTGGGACCTGGGGGTGGTGGGGTGGGTCCCCGAATACTCCCCCGGCCCCGAGGCCTGGGTGGCGGACTACGACGGGGACGGGAGCATCGGCCCCCTGGAGGAGATGCGCTTCAACGACCAGGAGCTGGGCGGGCGCTACTTCTCCCCCTGGACCACCTATCACCATCCCGAGCTGGGAGAGGTGGAGATCGGAGGCTGGCACCGGAAGTTCTGGGGCCAGAATCCCCCTGCCGAGTTCCTGGAGGCCGAGTGCCGGGTCCAGCTTCCATGGATCTTCTACCTCCTGAGGCAGTCGCCCCGTCTGGCGGTGGAGGGGCCCACCGTCATTCCCATGGGGGGCGGCCGGTTCCGGGTCCGGGCCGTGATTCGCAATCTGGGAACCCTCCCCACGTCCCTCACCGGCCGGGGCGCCGTGGGTCGGGATGGGGGCGAAGGTCGACTCCTGGATCCGGTGGTCCGGCCTCCCTGGGTGGTGCTGGCCCTGGAAGGCGCCGAGCTCGTGGAGGGATCCCGGCGCGTGCAGCTCGGCCATCTCCGGGGCACGGGTCCCTTCCTGGCGGATGTGGGTGTGGCAGGGGAGACGGTGGAGTGGATCGTCCGATCCCTGGAGCCCGAGGTCTTCGTTCAGGTGTCGGGGGAGTCGGACCAGGCGGGCCGGACGCGCTCGGCCTGGGTTCGGTTGCGGTGAGCGCCCGGGATCTCGCATCTGGACCTGAAGGGGCCCGGACGTTTATGAATGGAGCCGCGGGGTGCGGTCCCGGCCGCACGCTCCGTTCAGAGCAGGCTCCGACGCGGGCCCGTGCACCCTTATCATCTCTGGAGCATCTCATGCCTTCACGTCAAACCCGCCGCCACCTCGCGGCCCCCGCAGCCTTGCTCCTCCTCGTGTTCCCCTGGGCCTGCGGGGGAGAAGGAGACGAGGCCCCTGCCGACGAGCCGACACCGGCTCAGGAATCGGGACCCGTCTTTTCCATGAGGGTGGATGATGTGGGGTTCTCCACCCCCGAATCCGTCCTTCACGACGCCGAAGCCGACGTGTATCTGGTGGCGAACATCAACGGTGGCCCCACCGATGAGGATGACAACGGATTCATCTCCAGGGTCTCGCCCGGGGGGGAGCTGCTGGAGCTCCGGTGGATTGACGGCACGTCTCCCGACGTGACCCTGAACGGTCCCAAGGGGATGGCTCTGGTGGCCGACACCCTCTTCGTCATGGACATCGACTGTCTCCGACGCTTCCACCGCGTCACGGGAGAGGAGTTGATTCCCGTCTGCCTGGACGATGCGGTCTTCCTCAACGACGTCACCGCCACCTCCCGGGGAGATCTCTACTTCACCGACAGCGGCACCGCCGAGGTCCCCGGAGCCGTCTACCTCCTCCGGAGAACGGCGGATGTTCCCCAGAAGGTGACCCTGGCCGACGGGACGGTTCTGGCCGATGGTGAGGTGGAGGGCCCCAACGGGGTCTACGTCGACGAGCGGGGGCTCTTCGTCGCGACCTTCGGATCGGGAGAGGTCTTCCGGGTGACGCCCGAGGGTGAGCGGGTCCAACTGCTGCCCCCCTCGGACATGCAGCTCGACGGTTTCGTTTCCTTGGAGGAATGGGGGTTTCTCTTTTCCAGTTGGGGGCACTCGGCCGTGTACTGGGTGACTCCCGACGGGAACATCCTGGCTCTGGCGGACGGGATCGAGGCGCCGGCGGACCTGGGCTACGATGCCCGGCGCAATCGGGCTCTCATCCCTCTCTTCCTGGATGACGCTCTCCTGATCCGGGAGGTACGCTGACGGGTCCGTTTCCGGAAAGGCCGAGGTGGGCCATGAAGACGATTCAGATCCTGGGGCCCGGTTGCCCCCGATGCACGAGGCTGGCCGAGAACGCCCGGGCGGCGGCAGAGGAGCTGGGGCTGGAGGCCAGGGTCGAAAATGTGGTGGACCTGGAGGCCATTGCCGAGATGGGCGTCCTCACCACCCCGGGCCTGGCCGTGGACGGCCGGATCCTGGCCACGGGGCGGCTTCTGAGCGTCGACCAGTTGAAGGAGCTCTTCGAGGAGTTGGATTGAGGAGGGCTCTCCCCCCCTTTCGCAACGCCCTTCTCGACGGGGACGGGGCTCCGGGACCCTGCAGGGGCCGAAGGAGCCTCAGAGGAGATCCTTGATCCAGGTGTAGGCCGCCACGGTCTGGGGAAAGCCCAGGGTCCCGGCCGCCAGGACGACCACCTGCTCGAATTCCTCCCGGGTGATGCCCATGGCCAGCCCCTTTCGGACGCTGGCGTGGACCGCCCCTTCATGACCCGCGGCCATGGCCAGGGCCAGCTTGATGAGACGGGTGGTCCTCTCATCCAGGGGGCCTTTCTTTCCCGCGGCGCCGATGGTCTCCCAGGCACGGGCCAACTCGGGGAAGGTGGAGACGAAGTCGTCGTGGGTCTTCGGGGGCTTCGGTAGATCGCTCATGGAACCTCCTGGGTTCGAGGGGGGCCCTCGGATGCGAAGATAAGGACTCGACTCTCCCGACCCAATTCCAGCGGGTCAGCCAGAGAGGGTTCGAAGGTGGCGGCGATGAGGCCCGCCATCCCCGCTGCGCCCGACGGTTGGGTTTCAACGGGGGGATCATCGGAGACTCCCCGACCCAGGAGGGTCACCGTCTCCTCGGCCGCATAGTCGGGGATGGTGAGGAAGGCGTGGGCTCCCGTCCGGAGGATGGGCCAGGCCAGGGAGGAGGGGGTCCTGCAGGCCAGGCACTCCATGGAGGTGGAGAGGGAACCGGCGGACGGTATCTCTCCAGCCCTGAGGGCGCTCTCCATGAGGCAGTCGGCTTCGGCCGGTTCCACCACGATGGTTCGCGGCCTCCCGGGCCCCATGGCCTCCCACAGGTGCCCGCACACCGCCGCCGCCAGCCCCCCCACGCCGGCCTGGAGGAAGACATGGGTCGGGGGGTCGGTTTCTGCCATGGCCTCCATGATCTCCCTGACCATGACGGTATACCCCTGCATGATGGATCGGGGAACCTCTTCGTAGCCGGGAGAGGCCGTATCCGACACCACCTCCCACCCTTCCTCTTTCGCCACCCGGGCGGCTTCCACGACCGCATCGTCGTAGCTTCCCTCCACCCTCCTGATGGCCGCTCCCTCCCGGCGAATGGCTTGCACCCTGTGCGTGGATGTGGCGCCCGGGAGAAAGACCACGGCGCGACACCCGAAGGTCCGGGCGCCCCGGGCCACGGCCATTCCGTGATTGCCCGCAGAGGCACAGGTCACGGTCATGGGCCCCGTGAGATTGGAATACCTCCCGGAGAGGAGATCCCGGGAGGTCACCCCCACCCCGTCGGCTTCCTTCTGGAGTCTCCGGGTCAGGACCTCGAGGACCCCGTACATGCCGCCCAGAGCCTTGAAGCTACCCAACCCCAACCGGCTTCCCTCGTCCTTGACCAGGATCCTCTCCAGACCCAGCGTCCTGGCCAGCCCGTGGAGGTGCTTGAGAGGGGTGGGCTCATAACCCGGCCAGGAAGAGATTTCCCGGTACGCTTCCTCGTGGGCCTCCCGGTTCAGGATGCGATCCAGGGGGGGACCGAAGGGACGTCCCCCCTCCACCGAGGGATTGAGGAGGTAGCGCGTGGGAAGAACGGCCGGGAGGATGCTCATCAGGGAAATAGGCCGTGTACTCCCCTCCCGTGCAACCGTGGCGGGGACGGGAAGGGCAGCGTCCGGGTTGCCCGCGAGGGCCGCCGGAAACCATCATACACGTCTGGGCTCGAGCACCCTCGAACCCCGGCATGGCCGGATTCAACAAGAACGGGAAGCCGTGAGAAGACTGATCTGCGTTTCTCAACTCCTGGTGGCGTTCCTCCTCCTGGCTCCACCCGCCGGCGGGCAGCAGCTGGAGCCCGAGCCGGTGGTCCACGCTCTCCTTTTCTATTCCGCCACCTGCCCCCACTGCCATCAACTCATCAAGGAGGTCCTGATCCCCATGCAGGAGGAGTACGGGCCCGGCCTGGTGATCCTGGGGCTGGATACCAGCCAGCCCCAGGCCAACGATCTCTACTGGAAGGCACTGCGTCACTACGGGATCGGGCAGGAAGACTGGGTCGTGCCCATCCTCATCGTGGATGACGAGGTGATGGTGGGAGGGGTGGAGATCCCGGAGCGCTTTCCGCCCATGGTGGAGGAGGGCCTGGCCGGGAACGGGATCGACCTTCCCGGCTTTCCCGCTCTCACCTCCTTCCTTCAGGCGGAGGGACTTCTGGACCGGCGTTTTCCTCATCGCCGCATCGCCCTGCAGGACCCTCCCGTCGGCGTCCGGACTGCGGAGGCGGACACCGCACCCGAGGCGGCGCCACCGGAGGCGGAGGATCCCGATTCTGTCTCGCCCTCCGCCACCGATACCGTGACCGGGGAGACGCCCCTCGAGACCGAGAGGCCCGACACCGCGTCCCCTTCTGTCCAGGGACCGACGGATACGGCGGATGCCCGGCACCCCGATCCAGCGCCTGACCCGGGCGAAGGGACCGAGCCGGAGACCGGGGACGTGGCCGAGCCGGAGCCTTCGGACACGGCCGTCTCCCCGCCGCCGGTG
>CAYXGM010000008.1:0-60787 GCA_964464555.1 uncultured Gemmatimonadaceae bacterium | reverse complement strand
GGAGGCCCCCGAGAGGGCGGGAAGCGGCGCCTCTGAGGCCGGGGAGGAAGCCGACACGGCCGGCAGGGTCTCTCCCCGTGCCAAAGGAACGCCCTCGGGGGGCACCGCCAGGAGCCTGACCCAGGCGGCCAGGGACCTGGAATCCCAGACCATGTGGGACCGGTTCAACCATGATCGGGCCGGAAACTCCCTCTCGGTCCTCGTCCTCCTCTTCATGGTGGTGAGCCTGATTCTGCGGGGATACCCGCCCCGGACCCGTGGGGACGTCTGGCCGGTGTGGGCGGTGCCGGCCCTGGTGGTGTTGGGGGTCGGCGTGGCCGGCTACCTGAGCTACATCGAGATGACGCACGTGGAGGCCGTGTGCGGACCGGTGGGAGACTGCAATACGGTGAACCAGAGCGGATACGCGGTTCTCTTCGGCGTGCTTCCGGTGGGGATTCTGGGCCTCATGGGCTACGGAGTGGTCATCCTTTTCTGGTCCATGGCCCGATTCGCTTCGGGAGCGATGAGGGAGGTGGGTGCCCTGGGTGGGTGGGCGGCCGTGCTTTTCGGGACCCTCTTTTCCGTCTACCTCACCTTCCTGGAGCCCTTCGTCATCGGCGCCACCTGTGCCTGGTGTCTCACCTCGGCCGTGGTCATGACCCTCCTCCTCTGGGCCATGGCTCCCCTGGCCAGAGAGGTCTGGCCGGGGCGGGAGGCCGCAGAGGCATGACCCGCTGCAGGGGACGCAGGCCGCCGACGCATGAACCGACCCGGAGACTCGCCCGTGAATGACTCGAGCCGCCCCCCCCGCTCCCACTTCCTTCCCCGGACCCGGGATGGGTGGGTGGCCGTCATCCTCTTTCTGGCCCTCTTCGCCCTGGCGGAACCCCCCGTCGTCCACTCCCTGGTCAACAGGGTGGAGCCCTGGGTCCTGGGGGTTCCTTTCCTCTACGCCTATCTCTTCGTGGTGTACTCGGCTCTCATCGTCGTACTCCTCTGGACCCTCGGACGGAGACTGTGATGGAGCCGTGGGTGGTGGCCACGAGCCTGATCTTCCTCTACCTCATCGTGACCGTCGTCCTGGGGGTGGTGGCCAACCGCCGGCTGACGGTGGACATGGAGGATTTTCTCCTCTACGGACGAAAAGCCGGCTTCATCGTCCTGTATCTGACGGTTGTTGCCAGCTACCACTCGGCCTTCGCCTTCCTGGGGTCGGGAGGGTATTTCTACACCCACGGCATCGGGTTCTGGGCCGCCGGGACGTGGACGGTCCTCGTGGGGGCCATCACCTACGTCCTCGGGAGCCGGATCTGGGCCCTGGGAAAGGCCTTCGACTACATCACCCCGGCCGACATGCTGGCCGACTTCTACGAGTCCGAGGCGGTGCGGGTGGCCACCGCCGTGGTATCGGTCCTCTTCACCATCCTCTACATCCAGGTCCAGGCTGCTGGCCTGGGCTACATCATCAACGTAGCGTCGGGTGGGCGCATCTCCTTCGAGGTGGGAACGCTCATCCTCCTCATCGTGGCTGCAGGCTACCTGGTGGCGGGCGGTCTGAGGGCCGTCTACTGGACCGACGTGGTCCAGGGCGTGTGGATGTACCTGGCCGTCTGGATCGGGGCCCTGGTCCTGGCCTTCAAGCTCTTCGGCGGTCCCTTCCAACTCTGGCGTGAGGTTGCAGCGCAGCGGCCGGACCTCCTGAGCCTCCCGGGTCCCGAGGGGTTCTTCACCCCGGGGATGTGGCTCGGGATGGGAATTGCTCTTTCCTTCGGAATCGTTTTTCAGCCCCACATGATGATCCGCTACTACACGGCCCTGGACGGGAAGACCATCAAGTGGCTGGGGGCGACGACGCCCATCTATCTCATGACCCTCTACATCCCCACCGCCCTGGTGGGTCTGGGGGGCGCCCTGGTGCTCCCCGAGCTGGCCAGCCCGGATACCGTCTTTCCCGAGCTCCTCTTCCGGTACGCCCCGGCCTGGCTCACGGGGATGATCCTGGCCGGGGCCACGGCGGCGGCCATGTCCACCCTGGACTCCATCCTCCACTCCAACATGACCGTCCTCACCCGGGACGTGTACCAGCGCTACGTCGCCCCGAACGCATCCCAGAGGCACTACGTCTGGGTGGGCCGGATCCTGGTGGTGGTGCTCCTGGCGGTGGGGTACACTCTCTCGGTGAACACCTTCGAGTTCCTGGTGACGCTGGTGGCCCTTTCCGGGTCCGGTGCCCTCCAGCTCATGCCGGGGATCCTGGGCGTGTGTTTCCCCGGGCGCCGCCTCTACACCCGGGCCGGTGTGCTCTGGGGGTTGGGGACCGGGTTGGCCGTGCTGTACCTGACCCTGGTGGTGATTCCCCATCCCCTGGACGTCCACGGGGCGGTCTGGTCCATTCTGGCCAACTTCGCCGTGACCATCGTCGTGTCCCGCTTCACCCGGCCTCCCACGCCGGAGACGGTGGCCCGGGTGCACGGGGAGGTGGAGCGCTTCGTCTATGGGGACCCGGCTTCCGGCTCTCCTCCCTGAGGCGGCAACGTGTCCGAGCCCGTCCGCTTCGAGATCCACCTGGATGATCCTTCCCATCTCCCGGGCCGGGAGGGCGGGGTGGGGGAGGCTTCGGTTCCGCTGATCCTGGAGACGGGACAGCCCGTCCGGGGAGAGGTTCGGGTGGAGGTCCTGGAAGGGGTGGAGTTCCGGGAGGCCCAGGTCCGTTTTCGGTGGCGAACGGAGGGAAAGGGCAACCCCACCTCCGGGGAGGGCGGGTCGGAGACTCTCGCCCGGGGTGGCCACTGGGACGCCGGGGAGACCCACACCTTTCCCTTCGCCCTGCCGGCTCCCCGGGGTCCCCTCAGCTACGACGGGAAGATCCTGAAGGTGGTCTGGGCCCTGGAGGCCCGCCTGGACCGGTCTCTCCTTCGCCCTGACGTGATCGAGGGGCTCCCGGTGGTGCTCCACGGATCACCGGAGCCCGAGATGGCGGACCTGGGGCCGGTTCCCCAGGAGAAGGAGAAGCTGGAGGCCGTGAAGCGGGGATTGGGTGGGGTCTGGGTGGGGGTCGGTCTGGTGGCTCTCCTCGCCGCCATCGTCATGGGGGCGCTCAAGGGGTGGGATTTCCAGACCGTGGAACGTTGGCTGGTGGGCATCCTCCTGGGGGGCGGGTTCCTCCTCGCCGTCAAGGGATTCTGGGGACGGCTCGGGCGGGGAAAGCTGGGGGAGCCCACCGTCCAGCTCAGCACCACCGAGCTTCGCAGGGGGGAAGAGATCCGGTTCAGCATCTCCATCAGGCCGGACCAGCGCACCGAGCTCCGCACCCTCGAGGCCGTGCTGGAGTGTGAGGAGCGGGTGGTCCAGGGTCATGGGCAATACCAGAGCCACCACCGCCGCATCGTGCACGAGCGGAGGCTGATGCTGGCCAAGAATCAGATGGTGGAGGCTCACCGGGGCCTGAGGAAGAAAGGGGTGCTCACCCTCCCCGTGGATGCCCCGCCCTCCTTCGGCGCTCCCCACAACCAGGTTGTGTGGTGGTTGCGCTTTCAGGGGGACATCGCGGGCTGGCCGGACTGGAAGGAGCCCTTCCTCCTCACCGTCTGGCCCTGAGGCTCATCGCAGCGGCTGTCCCCTTCCGCCCCCGGACGTTGTTCGCCTTCAGCCTCCGGGCATGGTGAAGAGCTCGGCGTAGAGATCCATCCCGTACCAGAGGTTCCGGATGCGGAGGTTCTCGTTGGGTGCGTGCTGGAGGTCGTCGTGGTTGGCGATGGGCACCATGAGAATGGGCTTGCCCAGCACGTCGGTGAAGAGGTAGAGGGGAAGGGACCCGCCCGAGCCCGGAGAAAGGACCACCTCCTCGCTTCCCGCCGCCCGCTTCGCTGCAGCCACCACCTCCTGGAGGATGGGACTATCCATGCGGGACCGGGCCGCGGGATAGCCCCTGCCACCCGTCACCTTCGCGATTTTCGGGTACCGGAGACGGGTCTCCATGTCGGGGTCCTCCCGGACGATGTGGAACCCCTGCCGCCGGATGTGCTCCTCCACCAGCTCGCGCATGTGTCGGGGATCGTTGCCCTTGACCAGCCGGATTCCCAGGGCTGCCGTTGCCGTGGCGGGGATGACGTTTCTCGTGAGGGCGCCGGTGTTGCCGCTGGAAAGTCCCCGGATGGTGAGGGAGGGCAGGAGGAGCCGCTCCGCCAGCGTCTGGCCGCTCCCCTCGGGGCGGGCCAGGCCCAGCTCCCGGGCCAGCTCGTCGTCGTAGCTGGGCAGCCGCCGCAGGGCTTCCCTCTCCACCCGGCCCAGGGGCTCCACCGTGTCGTAGAAACCCTCCACCAGGACCCTGCCCTCGTCGTCCTTCATGGTGGCCAGGAGATTCACGAGAAGCTGTCCGGGAACCGGAGCCCAGTTCCCGTAGTGGCCGCTGTGCAGGGGGCGGATGGGTCCGTAGGTGGTGATCTCCATCCCGGTGACGCCCCGCACCCCGAAGCTCAGGAGGGGACGGCCGCTCTGGTGAACCGGGCCGTCGAAGAGGAGCCAGACGTCGATGTCACGGATCAGCTCTTCGTACTCCTCCAGATACCTGCCGAGATGGGTGGACCCGGCCTCCTCCTCCCCTTCGAAGAAGAAGACGAGGTTGGAAGTCGGGGTGATTCCGTGCTCCCGAAAGGCCTCCAGAACAGGGAGCATGGCCCCGATGGGCGCCTTGTCGTCCCCTGCCGAGCGGGCGTAGATGCGCCACTCGGGATCCACGGCCTCCCCTGGCGGGGGAAAGGGAATGGGCGTTCCCCCGGCCTCCATGGATGCGGAGTAGAGGACCGGCTCCCAGGGCTCGTGGGTCCATTTCGAGGGATCCGCCGGTTGGCCGTCGTAATGCACGTAGAGGCCCAGGGTCCGGGTCGCTCCGGGAATCCTCACCTCGCCGTAGACGATGGGGTTCGCTTCGGGAAGGGTGAGGAGACGGGCCTCCACGCCGCGCTCCGTGAGCTCCTGCCGGATATGACGGGCGTTCTCCCAGATTCCCACCGAGTCGTCGGCGACGTTGGGGATGGAGAGAAAGGACGCGAAGTCCCGGAGGATCTCCGGGCCGTTCTCGGCCCTGAAGCTCCTCGCGGCTTCGGCTCCCGTCACCTGGGCCCGGAGGGGCCCGGGAAGGGCCGAGAGGATCAACGTCAGGCTCAAAAAAACCGTCGGGCACCCGTTTCTTCCGACTCGGGGCGGACATCCTACTCTTCTGGAGCTCATGGAACAACGTCCTCCTGCCGGGATTGATGCCCGGCCGAATCTCGGATCACCGGTCTCTCTGCCGGTGGAAGGATGCCGCCGGGACCCGGGTCCGGGCAAGACGGAACGGGGGGATCGGTCCCCGGGCGAGGCCGGGGTTCCGATTGCTGCCGCACCGCCACCGGTCTACCTTCCTGAAACAGGACAGCTTCGTTTCCCCATGACGGCTTTCCGGGCATTGGCCGGGGTCGTGGTGATTCTGCACGGCGAGGGTGCTCCACCATGACGGGCGAGGAATTCCAGCGAGAGTATACCCTCCAGGAGAAGGTGGACGACGGCGACGTCGTCAGCCACCGGGCCCTGGATTCGTCCGGGACTCCGGTCCTGGTCCACTTCCTGGTGAAGGATGTGCCGGGGAGCCGGACCTCCCTGCTCAACTTTCTCCCCAGCCTGGACAGGAGCGATGCGGCCCGGATCCTGGTCCTCACGGAGGTGGATGAGACGACGGTGATGGTCACGGAGCCCCTGGAGGGCTTCACGACCCTGGGCGAGTGGTTGGAAAGAGCGGCCGGGGGGAAGGTCGTGAAGGACCCCGGCGTCTATACGCGTCTTCTGGGGGTGGTGGGGGATACGGGTGAGTTGGGAGAGACCGCTGTCGTGGAGACGCCTCCGCCGGCATCCCCGGAGGATGAATCCCTTCCTTCCGAACAGGGTGCCCGGGTCACGAATCTGCCGGAGCCGGAGGAAGACGCGGAGGCACCCGAGGAGGAGGACCCCTCCGGTGGGGAGCCGCCCGGGACCCCTGCGGCCCCCGGAACGGAGCCCGACACGGAGGAGGAGGCGGAGGAGGGCGCGAAGGAGGCCCCGGGCGAAGAGGCCCGTCCTCCCGCCACCCCGTCGAAAAAGAAAAAGAGGAGCGGACGGCCCGGCGCCTTCACCATGGTGTTCGGGGAGGACCACGGACTTAGGGATGCTTCCCCGGAGGACATCCCCGCCCTGGCAGAGACGAGGGTGACGCCCACCTCCGGGAACGAGACCGGAGCCGAGCCTGCCGAGGAGCCCAGAGAGGCGTCGCCCGAAGCTGCGCCCGAGCTTGCCGAGACCCGCATCACTCCCGTTTCGGGTAACACCGTCACCCCGGAATCCCCCCAGCCCCCCTATCCGGAGCCGGCCCGGTCCATGAGCCCGGCCATGGTCTGGGGACTCGTGCTTCTGGCCCTCATCATCGGTGTGGTTGCCGGGGTGTTCCTCCTGGGTTGAGGCGGGCTCGACCCCTCTTCCGGCCTCCTCGGCCGGGGGGCGCCGGGTCTGGAGCTACCTCGACCCTACCTGGATCCCTTCCCCTTCGGCGGCACGTTGAGAAGCGCCCGCCCGGGATCCGGAAGCTCGTCGGGGAGCATGGGGAGCCGGCGGGGGTCCGTGGGGCCGGCGGCTCCCTGGGGAGGCGAGCTCGTCAACGGGTTGATGGTCAGCGAGTAGTTGCCCGTTTCTCCCCCGCCGAAGCTGTTTGCTACGACCCAATAGTAGTTCCGCTCCGGGGCGGAGAAGTCCACGAGGGCGTTGGTGCCAACCCCCGAGTCGTCGTCGCCGTCCAGGGCCTCGGTCCAGCCTGCGTCCACGATCATGAGGAAGGCATCCACCGCCGAGGAGTTCATGGCCACGCGGATCGTCTCCCCCTGATCCAGGAAGAGGATGATGCGGTCGAAGAAGCTGCCGTCGTCGAATCCGCAGTCCGTGGTGGCCAGGGACTGGTTGGTGCTGAGCAGCCCGGTGGACACCCAGGTCTCGCAGTTCTCGATCTGGCCGCTGGAGGCCACCGCTTCCAGGGTGTAGTCGCCCACGCCGCCCGAGTTCGAGAACACCCCCGCCAGGTAGGTCTCGCTTGCCGCGGCGGCGGGTTGGGCGCCGGAGGTCTGGGGGTCGGTGTCCAGGAAGGCCCGGTAGGCGATGACGTTGTCGTTGGTGTCGATGAGGCCGCCCATGAACCCGCCGTTGTCGTAGAGCCGGAAGGCCGGGGTGGCGAAATCCGACGCCAGAGTGAAGATGAAGGCGCCGGCGTTGGAGATGGTGACCCCGTACCAGTCCAGGAAGCGGAGGGTGTTGTCCACCTCCGTCTCGCAGCTCTCGGCGCTCAGGTTCCCGGTGATGGTGCCCCCGATGACCAGAGTCTGGACATCCAGGCAGGGGTCGTAGGCCTCGGCGTTCAGGGTGGCCGGGGTGACGGAGGCCACGGTGGCCGTGAGCGTCTGCGTGCCGTTGCGGGGGCCCAGGGTCCAGGTCGTGGACGCCTGTCCCTGGCTGTCGGTGGTCCCCTGCGTGGGGCTCACCGTTCCGTCGTGGGAGGCGGAGAAGCTCACCGAGGCGCCGGAGACCTCGTTTCCGTACTGGTCCTCCACCTCGAAGTTGGCGTCCTGGGGCAGATCCTCTCCGGGATCGTAGGTCCCGGGGTAGGACGTCAGTGCCTGGATGGAGGCCGGCGCTCCCGCGCCGGCATTGGCCTGGAACGTTGCAGAAGCCGGGGACAGGCTGGCCGTGAGCTGCTGGGTTCCGGCCGTCTGGCCCAGGGTCCAGGTGGCGGAGGCCCTCCCCGACTGGTCGGTGGTGGCGGAGGTGGGAGAGACCGTGCCCCCTCCCGAGGTCACGGTGAAGCTCACCACGCCCCCGGCGTAGGGCTTGCCGTCGGAGCCGGTGACGGTCACCGAGACCGAGACGTTCTGGCCCACCGTCCCGTCGATGACGGAGGACGGAGATGCGGTCATGGATTCGGGGGTGGGTGGGGAGCTGGAATCGCATCCGGAGAGCATGAGGGAAAACGCCAGGGCGGAGGCGGCGCCCCTACGGAGCCAGGTCAAGGTGCCCATCAGGACCTCCCATGGGATTGGGACACGCATGTTGCGGTGATCCGCGACACCCAGCCATAGGCTCCGGACCGGGAACGTCCATGGGAAAAGCGCCGGGATCCCTTAACCCAATACTATACGCGCCCGGTGGGGTCAAGCGAATCGGGTCTGTCAGCGGTGCCCGGGGAAGATGCGGGACTCTGCGGAGAACCTTGCGTGGGGGAACGATCGGCGCGTATCGTCGCAGGAGGCAACGTCCGTGTCTTTTTGCTCACGCTCTGGAGGTCGGTATGGGACGCCTTATTTCTGTCGGTCTCTCCATGGTCCTTTTCCTGACTCCGCTCCAGGGGCTTCAGGCCCAGGGAATGGGGAACGGAAACACCAAATTCGAGATCACCGCCTTCGCCGGCGGGGCCCTCTTCGTCAGCGACCTGGCCGACCGTATCGTGGTTTACCCGGGAGCCGAGGGGATCAACCAGCCCAAGATGGACAACGGGGTCGTCCTGGGCGGCAACCTGGGCCTGCGCTTCGGCCAGGTATCGCTGGAGGGCAGCTTCGCCCTCGTGCCGGGGGCCTACTCGGGCTCCAATACCAGCGGTCAGCAGAAGATCGACACCAACCTGATGGTGTTCGGGGGTAACGTCCTCTACACTCTCCCGTCGGACAACCCTCTCATGGAGGTGTTCCTGGCCGGTGGGGCCGGGGCCATGAAATACGACAGCTCGGATCATCCCAACGCCGAGACGAATCAGACCAACGCCTACGGGAGTCTGGGTGGGGGCTTGAGGATTTTCGTGACCCCGAGCATGGCCCTGCGGTTCGAGGCCCGGGATTACATCTCCCCCTTCACCGACGGGAACCTCCAGAACGACATCTTCCTGACCGCAGGCCTCAGCTTCTCGCCCTCGGGTTCCTGAGGGCGGCCCTCTTCGCCGGGCCGGGGGTCAGTCGGTGGCCCCCAGCAGGCTGAAGATGTGCAGCTCCGCCGCCTTCCCCTTCACCCGGGCGGGCGGCAGGGTTGTGGCCCGGATCCGGTCCTTGACCCGGTCGTAGGTCTCCCTGGACAGGAGGATCTCTCCGGGCTTGGCCAGATCCACCAGGCGGGCCGCCACGTTCATGGCGTCGCCGATGGCCGTGTACTGAACGGACGACCGGGACCCCACCGCCCCGGTGATGACCTCGCCGGTGTTGATGCCCACCCCGATCCGGACCGGCTTCTGCCCCCGGGCTGCCCGGAGCCGGTTGAAGTCCTCCAGGCTCTCCATCATGTCCACGGCGCAGCTCACCGCCCGGAAGGGCGCATCGTCCAGGTCCACCGGCGCTCCGAAGAGGCCGATGACCTCGTCCCCCACGAACTTGTCCAGGGAGCCGCCGTGCCTGAAGAGGACCTCCAGCATGAGCTCGAAATGGTCGTTCAGCGTGGTCATGATCTCTTCCGGGGGACTGCCCTCCGACATGGCGGTGAAGCCGCGGATGTCGGAATAGAGCATGGTGACCTCGTGAAGGCGGCCTCCCCGCTCCAGGGTCAGCTCACCGTTCACGACCTGCTCCACCACGCTGGGTGAGATCAGGCGGGAGAGCTGGGAGCGGGTTTCGGCTTCCCGCTCGATTTCCCGGGCCAGGCGGGCATTCTGAATGGCGCTGGCCGCTGCGGCAGCGATCCCCGTGAAGATCTGAAGGTCCTTTTCCGTGAAGGCGTTGGTGGCGATCTGGGTGTCCAGGTGCATCACCCCCAGGAGCTCCTTTCCGTGCAGGAGGGGCACGGTCATGGTGGAGCGGATTCCCTGGATGAACACCGATTCGGAGCCGCTGAAGCGGGCATCGGAGGTGGCGTCGGAGGAGAGGATCGCCGTCTTGGTGCTCTTGACCTCCTCCACCACGGTGTCGGAGAGGACGATCTCCTCATCGGGTCCACCGTGCCGGCTCTTGGCGAAGCTGGGGACCAGATTGCCCCGGTGGTCGGCGAGGAGGATCACGGCCCGGTCGGCGGGGAGGAGCTCGAAGGCCTTGTCCAGGATCTTGGGCAGGAGCTTCCGGAGATCCAGCTCCGTGGCTACGGACCTGGATAGCTCATGGCTGATCCGCAGTCGCTCGTAGTCTCGACGCAGGACATCCCCGTCCGAGATCTGCGAAGCGGGGAGGAAATCCCCGGCCCTGGCCGCATCCACCCGCTCCCGTACGTGGCTCTTGAGAGCTTCGGTCCCGAGGGTGACCTGTTGTTGATCCCCTTCCCCTCTCGTCGTGCCGGAGAAGAGAAGGCGGGCGGATCCCATCTGGAACTCGTCCCCGTCTTCCAGGACGTGTTCCCGGATGGAGCGTCCGCGCACGTAGGTTCCGTTCAGGGAGCCCAGATCCCGGAGGAGGAAGGAGCCGTCGGAAAGCCTCTCGATCTCGGCGTGCCGCTTCGAGACCACCGGATCGAAGATCTGGATGGTGTTGTCGGGGTGCCGGCCGAGGGTCGTGTTCTTGGCCAGGTCGAACTCCCTGACCTCTTGTCCGGAAACCAGGGCCAGCCTTGCCTTGCCCGGAGTATCCGGATCGCCGGCGCCGAGGGGTGGGAAGATACGAGTCGACAAGGACGCTCTCTCCTGGGCTTGATCTTGCCGGCCCCGGGCTCAGGAAGCCTGGAGCACGATGACCGTGATGTTGTCGAAGCCGCCCTCCGAGAGGGCCGCATCCACCAGGGCCCGGCACTGGGCGTCGGGCCTCTCCTCGCTGGAGATGATCTCGGCGATCCTGGCATCATCCACGAGATCGTGGAGGCCGTCACTGCAGAGGAGTAGCCGGTCACCGGCCTCCATCTCCCTGGAGAGGGTGTCGATGTTCAGGACGTCCTTGGCGCCTACGGCCTGAAGGAGGAGGTGTCGGTGGTCGTGGATCCGAGCTTCTTCGGGGGTCAGATGACCCCGGGCGACCATCTGACCGACGAAGGTGTGGTCCACGGTGATCTGGGTCAGCCCTCCGTCCCGGAGGACGTAGGCCCGGGAGTCGCCCACATGGGCCACCACGATCTTGTCGGCGAAGACCGCGGCGGCCGTGATGGTCGCTCCCATGCCCCGGACCTCCGCATCACCCTCTCCGGCCTCCTTGACCGTCCGGTTCGCTTTCTGGATCACGTCGGCCAGCCAGCTCTTCACGGCCTCGGTAGAGACCTCCGCAATCCCCTTTCCGGCCTCCGTGGTCGCCTTCCGGAGAACCTGAAGCGTCACGGCGCTGGCGATCTCACCTGCCTGGGCTCCGCCCATTCCGTCGGAGACGGCCAGGATGAGAGGATTCCCCTCCAGAAGGAGATTCGAGGTCGAGTCGGGAAGCTCCTGTCCGGAGGTCAGATCCAGGATCATGAAGCCGTCCTCGTTGTGGTCCCGGCTCTCACCCACATCGGTGAGTCCCGCAATGCTACCGATCACGGCTTGTCTCGACTCCCTGTGAAAGGTGCCTGTTCATCCGACTCACCGCCTGCACAGATTCCAGCCTCCGGGATACCGAAAAACGCAGATCTCCCTGGAGGACACTTCGGCCAGAGCTGGAGACGCAGGGCTCACGGAGCCACAAGCTTCCGCCCAGACCTTCAAGGTGGCCACGACCCGGACCCGGCCCCGCGGTCGGTCCAGTTGGTTCGCCGGCAAAGTGTGGTTGACGGGGAATGCATCGCCCTCGGGGCCGGGTGTCGGGGGGGGGGCGGTAACGGCCACCTGACGCCCCAGGGCGAACTCACCGTCCCGATCCTGGAGGGGGCCGCTCTCCACATCGGAAAACACCGATGCGACGCAGAGGGCCGCGTCGCCGGGCCCCACCGCCGAGAAGCTTCCCTGGAGGGTGAAGCGGCCGTCATCGAACGCGAAGGTCCGGATGGCGAGATTCGAGGCTGCCGGGGTGGGAAGCTCCGGTTCCGGTGGTGCCGGGGCTTCTTCCTCTTCGGCGGGTCCCTGCATCAGCCGCTCCGCCTCCTCCGCCAACCTGGCGCAATTCCCGTCCGAGGGGTTGATCTCGACGCACCGCCGGGCTTCGGTCAGGGCCACGGCGGGGTCGTTATCCCGCATGGCGGCCCCTGCCCGTGCCTTCGCTTCCAGCCAGTCGGCTACCCTGGCGCAGTCACGGTCTTCCGGAGCCGCGGTCCGGCAGAGGGGCAGCCAGTCCCGGGCCCCCGGGGCGTTTCCGGCCCGGAAGGCAGCCAGGACCCGATCTCGAGCCCGGGCCAGCACGGCGGTGCGGAGGTTCTGCGTGCCCTCGTGCTCGGGCGCGATCTCCCTGGCCCGCCGCAAGGCCGCCTCCGTTCCCCGGATGTCGTTTCGGTCCATGGCCATGCGGGCCTCGTTCAGGGCCCGGACCAGGGCCGGGGGCGGCCTGTCGGGATCCTGGACGGGTGTCTCCGCAGCCGGGGGAGGCGTTTCGGTGGCGGGGGGTGCCGCGGGATCCTCGGTGGGAGTCGGTTGAGTCTCGACGGGCTCCCGGGGTTCAGGCGCCGGCGCCTCCTCTTCGGCCAGGGCCCGGGCGGCCTCCCCTCGAAGACCGGCGCAATCCTCGTCCCGGGGGCTGAGTCGGAGGCACGCCTCCGCGTGCTCCATGGCCAGAGCCCAGTCCTCCCGTTCGAAGGCGTCTCCCGCCCGTCCCCTGAGTAGCATCCACTCCCGCAGCTCCTCGCAACCCTCCCCCCGGAGAGGGTCGATTTCGCAGAGGTCCAGCCACCGATCGGCACCGTCCGGCCGTCCCGCGACCATGGTCTCCCTGGCTCCGGCCTGGACGTCGGCTGCGAGGGAATCCCTGAAGGTTGCGGCCCAGTCGTGGTCGGGCCTTTCGGCCAGCACCCGGTTCACCGAGTCGAGAGCGGCAGCGAGGTCGTCCCGGGCCCGGGCCTCGCCGCCGGCGGCCAGGGTCACGCGAGTCGGGGTGGGGGAGACCACGGCGGTGAGCTCCAGGGAGCCCTCCGGTGGGATGAAGAGGGAGTCCCCTGCCGGGCTGAGGCTCTCTTCCAGGGCCAGGCCGGACCGACCCCGGACGCTCAATGCCCTGAGGTTCCACTCCCGGCCTCCGGCCTCGGCGAAGTACCATCCGCCCTCCATCTCCATCTCCCGGCCGGGCTCGCAGGGGGAGCATCCGGCTCCTCCACGGCGCACCGTCACCCGGACGTCGGGGGCTCCCTCCCCCGTGGACTCGTCCAGGGTCCCGATGCGAAGAACGCCGGTTCCCGAGGTCTCCAGGGGCACCCCCCGGTCCCGGACGGTCCGGGCCAGATCCTGAACGGCCATCCGGGCCAGGCTCACGCGGAACCGGCTCTGTTCTCCGGCCTCGTCCCGGAGCACCCCCTCCAACCGATCCCCTTCTATCCTGGTGCGGACGACCTCGCCGGCACTCAGGGCCGCTTCGAGTTCCTCCGGCGAGAGGGGGATCCTGGGACCCGGCAGATACGGACGGACGGCAAGACCGATCCCCGCCAGGATGATGAGGACGGCCGCGGCCATGAGGGGGGTCCGGTACTTCTGGACGACCGCAGAGAGGACCTCGCCGGGGGAGGGTCGCGGCGGCTTGGTGGTGGCCGAGAGATGGACCGAGGCATCCTCGGCTTCCTGCACGACGATCTTCCGGGTCTCCTTGTGGTACCGCTTGTCCCGGATCTCGACCTGGTACTCTCCCGGCCTCAACGATCGGGCCGTCCACGGCGTGGTTCCCTGGGCCACCACCCGGAAGCCCTTTCGAATGGCCACCTTCACGCCGTAGGACTCGGTGTTCACCGTCACCGACCCGGGCTCTTTGGGGCGCTCCGATTCCAGGAGGTCTTCGATTCTGGCCAGCTCCTGGTCCAGCTCCTCGGCGGATTGGAACCGGTCCTCCTGCTCCTTTGCCAGGAGCTTGAGGATGGCGGCTTCCAGGGGCTTGGGGACCTCGGGGGCCCACTTCCGAACGGGGGTGGGCTCGCCCTCCAGGGAGTTCCTGATCAGATCCCAGACCTTGTCGCTGGACGGCGGCTCGGTGATGGTGGACTCCTGCCATGGCTCCCGCCCGGTGAGGAGACCGTAGAGGACCACGCCCAGGGCGAAGAGGTCCGTCCGGCCGTCGATCTTGTCGGGGCTCTGGAGCTGTTCCGGCGGTGCGTACCCGGGGGTCCCCGGCACGCCGACCGCCAGGTTGGTGAGGCTCTGCGACCCCACCACCTTGGCGATCCCGAAGTCCAGGACCTTCACCGTCTCCTGCCCGGCCTCCCGGACCACCATGAGGTTCTCGAGCTTCAGATCCCGGTGAACCACCCCCTCGAAGTGGGCCGCGTTGAGGGCCGAACAGACCTGCCGCCCCAGGCTCAGGACCCGGTCTACGGCCAGGGGGCCTTCCGTGGAGAGGATGGAGGCCAGGGTCGTCCCCTCCACGTAGTCCATGGTGAAGTAGAAGAGCTCCTCGGCCTCGTCCTCCTCGAAATCGTAGACGGTGACGATGTTGTTGGAGCGCTTCCCGGTGCGGCGGAGGAGGACGCCCTCCCGTCGGAACCGCTTGATGGCTTCCTGGGCCTCGGTGTCGGTGAATCGCCGACGGTCGAAGACCTTCAGCGCGACCACGTCCTCCATCTTCCGGTCCCGGACCTTGAACACGACGCCGAATCCGCCCTTCCCGATGAGGTCCAGGACCTCGTACCGGCCGGCCAGGATCCGACCCATGAAGGGGTCCTTTCCCGGGAGGCGATCGACCAGCTCCGTCCCGTCGTTGGGACAGTGTTGGATTTCGTCTCCGAAGAACTGCTTGCACTCCGGACAACGCTTCATTCGGACCGGACCTCGATGAGGGCTGGATGGAAGTGGACAACCCCGCCCGGGATCCCGTTTTTCGGGTCGGGGACGAAGCGCCTTCATCCGCAAGGGTTTGGGCCGACTCCCGGATGATCCGATCCTACTCCTGGCTTCGCATGAACGTCAAGGTCTTCCGGGGTTCCCGCTCGGGTGTTCCGAGGGGGGCTGAGAGCAAGGGAGCGGCCTTCTCCGGCCTCCCATCTTCCTCCGGCGGCACAGGGCACCTATCATCGGTCTCCGAGAGGAGCCCGATGATCCTCTCCTGCACTCTTCTCCGGAGGAACCCGATGGATCGGTTGGTCAACCTCAGAAGCGACACCGTCACGAAGCCCACCGAGGCCATGCGCCGAGCCATGGCCGAGGCCGAGGTCGGGGATGACTACTACCGGGAGGACCCCACGGTTCTGACCCTGGAGGAGAAGGCGGCGGAGATGTTCGGCAAGGAGGCGGCCATGCTGGTCTTCAGCGCCACCATGGCCAACGTGGTGTCGGTGCTTTCCCATACCCGCAGGGGCGAGTCCGTCATCCTGGAAGCTTCCTCACACATCTTCAACAACGAGGCGGGGTTCATGGCGGTCTTCGGGGGCCTCACGCCCCGAACGGTCCAGGGCGTGCGCGGACGCATGATTCCCGACCATGTGCGGGAGGCCGTGTTCCCCGAGGGCGTCCTGCACCCCCGGACCACCCTCCTCTGCCTGGAGAACACCCACAACTACGCCGGGGGGACCTGCCTCTCGCCGGTCCAGACAAAGGCTCTCTCCGAAACGGCCCGGTCGCTGGATCTGGCGGTGCACCTGGACGGGGCCCGGATCTTCAACTCCGCCGTGGCCCAGGGCGTCTCGGTAGCCGAGCTCACGGGCGAGGTGGACAGCGTCACCGTTTGCCTGACCAAGGGGCTGGGGTGTCCCGTGGGGGCCCTGGTCCTGGGCTCGGCGGAGTTCGTGGCCCGGGCTCGGCACTGGCGGCAGGCCACGGGGGGCGGAATGCGCCAGGGTGGGGTGGTGGCCGCTGCCGGGATCGTGGCCCTGGACATCATGGTGGACCGCCTGGCCGAGGATCATGCCAACGCCCGCCGGCTGGCCGGGCTCCTGGAGGAGGCGGGCCTCACCCTCGACGTCCCGCCCGGAGAGGTTGAGACCAACATCGTCTTCGCCGAGGTTCCCTCCGAGCTCATGGATGCGGGCGAGTTCGTGAGGGCCCTGGCCGCCGAAGGGGTCCGGGTCAACCCGCCCCGGGGCATGCGGATCCGCCTCATCACCCATCACGACATCAGCTCCGACGACGTCGAGTTCGCCGGCGCCGCGGTTCGGAAGGTGCTGGCTGGGAAGTAGGGGAGGCACCTTCCCCCTGAACCGCCTGGAGCGGAAGGGGATGGTCCGGTGGGTCGAGGAGGCCCCCGGGTTCCGCCGGCGGAGGTCCTCCGAGCCGAGTAGGGAACGGGTCCCCCGTGGGCGGCGTCCGCAGGGGGATGAACCTCGGAGAGGGCCGGGTCGGCTCTTGTCGAAACGCGAGGGGTCGGGTATCTTGTTCTTGTCGAATCACGAGGGGAGTCGGCCGCGCTGAACCACCGGGGAGGAATGTGCCGGACATGCCGAAAGCCACGCACGATGTCATGAGAGGGACGCTGGACATGCTCGTCCTCGGGGTCCTGGCCCAGGAGCCCATGCACGGCTGGGGGATCAGCGAGCGCATCCAGCAACTCTCGGAGGACGTGCTCCAGGTCACCCAGGGGTCCCTCTACCCGGCCCTTCACCGGCTGGAGAAGAAGGGGCTCCTGGCTTCCTACTGGGGCACCTCCAGCAACAACCGGAGGGCGAAGTACTACCGGCTCACCGGCGCCGGGCAGAAGGCCCTGGGCCGGGAGGAGGAGGGGTGGGACCGCTTCGTTTCCGCGGTCCAGTCGGTCATGGACCGGGCATGAGGGTGGGCCTGTGAAGTGGCTCCACCAGCTCCGCTTCTTCCTCCGGCCCTTCCTGGACCGGAGGAGGGTGCACCGTGACATGGACGAGGAGCTCCGTTTTCACCTGGAGATGGAGGCGGAGAAGCTCAGAGCTCAGGGCATGTCGCCGGTCCGGGCCCGGAGGGAGGCACGCCTCCGCTTCGGCGGCGAGGAACGGATCAGGGAGGAGATGCGTCAGGTGGACGGAGTCGGCTGGATGGAAACGATGATCACGGATGCCCGGTACGGCCTCCGGGTCCTGCGGCGGAACCCCGTCTTCGCCGGGGTCGCCGTCTTCACCCTGGCCCTGGGGATCGGCGCCAGCACCGCCATCTTTAGCCTGGTGGACGGCATCCTCCTCCGCCCCCTCCCCTTCGAGGATCCCCAGGAGCTGGTCACGGTCTGGGCGGATGTCTCGGAAATCGACGGCCCCGTGCAGGAGTGGCTCTCCTACCCCAACTACGAGGATGCCCGGAGCTCGGGGTTCTTCGAGGAGCTGGGGGCCTACCTGGAGTGGCAGGGCACCCTCACCGGAGAGGGTCCGTCCCAGGTCGTCCAGGGAATTCAGGTCACCGAGGGGACCCTTTCCCGGGTGCTCGGGGAGGCTCCCATGCTGGGACGAGGGTTCCTTCCCGAGGACGACCGGGCCGGTGCTTCCCGGGTCATCCTCATCAGCCACGGGCTCTGGAACCGTCTGTACGGGGGGGACCCGGAGGTGGTGGGGCGGTCCATGGAGCTCAACGGGGTGCCCCACGAGATCGTCGGGGTCATGCCCCCGGGGTTCACCGTTCCCGTGCTGGGGGGCGCCTTCTCCACCCTGGTGGAGAACCAGGAGGTCTGGAGACCGTTGCAGGCCCAGGGGAACCCGCAACTGGGCGGCAGGGGGAGCGCCCTCTTCCGCACTCTCGGGCGCCTGGCCGACGGCGTCCCGGTGGAGCTGGCCCGGTCCCGCATCCGCGAGCTGGGGGAGCGCCTCCAGGACGAGTACCCCGAGGCCAACACCGGCGTGACCTACAGCCTCTTCGCCCTTCAAAAGAACATGGTCCAGGCCCAGGAAACGGGTCTCTGGGTGCTTCTGGGGGCCGTGGGGTTCATCCTCCTCCTGGTGTGCCTGAACCTGGCCAACCTCCTCCTGGCCCGGGGGTCCACCCGCTTCTCCGAGATGGCCCTGCGGTCGGCCATGGGAGCCCGCCGCCGCCGCCTGGTGGGACAGCTCCTCACCGAGAGCCTGGTCATGGCCCTCATGGGCGGCATCCTGGGAACCGTTCTGGCCTACCTGGGCACCGACCTCCTGGTGTCCCTGGCTCCCTCGGGGACGCCCCGGCTGGACTCGGTGGCCGTGGACGGTCGCATCCTGACCTTCGCCGCCTTCGCCACCCTGGGGTCCGGGTTCCTCTTCGGGCTCTTTCCGGCCCTCCGGGCCTCCTCCGTGGACCTGAGGAACGATCTGGCCCAGGGGCACCGGACCACCGAGGGCAGGGGCAGGTGGAGGCTCCGTTCGGCCATGGTGGCGGGCCAGATGGGGGTGGCCCTGATCCTCCTGGTGGGTGCCTGCCTTCTCCTCCGGACCTTTCTCGAGCTGAACAGGGTGGACCTGGGCTACGACCCCCGGGGGGTGGTGGCCGCCTACATCGGGCTGAACCCGGATGGATACCCGGAGGCCGCGGACCGAAACGCCTTCGTGAACGAGCTGGAGGAGCGGGTGGCGTCCCTTCCCGGCGTGGAGTCCGTGGGGATCGTGAGCACCCTTCCCCTCTCCGGCGCCAACGCCGACGTCGGGTTCCAGGTGGAGGGACAGGCCGATCCGCCCCCGGGGCAGGAGAACATCTCCTGGATTCGGCGAATCAGCCCCGGGTATCCGGAGGCCATGGGAATCCCGGTCCTGGAGGGGAGGGGATTCATACCCGCCGACAACCAGGAGGATGACACCCGGGTCATCCTCGTCAACGAGACCCTGGCCCGGCGCTATTTCCCCGGCGAGAGCCCGGTGGGCAAGCGATTGAACTTCAACGATCCCGAGGAGCCGGTCTGGCGCGAGATCGTCGGGGTGGTGAAGAACGTGAAGAACTTCGGTCTCCGGGGAGAGAGCCCCAACGCCACCTACTTCCCCTACGCCCAGGTCCCGGGGCCGGGCTTCTTCCTTACCGCCCGGACCGGGCTGGAGGAGCCCGGGACCCTGATTCCGGGAATCCGCCGGGAGCTGAGGGCCATGGACAGCCGACTCGCCCTGGCTCAGCCCACCACCATGACCGAGATGGTGGCCGGTTCCCTGGCCCAGGAGCGCTTCGTCGCCCTCCTCCTCTCCATTTTCGCCGGCGTGGCGCTCCTCCTGGCCGCCGTGGGGCTCTACGGGGTGGTGGCCTACGATGTCTCCCGCCGCATGCGGGAGATGGGGCTGAGGCTCGCCCTGGGAGCCGACGGGGTACGGATCCTGCGCCTGGTGGTGGGGCGGAGCCTGGGGCTGGTGGCCGCGGGGCTGGGATTCGGACTGGCGGGTGCCCTGGCCTTGACCCAGCTCCTGGAGGGGCTCCTCTTTGAGGTGAGTCCCACGGATCCCCTGACCCTGGCCCTGACCACGCTGGTGTTGCTCTGCGTGGCGGGTCTGGCCAGCGCCACCCCGGCCTGGCGGGCGGCCCGGGTGGATCCGGCCCGCATCCTGAATGCGGATTGAGGGCTCACGGAATCCGTTCTGAGCCTCCAACGAGACCCGGGACCCCATGCCCAGATCCTCGGCTGATGACCTCCGCGCCCTCCTGAACCGCATCGACGGGAGGGGCTACAAGGCATACAAGGAGCTGAAGGGACGCTGGGCGCTCCCGGATTTCCCCCTCCAGATCGACCACGTCCAGGGGGATCCCTACGCCGCTCCCAGCCGCGTGAGGGTGTTCCTCACCGGGGCCTTCACCGGCCTTCCCGGGGAGGTCTGCACCGCCGGGAGCCGGGCCGTGGGAGCGGCGGCCCTCCTGGCCCGGAGCTTTCAGGACAGGGCCCGCCGGACGGCCCGGGGAAAGGGAACGGGAAAGAGCGGGGAGATCCGCATGGAGGCCCCGGGTCAGGAAGTGCTGCCCCAGACTGCAGTACGGGTGAGCCCCGACGGGAGCGTGGAGGCCCGATTCACCGTGGGGCTCCCGGCCCGGGGCCGGCGGATCATGGGCGGGGAGGCCGTTCGCCTCCTCCTGGAGGCCGTACCGAAGGTGGTGGAAGGGAGCCTGCGTGCGGGGGCCTACGCGAAGGGGGAGATCCTCCGCCACGCCGAGGCCAACGAGGACGCCGACGCCCTCAGGGCCGCCCTCCCCGACCGTGGGCTCGTGGCCTTCGTGGCCGACGGCGCCGTCCTTCCCAGGGTGAGCGGGGTGAGCCAGGAGCCCATGACCGCCGACGGGACCGTTCCCTTCGTCTCCCCCCCCGGGCTCCGGGTGGAGATCGACCTGCCCAACGCAGGCCAGGTCTCGGGGATGGGCATCCCCGAGGGCGTCACCCTCATCGTGGGCGGGGGCTATCATGGAAAGAGCACCGTCCTCCGGGCCCTGGAGCGGGGGGTCTACAACCACCGGCCCGGGGACGGCCGGGAGCTGGTGGTGTCGGACCCGGCCACGGTGAAGATCCGGGCCGAGGACGGACGGTCCATCCAGGGGGTGGACATCTCCCCCTTCATCGGGACCCTCCCCAACGGTGACGACACCCGTTCCTTCAGCTCCCCCAACGCATCGGGCTCCACCAGCCAGGCTGCGAACATCGTGGAGGCTCTGGAGGCCGGAGCGCGGACCCTTCTCGTGGACGAGGACACGGCGGCCACCAACTTCATGATCCGGGATCGGCGCATGCAGGCCCTGGTGCCCAGGGAAAAGGAGCCCATCACCCCCTTCGTGGACCGGATCCGCCAGCTCCACACCGAGGCGGGGGTGAGCTCGATCCTGGTCCTGGGGGGCAGTGGCGACTACCTGGAGGCCGCCGACACCGTCGTGGCCATGGAGGCCTACCGGCCCCTGGAGGTGACGGCCAGGGCGAAGGAGGTGGCCGAGAGCTTCCCGACCGGCAGGCAGTCCGAGGAGACCGAGGCCCTCTCCGGACCCGCGCCCCGCATTCCCGATCCCTCCTCCCTGGATCCCTCCAGGGGCCGGAGGCGGGTGAGCCTGAAGGTCCGGGGCACGGACACCCTGGTGGTGGGCACCGACGAGATCGATCTCTCCTCGGTGGAGCAGATCATCTCCTGGGCCCAGTTGAACGCCCTGGGCCAGGCCCTGGTCCTGGCCTGGCGGGAGTTCATGGACGGGGAGTGGTCCATCCCCGAGATCCTGGACCGGGTGGAGGATGCGGTGGCCCGGGACGGGCTGGACGTCCTGGATCCCAGGGAGTCCGGGGATCTGGCGGCTTTTCGCCGCTACGAGATGGCGGCGGCGCTGAACCGGATCAGACGTTTGAAGGTCTGAAGAGCGGCCGACCGTCCCGGGAGGTTGATGGGGCTCCCTGGAGGAGACCGGCTCGCCCTTGCCAGGCGACCCCTCAAGCCTCCAGGAGCTTGTAGCAGTGGCGGCAGGGGGAGGGGAGCCCTCCGGATCCCCTCGCACCCTGGTAGATCCGCCGCTCGAAGGCTTTCCGGAACGTCCGCGCCGCGTCGGACCGCCAGATCTCCTTCAGAGACCGGTCCCGGACATTCCCGAAGGTGAGGGTTTCGAGAGGATGGTCCTGGCCCCGGAATCGGTGGGTTGCGGTCGTTCGTGCGGCGCTTTCGCCTGCCAGCCCCAGGTTCGTCATCACACAGGGGGACACGTCCCCCCGGGCCGAGACGAAGCAGCTTCGGAGGACGTTCTCCCGGCAGGTCGCTTCCCGGGCGGGGCCCGTGATCCGATAGGCATGAAAGAGGATGTCGGCGGCTTCGGCCGCCTCCCGGGCCCGCTTCAGGGATGCAGGGAGAGGAGCGGCGCCGGCCCCCTGGACCGAATCGGCGTGGAAGGACTCCTCCTCCATGGCCCGGGTGAGGACCAGGCTCAGGGGGCTCACCACCATCTGGCCGGCTCCCCAGCTCCGGGCCAGGGCCACGGCGTCAGTCAACTCGTCGGCATTTCCTCGTAGGAGCTGGAATGCGATGTGAAGCTCCGGCCCCTCATCCTCCCTTCTCCCCGATTCTTCCCGGAGCGAGCGGAGATTGTGGTCCAGTGCTCGGAGGGGACTTCCGGGCCGGTAGCGGTCGTGGGTCTCGGGTGTGCCTCCCGCCAGCGTCACGCCGAGGACGCCGATGCCGCTCTCCAGGAGGGCCCGCCGCTGCTCCCTCTCGAGGAGGCTCCCTCCGGTGGTGAACCCCACCCTGGGCCCGGCGGCCACGGCCCTCCGGGCCATCTCCCAGAAGTCGGGGTGGAGGAGGGGCTCACCCCACCCCTGGAGGTACACCAGCTTCGCTGCAGGAAGGGCCGGCAGGAGGGCCTCGAAGGTCTCCATGGCCATGAGCCCGCCTTCCCTCCGGTCCCGGAGCACCTCCACGGGGCAGTAGGTGCAACTCCCGGAACAACGGGCCGAGACCTCCACCTGGATCCAGTCCAGGTGGAGTGGGAGGAGTCGGTTCAGGAGGCGGATGATGCGGCCTCCCAGGGGTCCGTGCCCCGGGCCAGGGCCCCGGCGTCGGCCACGGCACGGGGGCTTCCGAACACGATGAGGGCATCCCCGGGCCGGAAAGCGAAGGATGCCTCGGGGTTGGGGTGGGTTTCGCCTTCCCGCCGAACCGCCAGGAGAGTCACGCCGTACTCCGCTCGCAGGGCGACCTCGACCAGGGTGCGCCCGACCAGATACGACTCACCCCCGACCCTCACAGTGGCGATCTCCGAGTCGGCCAGATGAAATCCCAACTCCGGTTCCCCTCCACGGGGCTCTTCCGGCATCTCCCGGAGCATCTCGTACCCCGACGCCCGGACCTCTCCCACGAATTCCTGGATCTCCAGTTGTGGGACCAGGTAGCGTTTCAACACCCGTACGAGGATCTCCACCGAGGTCTCGAACTCCTCGGGGATGACATCGTCGGCCCCTGCGCCGTAGAGAGGTTCCACCTCCTCCACGAATCGGGTCCTCGCCACGACAAAGAGGGCCGGGTTCATCCGCTTGGCCATTTCGGCGATTCGGCGTGTGCCTCCGGGATCCGAGATGGCCGAAACCAGGACCCGGGCGTTCTCTACGCCGGCGTGCTCCAGGACCGCCGGGTGGGTGGCGTCCCCGTAGACGATGGGCTCCCCCGACTTTCGCTCTCTTCGGACGGTGTCGGGGTTGGTCTCGACGACGATGTAGGGAATTCCAGCCACCCGGGCCGCCCGGGCCAGATTTCGGCCGTTGATGCCGTATCCCACGATGACCAGGTGATCGTCCAGGTCCTTCGCCTGACCGGCTTCGTCTTCCTGCCCCCATCCTCCGGTGGTTCCCAGGACGAAGGCGGGGAGGGGGAGTCGGACCACGGTGTCGGCCAGGGCCGGGGCGGTGGCGATGAGGAAGGGGGTCAGGGCCATGGTGAGCACCGAGACGGCCAGGAAGAGCTGCTCCTGACTTCCCGGGAGGAGTCCCGCCTGGATCCCCGTGCGGGAGAGGATGAAGGAAAACTCCCCCACCTGGCTCAGAGCCAGACCGGCTATGAGCGCCGTCCGGAGGGAGAAACCCAGGAGGCGGATGGCCAGGGCTGCCAGCCCGGCCTTCAGAACCAGGACCAGGAAGGTGGAGAGAACCACCTGTACAACCTCCTGGGTCACGAAGGAGAGGTCCAGGAGCATCCCCACCGAGACGAAGAAGAAGGAGAGGAAGAGCTCTTTGAAGGGGAGTATCTCCCCCAGGGCCTGGGTCCCGTACTCCGACTCGGAGATGATCAGCCCCGCCAGGAATGCTCCCAGGGCCAGGGAGAGACCCGCCGCGGAGGTGAGCCAGGCCGAGGTGAGGCCCAGGGCCGCCGTGGCCAGGAGGAAGACCTCCCGGCTCCGGGTTCTGGCGACCTGGAAGAGGACCCAGGGGGCCACCCACCGGGCCGCCACCAGGACCAGAACCACGATGAGGGCGGCTTTGCCCAGAAGGCTCAACAGGGGTCCCACGATCTCCCCCTCACCAACGGCCAGGAGCGGGGTGAAGAGCATCATGGGGACGATGGCCATGTCCTGGAAGATGAGAACCCCCAGAGCGGTCTTCCCGTGGGGCGCGTCGATCTCGGCCCTCTCCTGCAGCAGGCGGAGGACGATGGCGGTGCTGGAGAGGGAGACCAGCATGCCCAGGAAGAGGGCCTCGGGGACGGGAAGGTCCAGGGTCCGGACCAGGAGGAAGGTGGCGCCGATGGTGAGCCCGACCTGCATGGCGCCCCCCAGGATCACCGACCGCCAGATCCTCACCAGGCTCCCCAGGGAGAACTCGATGCCGATGGAGAAGAGGAGAAGGATCACGCCCACTTCGGCCAGGATCTCCACCTCGTGGACGGCCCGGATCAAACCCAGGCCGTAGGGTCCGGCGATGATCCCGGTGAGGAGGAACCCCAGCACCAGGGGGAGCCTCACCCGCTGAAAGAGGAGGATCACCACCAGGCTGAGGCCCAGGATGATGACGATGTCGCTGAGAAGAGGAATGGTCATAGGAGAAGATTAAACACGGGTGAGAGGGATCTGCCAGGGCTGCCGGGCGTGCACCCCGCCTGTCCCTTTGATATGTTCTCCCGCCATGTCCGTCGAGAAAGGCGCTGTAACCGGAACCCTGCAGGATCATCTCTGTTCCCGGGACCAGGCCCGCCTTCTGGGAGCCCGAGTCCAGCGGGAGGTCGTCGAGCCCTTTCTGCAGTTGAAGGAAGAGGCCGGGAAAGCCGGCTTCGACCTGCAGATCTTCAGCGGCTTCAGGAGCTTCGATCGCCAGCTCTCCATCTGGAACCGGAAGGCCCGGGGAGAGCTGGCCGTCCTGGACAGCGATGCCGTGCCCCTGGACATCGATAAGCTCTCCGAGAAGGAACTGGTCTTCGCCATCCTCCGGTGGTCCGCGCTCCCCGGGGGCTCCCGGCACCACTGGGGCACCGATCTGGACGTCATCGACGCCGGGGCCGTCCCCGAAGGTTACGAGATTGAGCTGATCCCCGAAGAGGTGGAGCCCGGAGGGATGTTCGGTCCCCTCCACGATTGGCTGGACCGGAGGATGGCCGGCGGGGCCGCTTTCGGCTTCTTTCGACCCTACGATGCGGACCGTGGCGGGGTGGCCCCGGAGCGGTGGCACCTGAGCCACGCACCCGTGGCCGTCGGCTTCGAGTCGGAGCTCACGGTGGGCACTCTTCGGGAGACCCTCCGGGGAACTGAAATGGAGCTGGAAGGAACCGTCCTCGAGCACCTGGAGGAGATCTGCCGGCAATTCGTCTTCAACACAGGGAGGCCGCCGGAATGAAGCTTCGCCCCAGGCAGGAGATCGGAACCCTTACCCTGGAGCCGGAGCACTACGGGCGTTCCCACCTCGGTGTTCCCCTGGAGGTGTGGCGGCCGTCGGGTCCCTGCCGGATTCTGGTCCACGCCGGCATCCACGGAGAGGAGGGGGAAACCACCGTCGCCCTCTCCCGGGCCCTCCGCCACCTGCCCGAACCCTCGCCCCACTGCGCCGTGGTGCTGGCGGCCAACCCCGACGGCCTCGTGAGGGGCACCCGGGGCAACGCCCGGGGCGTGGACCTGAACCGGAACTTTCCCACCCGGGACTGGAGTCCCGAGCCGGTTTTCCACCGGTCCACCCTGGACGACGAGCGGGACGTGGTCCTGAGCCCCGGGGACTCCCCCGGGTCGGAGCCCGAGACCCGGGCCCTCATGGATCTGATCCGTGAGCTGGAGCCCGAAACGGTGGTGGCTCTCCACGCCCCCCTGGCCTGCATCGACGACGCCGAGCAGGGCCCCCTGGCCCACTGGCTGGCCGAAAAGACGGGGATGCCCCTGGTGCCCGACGTGGGTTATCCCACGCCGGGCTCTTTCGGCACCTGGGGCGGGGAGGAGGGGATCGGGGTGGTGACCTGGGAGGTGCCCCTCACCTCCAACGACGTGCTGGTCCGGGACCACGTCCCGGTCCTGGTGGAGTTGCTCGCCGGGGAGGCTTCGTGGTCCTGAACTACATCTGGATCGGGTTCTTTCTCATCGCCTTCGTGGTGGGGCTCGTGCGCCTCGTCTTCTTCGGCGACACCGAGATCTTCAACACCATCGTGAACAGCACCTTCGAGATGGCCGGTGTGGCGGTGGACATCTGCCTGGGGCTCATCGGGGTGCTGACCCTCTGGCTCGGCCTCATGAAGGTGGGGGAGCGGGGTGGGGCGGTGAGGATCCTGGCCCGGGTGGTGCGTCCCTTCTTCCACAAGCTCTTTCCCGAGGTGCCCCGGGACCATCCGGTCCACGGATCCCTCATCATGAACTTCGCCGCCAACATGCTGGGCCTGGACAACGCCGCGACGCCTCTGGGCCTCAAGGCCATGCAGGAACTCCAGGAGCTGAACCCCGACAAGGACACGGCCTCCAACGCCCAGATCATGTTTCTGGTGCTGAACACGTCGGGCCTCACGGTGATTCCCATCAGCGTCATGGTCTACCGGGCCGAGATGGGGGCCGCCAACCCCTCGGACATCTTCCTCCCCATCCTCCTCACCACCTTCTTCTCCACCCTGGCGGGCCTCATCGCCGTGGGCCTCGTCCAGCGCATCAACCTCCTGGACCGGACGGTCATGACCTACCTGGGGGGGCTGCTGGCGCTGGTGGGGGGCATCATCATCTTCTTCTCCCGCCTTCCTCAGGACCAGGTGGAAACGGTCTCCAACGTGGTGGCCAACGTCCTCCTCTTCGGCGTCATCGCCGGCTTCATCTTCCTGGCCATGCTCCGGAAGGTGGACGTCTACGAGGCCTTCATCGACGGAGCCAAGGAGGGCTTCGCCGTGGTCATCAAGATCATCCCCTACCTGGTGGCCATCCTGGTGGCCATCGGGGTCTTCCGGGCCTCGGGGGCCATGGACTACCTGGTGGACGGGGTTCGGGGGGTGGTGGCGGCCCTGGGGATGAACACCGATTTCATCGAGGCCATGCCCACGGCCTTCATGAAGCCTCTGAGCGGGAGCGGGGCCCGGGGCATGATGGTGGACGCCATGCAGACCTACGGCGCCGACTCCTTCGTCGGCCGCCTGGCCTCCACCTTCCAGGGGGCCACCGACACGACCTTCTACGTCATCGCACTCTACTTCGGCTCCGTGGGAGTGAAGAAGACCCGGTACGCCGTCCCCTGTGGCCTCTTCGCCGACGCCGTCTCCATCATCGCCGGCATCTTCATCGCGTACCTGTTTTTCCACTGATCTCTTCGGGGGCCTGGTGATGCCGGGGAATGGGCTGGGTTTGGCCTGTTCGGGCGCCCCGTACCCTGGCCGTTCAGGAGCGGACCGGGTATCGTAAAAATTGTGCATGTGTCCTCGGAGGCATTCCGGCGGGCAGGTGCCCGCCGCTCCAGAACGTCCTCCGGCCCCGAGTTGCTGATGCGACGGTCCCCCCCTCGCTGCACCGCAGGCTCCGCTCCGGGGAAGGGATGGGATCCGGCCCCCATCCGTTTCCCGGCCATTTGCTCTTTGCTGGTCTTCCTGGGTGGAGCATTCCTGCCTGCGGCCCCTGCCGGGGCCCAGCTTCTGAACATCAAGCATTATTCTCACGCCCAGGGACTTCCTCAGGCCCAGATCTATTCCGTTTTTCAGGACGCCCGGGGGTACATCTGGGTGGGGTCGAACGCCGGCCTCGCCCGGTACGACGGCCGCCGCTTCCACTCGGTGACCGCCCGGGACGGGCTCGCCTCCAACACGGTGAGCCGTATCGATCAGCTTCCGGCGGGGACGATGGTCGCGGCGACCATGGCCGGGGTCTGCTTTCTGCGGGAGGACGGGATCCGCTGTTACGGCCAGGACGACGGGTTGGCGGGGGGTCAGATCCGGGACCTGCACGTGGATGAGGACGGGAGTGTATGGGTGGCGTCGGACCAGGGGGTCAGCCATCTTTCGGAGAGCGGCGTGGTCCGGTCGTTCGACGCGGCAGACGGGCTTCCCAGCGGTGAGGTGCTGGCTCTGGCAAGGGATGGGGAGGCGGTCCTCTGGGCAGGTACCAGGCAGGGTCTGGTCCGGTTCGACGGTGCGACGTGGAATGAGGTCCCCATTCAGGGTAAACGGGGGCTCGTGGTCGCTGCTCTCCTCCGGGGGCCATCGGGCCTCCTCCTGGGTACCGGAGAGGGTCTCTTCCTTCGGAGCGGCCCAAACTTCGTTCTCCTCCCCCTGACCGACGGGCTCGGTCTGGTGGGAAGCCTGGCCGCGGGTCCCGACGGTACCGTGTGGGCTGAAGCTTCCGGCGTGCTTTTCCGCTACCGGGAGGGGGAGAGCGCCCGCTACACCCCGGAACAGGGGATCCCCGCCCAGGCCATCTGGGATCTCCTGGTGGACCGGGAGGGCAATGTCTGGATGGGGAGCGACGCTGGCCTGGACAAGCTGGTGCCCGGACCCTTCGAGTTCTATACCGTTCGCCAGGGGCTTCCTCACGCCTTCGTGAGGGCAATGGCGGAGACAGCCGACGGACGGCTCTGGTTCGGTACCCGAAACGGCCTTGCCGTCTGGACCGGAGGGGGGATGAGGGAGGTGCCCTTCCGGGAAATCGCCCAGGATGCTCGCATCTATGCTCTGGCCCCCGAGCCCGGGGGTGGCATCCTGATCGGAACGCCCTCCGGTCTCATGCACCGTTCGGCCGCCGGTATCCTGGAGCACTTCGGTCGAGCCGACGGGCTGCCCCACCGCCAGATCATGAGTCTTCTTCCGGACGGCCGCGGTGGCGTATGGGTTGCCACCGGAGGGGGAGTCGTGAGCTGGCGGCAGGGGAGAATTCTCCCTCCTCCCCACCCCGGGCTTCAAAACGTCTGGGTCACGAGCCTTGCCAGGGACGAGGAGGACCGCCTCTGGGCCGGCCTGGGAAGTGGAGGGATCCGGGTCCTGGCCGGGGATTCTGTCTGGAGTCGCGGTCCGGAAGACGGATTCACGGACCAGACGGTCTGGTCCCTGGCCCCGGATGGGGATGGCGGGATGTGGGCCGGGACCAACGGTGATGGCGCCTTCCGGTTCTCTCCTGACGGCGTGCGCCGGTGGACGTCCAGGGACGGACTGGGAGACGACTTCGTCTGGCAGGTCCTGGTGGACCCCCGGGGGGACGTCTGGCTCTTCACCGGGAGTGGCTTGAACCGGATCTCCGGGGAGGAGATGCGCTACTACGGCACCGGTGAGGGGCTCCAGGATCTGGAGGGCTCGGCCGCAGCCGCTCTGGAAGACGCCAACGGCGACCTCTGGTTCGGGACCGCTTCGGGAGTCTACCGCTACCGGTCCGGACTGGATGAGGAGCCGCCCCCCCCCGCTCGGCCTTCTCTGGAGTCGGTGACCGTGGGAGGAAGCCCCTACGCCGAGGATCCCCTGGTCTTTCCGCCCAACCCCAGGTCCCTGGTGCTCCGCTTCTCCACGCCCACCTACCGGAACGAGGAGGACATCCGATTCCGCTACCGTCTGGTGGGGGAGGGGGAGGGTTGGTCCGAGCCCCTTCCGGATCCCACGGTGAGCTTCACTCGTCTCGGTCCGGGGGAGTATACCCTGGAAGTTGTGGCGGAGACGTCCTATGGGGCGCGGAGCCCACGCACATTGGTCGTTCCCTTCAAGGTGCGGGCAACTCTCGTGCAAAACCGTTTCGTGCAGGTCGGTTTCCTTTTCCTCGTCGTGGCGGGGATAGCCCGCATTCCCGCTCTTCGAGCCAGGCGCCTGGAGGCGGAGCGGAGGAAGCTGGAGGAGCAGGTCAGGGATCGGACCCGGGAGATGCAGGAGCAAAACGAACGCCTGAAGCGAGAAATCGCGGACCGGGAGGCAGCGGAGCGGGCCCGGGAGGCTGTGGAGACGGAACTCCTGGAGGCTCGGAAGATGGAGGCCGTGGGTCGGCTCGCGGGGGGGATCGCCCATGACTTCAACAACCTGCTCACGACCGTGCTGGGTCACGCGGACCTGCTCCTGGCCGAGGCTCCCGGGAACTGGGAGTTACGGGATGCCCTGGAGGAGATCCGGCGCTCGGCCCAGAGGGGAGCGGGCCTCGTCTCCGAGCTTCTCGCCTTCAGTGGGACCCAGGCCGTCCATCGGGACGATGTCGAGATGGGTGCCGTGCTGCGGCAGGCCGCCGGTCCTCTGCGTCGGGCGATGGGAGAGGGGATCGGGGCGGAAATGGAAATGCCGGAGGAGCCTCTGACCATACGGGGAGATTCGGGTCAGATGGAGCGGGCTCTCCTGGCGTTGGCCCTCAATGCCCGGGACGCCATGGATGGGACAGGCACCCTCCGGGTCACCCTGGAGCGAGTGATCCTGGACACTCCCCGGCCGGCCTCCTGTTCCGATACGGTGCCTCCGGGGCGATACGTCCGTCTCACCGTGGCCGACACCGGAGTGGGGATGGACGACAAGGTCGTGGCGAAGGCCTTGGAGCCCTTCTTCACGACCAAGCCCGTCGGGAAGGGATCGGGGCTGGGGCTGGCCAGCGTGCATGGGATCGTGCGTCAGCACGAGGGGTTCGTCCAGCTCACCTCGGAGCCGGGGAAGGGGACCACCGTACAGATCTACTTTCCCGAGGCGTAGCGCTCCCCGGTGCTCCAAGCCGGGATGGAATTTTCAGGGTTCCGGGAGCCGGAGCGGGGGAACACTTGAAGGGTCTGCGCGAAGAGTGCCCCGCCGTCTGCGGCGATATCGAGAGCGATCCGGCCCGGACTGGATGAGGAGTACTCCGTATGAGAGAAGAGGACGAGGGACCCAGGGAGGCAGAGGAGGCCCTGCGGGAAAGCGAGGAGCGCTTCCGGGCTCTGGTGGAGAGCTCTCTCTTCAGCATCGGGGTCTACCAGGACGGAAAGGTCGTGTACGTGAATCCCGCCGGAGTCAGGCTCCTGCGTGCCGGAGGGGAGGAGGAGGTTCTGGGTAGGAGCATCGAGGAAATCGTGCATCCGGGGGATCGCGAGGCGGCTCGGGACCGTATCCGGCGAATGTTGAAGGGGGAGACCGGCCTCTATCCGGTGAGCTATCGATACCTTTGTCTGGACGGGTCGGCGGTGCCCGTGGAGGTTTCGGCGGCCCCTTGCTCCTATGGTGGAGAACCCGCCATCCAGGTCATTGCCCTCGACCTCACGGAGCGCCGGCGGACCCGGGCTGCCCTGAAGGAAGTGGCAGAGTGGCATGAGACCGTTTTCGAGGGCTCCAGGGACGCCATCTTCATCAGCGACGAGGGGTCTCGTCTCGTGTCCGTGAACCAGGCGGCGGAGGAGCTGACGGGGTACGCCAGAGACGAACTCCTGGCGATGAGGATTCCCGACCTCCACGAGGACGTGGACCTGGAAGCCTACCGGGTCTATCACGATCGGATCATGGCCGGTGAATCCGCCCTCACCGAGGCCCCGATACTCCGGAAGGACGGCACCAAGGTGGAGGTGGAGTTCAACAACCGGAGAGTGATGATCGGAGGACAGGCTTACATGCACACGGTGGCCCGGGACATCACCCCCAGGATGGAAGCCGAGTCGGCTCTCCGGGAGTCGGAGGAGCGGCTGGCCCTGGCCGTGGCGGCGGCCAACCAGGGGCTCTACGACCTGAATGTGCAGACGGGAGAGGCCGTCATCAACGACGAGTACGCCGTGATGCTGGGGTACCGAGGGGCGGAGGCGCTCGAGGAGACCAACGAAAAATGGCGTCGCCGTCTCCATCCCGATGACCGGGAGCATGTGTACCGGGCCTACGAGGACTACGTGGCCGGCCGGCGTGACTCCTACCGCGTGGAATTTCGCCAGAAGCGAACGGATGGGAACTGGATATGGATTCTCTCCGTGGGGAAGTTGGTGGAATGGGATGCGGAGGGCAGCCCCCTTCGGATGCTGGGGACCCACACCGACCTCACCGAATTGAAGGCCGTGGAGGAGGAGCTGAGGAATTCGGAGACCCGGCTCCGTGCCCTGGCGGCGAAGCTCGAATCGGTGAGGGAGGAGGAGCGGGCGTCCGTGGCCCGGGAACTCCACGATCAGTTGGGCCAGGCCATGACGAGTCTCCGGATGGACCTGGCTTCAATCCGCGAGAGGCTGGCGGTCCAGGGCAGCGCCTTCGCGCCCGAGATCGCGGATCTCATCGTGACCACGGACGAGACCCTGGACCTGGTCAGGGACATCTCCGCCCGCCTTCGCCCACCCATCCTGGACATCCTCGGGTTGGAGGCGGCCCTGGAGTGGCTGGCGGAATCCCAGGAAAGCAGGAGTGACCTCGATATCAGGGTGGAGGTCCCCCCGGACCGGCTGGGCCTGGACAAGAACCTGGCCATTTCGGTGTTTCGGGTGGCACAGGAGGCCATCACGAACATTCTTCGCCACGCCGAGGCCGACACCGCATGGGTGCGACTGAGGAAGGAGGGTGAAGCCATCGTGCTCGAAGTCGAGGACGACGGGCGTGGAGTTCCGGAAGGGACGCTGGAGTCGACCCTTTCGCTCGGCTTGACCGGGATGCGGGAGCGGGCCTTGAGGCTGGGGGGTGGACTGGAACTGGTGGCGCCCGATGACGGCGGCACCCTCGTCCGGCTCCGCTTCGTCCCGGGGAAGAAGCCGGGGCGGGGAAGCCCCTGACGCACTCACCAGCCGGCGGGGTCTCCGGTAGTCCAATTCGAGGTCCGGGTGGCCGGGGGGAGAGGGCGTGCGGCCCCGGCGTACCTCACGGGCTGCCGGGACCGCTCCCGTTCCGGTTCCCTTCCTACATCAGTTTCCTGAAGAAGTCGTTCCCCTTGTCGTCCACCAGGATGAAGGCGGGGAAGTCCTCTACCTCGATCTTCCAGATGGCCTCCATGCCCAGCTCCGGGTACTCCAGGAGCTCCACCTTCCTGATGTTCTCCTTGGCCAGGACCGCCGCCGGGCCCCCGATGGAGCCCAGGTAGAATCCGCCGTGCTTCTTGCAGGCGTCGGTGACCTGCTGGCTCCGGTTCCCCTTGGCGATCATGATCATGGAGCCGCCGTGGCTCTGGAACAGATCCACGTAGGGGTCCATTCGCCCCGCCGTGGTGGGCCCGAAGGACCCCGACGGGTACCCTTCCGGTGTCTTGGCCGGCCCGGCGTAGTAGATGGGGTGGTCCTTCAGGTACTGGGGCATCTCCTCCCCTGCGTCCAGTCGCTCCTTGATCTTGGCGTGGGCGATGTCCCGGCCCACGATGAGGGTGCCGTTGAGGGAGAGCCGCGTTTTCACCGGATGCTTGGAGAGCTCGGCCAGGACCTCCTCCATGGGCCGGTTCAGGTCGATGGCCACCACCTCGTCGTCCTTCCGGTCACGGTGCTCCTCGGGGATGAACCGCCCGGGGTTCCTCTCCAGCTCTTCGATCCAGATGCCTTCCTTGTCGATCTTGGCCTTCACGTTCCGATGGGCCGAGCAGCTCACCCCCATCCCCACGGGGCAGGAAGCTCCGTGGCGGGGCAGGCGAACGACCCGTACGTCCAGGGCGAAGTGCTTCCCGCCGAACTGGGCTCCGATCCCCGTCTTCTGGGCCTCCGCCAGGAGCTGCTTCTCCAGCTCCACGTCCCGGAAGGCCTGTCCCCGTTCGTTTCCTTCCGTGGGGAGCTCGTCGAGGTAATGAGTGCTGGCCAGCTTCACCGTCTTCAGGTTGGCTTCCGCCGAGGTGCCCCCGATGACGAAGGCGATGTGATAGGGCGGACAGGCGGCCGTCCCCAACGTCTTCATCTTCTCGGTGAGGAAGGCAATGAGGGTGTCGGGGTTCAGGAGGGCCTTGGTTTCCTGAAAGAGGTAGGTCTTGTTGGCCGAGCCCCCGCCCTTGGCCACGAAGAGGAACTTGTAGGCCATCCCGCCCGTGGCCATGAGATCGATCTGGGCCGGGAGGTTGTTTCCCGAGTTCTTCTCCTCGTACATGGTGAGAGGGACGGTCTGGGAGTAGCGGAGGTTCTCCTGGGTGTAGGTCTCGTAGACCCCCCGTGAGAGGGCCTCCTCGTCACCCCCGCCCGTCCAAACCTGCTGACCCTTCTTGCCCAGGATGGTGGCCGTTCCCGTGTCCTGGCAGAAGGGAAGGACGCCCTCCGCGGCCACTTCGGCGTTCCTGAGCATGGCCAGGGCCACGCCCCGGTCGTTGGGGCTGGACTCGGGGTCGGCGAGGATGGCCGCCACCTGTTGCAGGTGGGCCGGCCGGAGGAGGAAGGACACGTCCCGCATCGCTTCCCTGGCCAGCAAGGTGAGAGCTTCCGGGTCCACCTTGAGGACCTCCTGGCCGTCGAAGCCCGACACGCTGACATGCTCCGAGGTCAGCTTGCGGTAGGACGTCTCGTCCCGTTGTAGCGGAAATGGATCCTGATAGGTGAAGTCCGTCATGCTGGGTTCTCCTCTTCAGATATCGTAGTAGCGTGCCACTTCCCAGGGATGGGGAACGACGCGCATGTCTTCGATGTCCTTCCGCTTGGTGGCGATCCACTCGTCCAGAAGATTGTCGGGGAAGATCCCGTCCCTGGTCAGATAGTCCCTATCCGATTCCAGACCATCCAGGGCCTCCTCCAGAGATGCCGGGAAGGAGCGTATTTTCGCGAGCTCCTCCTCCGGAAGCTGATAGAGGTTCGTCTCGAAGGGTCCGAACCCGGCTTCGGTGGGATCCAGCTTCCTGCGCATCCCGTCCATGCCCGCGAGCATGATGGCGGCGAAGGCCATGTAGGGGTTGCAGGTGGCGTCGATGGTCCTGAACTCGAATCGCCGCTGGGTCGGGTCCTTCACGTACCCGGGAATTCGGATGGCCGCTGACCGATTCCCTTCGGCGAAGACGGCCTTCACCGGGGCCTCGAGTCCGGGAACCAGTCTCCGGTAGGAGTTCGTGGTGGGGTTGGTGAGAGCCAGGAGGGAATCGGCGTGATCCAGGATGCCGGCGATGTAGTGGAGGGCGACGTCACTGAGTTGGTAGAGTCCTTCCGCTTCATGGAAGATGTTTTCCCCGTCCTTCGTGAGGAGGTGGTGGATGTGCATCCCGTTTCCGGGCTCCTCGGCGAAAAGCTTGGGAAGGAAGGTGATGATCTTCTCGTGCCGCGCCGCCAGGCGGTGGGCCAGCATCTTGGCCAGGACCGTTCCGTCGGCCATCTCCGTGATGGGCGAGAGGTTGAACTCGATCTCGGCCTGTGAGCTCCCCACTTCGTGGTGATGGTACTTTACGTCCAGCCCCAGGCCCCGGTAGGTGGCGACGATGTCGTTCCGGAGGCCGTAGAGGTGATCGTTGGGCTCGGCCCGGAAGTACCCCCTCTTGGGAGCGATGCGGTAGACCTCCTCGCCCCCCGGCGGGCTCACCATCTCCAGCGTTTCCACCCTGAAGGACTGCTCCCGTGGGGTGCGGACGCTGAAGAGCTGGTCGATGACGTGGAACTCCAGCTCCACCCCCACCTGGGCGTCGTCGGCGATGCCCTCCGACGCCATGAGCTCCAGCGTCTGGGGCACCAGGCGCCGGACGTCCTGGGTGAAGCGGGCCCGGGAGTCCACCTCCAGCATGTGACAGAAAAAGCAGAGGACCCGGCGCTCGTCCTCGATGGGGTCGATGAAGGCGTAGTCCAGGTCCGGCTTGAGGATCATGTCCGACCGCTCCACGTCGGCGAAGCCGAAGTTGGAGGCGTCGAAGCCGATCCCCATTTCCAGGGTCTTCTCTGAAAAGGTCTCGGCCGGTGTGGTGACGGCCCTGAGCCGGCCGTCGATATCGCTGAGATGAAAGTTGATGAATTCGATTTCGTTCTCGGAGATGAACGTCTTCACCTCCGCTACGTCGGCGAAGGAGAGCATGCTTCCTCCTTTGAGAGTCCTTCACGGTGGGGAAGCTTGCCCCGAACCGTGAGAGGTTCCGTGGCTTCTATGGGCGGGAGAGAGGCGCATCTGGGATGGTTGCGACCCCACGCCCGCAAAACAGGGGTAGGAGGATACTGCCGGGGCGCAATGGGGGGCAACAGGGGAGAGAGCGGTCGGGACGGTGGTTCTTTGGCCGGTCGAACGATAGCTTCGGATCAAAACCGCTCCATCCCCCCCAGTCTCGAAGGACGGTCCCATGGCTTGGTCCCTTGCCACACGTTTCGCACCAGCCGAGCGAGCCGATGCCGACGTCCTGGCGGCTGAGGAGACCTTCCTGGATTCCATGCTGGGGGAGGACCCCCTCCTGGACTCCGTGTCCGAGGTTCTGGCCATTCTCAACGAGCAGCGCCAGGTGGTCTACTGCAACCGCAGGCTTCTCGAGCTCCTGGAAACCACGCTGGGTGACGTCCTGGGCAGGCGTCCCGGGGAGGCGTTGGGTTGCATCCATTCCGACGAGAGCCCCGGGGGCTGCGGAACCACTGAATCCTGTCGGCAGTGCGGGGCGGTTCGGGCCATCCTGAAGGCCCAGGCGGGGCAACAGGCCGTGAAAGAGTGCCGGATCCTCACCCACGGCGGGAGCGCCCTGGACCTGAGGGTCTGGGCCACGCCCATGGAGGCCGAGGGCCGGACGTTCACGGTATTCGCGGCAGCGGACATCAGCCATGAGAAACGCCGGGAAGCGCTGGAGCGGGTCTTCTTCCACGACATCCTCAACACGGCCGGGAACGTGCAGACCGCTGCCGAGCTCCTCCGGACCCGGGAGGTGGGGGATCCGGGCCCCATCCTCGAGATCATCGAAAAAGCCTCGAGCCAGCTCGTGGACGAGATCCACTCCCACCGACTCCTCCTTTCCGCCGAGGGAGGGACGTTGGAGGCCAGCTCCGAGTCTCTCTCGTCCCTGAACGTTCTGGAAAGGGTCAGGCTGCAGTACGAGGCCAGCGACCTGGCCAGGAGTCGGACGCTGAGGGTGGCTCCAGGCCCTGCCTCCCTCAATTTCCGGTCCGATCCCACCCTCCTGGCCCGGGTTCTGGGAAACCTGACCAAGAACGCTCTGGAGGCGACGGAGAAGGGAGGCGTCGTGACTCTGGGCTGCCGGGAGGAGGAGGACGCGGTGGTTTTCTCCGTGAACAACCCGGCTGTGATGGAGCGCTCCACACAGCTCCAGATCTTCCAGCGCTCCTTCAGCACCAAAGGGGCCGGCCGGGGGATCGGGACCTACAGCGTGAAGCTCCTCACCGAGCAATACCTGGGGGGGCAGGTCTGGTTCGAGTCGGAGGAGCCGGAGGGGACGACCTTCCATGTGAGGTTGCCACAGCGCCCGGATTGAGGCCGCTCCTCAGGGAGATCCCATCGGCGTCCTCTCGTACTCCGCCACGGGATTCAGGATGTTCCGGCACTGGGGGTTGGTGCACCCGGGGCAACGGAAGCCGTACTGGGACGTGCAGGCCTCACCCTTCTCCATGTGGTCCAGGACGATCCGGGCCAGGGCATCCTGAAAGAGGGGGTCGCCGTTGAAGGCCGGGGCCCGCTTGAATTCGGTGATGCCTACCTCCCTGGCCAGGTCGCCGTACTCGATGTCGATCTCCGAGAGGGTCTCGATGTGGTCGCTGGTGAAGGCGATGCCCACCACCAGGACCTTCTTCCGGCCCCCCGCGCCCAGGTCCTTGATGACCTGCTCGGTGCTGGGGCCCAGCCACCTGACCGGCCCCACCTCGGACTGGTAGGCGAGGAGGAACGGATTGGAGAACCCTCCTTCCTTCATGACCTCGTGGACGCTGGCGCCTACCTCCTGGGGGTAGGGGTCTCCCCGATCGATGATGGAGAGGGGAAGGGAGTGGGCGCTGAAGAGGAGGAGCACGTCGTCCCGGTCCTCCTCGGCGAACTGCTCCAGCCCTTCCTTCACCGTCTTTGTCATGGCTTCGATGAACCCGGGGTGGGTGGGCCAGCGGTCGATGACGCTCCACCGGAACTCGTTGACCATCCCCAGCTTTCCGGCGGCCCGCCAGAGCTCGTTGAGGCTGGAGCCGGTGGTGGCGCAGGAGAAATGCTGGTACTGGGTGAAGGCGATGGCCCGCTTCACCCCGTCGGCCTTCATCTGCTTCAGGGCATCTTCGCTGAAGGGCTCGATGTAGCGAAAGGCCACGTAGAACTCGTGGGGTGCCGTCTCCGGCGAGAGGCGGTCCAGCCGCTCCACCATCCCCCGGCCCTGGACGTTGGTCCAGTGGAGGATGGGCGATCCGCCACCGATCTCCTCGTACAGCTTCTGCACGCTGGGCGTTCGCCGTCTGGCGATGAAGGGGCCCAGCCAACTCTGAAAGGGAAGCTGAATGATTTCCCGGTCCTTGAAGAGTTCCAGGAGGAAGGGTCCCACGTCGTCCAGGGTCCTGGGCCCTCCCAGGTTCAGGAGAACGATGCCGGTGGGGCCGCTGTTCGGGGTCTCTGCTGTCATGGCGTCGTGGCTTCCGATTCTTCGGATGGCCGCTGGTTGACGGTGTTCGGGCTCGGGTCGTGCTGCCCGTTTCCCGGCTGGGACCGCTTCCGGTGCGGAAGCGCGGGTCGGCTCCGGATTACCCCTCCGTTGCCTCCCGGGTCCGGGGGGGAGGAGACCGGTGGCCAGGTGGAGCGGACTCGTGGTCCGGGACCCGGCCCTCCTCCGCGTAAGCCGCCTCCCGGCGGCCCCCGAGGCCCCTTCAGCGGGACCGGTAGTATGCGTCGATCCCCGCTGCGATGGCCCGGGCCATGCTGTCCTGACCCTCCTGCGAGGAGATGAAGGCCTCCCCCTCGGGCTGGGTGATCACCACCATCTCCACCGTCAGGACCGGAATCCGGGAGAAGATGGACCCGGTGAGGGCTCCCTGCCGGCTCCCCACGCCGGTCTTCGAGTCGCCCTTGATTCCAAGGTCGGGCCAGTCCGGGCCCAGGGCACGGATCATGGCCGGATGAAAGGCCTCGGCGAAAGCCCGGCTTCCTTCGATGACTTCCCGGCTCGGGCCCGTCACGCCCCAGCGCTGTCCCTGACGATCGGGGTAGAAGGTGGCCGTTCCCCGGTGGCTCCCGGCGTCGCAGTGAAGCCTGACCATGACGTCGGCCCCCAGGTAGCTCCCGATCTCTGCCCGGTGCCGGTTCGTCACCAGCTCCTCCTTCACCAACTTGGTCATGACCACCTCATAACCCCCGTCCTCCAGGACGGCTTTCAGCTTCCCTGCCACGGCCCAGTTCACGTCGATCTCCGTGGCTCCCCCCGGCCCCGAGGCCCCCCGGCTGGTTTCCGACGGATGGCCGGGGTCGATGGCAACGATGCCCTTCAACTTCTCCCCTCCGCTTCCGGGCCCGCCGGTGGCGCACCCGGCCATGACGAAGGCGAGGAAAAAGGGCGTCCAGGACGACAGTCCGAGTCGGGGATTCATGGGGGCCTCGTGGGAGCTCGACTTCGGGGACCGGAGGGTTCGCGTTCCCCCCCCGGAGCGGGACGGCTCGTAACACGGCTCGCCCCCCTTTCGCAACACCCTTTTAACCTACGCCTGAGCGGAGCAGCCGTCACGACATCGATCCGGGCGTACTGGACGGCGCCGGAGCGGACCCGTAGCCTGAGAGCCGAGGCCGGCGGGGACTCCCGGCTCGTGGAAGACCCTCGGCACACGAAGAATCCTCGACAAGGAGCCCGGCGTGAGCGGCGTATTCGGTGTTGTCTCGGACCAGGACTGCGTACCGGACCTCTTCTACGGAACCGACTACCACTCTCATCTGGGCACCGTGCGAGGCGGGCTGGCGGTGACGAACGGAGCAGGGATCGACCGGTTCATCCACGACATCACCAACACCCAGTTCCGCAGCAAGTTCGAGGATGATCTTCCCAGGCTGGAGGGATCCATGGGGATCGGGGTCATCAGCGACTACGAGGATCAGCCCCTCATCATCAACTCCCATCACGGGGTCTACGCCATCGTGACGGTGGGGAGGATCAACAATCAGGCGGAGCTGGTGGAGGAGGCCCTCGGGAAGAACGGTGTCCACTTCTCCGAGATGACGGGAAGCGAGGCGAATCCCACGCAACTCGTGGCCCATCTCATCGATCAGGGAGCCAGCTTCGAGGAGGGAATCGCTCTGGCACAGGAGAAGATCCAGGGCTCCTGCTCCATCCTCCTCCTCACCGATGGGGGCATCTTTGCGGCCCGGGACCGACTGGGTCGAACCCCTCTCATTGCCGGGAAGAAGGAGGGGAGCTACGCCGTGACCCTGGAGACGTGCGCCCTTCCGAATCTCGGGTACGAGGTGGACCGATACCTGGGGCCCGGGGAGATTCTGCGCATCCATGAACGGGGCTTCGAGGAGCTCAAAGCCCCCGGAGAGGAGATGCGGATCTGCGCGTTCCTCTGGGTCTACTACGGCTATCCGGCTTCCAGCTACGAGGGGATCGGCGTGGAAGCGGTCCGCTACCGGTGCGGAAAGGCCCTGGCCCTGCGGGACGACGTGGAGCCGGACCTGGTGGCGGGGATCCCCGACTCGGGAACCGCTCACGCCATCGGATACGCCAATCAGGTCGGCGTGCCCTATGGGCGCCCCTTCGTGAAGTACACTCCGACCTGGCCCCGGAGCTTCATGCCCCAGGATCAGCGGGTCAGGGACCTGGTAGCCAGGATGAAGCTCATTCCGGTGGGCGACATGATCCGGGGCAAGAAGGTCCTCTTCTGCGAAGACTCCATCGTTCGAGGCACGCAGCTCCAGGACATCATCAAGAGGGTCTTCGACTACGGGGCAGCGGAGGTCCACATGCGACCGGCGTGCCCCCCGCTGGTGTTCGGATGCAAGTATCTGAACTTCTCCCGATCCCGCTCGGAGCTGGACCTGGCGGGCCGGCGGGCGGCCCAGGAGATCGAAGGCGGCGAACCGGAGAATCTGTCGGTCTACGGCGACCCGGACTCCGAGCCCTACTCCGCCATGGTCGAAGGCATCCGCAAGCGGCTGGGCCTGACCTCCCTCACCTACCAGCGTCTGGACGACCTGGTGCAGGCCATCGGTCTTCCCAAAGAGAAGCTCTGCACCTACTGCTGGGACGGAGTGGAGGGTTGAGTCGCTGGCCAACTGGCCAGATGACGGGTCCGGATGCCTCACCTCTTGTCAGGTGGGGGGGGACGTGCTTTCCTTCCTCTCCCGGGATGTCGTAAAACCTGAATTCGCATCCGTTGAGGTCATAGATGAACCGAAGACTCCTGCCTCGCTCGGGCCTCCTTGCGGCGTATCTCCTTTCCGTCGGTCCCGCCCTGGATGCCCAGGAAGTGGGGTTTTCACTGGTGCGGGGTGAATCCGACCATGTGGAGTTTCCCAGTCCCGACGGCTTTCGCGCTTCGGTCCTCATCGGGCTGACCTCGTCCTTTACAGTGCGCCTGGGGTTGACCAGGATCACCGACGAGACCACGAAGGTGGGAACGGTCTGTCAGGTCTATTCTCCCCGCATCGAGTGCAACCCCGAGATGACGAACACGTCCATCTCCCTCTCCGGCCTGAGGGGGGGACTCATGTGGACCCACTGGTTCGGTGATTACATCCGTGTGGGCGTGGGTGGGGGAGGCAGCTTCAACCAGGTGAGCGTGGAGGCCACGGGGGTTTCGGGTCAGAGGGCGGATTTCCTGGATCCCGCCGGTGGCCAGCTCGGGGCGTTCGGGCGGATCTCGGCGGCTGTGGCTCCCTATCCCGCCATCCCTTTCCGCATCACGGGCGGGCTTGCGGCTCACTGGGTGAACTTCCACGTCTGTTCGGGTGAGGACCCTCCCCAGTATGATCCTCTCTGCGATCCCACAACGTTCCGCGAAGTGGAGGTGGGGATTTCCTACTCCTTCCCCAGGCGCTGATCCCGGTGTGAGGGCGATTTTCCCGGTGGGCGCCTGAACGGCTTTCATACGCGCTTCTTACGTCATGGACCTGTTCCGGACCACGACCTCAAATGCAGATTGCTTGGAGAATCCTGCTCCATTCACGGAACGTAAACCAACGGATGACGACGGATGACGGATGATCGGGCCTTTGAGAGAGGGGATGCGGTCGGGCAGGTAGGCCCGGCCGCCCCGCATTCTCGGGCATCGAAAGGAGCTGGAACGACATGGCTGTGATGGATCTGAGAGCGAAGTGGATCTCCCCTTTTCCGCCCATGGGTCTTTCCAGGAGTGCCTGCGGCATCGTCTGGCCCGCCATTCTCGCGGTCCTGGCGCTGGCAACCGCACCGTCCTCTCTCCATGCCCAGGAGGAGGACGCCCAGGTCATCGACCTCACCCTGGAAACCATGGTGACCCTGGCCCTGAGCTCCAGCTATCAGATCCGGCGCCTCAACCTGGATATTCAACGGGACCGGTACAACCTGGAGGCTCAGCAGGCGCGGCTGAAATCCTCGGTGGACCTGGACGTTACGGTTCCCGCCTTCCGCCTCACCTCCGAGCCGCGCTGGAACTCCGACCTCCAGAAAGACGAGATCGTCAGGGAGAACACCCGACGGTGGGAGGGGGAGGTCTCCATCCGGCAGCCGGTGGTCCTCCTCGGCTATCCCACCAACGGATATCTCTCCTTCAACAACCGCTTGTACCGGTACAACCAGATCAGCTCCGCCGGGGAAGCGGACGTCAGCTACTACAACCGGTACTACGTCCGTTACACCCAGCCCATCTTTCAGCCCAACCGCCTGAAGAATGATCTGGAGCAGGCCGAGCTCAGCCTGGAAGGGACGCAGCTCGAGTTCCACGGGGACGTCATCGAGATCGTGGACGACCTGTCGGGGGATTACTTCCATCTCTTCGAGGATGCCTACAGGGGGAAGATCCATCACGACTTCGTCGCCGCTCTGGAGAGGGCCGTCGAGACCGCCGAGAGGCTGGCCCGGGCCGACTCCTCCCGGGCCATCGAGGTGAACCAGATCCAGGTGGAGCTGGCCAATGCCCGGGAGCAGGTCCAGCAGTCGGAGAGCGCCTTCCGCCTCCGTTCGTCCTGGATCAAGCAGCGGCTGGGTCTGGAGGAGACGGATTCCATCACCCTGGAGCCGGTCTTCTTCCTGGACCCCGTGGAGATCGACGTTGAGGAGGCCATCTCCTTCGCCATGGAGCTCACGCCCCGCATGCGGCAACTCGACATCTCCCTGCGCAACAGCGAGATCCGTCTGGAGGAGACCAAGGGCAGGGGGGGGTTCCGCATGGACCTTTCCATGAGCTACGGGAGGGAGCGGAGGGACGAGCTCTTCGATCACATCTTCGTGGACCCCGATAACTCCTACACCATCGATGTGGAAGCCTACATCCCCATCTGGGACTGGGGAGAGCGGAAGGCCCGCATCGCTTCGAGCCGGCTGGGCGTGGAACGAAACCACCTGCGGATCGAGGAGGTGGAACGCCAGATCCAGGCCAGTGTCCGGAACGAGGTCCTGAACGTGCGGGAATACCAGAACCGGACCATGGCCATGGAGGAGAACCTGGAGTTGGCACGTGGGGTCTCGGAAGACAGCTTTCGCCGATACGCGGCCGGCTCCATCTCGGCGCTGGATCTGATTCAGAGCCTGAGACGGGAGATGGACACGGCCAACAACTTCCTGGATACCTACATCGGGTGGAGACAGGCTCTCCTGAGCCTCCAGGAGATGACGTACTACGACTTCGAGCGTGACCTCCCGGTCCTGGATCGGTTCGGGGTGGAGGGTCGCCTGGATGAGAACGGGCTTTCCCGTCAGACGCCCAATTTCTGAATGAACCGTCTTCTTCGGCTTCCGAGTCCCTACCTCCAGCTCTTCGTGGCGGTCTTGCTGTACCTGACGTTTCTCGCCCTGGCGCTGCCACGGTTCGTTCAGCAGCCCCTCAACCTGGTCTTCGTCCTCTGGCTGGGTGCGGCGGGGGCCACCGTCACCGGCAGGTTCCGTGATTTCTGGTTCGTTGTTGCCCTGGGCTGGACTCCGGCCCTCCTGGAGCTGGCCGTGCCGGAGGCCGTATCGCCCCTGGGCCTGCAGATTCTCAAGGAAGCTCTCTGGGTGGCCTTCCCCCTCTATCTGGTCACCATCCTCATCGCACCTCTTCTTCGTGCGGAGGACGTGAGCCACCACGAGCTTTCCGGGGCGGTGACGATCTACCTGCTCATCGGCTTCGGGTTCGCCGACATCTTCGAGATCGCCTACCAGTTGGATTCCAGTAGCATCTTCTTCCTCCACACGGCCTTCGGAGCGGCGCCGACCTTCACCGATTTCCTCTATTTCAGCTTCGTGACGCTGGCCACCCTCGGCTACGGAGACATCGCTCCGGTACACCCGGGGGTCCGTCTCCTGGTCGTCATGGAAGCGCTACTGGGGCTCCTCTTCATCTCCATCCTGGTGGCCCGGATGGTGGGGCTCCATATCGCCGGGAGGATGCCGGGGACAAGGCCATCTGGTTCCTGAGGGATCGCCCACGCACCTGGAGGTCCTGAGCCCCGAAGTCCTTCTCCTGGCCGCACTGGGGCTTCTCATGGCCCTGGGCATGGTGCCCGTCCGGGAGGGAATGGCCGGGTTCGCCGAGCCCACTCTCCTGGCCGTCCTGGCCATCATCCTCATTCCCATGATCTGGCCTCTGATCTGAGTCCGGCCCCTCGGTTGAACCGGATGTTTGCCCCCCGGAACGCATCGACCCACCCGGCTGCCCCCGGGTTCGTCGCCTGGCACGATCCATTCAGTCTCTTTAGTGTTAGAGAAAGAGAGGAACATCTAGCGATGGACCTTCGCGGGGGCGGCAAGGGTGCCAGCCTCCGTTTCGTGTCCCCAGCAGGAGCACATCCATCAAAGAACCACGCGTAAACGAGCAGATCCGAATCAGCCCCGTGCGGCTCATCGATGCCGACGGCGAGCAGGTCGGCGTCGTTTCCCTCGACAGGGCTCGCCAGATGGCTACCGAAACCGGCTTCGACATGGTCGAGGTAGCCGCCGACGCCCGCCCCCCGGTCGTGAAGCTCATGGACTACGGCCGGTACCGCTATCAGCAACAGAAGAAGGAGAAGGAGGCCCGGAAGAACGCCCAGACCGTGGACGTGAAGGAGATCCAGCTCCGTCCACGGACCGAGGACCACGACTTCCAGGTCAAGCTGAAGCGGGCCCGGGGTTTCCTCGAGGAAGGGAACATCGTGAAGGTGGTGGTCCGGTTCCGGGGTCGGGAGTTGAGGCGTCCGGAAGTGGGCGTGGAGACCATGGATCGGATGCTCGACGCCATGAAGGACCTCGCCACGGTGGAGTTCCGGTCCAGGGCTATCGAGGGTCGCCGGCTCGTGGCTCGCATGGAGCCTCAAACCTGATCTGATCCATCCCACAAAACGGGCAGGGGGTCATGGCCGCTGCGGAGGGAAGGGTGTGTGGCTACCTTCCCCCCGTTGCCCGAATCTCCTCGTTCCATCCGACCCCAGAGGCCCATGGATCTCCGGACGATCTCGAGGACCCTGTCCTCCCCGATGCTCCTTCTGGCCCTCCTCCCACCGGCCCTGTCGGCCCAGTCCCGACCCATCTCCACCGATCAGGGCGTGCTCACCGACCTGAGTGTGGTCATGGACAGCGGGCGCGTGCTCCAGGACCGGAATCATGACCGGGTGGTGGACTTCCTGAACCTTCGCATCCTCCTTTCCGGCCATGCGGAAGAGGCGGAGGTGGCTGCCGCAGCGAACCTCGCGGCGCGCTTCGGCTTCGAGACCTCCGCCACGAACCTGGGGCTCGTCGCCTCTGCGGCCGAACCCGACCGCTACGACGTTCCGGTCCTCCTGGTGGGATCGCGGGCCGTGGAGGAGGCTGGAGCCGCTCCGGGTCTCCAGGGGCTTCGGGAGGAGCTGGCGCCGGGGCAAGGGATGGTGGCGCATGTGTCGCCGGGGGGTGCCTTCGGGATGGGGGCAGTGGCCACCGTGGGCTACGATGCCACCGGACTCCTGGCGGCCGGGGAATACCTGTCGGGCCGGTATCCCGGGATCTGGGCTCCGGACGGGGCGACGTGGGCGGATGTGGTGGAGAAGATCCGGGGCTTTCTGGACGAGCGGGGATGGGAGGAGGCGACGGTGTCCCTGGACCGGATCGTGGTGGATGCCCGCCGGCCCGGGATGGCCCGGGCCCGGGTGTCGGTGGGACTCCCGGACGGGATCGACCTCGAGGCTGTCCTGAACGCCCTCCGGCCCGCCGACACCCTCGGCGGAACCGTGACCGATACCCCGGCCGGACCCGGAACCGATACCTCCGCCGCCGTCGCCGGCCCCGGGTCCCCAGGAGCGGCCTCTCCCGCCACCGAGGAGGAAGAGGAAATCGGTGGGACGGAGCTTCGGGACCTGGAGTTCAGGGATCTCCACCGGTTGGACATCCGGATCGTGACGCCCGGAGATGTCCGGACGGTTACCCTCCGCCCCGACGAGCCCTGGGACCCCCGGGGGGGACAGCCCTACGCACCGGGCCCCGACGCCACCTTCTCCCTCCCCGATCTCTATGCCGTGGGCGGCCTGTACCGGGACACGAACCGGGACCTGGTCCCCGACGAGACGTCGGCGTTTCTCTCCCTGAGCGGAGGAGACGCCCCGGAGGCTGTGGTGGACTTCGCCACCCGGGTGGGACTCGAGACCGCCGGGATCCGGCTCCCCCTGGTTCGCGTCGATGGCCAGGAGGACGATCCCACGGCCCAGGGGTTTCCCGTGTTCGTGGGCACCGACCATTACCAGGTCCGCCGTCTTCGGGAAGAGGACAAGCTCCCAGCCTCGGACGTGGGCGCCGACGAGGGCTTCGTGCGTTTCGTGGAGGGTGCCTTCGGGGACCGAAACGCCCTCGTCGTGGGTGGGGAGGGGGGGGACGGCCTCCGCGCCGTGACCGATTGGCTGGCGCGCCGGGCTCCCTACCTCTGGCGGCACGGAAAGGGTGAGTACCGCCTGGCGGACGTGGAGACGGAGACCCGACGCTTTCTGCAGGCCCGGGAGGGTCCGGGGCAGGTGGCCCTGGCCCTCGCCAAGCTGGAGACCTGGCTGGCTCGCATGGCCGACGATCCGCCGGAGCGGATCCAGGTGGAGATGGCCACTCTGGAATCTCCTTCCGGCCTCGCCTCCCTTGCCGAGTCCATGATCCGGGAGCGCCTTCCCGCAGCCGAGGTGGAGGTGGAGAGCTGGCCTACGGGCTTTGGCGTGGGAGACACCGTTTTCGTTCAGGAATGGGACATTCCCTGGGAGGTGGACGAAGCCCGGGAGGTGCTGGAACGGGAGGTCTATCAGGAGCTCCGGGCGGGGGTCCCGGTGCGCCTGGACCTCCGGCTCAGCGAGCCCCCGGCGATCCGAAGGGAGTTGGAGGAGGAGATCCGCTCGGAGTTGGCCTCCAGGGGGATCGAAGAGGTTTCCGTTCATGTCCTGAGTGCCTACAAGCAGGGCTACTCCTGGATCCACGACGTCCTACTCCCCCGCTTGCGGGACCGGGACGTGGCCTCCGTGGACCTCACGTATCACACGCTGGAGGAGTCTGAGGAGATCCGCTGGCAGACCGTGGCGGCGGAGACCCGGTGGCTCCAGGAGGTCTATCCCTTCGATGCGGTCCTGGCCCGGGAACTGGGGATCAGCGACTCGGCCGTGGTCTTTCATCCCACCAGACAGAGGGACCCCATCTACACCTTCGAGGCCCGGGACGGCTCCGGGGAGGTGGTCCTGAGGGAGACCTTCGATCCCCGGTACGTCGTCCGGCCCTTCTTCGATCTCTTCCCCGAATACGAGCAGGTCCGGGTCACCACGGGCTGGCTCACGGCCACGCAGGGCGGCGACACCCTTGTGGACCGGCGCATCGTCACGGACCCGGAGCGCTTCTGGGATCGTCTCCAGACCGAGACCTTCCAGAAGCTCATCGACTACATCATGGACACCCAGGACGGGAATCCCTCCGGGGACAACGCGCCCTTCTTCGACGAGTTCCGGGTGGATCTGCGGATGAGCGAGCCCGACTACCGGATCGGGATCGACGAGGAGACCATCAGCTCTCTGGAAGCCCTTCACGAGGACATCTTCTTCGAGACCCACACCCTCTTCAGCCTCATCGGTGGGCGGTATCAGACCTCCCTCTCCTATCCCGGACGGGTCCTTCCCTTCGTGGATCCCACCGGGGCGGGAGAGCCGGGCCGCGCCCGCATCGTCCTCACGGGCAAGAGGAGGGCCAATCCCGAGCTGGTGGTGCGGAGCTGGCAGGAAGGAGATGCCGAGCCCTTCTACCGTCAGTACGAGCTCACGCCCCTTCCCACGGAGGATCCGGCTCTGGTGGGGGCGTCGGTGAGAGCCGGAGAGGAGGGCCTCGGCCGGGTGACGGTCCGCGTCACCGTCCCGGACTCGGTGGACCGCTACGAAGAGCTCAAGGAGCGGAGCAGCGAGAGGGCCATCGATGCCCAGTTCCTGAATGTGGAGCTGCTGGAAGGCATGGCCTCTGCCCTGGCCCGCCTCCACGAGGCCGGGCTCATGGAGGACGCCCTCTCCTGGGACCGGGTGGGGGCCCTGGCCCTGGACTTTCGCCTGGAGAAGGACAGCACCTACCGGCATACGGTCCTCATGCCCCGGAGCCGGAATCCCCGCTCCACCGACAATCCCCGGCTCGCAGCGGAGGGGTGGACCTACGGGGGTGAACGCATGGTGCAGTGCGAGACCCCCATGCCGCCGGAGGAGAGCGACCGGCTCCTGGCCCGGCTGGGCACCTTTCCCGGGGTCCGGACCTACTACCTCACCGATACCTATCTCGGACGGCCGGTGTGGGCGGCGGACTTCCTACCGCCCCACGAGGCGGAGTTCATCTCCCAGGCCAAGCTGAACGCCTTCAAGCCCACCCTTTTCATCAGTGGCCGGGAGCACGCCAACGAGGTTTCCAGCACCAACCACATCCTCCGGCTGGGCGAGCTCCTGGTCACGGACTCCACCTACCGGTCCATGCTGGACCAGGTGAACGTGGTTCTGCATCCCGTCACCAACCCCGACGGCGCGGCCCTGGCCTACGAGCGCCAGCTCGTGAATCCCGACCACATGCTCCATGCCGCCCGCCCCGGGGCCCTGGGGGTGGACGCGACCCGGGGAGGCAGCTCGGAAGATCCCGTCTATCCGGAGGCCGGAGCCCGGCCCATGATCCGGGAGGCGTGGCTCCCCGACATCTATCTGAACCCCCACGGCTACCCCAGCCACGAGTGGGTCCAGTACTTCGCCGGATACAGCGCCTGGGTCCGGGGCAGGAGGGTGGGCCCCCGGGACTGGTGGGTGCCCCGGGGATGGTTCATTCCCGGCTTCAGTTGGGTGGACGACGAAGAGCACCCGGAGTTCAGGACGGCCCAGTTCGCCATCCTGGATTCCCTGGCCGCAGCCATGACCGCCGATCCGCACGTGGATGCAGTGAACCGCCGCCTCTACGCCCGCTACAAGAAGTACGGGGAGCAGGACCGGGACGGGTTTTTCGAGCACCACCACGAGGGCATGGTCGTGAGCATGCGCCTCCGGGGGGCCGAGAGCATCGGAACCGGGCTCACCAGCCCCCGCATCACTTACTTCAGTGTCACCACCGAAGCCCCCGATGAAACGGCCCGGGGCGACTGGATGGAGCTCATGGGCAGGATGGGGCTGGCCCACACCGCCGCGGCCCTCCGGTACCTGGCCGGGGGAGAGTTCGAGGTGGAGCGGGAGGCGGAGGCCTTCGACCGGGCGGTGATCCGGAAGGCCTTTCGCGTGAAGCCGGTCCTTCCACCGGCCCCGAACCCACCCCTGACCAGGTGAAGCCGAATGCGTAACCGCACTCGAAGTCCTCGCCCTACCCGACGCTCCTTCCTGGGCAAGCTGGCGGCCGGCGCCGTGGCTTCCGGGATCACGCCCACCCTCCTTTCGGCATCGGACCGGCCCGCCCGACGGCTCCTTCGCGGCCCGCACCCGCCGGGGCCCAACGACCACGTCCAGATCGCCGTCATCGGAGCCGGAGGCATGGGCAACGCCGACGTGGATACGGCCTTGGAGGTGCCGGGGGTGACGCTGGTTGCGGCCAGCGACTGCTATGACGGGAGGCTGCAGCGGGCCAGGGAGCAGCACGGGGAGGATCTCTTCGTCCCCCGAAACCGTGGATTGGGACCGGTTCCTCGGGAACGCGCCCCGAAGACCGTACGATCCCCTGCGCTTTTTCAGGTGGAGGAACTACCGGGACTACGGCACCGGCGTGTCCGGCGACCTCTTCGTTCACCTCTTTTCCAGCCTCCACTTCGTGGTCTCGTCGAAGGGCCCCCGGGAAATCGTGGCCCAGGGCGGCCTCCGGTACTGGAAGGACGGCCGGGACGTGCCGGACGTGATGCTGGGGATGTTCGACTATCCCGGGTCCGAAGCCCATCCACCCTTCAACCTCTCCCTGCGGGTGAATTTCGTGGACGGAACCTCCGGGTCCAACGTCCTGCGCCTGGTGGGCAACGAGGGAGCCATGGACGTCGGCTGGAGGGAGGTCGTGGTGAGGAAGAACAAGGCTCACGGCCCCCTGGACGTCTTCGAGGAGGTCCGGGGCGGGGCCTTCCAGCGGGCTGTGGAGGAGCGCAAGGAGATGCTTCCTCCCATCGAGGCGGCCTGGGTGGCGGAGCGGGGGTACCGGGGGGGCCACTTCGACCACTTCATGAATTTCTTCCAGGCGGTCAGGGAGGGGACGCCCGTCACCGAAGATGCCGTCTTCGGGTTGAGGGCCGGTGTGCTTCCCCTCCCGACGATGCCATCCCGAGCGGATGAAGGCGGACGCCTCATCCCTCAGGTTTCGGCAATGTGTGCCACCGCCTCCCCCTGGTGCACCAGGGGATGAATGCGGCGCCCGATGACGATGCCGTTCCAGCGGGAAATCACCCGTTTCGGATCCTGCCCCAGGGTGTCGGAGATGACGCCCAGGAGCTCTCCCTTCCTGACCTCCTGGCCCAGGGCGATTCGCCCCCGAAAGATCCCGCTCCGGTTGGCCCGGGCCCAGTGGGTCTTCCTGACCTCTGCCGTGTCCGGCGGGGGGTGACCCGGGTCCTGGATCATTCCCAGGGCCGCAAGAACCCGGAGGGTGCCCCGGGCCCCGGCCTCGACCGAGGCCGGTGTGAACCGATGGGCTTCTCCTCCCTCGAAGACGAGGACCCGGGCACCGGCCTTCACCGCCGCCCTCCGCAGGGAGCCGTCGGGTCCCTGTCCGTGGATGGTCGCCGGGGCCCCGAAGGCCATGGCCAGTCTTCGGGTCTCCTCGTCCTCCAGGTCGCCCCGGACATGGGGAAGGTTGTCCCTCCCGTGGGATCCGCAGTGGAAGTCGATCCCGTACCGGCTCCGGGCCACGATTTCGTCCATGAAGAGCTTGGCCAGCCGGCTGGCCATGGACCCTCGGGCACCGCCGGGAAAGGAACGGTTCAGGTCCCGGCGGTCCGGAAGGTACCGGTTGTCGGAGCCCAGGCCGAAGACGTTCACCACCGGGATGGCCAGCACCGTCCCTTCCAACTCTTCGGGTGAAAGATCGTCCAGGACCCGGCGGATGATCTCCAGGCCGTCCAGCTCGTCGCCGTGGATGGCCCCGCTGAGCCAGAGACAAGGACCGGGACGAGCACCATGAAGAGCCTCGATGCTGAGATGGGCCCATTCCCCGGTGGTCAGGCGGGCAACGGGAATGCGCACACCTTCCCGGGTGCCGGGCTCGATCTCCCTGTCGTGGAGGATCAGAGGTGGTTGCTTACTCATCCTCGTCCAGGGGTAGGTGACCGTCGTCCTCAGGGGGGGGAGGAGGAAGGGGACCGGTCGCGGATCCCGACCCCTTGAGGCCCACGCTGTGGGCATGATCCTCGATGTACTCGACGATCTCTCCGGCCACGTTCACCCCGGTGGCCGTCTCGATGCCCTCCAGCCCCGGGGACGCATTGACCTCCATGACTACCGGTCCCCGGTCGGCCCGGAGGAGATCCACGCCCGCTACGGCCAGTCCCATGACCCGAGCGGCCCGGATGGCCGTGTTCTTCTCGGCCACGCTCAGCTTGATAGCCTCGGCCCGGCCACCGCGGTGGAGGTTGGACCGGAACTCGCCGGGGGCCGCCCGCCGTTCCATGGACGCCACCACCTTGCTTCCCACCACGAAGGCTCTGAGGTCCGCCCCTTTGGCTTCCTTGATGTACTCCTGCACCAGGATGTTGGCGTCGAGCTGCTGGAAGGCCGAAATGACGGACTCCGCCGCTTTGGCGGTCTCGGCCAGGACCACGCCCTTTCCCTGGGTGCCTTCGAGCAGCTTGATGATGAGGGGTGCACCGCCCACGAGCTTGATGAGCCCCGGAATGTCGTGGGGTGACCGGGCAAACCCGGTGACGGGCAGGCCGATGCCCTCCCTGGAGAGGAGTTGAAGGGAGCGGAGCTTGTCGCGGGACCGGGCGATGCCCTGGGACTCCAGGAGGGTGAACGCTCCCATGACCTCGAATTGCCGGACCAGGGCGGTTCCGTAGAAGGTGATGGAGGCTCCGATCCGCGGAATCACGGCGTCGAAGTCCAGCTCCTCGCCCCCGTACATGACCTTCGGCTTTTTTGCCGTGATGTTCATGTAGCATCGCAGGGGATTCACCACGCGAACCTCATGACCCCTCTCTTCGGCTGCTTCTTTCAGCCGGCGCGTCGAATAGAGGGATGCCTTTCGCGAGAGAATCCCGATCTTCAGTCCTTCATCCGACACTGCTCGCCCCTGACGCTGTGAGTTGCGGAATCGTGTCCGTGGCTACCCGACACCCCCCGGGCTGTGCCGGGGAGATTGTCCGGCCCGGCAGAAGTCGCCCGGCTCCGTCTCTTCATTTCCTGCCCATGAGAAAGGATCGTCCCGGATCGACGAGGAAGTGCCCCCTGACGGCCTGTCGCCCCAGGAGCATCCGGAACCCCATCTCGTTCCGGCGAATGAGGGTGATCTCGATGGGCCACGTGTGGTCCCCCAGGACGACCTCGGTTTCGATGACCCAGCGGAGGGTCTGGTGGCCGCTGGATGCCCTGACCTTTCGTTGCCCCACCACCCTCGCTTCGGCTTCCACCATGGTCCGGTGGTCCTTCTGCAAGGGATGGACCTTGAACCGGGCCCAGGAGGACCCTCTTCGCTTGAACCGCCGGATGTCGTAGGCGTGGAGGGAACTGGACCGGGCGCCGGTATCGATCTTGGCCTTGATCCGTTCGATGCCCAGCTCGGGAAGCTCGATCCACTCCCGCCAGCCGATCACGGGGCGATGGGTCTTTTTCGCCATGGAAAGCAAAGTCCCTGGTGAAGCCCGGGGCCGCTGTCCGATCGTACGGACAGAAAGGAAGATAGTATCGCCCGGAACGGGGATTCAGACCAGTCGGTCTCCCCCGGAGCCCGCGGGCGGTCTCGGCGCTCTTCGGTAGGCCCCGCCGGACTCCGGGACCTGCTCCGGCCTACATCTCCCCCCCGTCCACCAGCCGCCAGAGATACCAGGAGGCCACGCTTCGCAGGGGCCGCCAGACCTCGGCCCGCTCTGCCGCTGCCCCGGGGACCGGCCGTTCCTCGAGCCCATCCAGGACCCGGATGCCCTCCTGGAGCCCCAGGTCCCCCGGGGCGAAGACGTCCAACCGGCCCAGGTGGAAGAGGAGGAACATCTGGGCGCTCCATTCCCCGATCCCCCACACGGCGGTGAGCTGCCGGGTCACCTCCTCGTCGGAGAGCCTCGCCAGGCTCCGGAGCTCGAGGCGTCCGTCCACCACGTGCTCGGCCAGGCTCCGAATGGCCTTCAGCTTGCCACGGGAGAGACCTGCCGCCTCGAGGTCCCTTTCGGGAAGGGCGAGGAGCTCCCAGGCGGTGGGAAATCGCCGGGGAGCCGGGCTCAGAGCCTTCACCCGGTCGTGGATGGTCCGGGCGGCGGCAGCGGCGAGCTGCTGGTAGACGATGATCCGGGCCAGGGCGTGGAAGTAGGGGCGCCGGGACTTCCCGGGAAGCTCCGGGAAGGGAGGAAGTTCCTTCATGGCCTCGCCGAGGGCCGGGTCCCTCCGGGCCAGGGCCCTGAGCTGCGGTGGAGTCGGCCTCATGAACCGTCGGTTTCCCGGTGGGCCACCCAGCCGGCGGGCACGTCCCGCCGGGGAAGGTCCGGGCCCTCCACCTCCAGGCCGAGTCCTGCGGCGCCCCCCGCCTGGAAGTAGAGGATCCGGACGGGGTGCCATCCCCGGTGCAGGGCCACCTCTCCCGACGCCTCCGACATGCTGTGGGGCCCGTCGTGGTCCACGACCAGGCGGTGGGCTACCAGGAGTCGGCTTCCGTCGTCGGAGGAGAGGTGGAAGGTGTAGATCCCCGAGCGGGGGACCCTGAGAAATCCGTCCAACAGGAGACCGAAGGGCCTGGAGGGGATCCTCTCGGGGAGGATGGCTCGGGGCACCGAGATCCCGCCCCCGGACGTGCCGGGCGAAGCTCCGTCAGCGGCAGTCCGCCCCCCGGCGTCCGTGCCTGCCGCTTCCGCGACACCGTCCACCGAACGGAAGCGGCCCTCCACCAACCGGACGGCCAGGCCGGGGGCTCGCTCACTCCAGGGAAGGGAGACGGGCCGGGCCAGGGTGGTCCGGGCGAAGCGGGCCCGTCGGATCGCCCCCAGGCGTCCGTCGGGGAGCCCGATTCTGGCGGCGATCTCCCACCCGATCTCGTCCATGGGGAGGATGAGCCGGTGATCCAGCGGGTGGCTTCCGGGTCCCGGATCCGACCCGTCGGTGGTATAGAGAACCGTACCCCCCTCCACGGGGGCGAACATCTCGATCTCCATGTCCATGTTCAGGGTGAGGCGATCCCTCCCCAGGCCCAGGACGTCCGGGACGCGGAGGTTATAGCCCATCCCATCCAGCCGGCCCAGGTGGCCCGGGAGCCGCCGTGTGAAATGCTCCCAGTCCTTGAGAGCCGGCGGCGACCAGACCACCTCGGAGAGGGCCAGGATCCGGGGCAGGACCATGTACTCCACGTGATCCCCGGTCTTCATGTACTCGGTCCATACGTTGCCCTGGGCCCCCAGGACGTGTCGAGCCTCCGGGCCGTCCAGCGCCTCCGGGACGGGCTCGTAGGCGTACACCTTCTCCATGGGGCTGAACCCCCCGATGGCCAGGGGCTCCTGGATGGTGTCCCCCTGGTAGTGGTCCAGGTAGACGTGGCTGTTGGGGGTCATGATGATATCGTGGCTCTCCCGGGCCGCCGCGATCCCCCCGGCCTCCCCCCTCCACGACATGACGGTGGCGTTGGGGGCCAGCCCACCTTCCAGGATCTCGTCCCACCCCACCAGGCTCCGCCCGTTCTCGTTCAGGAAGCTCTCGATGCGGCGAATGAACCAGCTCTGGAGCTCCTCCTCGTCGGCCAGCCCCTCCCGGCCGATGACCTCCTGGGCCAGCTCGCTCTCCTCCCAGCGGAGCTTGGGCGCCTCGTCCCCCCCGATGTGGACGAGGCGGGAGGGGAAGATCTCCATGACCTCGGTGAGAACGTCTTCCAGGAAGGCGAAGGTCTCTTCGCCGGGGCAGTAGATGTCCGGGGTCACGCCCCAGACCGTGGCGACCTCGAAGGGGCCCTCGGTGCAGGCCAGCTCCGGGTAGGCGGCCAGCGCCGCCACCGAGTGCCCGGGCATCTCGATCTCGGGCATGACCGTGATGAAGCGCTCTGCGGCGTACTCCACAATCTCCCGGGCCTCTTCCCGGGTGTAGAAGCCGCAGTACTCGACTCCATCCCCCACGTAGGGCCGGAAGTTCTTTTCGACCATGGTCTCGGCCCGGCACGAGCCCACCTCGGTGAGGCGGGGGTATTTCTCGATCTCCAGGCGCCATCCCTGGTCCTCGGTGAGATGCCAGTGGAAGATGTTCATGCGGTAGGCGGCCAGGAGATCGATGTAGCGCTTGATGAAGGAGACGGGGAAGACGTGCCGCCCCACGTCCAGGTGCATCCCCCGGTAGGCGAAGCGGGGCTCGTCCTCGATCTCCACGGCGGGGACGGACCAGGCCGAACCGAGCCCGGCGGCCTCCACCCGTGCCGCGACGGCCTCGGGGTCACCGCTTCCGTTCATCCCCGGGATGAGCTGGGTGAGGGTATTGAGCCCGTAGTAGATGCCGGGGAGCCCGCCCCCCTCCAGCTCGATGCCCTCGCGCCCGACCTCCAGCTCGTAGCTCTCGGCCCGGGTCCCGGGGAGCCCCCTCCCGGGCGGCACCGCCTCCGTGTCCTCATCGTCCTCGGCCGCCAGAGCCACTCGAAGATGTCCTCTGCCCCCGACCTCCTCCGGGCCCGTCACGGGAAGAGGCAGCCCCGACGCCGCCCGGATCCGGGCGGCCCATCGGTCCACCACCGCGGCCAACTCCGGGTTTCCCCGGGCGTCCAGGACGATCCGGGTCTCGGAGGTCAGCTCCATCTCTCCCTTTTTCGCGTCCGCACCGGCCGGAAGGGGAATGAGGGGGAAACGGTGCGGATCCAGGGCTTCCGGCTCCCTCTCACACGCGGTGAGGAGGAGGGCCGGGAGGAGGAGTGCGGGCAGGCAACGCGGCGAAAGGCTGGGCATGGGATCCACCGAAATGGGGTTGAAAGGGTTTTGCGAAAGGGGGACGGCCGCATCCCCCTTGTTGCGGACCGGGAGCAGCTGCCGGCGGGACGGTTCAGGGCCAATGTGTTTCCCGCTCCGGGCCCGGTCAATCTGGCCAGGAGGCCCACGGCCGCCCATTGTGGGGGTCACGCAGCGTGCGAAACCAGTTTTGGAGCTTCAACCACGGGGGAGTCATTCCTCATGCAGATGCTTGTCGACGGCCGGTGGGTGGGTGCAGACGAGACCATCGATGTCCACGATCCCTTCACCGGTGAGGTCATCGACACCGTCCCCAGGGGGACCCGGGAGGATGCCGAGGCCGCCGTCGCGGCGGCGGTCGAGGGATACGAGGCCAACCGGTCCCTGCCCAGTCGGGAACGGGCCCGGATCCTGCGCCGCACCGCCGAACTCCTGGACGAGCAGGCCGAGGAGTTCGCCGTTGTCATCGCCCGGGAGGGCTCCAAGACCATCCGGGAAGCCCGCAAGGAGGTCTACCGGTGCGGCCAGACCCTCAGGGTGTCCGGGGAGGAGGCCACCCGCATCCTGGGCGAGACCATCGCCTTCGATCAGCAGGAAGGCTCGGAGAACCGGAGGGGGTACTTCTACCGGTTTCCCATCGGCGTCATCGCCGCCATCACCCCCTTCAACGATCCCCTGAACCTGGTGGCCCACAAGGTGGGCCCGGCCATCGCCGGGGGGAACGGCGTGGTGGTGAAGCCCGCCACCGTCACGCCCCTCTCGGCCCTGAAGCTGGCGGAGCTCTTCGTGGAGGCGGGACTACCGCCCCGGGTGCTCAACGTGGTGACGGGGCCGGGCGGGGAGGTGGGGGACGCCCTGGTGGCGGATTCCCGGGTACGCATGGTGTCCTTCACCGGGGGCGTGGAGGCGGGGTTGGAGGTTACCCGGCGAGCCGGGCTCAAGAAGATCGGGATGGAGTTGGGCTCCAACAGCCCCGTGGTGGTTCTGGACGACTGTGACCTGGAGGCGGCGGTGGAGAGCTGCGTGTCCGGTGCCTTCTGGGCGGCAGGCCAGAATTGCATCGGGGTCCAGCGCCTCTACGTCCAGGAGGGAATCTTCGAGGCGTTCAAGGACGCCTTCGTGGCCCGGACGCTGGAGTACAAGGTGGGTCCGAAGCTGGAGGAGGACTGCGACATGGGGCCCCTCATCACCGAGGCCGAGGCCGAGCGCATGGTGGACTGGGTGGAGGAGGCGGTGGCGGCGGGGGCGTCGGTGGAGTGCGGCCACCAGCGGGAGGGCGCCGTCTACCAACCCACGGTCCTCACCGGGGTGCCCCACGGGGTAAAGGTGGACTGCGAGGAGATCTTCGGGCCCATCGTGAGCCTCTATCCCATCGAGAACCTGGAGGAGGGTATCCGGCGGGCCAACGGGGTGGACTTCGGCCTCCACGCCGCCGTCTTCACCTCCAGCCTGGATGCGGCGTTCAAGGCCGTGGAGGGGCTGGAGGCGGGATCGGTCATCGTGAACGACTCCACGGACTACCGCATGGATGCCATGCCCTTCGGTGGCATCAAGCGCTCGGGACTGGGGCGGGAAGGGGTCCGCTTCGCTCTTCAGGAGATGACGGAGCCCAAGACGGTCTGCTTCAACCTGTGAGGGCCGCCCCCCGTTCGAATCCCCACTCGAAGGGGCCCCGTTGCCCGCTCAGCTCGTCGTGACCGTCGTCGCCACCATGACGGGCACGAGAGCCGCAGCAACCATGGCGGCCTGCATGGCCTCGATGGCACCTTCCGTGGCCTCGGACGCCGCCTGACCTTCCGAGATCTGTTCGATTCGGTCCTTGTGCTTCTTGAGTCGGGCCTTGTCCATGGCGCCCTTCAGCATGCCGGCCTTGTGCGCCAGGGCAATGAGGACGGCGGTCCGGGGGCTCACCTCTTCACTCTCATGCAGGATGGCCCGCTCGATCCTGCCGTCGATCTCCCGCTCCGGTCCCGGATCCAGCTCCGGGTAGACGGTCCTGGAAAAGAGCCCGAGGATCTTGTCTTCGGCGGTCCTGAGGATGCCCTTGCGGCACAGCGCCGTCGCGACCCGATGCTTGAGCTTCCTGGTCTCTGACATCCGCTGGACCCACTCCTGGGCCGTTCGGGGCTTCTCCCGCTGGGCGATCTCCTCCAGCCATTCGTCCAGGAGCGGATCACCGGTCTCCCCTGCGTCCCGGATGACCACACGCTGTTTCTTCTTGTGGGCCTCCAGACGGACCCGTTCTCTCAACAGGAGCTCCGCCAGGATGGCGCCGCCCATGGCATGGGAGTACATGGTGCCGCCCATGATCGTCCCTTCCCGGTCTTTCAGGGTCAGGAGCATCAGCTCTTCGTGGAGGGGCAGATTCGGGTCAGGCATGGTCAACAACCTCGTCTTCGATTGGTCCTGGACTCGTCCCGGACAGGATTCCGGTCGATCCCCGAGAGGGGGCTTGCCGTTCCATCTGCATACGCAGGACCCAGGGGTTTTCTTTTTTTCCGGAGAGGTTCGCAAGTGGCCGGCTCGCCTCCCGTGAACCAACCCGGAGTTGCCGGGTGGAGCGCTCCGGATCATCGGCTCCTTCATCTGAGGGGATCACCCCCGGGGGTGATCCACCCTCCCGTGTGCGGACACCCTTGCCGAAGCTCTCAGGCGTTATTACTGTTGTTATAACACCACCACACAGGGATTGACCATGGTCAAGGAAACCACCATTCGCGCCATCGGCAACTCGGCCGGTACAACCATCCCAAAGCCCCTTCTGGAACGGTATCACTTGGCTGAAGGCGACACCGTTCACCTTGTCGAGACAGAGGAAGGCATTTTGATCACTCCCTTCGATCCGGACTTCCAGGAGGCCATGGAGATCTACGCCGAGGGCGCGAAGCGTTACCGCAATGCCATGCGTGAGCTCGCCAAGTGACCGGACCGCGTTGGCTTGCTCTCGTACATATTCTCGCCATTCATTCGGATCAGATAAGAACACATGGCGGCTCTGCCGGACTTCGGGATCGGGGTCTCCTCGAATCGGCACTGGAGCGTCCCAGGAACCAGTTCCACTACGGTTCTGACCCAGACCTCGCTTCGCTCGCTGCGGCTTATGGCTTTGGTCTCGCCAACAACCATCCTTTCGTTGACGGGAACAAACGCGTCGCGTTCCAGGCCATGTATCTCTTCCTCGGGCTGAACGGCTTCCGCATTGAAGCCCCCGAGGAAGCGGTCGTTTCTCTTATCCTGTCCCTTGCGGCCGGCGAGCTCAATGAAACCGAGCTTGCTGACTGGGTCCGTCGGCCCATCACTCCTCGCTGACCAATTCCTCCGGTTCAGGCATGGTGTCCAACGTCCCGGCTGTTATCTGACGGCGCAACCTGAAGTGGTCCTTTCACCGCTTCCCACCGCTTTCCCCATGGCATCGCTCTCCGTGGCGTGAGGGGTGGTGGGAGATTTGAAACTCTCTGTTTGAGGCCCGGTTACTTCAGATCGCAGCCTTCAGCCAGCGGGCTGTTCTTTCTTGGGCCCTTTCCACTCCATCAGGACCCAGTTCGCCACTAACTTCTTCTCTTACTCCACCTGAAGTGCTCACGCGCTTGCCGATCGTTCAGGCGTTGCCGACGCGGCTCGCATCGCGAGCCGTGCTCCCCGGAGCGCGCGCGGCGCGCGGAGGCGGCCACGTCATGGAGCCCCAGGAGCATGATGGCAAGTACCGCCTCATCGACACGGCCCCAGTCGACGGTCTCCCAATCGACGGTGATCCTTGGCTGGTCCATGCGCATCACCTTACCTCCTCTCGAGGACTACAGCCACCTCGATCTAATCTACCCTGCCTCCATCCCCTCTTGCATACCTGCTCCCTCACCTCTCTGGCCACGGAGGGAGATGGTCGTGTTTCAGGTACTTCCGAATGAGTTGGAAGTCTCCCGTGTTCTCGGTAATCAGGACCACTCCAGATTCTCTGCAGGATGCAGCAAGGAGAAAGTCGTTCACCAACGACTTTGGTACACTCATGAGATCCCGGCCTTCCTTTCGCGCCATGGCCGCAAGGGCCGAGCCTGCCTGGTCCCAAGCCGAATGACTCGGCGTGACTACACGTCCTGCTCGCACCAGAGGTCCCACCAGGACTTCTCGGATTTGTTTAGCCTTCTCAGCCGTCTTGGCTCCAACCAGCAATTCATGAAGAACGATGGAGCTGAGATAGGTGCTCGGCGTGAAGCCGGTGAGGTATCGCTCCACCTCCGCCGCACCCTCCCGGCTCCGGAACGCTCGCACATACAGGTTTGTGTCGAGTACGTATTTCCTCACGGTTCTCGGTCACCATCGAATACGTTCTCGACCCCGCCACTGCCTGCTACCTCACGCACTCCTGCGATCAACTCTTCACGTAAGAGGAGGGCGGAAAGAGCCTGATCCACCGTTTCCGTTTCCGTCTCCGCGCCCAGCAAGGTACGAGCCCGGTCCAGCTTCGCCTGGTCAATGTTCAGGTTCTTCCTACGAATGTCCGGCCTCGACCTGTCGCCTCTAGTCTTGGTGCGTGCCACGTTTGCCTCCTGGGCTCATCTGTATGATTGATACAATATATCTGTATGGTCCTTGAGGCAAGATGTAGCACACGGGATGTCAGCGTTGAAATAGAAATGTCCGGTTTGGTTGAAATAGAAATGTCCTCTTTCGGAGTTTGTTTG
>CAYXGM010000007.1:59716-87166 GCA_964464555.1 uncultured Gemmatimonadaceae bacterium | reverse complement strand
GATCACCGGGCGGCGGCCGACGCCGGTGACCTGGACCGTGCCATCGAGCTGGTCCGGGAGCTCATCGAGGAGGAGCCCGACCGGGTGGAGCACTATCAGCGCCTGGTGGAATACGCCTTCCGGACATCGGACCAGTCCATCCTCATCCCGGCGTATATGGACCTGGCCGGTTGCCTGGCCCGAACGGGCTCCGAGATGAAGGCCAAGGCCGTCTATCAGCAGATCCTGAGCCTTTCTCCCGGCCACGAAGGAGCCGAGGCCGGGATCGCCGAGTTGGAGGGCACCGCCGTCTCCAAGCCCACATCCCAGGTGGCCTCCTCCGAGGAGTACGTGGATCTGGGATCCATGATCCTGGGCGAGGAGGAGGAGAAGACCACCCGGTGGAAGGTGGCCGCTGATGCCCCCTCCGGAGACGACCAGGCCGACTTCGCGAAAATGCTCGGCCAGTTCAAGGAGAAGGTGGCCGAGAACTTCGACGCCGACGACGTGGGCGCCCACCACGACCTGGGCACGGCCTACATGGAGATGGGGCTCCTGGACGAGGCCATCAGCGAGTTCCAGATGGCCCTGAGGGCCGCCCCGGGCCATCTCCCCACCCACGAGGTCATGGGGCGGTGCTGGATGGAGATGGGCAACCCCGACATGGCGGTGCGGGCCCTGGGCAGGGCCCTGGAGACCGACTACGAGATCGAAGACGAGCTCATCGGGATCTACTACCTCATGGGCCGGGCAAAGGAGGAGCTGGGGAACCAGGACGAAGCAGTGGAGTTCTACGAAAAAGTCTTCAGCCTGGACATCAACTTCGAGGACGTGACCGAGCGGCTTCGGTCCCTCCGGTAGGCAGGAGCCCGATCCATCGGTGACATGACGAACCCCACGCCCGCCTTGCGCAACGCACCCCCCGAGCTCGCCCAGATTCAAGCCCCCGTCCGGGACCGTCTGGACCAGGTCCTGGACGAGATCCGGCGGATCGTCGTGGCCGACTTCGAGATGATCGAGGAGGTCAACGACTACCTCCTCCTCCTGCCCGGCAAGCTGTTTCGCCCGACCTTGGTTCTCCTCTCCAACGAGGTGGGCGGCTCTCCCCATGACGATGCCGTGACCTTCGGCGCTGTGGTGGAGTTGGTTCACCTGGCCACCCTGGTCCACGATGACGCCGTGGACAACTCGGTGCTGCGCCGGGGCCAACCCACGGTGAACGCCCTCTGGACCCACCAGGTCGCCATCATCATGGGGGATTACCTCTACAGCCGGGCGGTGACGGAGCTGGCCCGGGTGGGGCACCTGGAGGCCGTGCGCATCCTGGGCGACGCGGCGGCGGCCATGAGCGTGGGAGAGATGCGGCAGCTCACCGCCTACGACGCCCTGGACTTCACCGAGAGGGACTACGACCGCCTCATCGCCGCCAAGACGGCCTCCCTCATGAGCGCGGCCTGCGCCATGGGCGCCCTGGTGGGGGGCGACGGGCACCGGGACCGTCTGAAGACCTTCGGGCACAACCTGGGGATGGCCTTTCAGGTGGCGGATGACGTCCTGGACTACGTGGGCTCGGAGGACGAGACGGGCAAACCCGTGGGGCACGACCTGCGGGAGCACAAGGTGACCCTCCCCCTGGTGGGTGCTCTCGAGGAGGCGCCTCCCTCGGCGGAGGCCGAGATCAAGAAGCTCTTCACCGACCCCGAGCCGTCCGACGAGGCCATCGCCGGCGTCGTCGCCCTGGTCCGGGAGCTGGGTGGGGTGGACTACGCCCTGGAGAAAGCCTCGGAGTTCGCAGACGGGGCCCGTGAGGCCCTGGAGGGGCTGCCCGAGAGTGACGCTCTGGCCGCCCTGAGAGACTCCATCAGCTACGTCGTGGATCGGAATCGCTGAGTGTCTACCGGCCGTGAGCTGTTGAGCGCAACGCGGCGCAGAAGCATCAAGCGCCTGATCTGGACCCTGGTCTTCGGGCTCTTTCTGGGGGGGCTCTTCACCAAGCTCTCGGAGATCTTTTTGCCCGAGAGCGTGGCCCGGGAGTTCCTCACCACCTCGGTGGCTGCGTCGGTTGGACCGATCTCGGTGGACATGGTGGCGGTGGCCTTTACCATCGGGCCCCTGGTGGTGACGCTGAACGTCCTGACGCTGGTGGGCATCGGGATCGTGGCCTTCATCGTCCGTTCCTGGATCTGACGGCTCCAGCGAGCCTCACCGGGTGACGTGGCGGGCCCCGTCGTCCCGGCCCGCCCCCTTGTCCGGACCGGCTCGAGCGTTCACAGAAACCCGGGGGCCGGTTAGATTCAGGTGACGGGCCGGGACAGCACCCGGTGGGGAACGGACGGCTCCCCTACCTCGTTGGACTTCAAGATCGGGAGGCAAGTGATGCCAATCGGCGGCCTTGGGATGGGTGAGATCATCCTGATCTTCACGGTGGTTCTCCTCCTCTTCGGCGCGAAGCGTCTCCCTGAGATCGGTTCGGCCCTGGGGAAGGGAATCCGGGAGTTCAAGAGTTCGGTGAAGGAGATCGAGGGAGAGTTGAACGCCCCCGTGGACGAGACCCGGTCCGTGCCTCCCTCGCACCGGGAAGATGAGGAAGAAGGCCCCCGGCGCCTCACTTCCTCGGACGAAAAGCCTTCGGAGTAGAGAACCTCCAGGAGAGGTGTCGTCCAGAAGGCTCCTACCAGAAGGCTCCTAGTAGAACATCCCTCCGGTCTGGGTCTGCTGGGCCTGCTGCTCCGAAGCGGCGAAGACCTCCTCCCGGCGATCCACGATGTCCGCCGCCTCCCTGAGGCCCTCGATCCACTGCTGCAAACGCTGCTGCTGAACGGTGAAAGCGGTCCGGGCCCGCTGCATCTCCAGATTCTCTTCCCAGGCGGCACTGTCGGCGGGGATCCGCTCCAGGGTTTCCACCAGGAAGACGTTGTTCTCCTCCACCACCGGTCCGCCGATCTCTCCCACCTCCAGGCCGAAGGCCGTGCCCACGGTCTTGCTCTGAACCCCCAGACCGGGGAAGAAGCCGGCCCGTGATTCGGGACCCGCCTCCTGGACCTCCAGGCCGTCCTGGCCGTCCAGCGCCTCCAGCGTTCCGGCCTCCCGTGCCCGGGCGAGGAGCTCTTCGGCCTGGGCCCGGGCCTGCTCCACCTTTTTCTCTACCCGAAGGGCCCGGGTGATGGCCTCCCTGGCTTCTTCCAGCGTCTGGGTGGAGGCAGGGGTCGCGCTGACCAGCTCCATCATGTAGAAGGCCTGCTCGTCCTCGAAGACGGGGCTGACCTCGCCGGGAGCAGCCTCGTCGAAGATCCAGTCCAGACCATCGGCCACCTGCCCCACTCCGGGCAGGAAGGGAAAGAGATCCGTCATCGTCTGCTCCCGGACCGGGAGGGAGAGCCGTCCGGCAGCTTCCTCCAGGGTCATGGACTCACCGAGGACTTCCAGGGAGTCGGCCAGGGTCAGGAGCTGAAGCTCGGATTCGTTGGTGCGCTCGATGGGAACGAGGATGTGCCGGGCCCGTGCGCTGTCGGCCTGTCGCTCCAGCACCTCCACGACGTGGTACCCGAAGGAGGTCCGGATGGGCTCCATGACCCGGTTCAGCGGGGCGTTGAAGGCCAGGGAGTCGAAGGCCGGGACCATGGTCCCCCGGGCGAACATGCCCAGCTCCCCGCCCTCGGCGGCACTGACCTCGTCGGCGGACTCGGCCGTGGCCATGGCCGCGAAGTCGGCTCCCTCCAGGATCTGCTGTCTCAGACTCTCGGCGTGCTCCCGGGCTTCGACGGTGTCTTCCCGGAGGGGCGCCTTGGTGAGAGCCACGTACTCGAGCTCCACCTGCGCCGGGATCTGGAAGTCGTCCTCGTGCTCGTCGTAGTAGTTCTCCACCTCACGTTCCGTCACCTCCACAGCGGCGTCGGGAATGCGGGAGGTGGGGTTCAGAGCCACGAAGCGGAGGCGAACCTGCTCGTTTTCCATCTTGTACTGATGCCAGAGCTCGGCATCGGTGAAGTAGATGCCTGCGTTGACCTGCCGCAGGAGCTTGCTCCGGGGGATGATCTCCCGGTAGTAGGATTCCAGTTGAAGGAGGAACACCTGGTCCGCGGAGGTGGCCAGGAAATCCTGGTACTTGGTGACGTCGAACTGACCGTCGGTCTGGAAGAGGGGATCGCTCATGAGCTGCTCCGGCGGGCTGAACTGGGCCGCCTGCATGATCTCCTCGTCCGTGACCCGGATGCCCCGCCCGGCCAGCTCCTGCTCGATGAGGATCTGGTTGACCACTTCGGTCCACGCGGCTTCTCTGATCTCCCGGTCCTGGGCCGCCGTCACGGGCGTTTCCTGACCGGCCTGAACCTGATCGTACAGGTTCCGGAGGACCGCCTGGTACTGCTCGTAGGTCACCGTGGTCCCGTTGACCCTGCCGATGTCCCCCAGCCCACCGGACGTTCGGCCGGTGGCATCCATCCCCCATTCGAAAACCATGAGGGCCACGAAGGCGATGGCCGTAGCCAACATGATCCACTTCGTGTTCTCCCGCATTTGACGCATCATAGGTCCGCCACTCCCCCAGCCTGCAGCTTCGTGCTGAACTCCGGATAAGACCAAAAAAGCTAACGGAGGCGGGATGCCTGCTCAAGGCGGAAAAGCCTTTTCTCACAGCGATTTTCGCGGCGGGAAGCGGCGCCTTTTTCGTTGACACTGTCGTAAACATCTGGCTATCTTCCGGCGAGTATGCGGGAGCCTATCCATGATCCGGTCAGGCTTCCGGACGACGCCCGGCCCCTTCTTCCCGCGCCGAACTTCGAGGATCGCCGGTGGGACAACCCCTGGACGACCAGATCCGAAGGCTCGAAGACATCTTCCGATCCGAGGCTGATCCGGACGGGCGAAGCTTTGTTTCCCTGGCCGAGCTCCATCGCCGGTCGGGTAGGCTGGACGAGGCCCTCCGCATTGCAAAGGACGGGACCCTGTCCCACCCCGGGATGGCCTCGGGGCATGTGGTCGTAGGCCGGATCCACGCCGACATGGGCGACGGCGAGGCGGCCCGTGATGCTTTCCGCAAGGTGCTGGAGGTGGATCCCCGGAACATCGAGGGACTCCGGGGCCTCTCCCATGCTCTTCTTGAGGAGGGTGAAAAGGAGGAAGCTCTCGAGCTCCTGGAAACGCTCCTCCGGGAAGATCCCACCGACGACGAGCTGCCCTCCCGGGTACGGACGCTGAAAGCGAAGGTGGGACCGGCGGAGGGCACCGTGGAGTCGGTGGAGACCGCCGGACCTTTCGAGGCTGCGGAAGACGCTGAAGAGGCGGCCGGGCGGATGGAGGCCCTGGATGCTCCACCGGCGACGGAGGTGGAGGAAGTCCCGGTGGAGACCGAGCCGGAGATGGAAGCCGAACCGGACGTGATGGAGGCGGGGGAGGAAGCCGCCGAAGCGGAGCCGGAAGGGGCCGTGGCCGAAGCCGAGGACGACGGGTTCTTCGTGGCCGACGACGGGCCGGCCATCCCGGGCCCCGACACCGTGGAGCCCGGCGTCGTGACCCGGACGCTGGGGCGAATCTACCTGCGGCAGGGTCTGCACGAACGGGCAGAGGCCGTCTTCGAGGAGCTGCTGGAGGAGAAGCCGGAGGACGAGGAGCTGCTCCGGCTCCTCAAGGAGGCTCGAAGCCGGGACCGGGAGGAAGAAGCGCCGGAGGCGGTTGGGGTGGAAGCGCTGGCGCCCGACGAGATCGTCCCCGTTGAATCGCTGGCGCCCGACGAGGTCGTCCCCATCGAGTCCCTGGCGCCGGACACCGCCGAGGCGGCCCCGGTGCAGGAGCCGGTGCGGGAGACCGTGGTTCCCATCGAGTCCCTGGCGCCCGACGAGATCGTCCCCGTCGAATCGCTGGCGCCCGACGAGATCGTCCCCGTCGAAGCGCTGGCGCCCGACGAGACTCCGGACGCCGACTCCACCCTGGACGATTTCCAGAACTGGCTGGACAACCTCTGATGACCATCGCCGTCATTCACGGCCCCAACCTCAGGCTGTTGGGCCGCCGGGAGCCGCACGTCTATGGCTCCGACACCCTTGAAGAGATCAACGAGTCCCTGCGGACCCTGGCCCGGGAGCTGGGGGTGGAGCTGGAGATCTTCCAGTCCAACCACGAGGGAGAGATCCTGGACTTCCTGGAGGAGGTCGGCGGGAGGGTCCGGGGAATCCTCATCAACCCGGCGGGCCTGACCCACACCAGCGTGGCCCTCCGGGACGGTCTCCTGGGCATCGGGCTTCCGGTGGTGGAGGTGCATCTCTCCAACCCGGCGGCCCGGGAGGAGTTCAGGCATCGATCCCTCATCGCCCCTGTGGCCGTCGGAACGGTCGCCGGCTTCGGCCGTAATAGCTATCTTCTTGGGCTCCGGGGCCTCCGGGCCCATCTCACGAATTCATCGGATTGAATCAGAACTGGCATGGCGACGACTGCAGATTTCAGGAACGGGATGGTCATCGAGATGGATGGCGGACTATGGACCATCACCTATTTCCAGCATGTGAAGCCCGGCAAGGGTGGGGCGTTTGTCAGGACCAAGCTGAAGAACGTCCTCTCGGGACAGGTTCTGGAGAAGACCTTCAGGGCGGGGGAGAAGGTGGAGGACGTCAGGCTGGAGCGGAGGCCGGTGAACTACTCCTACACCGACGGGCAGCTCTACTACTTCATGGACAGGAATACCTTCGAGATGATCCCGCTTTCGGGCGAGACCATCGGCGAGGAACAGCTTCAGTATTTGAAGGAGAACATGGAGTGTGAAGGTCTGGTGCATGACGGCACGGTCCTGAGCGTGGAGCTCCCCTTCTTCGTGGAGCTGGAGATCGTGAAGACGGATCCCGGTCTGAAGGGTGATACGGCCCAGGGAGGGACGAAGCCGGCCAAGCTGGAGACGGGAGCCACTATCCAGGTTCCCCTCTTCGTCGAGGAGGGTGACGTGGTGAAGGTGGATCGCAGAGAAGACAAATACCTTACGCGGGTGACCTGATGATCGATCTGGAATTCGTCGAACGCCTGATTCAGGCTCTGGACGAGAGCAGCCTCGACAACCTGGAGCTGGAGAGGGGCGGCACCAGGATTCGTCTTTCCAAGAGCTCGACTCCTTCGATGATGTCGGCCGTACAGCCCGCAGGGAATCCCGCGTCCCCCGCCGGCTCGGTCGCACCTCTCGAGGCGGCCGGTGGCGGTCCCGCGGCTCCCCCGTCGGAGGCCGGCGCGGCTCCCGGTGTCGCCGAGGAGGCCGCATCGGGCAATCTCATTGAAGTCACTTCCCCCATGGTGGGGACCTTCTACCGGGCCCCGGCCCCCGATGCCCCGCCTTACGTGGACGTCGGGGACCGCATCGGTCAGGGATCGGTGCTCTGCATCATCGAAGCCATGAAGCTCATGAACGAGCTGGAAGCCGAGGTGGAAGGGACCATCGCGAAGATCCTGGTGGAGAATGCGGAGCCCGTGGAGTACGGTCAGGTTCTCTTCCTGGTGGATCCGTCCTGATGACCGGTAGCGGGACCTAGGAGCCCATCCGGCCGGCCCCGACAGAAGCGGCCCGGCCGGAGCCCTACCACCCCAAGAGCTTCTCCAGGAGTCGCACGGGTGTTCAAGAAGCTTCTCATTGCCAACCGGGGCGAGATCGCCCTTCGCATCATCCGGGCCTGCCACGAGCTGGGGATCCGGACCGTGGCCGTGTACTCGGAGGCCGACGCCGAGTCCCTCCACGTGCGCTTTTCCGACGAGGCCGTCTGCATCGGGCCGCCTCCGGCCACGGCCAGCTACCTGGCCATCCCCCGTATCATCGCCGCCGCGGAGGTCACCGGCGCCGAAGCCATCCACCCGGGCTACGGATTCCTGGCCGAGAACGCCGAGTTCAGCGAGATCTGCGGCCGCTCCGACATCGTCTTCGTCGGACCCACCCCGGAGCAGATCCGGGCCATGGGGGACAAGGCCACGGCCCGGGCCACCATGATGGAGGTGGGGGTTCCCACGGTGCCCGGAACCAAAGGGGAGGTGGAGGAGCTGGAGGAGGCCCGGCGGGTCGCCGGGGAGATCGGGTTTCCCATCATGATCAAGGCGTCGGCCGGGGGCGGGGGAAAGGGGATGCGCATCGCCCGGGAGCCCGAGGGCTTCGAGAAATCCTTCCGGCAGGCCCGGAACGAGGCCGGGGCGGCCTTCGGGCACCCGGGGGTCTATCTGGAGAAGTTCATCGCCCGGCCCCGGCACGTGGAGTTCCAGGTCTTCGGAGACCGCCACGGGCGAGTCGTGCATCTGGGAGAGCGGGACTGCACCATCCAGCGGCGCCACCAGAAGCTCATCGAAGAGGCCCCCTCGCCGGCCCTCACGCCCGAGCTGAGGGAAGAGATGGGCGCGGCTGCAGTGAGAGCCGCCGAGGCCATCGAGTACGTGGGGGCGGGAACGGTGGAGTTCCTTCTGGACGAGGGCGGGAGCTTCTACTTCATCGAGATGAACACGCGCATCCAGGTGGAGCACCCGGTGACGGAGGTGACCACCGGGATCGACCTGGTCAAGGAGCAGATCACGGTGGCCGCCGGCGAGCCCCTCTCCTTTCCCGACGAGCCGGTGGTCCACAAGGGTCATGCCATCGAGTTCCGGATCAATGCCGAAGACCCGGACCGGGACTTCGCACCGAGCCCCGGTCAGATCGTCACCTACCACCCTCCCGGAGGGCCCGGCGTCCGCCTGGATACCCACATCTATGCCGGGTACCGGGTTCCGCCCTTCTACGATTCCCTCCTGGGGAAGCTCATCGTGAGTGGAAACACCCGGGAGGAGGCCATCGTAAGGGCCCGGCACACCCTGGACTCCTTCGTCATCGAGGGGGTGGCCACGACCCTGGGCGTCATGGCCCGCATCACCCGTGACGCCGACTTCGTGTCCGGGGAGGTGGATACCGGGTTCGTCGGACGGTTCCTGGCGGGTCAGAAGGGAAGCTCATGACCCTCGACGTCTATTTCACGCCGGTGGCGGTGGAGACGTCCCTGGTGGAGGGGCGGGTGGCGGTGGTCATCGACGTCATCCGGGCCACCAGCACCATGGTGGAGGCCCTGGCCAACGGGGCCCGGGGCATCTTTCCCACCGTGTCCACGGAGGAGGCCGTGAAGCTGGCGTCTTCCCTGGGCCGGGAGGACGCCCTCCTCTGCGGGGAACGAAAGGGCCTGAGGGTGGAGGGCTTCGATCTGGGGAACTCCCCGGCGGAGTTCACCCGGGAGGTGGTGGAGGACAAGCAGCTCGTCATGAGCACCACCAACGGGACCCGGGCCCTGGTGGCCGCGGAGGATGCCGACCGGATTCTGGTGGCCTCCTTCCTGAACCTCTCGGCGGTGGTGACGGCTCTCAGGGAGGTGGACGAGCTGGTGATCGTGTGCGCGGGGAAGGAAGACAGGTTCTCCCTGGACGACGCTCTCTGCGCGGGGATGCTGATCCGGAAGCTCAAGGAGGGTGAGGGGGCCGATCTCTTCCACGCTGCCGCCGACGGGGTCGGTATGAACGACGGTGCCAGGGTGGCCCTGGACCTGGCCCGCAAGTACTCGCCGGATGCGGCCTTTCTCGAGACCACCGCCGCCGGGGCGGCCCTGGTGGAGGTGGATCTGGCCTCGGATCTGGAGTTGGTGGCGGTTCTGGATCGCCATCCCCTGGTTCCGGAGATGAAGGAACGAAGGATCGGGCTTCCGGATACGAAGAAGAGGACCTGAAAGGGGGAGGCCAACCATGCTGAGTCAGGAGCAACAGCGGGAGATCCTGGCCCTGGGCCTCCTCGTGCTGGCTCTCTTCGTTCTCCTGGCCCTCACCCCCGTCTCCTTTCTCGGCGCCCGGGGCCTGGACTGGTTCCCCTCGGGCAACATCATGGGACCCATGGGAGGAGGCCTTCGGGGGCTCCTGGTCCACTACGTCGGGGTCTCGGCCTACTTCTTTCCCTTCTTCCTGGCCCTGGGAGGACTCCGGGCCGGCGATTGGCTCTCCCCGGCCTGGACCCTCCGCCTGGTGGTCCTCAGCGTGGGCCTCTTCCTCTTCGTCCCCCCCGCCCTCCATGTGATGGAGCCCGGCTCGGCCCCGGCCGGTGCCCTGGGAGCGTGGCTGGGAAGCCCCATGGACGCGGCCCTGGGCTCCTTCGGCTCCCTCTTCACCCTCTCGGCCCTCACCCTCCTCCTGGTGGTGGCCACCCTGGGCTGGAATCCCCTGCGGCCCCTGGGCCGGGGGGCCGTGCAGGGAGCCGGAGTCCTGGGGAAGGGCGCGTGGAGGGCGGGATTGGGGTTCGCCGGCTGGCTCCAGGAGCGGGCCGAGGCCCGGCGGGAGCGGCAGGAGCAGGCGGCGGCGGAGGCCCTGGAGGCCCCGGAGGGGGCCGACGCCTTTTCCTTCGTGGGCGAGGAGGAGGGGGCGGAAGACGAGGAGGATTCGTACGACGGGTTCGAGACAGGGGGGGACGGCGACGGGGAGGGTCCCGACGCCGGGGCCTTCCTCGACGACTTTCGGGAGGGCGTGGAGGCGGAGGAGGAGCCGGGGGAGGGGAGAGGCGCCCCGGAAGACGACCTTCCGGACCCGAACCCTCTCGGCGAGGAGCCTCCCCTGAAGCTCCCTCCCCTGGAGCACCTGGACGTCCCGGACACGGGGGCGAGGGAGGGGATGGAGCGGGAGCTGGACCGCCTGGGGGAGGTCCTGGTCCAGAAGCTCCAGACCTTCAAGGTGGAGTCCAGCATCGGGGGACGGACCACGGGCCCGGTGGTGACCCAGTTCGAGGTGGTGCCGGCCCCGGGCGTGAAGGTGAACAAGATCGCCAACCTGGATGCCGACCTGGCCCTGGCCATGAAGGCCAGGAGCATCCGCATCGTGGCGCCCATCCCGGGGAAGGGGGCGGTGGGGGTGGAGATTCCCAATCCCAAGGCCGAGATGGTCCTTCTCAGGGAGATCCTGGAGTCTCCGGAGTTCGCCCGAAGCCGGGCCGAGCTGCCCCTGGCCCTGGGTCGGGATCTCACGGGCAAGCCCTACGTGGCGGACCTGGCCAAGATGCCCCATGCCCTCATTGCCGGGGCCACGGGCTCGGGGAAGTCGGTGTGCCTGAACGCGTTCATCACCAGTCTGGTGTACCGGCACACACCCGAGACCCTCCGCTTCCTCCTCATCGATCCGAAGATGGTGGAGCTGAGCGCCTACGTGCATCTCCCCCACCTCCGGCATCCGGTGGTCACCCATCCCCGAGACGCCGCCGGCATCCTGAAGTGGGCCGTGTACGAGATGGAGAGGCGCTACGAGCTCCTTCACCTGAACACCCTCCGCTCGGTGGGTGAGTTCAACAAGAAGCTCCGGGAGGGCGCCACCCTGAAGCGGGTCCACCCCAAGGGCCCCGACGGGGATCCGGACCGCTACATCTGGAGGGACGGGCCCCTGCCGTACGTGGTCCTGGTGGTGGACGAGCTGGCGGACCTGATGATGACGGTGCAGAGCGAGGTGGAGAAACCCCTCACCATCCTGGCCCAGAAGTCCCGGGCCGTGGGCCTCCACCTCCTGGTGGCCACCCAGCGGCCCAGCGTGAACGTCATCACCGGGCTCATCAAGGCCAACTTTCCCACCCGGGTGGCCTTCCGCGTGGCCTCCAAGGTGGACTCCCGGACCATCATCGACCAGAACGGTGCCGACGCACTCCTGGGAAATGGGGACATGCTCTTCCTGCCCCCGGGCACTTCCGAGCCCGTGCGCATCCAGGGGGCCTTCATCTCCACCGAAGAGACGGAGCGCCTCACTACCTGGTACCGGGATCAGGCCGAGGCCCGGGGCGTGAGCCTGGACCCGGAGGACCGGTGGCCCGAGGAGGAGGACATCCTGGAGGTTGTCCGGAGCATGGAGGCGGAATCGGAGCTGGCCGAGGGGGGGCTGGACGGGGACGAGGAGCGGGACGGGCTCTTCTGGGACGCCGCCGAGGTCATCATCCAGCAGAACCAGGGGAGCACCTCTCTCCTGCAGAGGAAGCTCAAGGTGGGGTACGGGCGGGCGTCCCGGATCGTGGACCAGCTCCACGAGGCGGGCATCGTGGGCCCCCCCGACGGCTCCAAGGCCCGGGAGGTACTCATGGACCTGACGGATCTGGAGTTCCTCCGCCGGGGCGAGGAGGAGGAGGACGAGTTGTGAGGAGTTCGGCCGGTGTGGCCCTTCTCGCCTCCGCGGTCCTTCTCCACCCGGTGCCGCTGACGGCGGGGGCCCAGGAAGCCCCCGGCGGGGATGCAACCCACCCGTTCTCCGACCCGGCCGCCGCCGCCCAGGACGCTCCCGACGCCGACGTGGTCATGGAGCGGGCCGGAGAGCGGTACCGGGCCATCGAGTCCTTCTGCGCCTACTTCCGGCAGCGGCTGGAGGTGCCCCTCCTGGACAGGGTCACCGAGACGGAGGGGACCCTCTGCCAGGCCCAGCCCAACCTCTTCGCCATGCGTTTCTCCAGCCCCGGGGGGGATCTCCTCGTGGCCGACGGGAGGTTCTTCTGGGTCTACTATCCCAGCGCCGATCCCGGACAGGTGCTCCAGTTCCCCATGGAGGTCCGGCCCGGCGGGGTGGACTTCCACAGGGAATTCCTGGAGGACGCTCCCGAGAAATACGAGCTGAGCTACGAGGGTCGGGATACGCTGAACGGAGCGGCCGTGGACATCATCCGGGCCAAGCCCCTTGGGCGGGCGGGCTTCAACGAGGCCCGCCTCTGGCTGGATCGGGAGCGCTCCCTCATCCTCAGAGCCCGCATCGGGATGGAGAACGGCTCGGTGAGGACCGTGACCCTCTCCGAAATCCGGCTGAACCCTCCTCCGGACCCCGCACGCTTCACCTTCGACCCCCCGCCGGGGGTCCAGGTGATCCGGCGGCGCTGAGCCGTGGCCGGTCCACTCGCGACGGTTTGCGGAACGGCCCGGATCCGGGCTCCCGGTAAAGGCGGGACACCGTGAAGCGCCGGGACCTCCCCGTCATCCCCCTTTCCTCCGAGCCCGTGCGCTCCGGGGTGGACCCCGATGCCCGGGCGGTGAGCCTGGAGCTGGACCCCCGGGGACCCGTGGACGGACCCCGGATGGGGCTGGTGACGCTGGGGTGCGACAAGAACACCGTGGACTCGGAACACATGATGGCGGCCCTGGTGGGCCACGGCGCACGGGTCTCCAGCGATGTGTCCGAAGCCGATGTGGTCATCGTGAACACCTGCGGGTTCATCGAGGCCGCGAAGGAGGAGTCCATCGAGACCATCCTGGAGGCCTGCCGGCTCAAGGACGAAGGCGGGGTGAAGGCGGTGGTGGCGGTGGGATGCATGGTCCAGCGCTACAAGGAGGAGATGGCCCAGGAGATTCCCGAGGTGGATCTTTTCCTGGGCCTCACCGAGCTGGACGGTCTGATTCCGGAGCTCCGGGAGCGGGGGCTCCTGCCGCCGGAGGAGATCGTCCCGAACATGGAGCGCCCCCTCCGGGTCCTGGCCACCGAGACGCCCCACACCTCCTTTTTGAAGATCAGCGAGGGGTGTGACCACACCTGCGCCTTCTGCGCCATCCCCCTCATGCGGGGCCTGCATCGCTCGACACCGGTGGACGAGCTGGTCCGGGAGGCCCGGGCCCTGGAGGCCGGGGGGGTGAAGGAGCTGAACATCGTCAGCCAGGACACGACCTGGTACGGGAAGGACAGGATGCGCCGGCCCGGCGAAGGGGCTGGACTTCTTCCGGACCTCCTGAGGGCTCTCCTCGACAGCACGTCCATCCCCTGGTTCCGCCTTTTCTACATGTACCCTTCGGGGATCACCCGGGAGCTGGTGGAGCTCCTGGCCTCCCGGGACCGGCTCGTCCCCTACCTGGACATGCCCATCCAGCACGGGAGCGACGCCGTCCTCCGGGCCATGCGCCGGCCCGAGCGCCGGGAGACCATCCGGGAGAGGGTCCGTTGGCTCCGGGAGGCCGTCCCGGACCTGACCCTTCGGACCACGGTCATCGTGGGCTTTCCCGGCGAGACGGAGGACGACTTCCAGGCCCTCCTGGACCTCCTGGAGGAGCTTCGCTTCGACCGGGTCGGGTCCTTTCCCTATTCTGCGGAGGAGGGGACGCCGGCGGCGGAGATGGAGGACCAGGTCCAGGACGACCTGAAGAGGGAGCGCCTGGAGGCCCTCATGGACCTCCAGCGGGAGATCTCCTTCGAGCTGAACCTGGTCCAGGTCGGGGAGAGGACCACCGCTCTCGTGGATCGTGTAGTAGATGACGATCCCGAGTACGCCTTCCAGGCCCGGACCGTGGGGCAGGCGCTGGACGTGGACGGGGTGACCCACCTGCTCCCGGCTCCGGGAGTGGCTCCCGGGGACCTGGTGGAGGTGAAGATCGTGGACGCGCTGGACTACGACCTGATTGCCGAGGTGAGGAGGTGAGATGAAACGGACCTTGTGGGTGATTCTGGGGCTCCTCTGCGGGGTGGGATCCGCGAGTGCACAGACCTCCCTGGCCGACTACGACTACGAGAACCTCTCCTTCCGGGGCTTTTCCCTGGAGGGGGGCTACATCCTGCCCAACCGGGTGAACCCGGCCTATTCCATGGGGGGGCGGCTGGATCTGGGCTACCTGGGCCCGGGCCTCCGCATCGTTCCGGGAATCTCCTTCTGGTCCTCCACCATGGTGGACTCGGAGGTGGAGAAGCTGGAGGGCAAGGTGGATGCCCTGATCCGGAGCGAGATCGATCCCGATGCCGGCTTCACCGGTGTGGATCTGGGGCAGATCGACTGGTCCGACATCGCCCTGAGCCTGGATGCCCACTTCGTCTGGTCCGTCCCCTACGACTTCCTGACCTTCCTCGGGGGTGGGGTCAGCGCCCACCTCCTCAACGGGGAGGGGGAGGCCATCGGTGGCACCTTCGTAGAAGACCTCCTGGATTCGGTGACCACGGGCTTCAACGTCCACACGGGCATCGAGTACCCGGTCTTCGACCGGTTCCGCCTCTACGGGCTGGCCCGGTACGAGATAATGGAGGATCTCCGGTACGCCGAATTCAGGCTGGGGGGGCAGATCCAGATCGCTCCGCCGGCGCCGGGTGAAGAGCGGGGCCGTTGAGGTCTCTCCCCCGGCTGCCGGCCCTTGCAGGGTTCCTCCTCCTGGCCTCAGGGGCAGGGGCTGACGCGCTGGTGGCCCGGGAAGGCCGGCAGGAAGGAACGCAGGCGGAAGAGACACGGACCGGGCCGCAGCCGGCACCCCGGACCGGGGAGTCCCTCCAGGTCTTGCTGGTGACGCTGGGACAGGGCGACGCCGTCTGGGAGCGCTTCGGCCACAACGCCCTCTGGATCCGGGACCGGGAGACGGGGGAGGGGGCTGCCTACAACTGGGGAATCTTCTCCTTTCTTCAGGAGGGCTTCATCCTCCGGCTCATCCGGGGGACCATGCTCTACTCCATGGCGCCCACCGACGCCATGGCCATGATGGAGGAGGCCCGGAGGCGGGACAGGCGCGTCTGGGTCCAGGAGCTGGATCTCACGCCCCATCAGAAGCTCGAGCTCCTGGGCTTCGTCCGGTGGAACGCCCTCCCCGAGAACCGCGAGTACCGCTACGACTACTACCGGGACAACTGCTCCACCCGGGTTCGGGATGCCCTGGATGGGGTCCTGGCCGGTGCCCTGAAGGAGGCCTGGGGCGGGGAGCCGACTTCCTATTCGTACCGTTGGCATACCCGGCGGATCCTGGGGGACCGGCCGCTCCCCTACCTGGGCATCCAGTTCGTCCTGGGGCCCCATGCCGACCACCCCATCATGGCCTGGCAGGAGATGTTCCTCCCGCTGAAGCTCCGGGACCGGGTGAGGACGGTGGAGATTCCCGACGGGGAGGGCGGGACGAGGCCCCTTCTTCTGAGTGAAACCGCCTTCACCGAATCCGGGCGTCCTCCGGTTCCCCGGGGCCCCCCGCCGGCCTTTCCCTGGTTCCTCCTGGCGGCGCTTCTGTGGGGTGGGGCCATGGTGGCTTCGGCCGGTCCGGCCCGGACGGGAGGATGGCTCCGCCGACTTCCGGTGACCCTCCTGGCCGGGGGCTGGGCGCTGACCGCAGCCGTCGGTGGCAGCCTCCTCCTGGGGGCCTGGCTTTTCACGGACCACTACTTCTGGTACCGGAACATGAACCTCCTCCAGGTGAGCTCCCTCTGGCTCCCCATCCCGCTCCCTTTCCTCCTTTTCCTGGTGCGGGGTGACTTCCCCCGCTGGGGACGGGACATGGTGGTGGCCCTCCTGGTGGTGTCCCTGGTGGGGTGGGGCATGCAACTCCTGCCGGATCTCACCCAGCGCAACGGGGAGATCCTCCTCTTCACCCTCCCCATGAACGTGGCCCTCTGGATCACCGCCAGGCGACTGATGGGCAGACCGCACACCCTGGCCCCGCCCGGGGCCGCCTCGGGTCCCCCGGATCCCGGGTCCGGTGAAGCTCCTCGAGGCTGAGGGTCCGGGCGGGAGGACGGCCCCGGCTCTTCTCTCGGCCCTCCTCCTGATCCTGGCCCAGCCCCCCTTCCACATCCTTCCCCTGGCCTTTCTGGCCCTGGTTCCACTCTGCGTAGGACTGGGTCTCCTGCCCCCCGGCCGGAGCGGCGCCCGGGCGGCGGCCCGGATGGGCCTGACCTTCGGAGGCGTGTTCTGGGGCGTCTCCCTCCTCTGGGTCCTCACCGAGGTGGCGCCGGTCTTTTCCTGGGCGTATCCGGGGTTCGGGGTCCTGATCTTCCTGCTGGGCGGCCTCTCGGCCCTCTTTGCCTGGGGAGTGCACGCCCTCCGGTGGCGTGGAGGAATCCCTCCGTTTCTGGCCGTCCCCGTGGCGTGGGTGGCGGTGGAGTGGATCAAGGCCCACTTCCCCCTGGGCCTGGCCTTCCCCTGGCTGGGCCTGGCCGTGGGCCTCACCTCCCGACCCGAGCTCCTGGGGTTGGCCGAGTGGACGGGGGAGGCCGGTGTGGCCTTCTGGCTGGCGGGGGTCAACGGCCTGGTGGCCCAGGCCGCCCTCGCGGCGGGGAAGGGGCGGAGGGTCATGGGCCTCTCGGGTCTGGCCCTGGCCACGGCCCTCCTCCCCGCGGCCCTGGGGGTGGTGCGGGCCCGAACCCTCGAGCTCGAACCTGGGCTCACGGTGGCCGTGGTGGGGACGAATGCCTCCCGGGATATCCGAAGCGATCCCCGGGGGTACGCTTCCCAGGCGGTGCACGGCGTGCTCCAGGCCGTCCAGGACCGGTCGGGACTCCCGCCGGCCGGAGCCCCGGGACCGGAGGGGCCGGCGCCCCGGGTCGGTGAGGCGGGGGGGCGGCCCCGGGGCCCGGTGGCCGCCGATCTCGTGATCCTCCCCGAGGCCACCGTGCCCCTCCCCTTTCGCGGGCTGGAGGCACGAACGTTCAGGCAGGCCCTCGCCGAGCTCGCCAGGGGGCTGGAGACGCCCCTCCTGGTAGGGTCTCAGGGGGTGGTCTCTCCCGAAGGGCCCCGGGGGGGCGGGACCCCGGCTCCCGCCGGGAGCGTGGAGGGGAGGTCCCACGGTGAGGTGACCAATGCCGCCTTCCTCCTCTCTTCGGAGGGAGAGATCCTGGGCCGCTACGACAAGGTGCGGCTGGTCCCGGCCATGGAGGCCGGATACGCCCCGGGGGAGGGAGCCGGGGTGCTGGAGACGGACGGCCTCGGGGTGGAACCGCTCATCTGCTACGAGTCCCTCTTCGGCGGCCTGGCCCGGAAGGCTCGCCTGGAGGGGGCCGACCTCCTGGCGAACCTCTCCAGCGACGTCTGGTTCGGGGAGGAGAGCTCACGCCCGGGCTCCCTCTTTCTTCACCAACATCCCGCCCACCTCGTGTTGAGGGCGGTGGAGAACCGCATTCCCGTGGCCCGGGCCGCCAACGGAGGATACTCCTTCGTCCTGGACCCCCTGGGGCGGGGGAGGGAGAACGCCCTCCCTCCCGAGGGGGGCGTCATGCAGGCCCGGATTCGGGTGTCGCGGGGGCTCACGCTTTTCACCCGAACCGGGGATCTGGTGGGACCCGGGGCTCTCCTGGCCTGTCTCCTCCTCCTGGCTCGAGGCCGCCAGGGGCGCGAGGGCGGGGGACCGGCTTGAACTGGCTTGGCGCCCTTCCTATATTTTTTGGGCTGTGCGGGCCCTCCGGGCCCGTTTTTCCTTGAGGAGGGAGAAGGTCATGAAGGAAGGAATTCACCCCGATTATATGCCGGCGACCATCGTCTGCGCCTGCGGGAACCGGGTCGAAACCATGTCTACCCAGGAGGAGATCCATGTGGAGATCTGCTCCGTCTGTCATCCCTTCTACACCGGGAAGCAGAAGCTGGTAGACACCGCAGGACGGGTCGATCGCTTCAAGAAGAAGTATCAGAAGACCGCCGAGTGAGGCCGGGGCCGGGGCCTGTCCCCGGCCGAGGCCTCCGGCGCGTCCCAACCCCGGTTTGCTCGACCCCTCCCTTCCGGGCTCCACGTCGGAGCCGTCCACGGCCCGATTTCCATGACCGATCCCCTCGTTGATCCACGGTTGCAGCAGCGCCTGGCTGAGGCCGAGGAGCGTCTGGCCGAGGTGGACGAGACACTCTCCGATCCCACGGTGGCCGGCGACCCGGACCGGCTCCGGACGCTCGGCCAGGAGCGGGCGGAGCTGGAACCGGTGGCGGAGGCGGGCAGAGAGCTGGAGCGGTTGAGTCGGGAGTTGGAATCGGCTCGGGCCCTGGCCCGGGACTCGGAGGATCCGGAGATGCGGGAGCTGGCCGAAGAGGAGGTGGTGGAGCTCCGGGGCTCCCTGGACGATCTCGTTCAGAGGTCCAGGGAGCTGCTGGTCCCCAAGGACCCCCTTGACGACCGTCCGGCCGTGGTGGAGATCAGGGCAGGAACCGGGGGGGACGAGGCGGGCCTGTTTGCCGGGGATCTTCTTCGCATGTATCGTCGCCAGGCCGAGCGGAAGGGTTGGGCCATCGAGCTCATCTCCCTCTCCGAGGGGATCCCGGGATCGGTGAAGGAGGTGATCTTCACGGTCCACGGGAAGCATGTGTACGGCCGCCTTCGTTTCGAGTCGGGGGTGCACCGGGTTCAACGGGTCCCCCGGACCGAGAGCCAGGGCCGCATCCACACCTCCGCTGCCACGGTGGCCGTCCTCCCCGAGGCCGAAGATGTGGACCTCCGGATCGACCCGTCGGATCTCCGCATCGACGTCTTCCGGTCCTCGGGACCCGGCGGGCAGTCGGTGAACACCACCGACTCCGCCGTCCGCATTACCCACGTTCCCTCGGGGCTCGTGGTGAGCTGTCAGGACGAGAAATCCCAGCACAAGAACAAGGCCAAGGCCCTGAAGGTCCTCCGGAGCCGGCTCCTGGACCAGAAGATCGCCGAGCAGGAGGCCCAGCGAGCCCTGGAGCGGAAGATGCAGGTGGGCACCGGGGATCGCTCGGCCAAGATCCGGACCTACAATTTTCCCCAGAACCGGGTCACGGATCACCGCATCGGTCTCACCCTCTTCCGTCTGGAGGAGATCCTGGACGGGGACCTGGACGAGCTCATCACCGCCCTCCGCATGGCCCAGGAGGAGGAGCGGTTGGAAGCTGCCGAGGAGTGACCGCCCCGCCGGGGGATCCGCAGGACGACACCCGGCCTCCCGCTCCGGGAGAGCCCTGGACGCCCATCCGCCTGACCCGCTGGAGCGGCAGATACCTCAGGGACAGGGGTGTCGAGAACGGGCGTTTGGACGCGGAGCTCCTCCTGGCGCACGTCCTGGGCCTTTCCAGGCTCGATCTCTACCTCCAGTTCGACCGTCCCCTCAAGCCCTCGGAGCTGGCCGACTTCAAGGTCCTCCTCAAGCGCAGGGCCGCCCGGGAGCCTCTCCAGTACGTCCTGGGCTCCACCGCCTTCCGGGAGCTGGATCTCATCACCGACGGTAGGGCCCTCATCCCGAGGCCCGAGACGGAAGTCCTGGTGGAGGAGGTCCTGCGCTGGGTACGGGAAGGGGTGTCGGGGGAGGGGGAGGCACCTACGGGGTCCGCCGCCCTGGACGTGGGGACCGGAACCGGCGCCATCGCCATCTCTCTGGCCCGGGAGGGGGACTTCGGAAGGGTCGTGGCCACGGATCCCTCCCCCGAGGCGCTGGAGCTGGCCGGGGAGAACGTCCGAGCCTGCGGTGCCGAAGGGACCGTGGAGCTCCGGTGCGGCCCCCTCTTCGAGCCCCTCGAGGAGGGCGAGCGTTTCACCGTCGTGGCTTCCAACCCTCCCTACGTGCCCGAGAGCGCCCGGGGATCGCTCCAGGAAGAGATCCTGGCCTGGGAGCCCGCCGAGGCCCTCTTTGCCGGCCCGGAGGGACTGGACGTGCTGGTTCCCCTGGTACAGGGGGCGCCGAACTTCCTTCAGCCCGGAGGCCTCCTGGCACTGGAAGTCGGTTCGGAGCAGGCCAGGAAGGTCGCCCGGATCATGGAGGAGACCGGGGCCTTTCAGGAGATCCGGGTCCGCCCGGACCTGGCGGGACGGGAAAGAGTGGTGTCGGGGGTGGCCTCGGCGGGATGATGAGGGGATCTTACGGGGAGTTTTTTTCACAGAAAGGTAAAGGATGAAGGAGATCATGGAGATGGCGGAGCGGTTGGGTCAGTCGTTGGCCCGGACCGAGGAATATCAGGCCCTCAGGAAGGCCATCGATGCCTCGGGGGACGACCGGGAGCTGGCGGAGCTGCAGTCCAAGATCCAGAAGCTGGAGCAGGAGCTGCAGAGCCAGATTCAGGCGGGTAAGGAGCCCAGCGAGGAGCAGAAGAAGGAATACGAGGGCCATTTCAACAGCCTCCAGTCCAACCCTGCCTACCAACGCCTGGTGGCGGCCCAGTCCAACTTCGACAAGGTGGTGGCCCGGGTGAACGAGACGATCCACAAGGGAATCCAGAAGGGCGCGGAGAGCCGCATCATCCTCAGCTAGGAGGACGGAGCATGGCGGGAAAGGGTGTCAAATGGTTCGCTGCTCCTGCCTACCGGCTCATCGAGCCCGTGGTGCAGCTACTCATTCGGCTGCGGGTCCACCCCAACACCATCTCCACCATGGGATTCCTGGTGACCATCGGGGCCGGGATCTTCTATCACCTGGACCACGTGCGCTGGGCCGGCCTCTTCGTCATTTTCGGCGGCATCGCCGACATCTTCGACGGCAGGGTGGCCAGGCTCAGCGGCCTGGCGTCGAAGTTCGGGGCGTTCTACGACTCCACCCTGGACCGGATCAGCGAGATCGTGGTCTTTTTAGGTCTGGCCTCTCTGTACAACACCATGAGGCCCGACGTGCAGGACCTGGCCATGATCTACGTCATCCTCCTGGCCATGGGGGGCTCCCTCATGGTGAGCTACACCCGGGCCAAGGCCGAAGCCCTGGGGCTCGATTGCACAGTGGGCTTCGCCCAGCGCGGTGAGCGGATCGTCCTCCTGGGGGGCGGATCCCTCCTCTTCGGGCTGGCCTGGGACGGGATGGTCCTGGACATCATCATCATCCTTCTGGCCGTGATCTCGAACCTCACGGCCATTCAGCGCATCGTTTGGGTCTATAAGCACGGAATGGGCGTGCCCCTGGACGGCTTGCCGGTGGGTGCGTCCTCGAAGAACGAGACAACGAAGGGGAGAAATTGACATGGTAGAGGAAGCGGAAATGGGAGCTCCGGAGATCCGGGAGGCCGGAGGCCGGCTCGGTGTTCTACTTCCCGGCATGGGCGCCGTGGCCACCACCTTCATTGCCGGTGTGGAGGCCGTGCGACAGGGGCTGGCCAGGCCCATCGGGAGCCTGACCCAGATGAACACCATTCGTCTGGGAAAGCGCACGGAGGAGCGAGCCCCCCTGCTCAAGGACTTCGTTCCCCTGGCCGGGATGGACCAGCTCGTCTTCGGGGGGTGGGATCCCATCCCCGATGACGCCTACGAGAGCGCGGTGAAATCCGGCGTCCTGGATCGGGAACACCTGGATCCCATCGCCGATTTCCTCAAGGGCATCAAGCCCATGCCCGCGGTTTTCGATCCGGCCTACGTGAAGAAGCTGGATGGGCCCAACAAGAAGACGGCCCCCAACAAGCTGGAGCTGGCCGAAGCCCTTCGAGCCGATATCCGGAGGTTCAAGGAAGAGAACGACTGCGACCGCATGGTCATGATCTGGTGCGGGTCCACGGAGATCTTCCTGAGGCCGGGGCTGGCCCATGAGACGCTGGAGGCCTTCGAGAAGGCCATGGAGGCCAACGACCCGTCCATCGCGCCGAGCATGATCTACGCGTACGCGGCGCTCATGGAGGGTGTGCCCTACGCCAATGGCGCTCCGAACCTCTCCGGAGACATTCCGGCCCTGGAGAACCTGGCCGTGGAGAAGGGACTCCCCATCGGCGGCAAGGACTTCAAGACGGGTCAGACCCTCATGAAGACCATCCTGGCCCCCGGACTCAAGACCCGGATGCTGGGCCTGAGCGGGTGGTTCAGCACCAACATCCTTGGGAACCGGGACGGGGAGGTTCTGGACGACCCCGAGTCCTTCAAGACCAAGGAGGAGTCCAAGCTGGGCGTCCTCCAGCACATCCTCCAGCCGGACATGTACCCGGAGCTTTACGGGAACATGTACCACAAGGTCCGCATCAACTACTACCCGCCCCGGGGGGACAACAAGGAGGGCTGGGACAACCTGGACATCTTCGGGTGGCTGGGGTATCCCATGCAGATCAAGGTGGACTTCCTCTGCCGGGACTCCATCCTGGCCGCGCCCATCGTCCTGGACCTGGCCCTCTTCCTGGACCTGGCGGAGCGGGCGGGAATGAGGGGGATCCAGGAGTGGCTCTCCTTCTACTTCAAGAGCCCGCAGACGGCGGAGGGGCTGTATCCGGAGCACGACATCTTCATTCAGCACAAGAAGCTCAAGAACACGTTGCGGTGGATGATGGGTGAGGATCTGATCACGCATCTGGGGCTGGAGTACTACGAGTAGGCCATCGACGCCTTCGGCAGCGGTGGCGGCGGCGGCGGGGGTGCCGGCCCCCCGGCGCCGCCGCCTCGGACGCGCTTCGCTCCGAACGCTCGGGGCACATGAGAGTCGGGGTGGAGCCGGGAGGAGACCGATGCCCAAGCGTTCGAGGTCCTCGGCAGCGGCGCCGGGGGGCCGGCGGCGGATCCGGGCCGGCACTGCCGCGGCGCCCGGGGGAGCCGGCATCTTCGCCGAGCCCCCGATACGTGACGAGATGAAATGGAAAGGTGGAAGGTGAAGGGTCTTTTCATCGTTCTGGAGGGCGTGGAGGGGGCGGGGAAGAGCACCCAGGCCCGCCTTCTGGCCCAGTGGATGAAGGCCCTGGAGCTCCCCCACACCCTGGCCCGGGAGCCCGGTGGGACGCCGGTGGGCGAGGCCATCCGTCAGGTGGTCCTGGACAAGGGAGACCTGACCATGCCGGCCGAGACGGAGCTCTTTCTGATCCTGGCGGCCCGGGCGGCCTTCGTGCGGGAGCTGGTCCGGCCGGCGCTGGAGGGCGGCGAGGTGGTTCTGGCCGACCGTTTCGATTTCTCCACCTTCGCCTACCAGGGTTACGGCCGGGGCCTGAGCCTCCCGGAGGTCCGGGAGGCGAACCACCTGGCCACCGGGGGCCTGGTGCCGGATCTCTGCCTGGTCCTGGACCTGCCGGTGGACGAAGGTCTGGAGCGGAAGGGCGGCCCGGGCGCGGGAGACCGGATCGAGCGGGAGGGTGAGCCTTTTCTGGCCCGGGTCCGGGAGGGGTACCGGACGCTGGCCCGGGAGGACTCCCGGGCGCTCCTGGTCCCGGCCTCCGGGTCGCCGGAGCAGGTTCAGTCGAAGATCCGTCAGTCGCTGGGAGACCGATTTCCAGAAACCTTTCCGCGTCAGGCGGTTTAGCATTTCGGGATCTCCGGCACCGGATGTTTGCCGGATGGACATCAGGACGGCTCCTCCTTTCCCCGGGAGGGGCGTCCGAAACCCAAGAAGGCCATGAAACGCATCACCACCATTCTGGCACCGGGCATGATTCTCCTTGCCGCCGTCCTCACCGGGGGATGGTTCGTGCAGAGGGGCATAGGTCAGGAGAAGAGCGCCTACGTCCAGGACCGTCTGTTCGATGAAGTGTTGGCCCGGGTGGAGGCGGCCTTCGTGGATCCGGTGGATCGGGAAGAGCTCTACGAGGCGGCCATCGAGGGAGTCCTGGAGGAGCTGGGGGATCCCAACACCTCCTTCATGTCCGCCGAGATGGTGGAGGACTTCCAGATCCGCATGGAGGGCGAATACGGGGGCGTCGGGCTGGAGGTCATTCCCAGGGACGGGTGGGTGACGGTGGTGACGCCCCTGCCCGGCACGCCGGGGACCCGCATGGGCATCCGTACCGGCGACCAGATCGTGGAGGTGGAAGGCGAGTCGGTGGAAGGATGGGAACCGGATCGGGTGGTGGACCAGCTCAGGGGGCCTCCGGGCACCGACGTATCGGTGAAGATCCGGCGCCCTGGCCTGGACCATCCCATTCCCTTCACCATCACCAGGGAGCTGATCGAGCTCCGCTCCGTTCCCTTCGCCATCACCCTGGACGAAGGAATCGGCTACCTCCCTCTCCAGTCCGTCAGCGAGACCTCCTCGGGGGAGGTCAGGAGCGCCGTGGACTCCCTGAGGCGAGAGGGCATGGAGAAGCTCATCCTGGACCTGCGGGCGAACCCCGGGGGCGCCCTGGATCAGGGGATCTCCATCACCGACTACTTCCTCGATCCCGGTGACGTGGTGGTGGAGACCCGGGGACGGGCCCCGAACCAGACGGAGGTTTTCAGCGCCTTCGATCCCGAGCCCCATCCCCGGCTCGAGGTGGTGGTTCTGGTGGACGAGCGGAGCGCCTCGGCGTCGGAGATCATCGCCGGAGCCATCCAGGACCACGACCGGGGGGTGGTGGTGGGGGCTCCGACCTTCGGGAAGGGCTCGGTGCAGACCCTCTACCCCCTCACCGGGGGCAACATCCTCCGCCTCACCACGGCCCGGTGGTATACGCCGGTGGGCCGCTCGATTCACAAAGACCGGGCGGATCAGATCGCCGCCATGGAGCGCAGCGCCCTCACCCTGGAGGGTTTCCTGGCCACCCTTCCCGACACGGCTCCGAAGCCGGTCTTCAGGACCCTGGGCGGCCGGAGGGTACTGGGCGGCGGTGGGATCACCCCCGACGTCCTGGTTATGGCCGATACCCTCACGAATGCGGAGCGGGAGGCCATCCTGGAGCTCGACCGCTCCGGGGGGAGCTTCGTCACCGCCGTCTTCAACTTCGCCGTTCAGTACCTTCAGCGGCATCCGGATCTCGGCCCGGATTTCGTCCTCTCCCCGACAGACCTGAATTCGTTCCAGACAACGCTGGAGGGTGCCGGGGTGGAGCTCAGCGACACGGCCTTCGCCCGTGCGGAGCGCTTCATTCGCTTTCAGCTCGAGCGGGAGATCGCCCTCCAGGCGTGGGGCGAAGCCGGTGAGTTCCGCCGAACCCTGCCTTACGACCTCATCGCTCAGCGGGCCCTGGATCTCCTCTCCCGGGCCGCCGAGACCGATGAGCTCCTGGAACTCGCCGGGGACCCCCGGATGTCGGACTGGAGGCCCAACGTGGCGGAGGAGGAGGACGCTCCGGTCACCGAAACGGCCGGTGTAGCCGGCGGGGAGGCCGATGCCCCCCTCGAGGATGGTTCCGGGGGAGGTCCCGACGGCGGAGAGGAAGGCTTCTCGGGTCCATGAGCCTTCTGGCCCTCTTCCTCACCCTCCTCTTCGGAGGGGTGGTGGGCGTGGTTTCGGGGCTGGTGGGAGTGGGAGGAGGCATCGTCATGGTTCCCCTCCTCTATCTACTCTTTGCCCACCCCGGCTGGAGCGAAGTGGCCATTCCCGCCTCCCAGCACGCCGTGGTGGCCCACGCCACCAGCCTCTTCGTCATCGTCCCCACGGCGCTGGCGGGGATCCTCTCCTACCAGAAGAGCCGCCTGGTGGACTGGCGGGCGGCCCTGCCCATGGCGGGGCTGGCGGTCCTGGCGGCGGTGGGTGGCGTGCAGATCGCCATCCGCCTCCCGCCGGAGATCCTCAAGGCGGGGTTCGGCTTCTTCCTGGTGGGCAGCGGGCTCAACCTCCTCAATGCGGCCCGGGGCCGTCAGGACGTTCCCGGCCGCCTCCGTGAACACCCTTACGCCGCCGTTCTGGGGGGGCTGGCGGTGGGGTTCATCACCTCGCTTCTGGGGGTCGGCGGGGGGATCGTGGCCATTCCCATCCTCATCTACCTGGTTCGCCTGGATGTGAGGAAGGTGGCGGCCACCTCCCTGGGGGTCGTGGTCTTTTCGGCATTCACCGCCGCACTCACCTACGCCGTCACGGGATGGGGTCACCCGGATCTTCCGGCGGGCTCGGTGGGCTACATCTATCTTCCGGCCGGGCTCGCCCTCCTTCCCGGAGCCGTCTTCACGGCCCGGTACGGGGCCCGGCTGAACCAGAAGCTGAACCCCAGGGCCCTCAGGGTCCTTTTCGGCCTGGTCTTCCTCCTCGTCGGCCTCCGCCTGTTCCTGGGGAACCTGGGAGCGGCGTTGGGCTCCTGACGGGGGATGGACCCAGGCGATCATTCCCGTGCCCGAAAGAACCGGCAACTTCAGCCGTGAGGTGAAGACGTTGGCCTGGCCGAAACCCGAGAATCTGGAAGGGGTCGTCCGCACCCGCCGCGGTATCGTGGAGGCCCACCACCGGGTCCATGTGGCGGTGGTGGACCCCGAGGGGACCCTCCTGGCCTGGACCGGGGACACCGACTGGCCGGTGGTCTACCGCTCCGCAGCCAAGCCCTTCCAGGCCCTGCCCCTGGTGGAGGAGGGGGTGGTGGACGAATTCGGCTTCACCGGGGAGGAGCTGGCCCTGGCCGCCGCCTCCCACAACGGGGAGCCGGAGCACCTGGTCGTGGCGGAACGGATCCTGGATCGGGTGGGGTTCGGGATCGAGGACCTGGGCCTGGGGCCCTCGCCTCCCCTTCGGCCCCGGACGGCCGAGTCCCTCTACCGCTCCGGGGGGGTGGTCTCGCCGCTGCACAACAACTGCTCGGGGCAGCATGCGGCGATGCTGGGGCTTGCCCGGCTCAAGGAATGGGACGTGGCGTCGTATCTGGAGCCGGATCATCCGCTTCAGGCCAGGATGCTGGCGGAGATGGCCCGGTTCACCGGATTGGAGGAGGGGGAGATCGCCACCTCTCCCGATGGCTGCGGCATGCTGGCCTTTGCCGTGCCCCTCCGGCGCATGGCCCTTTCCTTTGCCGGGCTGGGGGCTCTGGCGACCTCCGAGGAGGGCCCCGCCCGGGTCCTGTCGGCCATGGCGGAGCACCCCTTCATGGTGGCGGGGACGGGGCGGATCTGCACGGCCCTCCTGGAGGCCACGAAGGGCCGCATGGTGGGGAAGCTCGGGGCCGACGGGGTGTACGGGATCGCCCTCCCGGAGGAGGGCATGGGATTGGCCCTGAAGGTCCAGGACGGATCCATGAAGGCCGGGGACGTGGCGGTGGTTCGGGTCCTGGACCGG
>CAYXGM010000007.1:0-59706 GCA_964464555.1 uncultured Gemmatimonadaceae bacterium | reverse complement strand
CAGATCTGGTTCTGGGGCGAGGGCCGCAAGCCCGCCCTGGAGCCCTTCCGCAGGGTGGAGATGACCAATACCCGGGGGGAGGTCGTGGGGACGATGGAAGCGACCTTTCAGCTCAGATAGGAGCCTGTGCGGACGGGCTCCCGGAAGGAAGGACAGGCTCTTGAGAGACGGCAATTCCGAAGTGCGTCCGGGTTTGCCCGGGCGGCACCTGGTCCGGCTGAGCGCCGCTCTTGCTCACGGCGAGCCCCGGGGGCTCCGGGAGGCCATGGAGGCCTGCGTCCGGGAGGCCGATGCCCGAGAGGTGGAGGAGGTCATCCTCCAGAGCTACCTCTTCCTGGGCTATCCGGCGGCGCTGAACGCCTTCGGCCTCTGGCGGGAGGTTTCGGGCCGGGAGGCCGGGGAGGGAGTGGCCGACGACTGGTCGGCCTGGGAGGCCCGGGGAAAGGAAGTCTGCCGCACGGTCTATGGGGGTCAGTACGGCGGCCTCCGGACGAACGTCCGGGCTCTCCACCCCGACATGGAACGCTGGATGGTGGTGGAGGGATACGGAAAGGTCCTGGGGCGACCCGGGCTTTCACTCCGGACCCGGGAGCTCTGCATCGTTGCCCTTCTGGCTGTCCTGGGAACGCCCCGTCAGCTCTATTCCCACCTGCGGGGGGCCCTCAACGCCGGCGGGACGCCCGGGGAGGTGACGGAGACTCTCCGGGAAGCGGAGGGGAAGGTGGACGGGGAGAGGCGGGACCAGATGTGGGCCGTCTGGCGGCGGGTCCGGGAACGCTCGGCCCATGCCGCCGCCAGCTTCATGGCGAAAGGACCGGAGGAAGGAGATCCAGACCATGTTCGTTGATCGGACGGTCATCCACGTGGAGGGGGGCACCGGCGGATCCGGGGCCGAGGCCTTCCGCAGGGAGAAGGGAGTGCCCTGGGGCGGCCCCTCCGGCGGGGACGGGGGAGATGGAGGGAGCGTGATCCTCGTCGCCAATCCCCAGCTCTCCACCCTCCTGGACCTGACCCACCGGCCCCACTACAAGGCCCCGAGGGGACAGCACGGCGAGGGGAGCAACAGGACCGGCCGGAGCGGGGAAGACATGGAAGTGGCGGTGCCCCCCGGCACGGTGGTGAGGGATGCCGACACCGGCGATCTCCTGGGGGAGCTTCTGGCCGCCGGAGACCGGATGGTCGTGGCCCCGGGTGGGCGGGGAGGGCGGGGAAACGCCCGCTTCGCCACACCCACCCATCAGGCTCCGCGCAGATGGGAACCGGGAGAGGAAGGGGTGTCCAGGCGGCTGGAGCTGGAGCTGAAGCTCATCGCCGACGTGGGGCTGGTGGGGCAGCCCAATGCCGGAAAATCCACCCTGCTGGCCAGCATCTCCGCGGCCCATCCGAAGGTGGCGGACTATCCCTTCACGACCCTCACGCCCAACCTGGGCGTGGTGCAGCTCTCCGACTACCGCTCCTTCGTGGTAGCGGACATTCCGGGCATCATCGAGGGGGCCCACGAGGGGAAGGGGCTGGGGCTGCAGTTTCTCCGGCACATCGAGCGGACCCGGGCTCTGGCCTACCTCATCCCCGTGGACGCCGCCGACCCCCAGGAGGAGTACGACCAGCTCCGGGAGGAGCTGCGGAGCCACTCCTCCGAGCTGGCGGCCCGACCTCATTGCCTGGTCCTGACCAAGGTGGATCTCCTGGGTCCGGAGGATTCAACGCCCGAGGTGGAGGCTCCGGATGCCTGGGGGACCTTCCCCGTGAGCTCCGTGGCCCGAAAGGGGCTGGACCCCCTTCTGGAGGCCCTGGACTCCCGGGTCCGGGCCGACCGGGAGGAGGAGAGGGCAGGGGAGGGCGAGGACGAGGAAAAGTGGTGGGTGCCGGAGTAGCCGGCGGCTCCCCGCCCCAGCGAGAGGACCACGCCTTTCTGCAGGCCGAGGTGGACGCCTTCCTGGAGTTGAAGGGGGTGCCGGGGCTGGGGGACCGGGGCATCCGGCAGCTGGTGGACGTCTGCGGCACGGGCGAGGCGGCCCTGGCCACCTTCCGGCGCCAGGGAGGACCCGAGGCCTTCCGGAAAAAGGTCCGGAAGGGACGGCGGGTCCATGCGCCTGCCGAGGACCTGCCCTCCTGGGATCGGGGCGCCTACCGGATCCTCCCCATGACCTCCCCGGACTATCCGGCGGTCCTGCACGATCTGGTCGATCCGCCGCCCCTCCTCTTTCTTCGGGGCCGGGAAGATCTCCTCTACCGGCCCGCCGTTGCCGTTGTAGGCGCTCGGCGGGCCACGGAGGTGGGCCGCAGGACCGCCGAAGCGCTGGGGAGGGTGCTGGGGGAGGCGGGCGTGACGGTGGTGAGCGGGATGGCTCTGGGGATCGACGGGGCGGCCCATCGGGGGGCCCTGGCCGTGGGGGGCGACACCCTCGCCGTCCTGGGCTCGGGGCTGGCCCGGGTGCATCCCCCCTCCCACAGGGGTCTCTCCCGGGAGATCGGGAAAATGGGCCTCCTCGTGTCCGAGTTCCTTCCGCCGGAGGCCTCCCTCCCCCATCACTTCCCCAGGCGGAACAGGATCATCGCTGCCCTGGTCCGGGCGGTGGTCGTGGTGGAGGCCGGAGAGAAGAGCGGCGCCCTCATCACCGTGGACCACGCCCTGGATCTGGGCCGGGAGATCTTCGCCGTTCCCGGCTCCGTGGAGAGCCCGCTGGCCCGGGGCACCAATGCCCTCCTGGGTGACGGGGCCCGGGCCGTCCCCCATCCCGAGGCGATCCTCCCGGTGGTGGGGGAGCTGTTCCCGGATCTGAAGAGGGAAGGGGGCGGTGGCGCCGGGGAGGGGGCGAGGTCCGAGGCCGCGGTTCCCCGGGAGCTGCGTCCCCTCTTCGCCGGACTCTCCACCGAGCCCAGGACGGCGGAAACGCTGGCCCGGGAGGCCGGGCTGGATTCGGGGCGGGTCCTGGCGGGTCTTCTGGCCCTGGAGCTGGGAGGGTGGGCGGTCCAGTGTCCGGGGCTCCGCTTTCGCAGGCAGGACGGCGTGGGATGACTGCGGCCGCAGCGACCTCCCTCTACGTCCACGCCCCCTTCTGTCCCAGCCGCTGCGGCTACTGCGACTTTGCCGTCGCGGTGACGGCCTCCCCGGACCCGGAGGCCTGGCTGGAGGCGCTGAAGGTGGAGTGGTGGGGGATCCTGGACGAGGGCCGGATTCCCGTCGCCTCTTCCTTCGACACCCTTTTCGTGGGGGGAGGTACGCCGTCCTACCTGGGGCCGGGAGCCATGGCCGGCCTGGCCGCGGTCCTGGGTCCCGGGCGCTTGAAGGCTCCCGGCCTGGAGTGGACCGGGGAAGCCAACGCCGAATCCTTCACCCGGGAGGTGGCGGAGGGATGGAGGGCCGCCGGCGTGACCCGGGTGAGCCTGGGAGCTCAGAGCTTCCAGCCCTCGGTGCTGGGCTGGATGGGGCGGATCCACGGCGCCGAGGAGCCGAGCCGGGCGGTGGCCCGGGCCCGCGAGGCGGGGATCGAAAACCTGAGCTTGGACCTCATCTTCGGCCTCCCCGACGAGGTGGAGCGGGACTGGCGCCTGGAGCTGGAGGGGGCCCTGGCCCTGGAGGTGCCCCACCTGAGCCTCTACGGGCTCACGGTGGAGCCGGGTACCCCCCTGGGCCGGGACGTTCGGGCCGGAAGGCTGACGCCCTGCTCCGACGAACGCTACCGGGACGAGTACCTGAAGGCGACGGAACTCCTCTCGACGGCCGGCTATGGGCACTATGAGGTTTCGAACTTCGCTCTCCCCGGCCGGGAGGCGCGGCACAACCTGGCCTGCTGGGAGCTTCGCCCGTATGTAGGGCTTGGCAACGGCGCCCACTCCTTCCTGCACCCCCTTCGGCGGTGGAACCTGAGGGGCTGGGACGCATACCAGAGAGCGGTCGAAGCGGGTCGCACCCCGGTGGAGGGCCAGGAGGTGCTGACCCCGGAGCAGACCCGGATGGAGAGCCTCTGGCTGGGCCTGCGCTCGGCACGGGGCTGTTCCCTGAAGGGGGCGCCTGAAGCGGTCCGCCGCCGGGCCCGGGCCTGGCAGCGACAGGGCCTCGCCCGACTGGAGGAGGACACCCTCGCCCTCACCCCCCGGGGATGGCTTCGGCTCGACCGCCTGACCGTGGAACTGGATGAGGCCTGGGATGAAGGAAGCGCTTCGTGGGTTGACGGTGCATCGGGGCCGCTTCGATCTTCTTGAGCCATGATGATGAAGAAGACCGGACGCGTCATGCAGGTGGATCACGACCTCACGGACCGGGAAATCCGCGTTCTGGAGGCCGTGGTGCGGGCCTACGTGGAAACGGCGGAGCCGGCGGGGAGCCGCACCGTGGCCCGCATCAGCGGGCTGGGCGTTTCCCCGGCCACCATCCGCAACACCATGAGCGACCTGGAGGAAAAGGGGTACCTCTCCCATCCCCACACCTCCGCCGGCCGGGTGCCCACGGATCAGGCCTATCGCTTCCATGTGGATCAGCTCATCCGCATGCCCGGTCTGAGCCCCGAGGAGGAGACCCAGCTCATCCGGGAGTTGGATGCCGGAGGGGCGACGGGAGTGGAACGCCTCATTCGCAGGGCGGCGCGGGCCCTGAGCCTTCTCTCCCTGGAGCTGGGCGTGGGCCTGGCCCCGCGGCTGGACGAGGCCGTTCTGGAGAAGCTGGAGCTCATGAAGGTCTCCGCCGACAAAGTGCTCCTGGTGGCCACCATCCGGAGCGGACTGGTCCGGACCCTCTATGTGGACTTCGAGGGGGAGATCCCCGAGGACACGCTGGCGGCTCTCACCCTCCTCCTGAACGAGCGCCTGGCGGGGTTGACCCTCCGGCAGATCCGGGAGACCCTCCCGGAGCGGCTCCGGGACGCCCGGCCCGACGAGACGTCGGCGGCCGAAGAGTTGCTGAACATCTTCATCGAGTCTGGCTCGGATCTCTTCAACTGGCCGGACCTGGAGCAGGGAGAGATCCTCCTGGGCCAGACCAGCCTCCTTGCGGCACAGCCGGAGTTCACCTCCGGGGAGCGGCTCAAGCGACTCCTGGAGCTCACCGAGAGACGGGAGCTCCTGAGCCGGGCCCTCTCGGACCGGAACCACCAGAAGGGGCTCCGGATCACCATCGGGGGGGAAAACACCGAGGAGGAGCTGGAGGACTTCACCCTGGTGACGGCGGAATACCACATCGGGGGCCTGAAGGGGGTCATCGGGATCATCGGACCCACGCGGATGCCCTACCACAAGGTCATCGCCATCGTGGATTCCACCTCGTCCCTGGTAAACCGGATTCTGGGCTCCTGAGACTAGGCTCGACCAACATCGACGGATTGACGGGGGTCCTCCCTCCCGGCAGGAACGCGCGGGAACGGAAGGCCCCAAGGTATATGGGGAATGGCTGACTACTACGAACGTCTGGGGATCTCCCGGGATGCCGGCGCCGAAGAGGTGAAGAAGGCGTACCGGAAGCTGGCCCTGAAGTACCATCCGGACCGGAACGACGGCTCCAAGGAAGCCGAGGCGCGGTTCAAGGAGGTCACGGAGGCCTACGAGGTTCTCAGAGACCCCGAGAAGCGGGCCATGTACGATCGCTACGGGGAGCAAGGTCTCAAAGGAGGCCCCGGTGGCGCGGGCTTCGGAGGCTTCGACTTCGCCGACGCCATCGAAGTCTTCATGCGGGACTTCGGGGGATTCGGCGGATTCGAGGAGGTCTTCGGTGGGCGGAGGGGAGGAGGCGGCCGGCAGACGCCGGGCAGGGGCCAGACCGTCCGGGCCCGTGTGCCCCTCACCCTGCAAGAGGTGGTCACGGGGGTGAAGAAGAACATCCGGGTTGCGCTCCTGGATCCGTGCGAGGAGTGCGGGGGAACGGGAGCGGCGCCGGGGACTTCGCCGGTCCCCTGCCGTAACTGCGGAGGAACCGGCGAGGAGCGGCAAGTGCAACGCTCCGTCTTCGGCCAGTTCGTGTCGGTGGGCCCCTGCCGGGTCTGCGGCGGGGAGGGACGCATGGTGGAGGAACCCTGTCCGGCGTGCAAAGGGGACACCCGGGTCCGGACGGAGCAGGAAGTGGAAGTGGAGATCCCCGCAGGCGTGAGCTCGGAGAACTTCCTGACCCTCCGGGGGCAGGGGAATGCGGGCCCCAGGGGAGGGCCTCGGGGAGACATCGTCGTCCTCCTGGAGGTCAAGGACGATCCCCGCTTCGTGCGGGATGGAGAGAACCTCCTCTATCAACTCCCGGTGACCTTCACCCAGGCGGCCATGGGCGACGAGGTGGAGGTGCCCACCGTCACCGGGAAGGTTCGCCTCACCATTCCTCCCGGTACCCAGAGCGGGGAGATTCTCCGCCTGAGAGGGCAGGGTCTGCCGGGCCTTCATGGCCGGGGCCGGGGAGACGAGCTGGTGCGGGTCAAGGTCTGGATTCCCCGCAGGCTCACCAGGGAGCAGGAGGAGATCCTCGAGCAGCTCAGGGAGGTGGAGGAGGCTCCGCCCGAGAACGCGGGCGAGGAGGGGGGAGGCGGCTTCTGGTCGAGGGTGAAGGAAGCCTTCTCCTGAGCCCCTCCCGAGCCCCTCCCGACCCCCATGCTCCCCGACCGCTGGCTCGCCCTCTCCGTGTCTCTCCCGGAGTGCCCGGCGGAACCCACCGCCGGTGACCCCGACCCCTCCCTTCCCGAGGAGCTGATCCCCCAGGCGCTCCTGGAGCTGGGGGGACGGGGCGTGGAAGAGGAGGGCGGGACCTTCACCACCTATCTGGAACCTCCCGAGGATCCCGATGCAACGGCGGCCCGGGCCCGGCGCCGCCTGGAGGAGGCCACCGGCGGGATGCACCTGGAGGTCCGCTGGCGCTGGCAACCCCAGGAGGACTGGGACCGGATCTGGCGGGAGGGTCTGGGGCCCCGCCGTGTCACCTCCCGCCTGGTGGTGGCCCCCTCCTGGGACCCGCCGGTCCTCGAGGCCGGTGAGGTCCTCCTGACCCTGGATCCGGGCGTGGCCTTCGGGACCGCCGAACACCCCACCACCCGGGGATGCCTCCGGCTCATGGACGAGCGGATCCGTGAGGGGGACCGGGTGGTGGACGTGGGAGCCGGCTCCGGTATCCTCTCCATCGCCGCCGTCCTCCTGGGCGCCGGGGAGGCCCTGGCCCTGGAGGTGGACCCATCAGCGTGCCAGGCCGCCGAAGAGAACGTGAGGATCAACGGGGTGGCCGGCCGGGTCCGGATCGTCCGACGCATGGTGGAGCCGGGCGCCCCCCTCTGTCCGGACCCGGCCGACGGGATCATGGCCAACATCCAGCGGACGGTTCTCCTCCCCCTCCTCCCCGCCTTCCTGGCCGGGCTCCGTCCCGGGGGCTGGCTTCTCCTCAGCGGGAGCCTCCGGGAGGAGCGGGCCGAGGTCCTGAAGGCTGCCGCCGGGACGGGCTTCACCCACGAGGGCGACGACGAGGAGGGGGAGTGGTGGTCCGGGGCCTTCGGTCTGCCCTCCGCCCGGGCCGGTCAGGATCGTCTCCCGGAACGGGGGTGAAGGGGAGCACCGTCGCAGCCCTCCGGTTCCCCGCCCATGAGGGTCCGCAGGGTCCCTTCCATCTCCCGGGTTCCCCGGATCCACCGGGCCACGGCGGCCTGGGAGCCCCGGTCCAGCGTCCTGCCCCAGGCCCGGAGCCCGGCCTGGAGACGGCGCAGCCCCCGCTCCATGGAGCTGAACGCCGGCGGGGGATCCTCCAGGAGGATGATCCAGGGGTCCGTGGAGGAGCGGGCCCAGGGGCCCAGCCGTCCGGCCAGGATGACGAAGGTGTCCGGGTGGTTCCGGAGGATCTGCAGGAGCCACTCCTCCCGGCCCTCCACGGGGGAGCCGTCGGCTTTGAGCTCCTCCATGAGCAGGGTAAGGGGAAGGGCTCGGGTCGGTGCCCTGGCCAGGATGCGCCGGGTGGCGCTCACCCATCCGTCCATGGTCGTCCTCCTTGTTCGTGGGGGCCGGGTTCCCGGCGCGGCCCTGGCCGGATTCCGGGGACCCCACCGGGTGTCGGAGTCCCATGATCGGTCCGTATGCCGGGCGATCCCATGGGGTCCGGGGACGGATTCTGTCCCATTCCCACATGCCCCCCGGGATTGCATCCGACCCCTTCTTCGGGCCATGATCCCGGGGATCCCGACCCGACCTTTTCAGAGGAGGATTCGTTGTCCGACTCAACCTGTCTCTTCTGTCGAATCTCGGACGGGGAGATCCCGGCAGAGATCGTTCGAAGCACGCCCGACGTGGTGGCCTTCCGGGACATCAACCCCCAGGCTCCCACCCACATCCTCATCATCCCCCGGAAACACATTCCCTCGGTGTCCGATCTGGCCCCGGAGGACGCCGGGATCATGGGCAAGCTCTTTCTCATGGCCCGGGAGCTCGCCGAGGAGGAGGAGATCCGGGAGGGGGGCTACCGGATGGTGGTGAACGTCGGCGCCGATGCCGGGCAGACGGTCTTTCACATCCACCTCCACCTCCTGGGAGGCCGATCCATGGAGTGGCCTCCGGGTTGATGCCTCCCGTCGTTGACCGCCCCGTGGGCTCCGGGTAGCTTCCATCCACCCTTTCAAGGAGGTCGTCCACCTTGAGCAGCGCCCTCAAAACCCGTCTTCGGGCGGACCTGAATACGGCGAGGAAGGACCGGGACAAGCTTCGCACCCTGGTCCTTTCCACCACGCTCTCCGAGCTCCGGAACCGGGAAATCGATGCCGGGACGGAGGCCGATGACCAAGAGGTCATCTCCGTGTTGACGAAGGCCGTCAAGAGCCGGAAGGAGGCGGCCGATCAGATGAGGTCAGGGGGACGGTCGGAGCTGGCCGAAAAGGAAGAAGCCGAAGCCGAGATCCTCTCGGCCTATCTCCCGGAAGGCCTTTCGGAAGAGGAGGTGCGGGAGATGGTGCGGGAGATCCTGGCGGAGGGTCCCCGGGAGTTGGGCCCCGTCATGGGCCGGCTCATGCCCCGGCTCGAGGGACGATTCGATGGGAAGGAGGCCAATCGAATTGTCCGGGAGGAGTTGGCCCGGTGATGGGAGCCCTCGCCTCCCTCCGCGTACGTCCGGGAACGGGCGCTGGCCGACGGGCCGGCGCCCGTCCTCTATTTTGGGGCAGGGGGAGGCTCTTTCCACGGCCCTCCACCCCGGGCCCGAAGAGAGGATCACCGGGGGGGCGCCTGTGAACGCCCATGCCCTGAGGGTCCTGGAGTTCCCCGAGGTGCTGGATCTGGTGGGGGGGCGGGCCATGAGCGAGTTGGGGCGTGAGCGGATCCTGGAGATGGAGCCGGGAACCAACCGGAAGACCATTCAGGTGGAGCTGGCCCGGGTGGAGGAGATGGCCTCCCTCCTGAACAGGAACCGGGACTGGGCCGTGCCGTACATCCCCGATGCCCGGGCGGGTCTGGACCGGCTGGCCCTGGACGGAAACGTCCTGGAGGCCGTGGAGCTCAGGGACCTGGGCCGCCTCCTCACCTCCGGCCGGGAGCTGAGGAAGGCCCTCTCCGAGGAACGGGGCGAGCTGGATGCCCTCCTCTTTCTCCTGGACCTTCTCCACGAGGATCGGGGCATGGAGAAGAGGATCCGGAGCATCGTGGACGAGGACGGAACCGTCCTGGACTCGGCCAGCAAGGAACTGGCCCGGATTCGCGCCAGCCTCAACCGGGCCCACAAGGGGATCGTCCGGGCCCTGGAGAAGCTCCTGGCCTCCCTCCCGGACCGGATCCTCGTGCCCGACGCCTCGGTGACCATCCGGGAGGGCCGGTACGTGATCCCGGTGCGAAGGGAGGGGAGGGGGGAGGTGGGTGGCGTGGTCCTGGACGAATCCGCCACCGGCGCCACCGTCTTCGTGGAGCCGCCCCTGGCCCTTCAGCTCACGGCCGAGCTCAGGGAGCTGGAACGGGACGAGACCCGGGAGATCCATGCCATCCTACGGGAGCAAACCGAGGCCCTGGCGCCGATTCGAGCCGGCCTTCAGGGAAGCCAGGAGGCGCTGGTGGTTTTCGACACCCTCCATGCCCGGGCGAAGACGGCCATGGCCTGGGACGGAAGGGCCCCCGCCCTCCTTCCCCGGGGAACCCGGGAGCTGGCGGTGGTGGCCGGGCGGCATCCCCTTCTTCTGGCCCGGGAGGAGGGAGAGGTGGTCCCCTTTCACCTGAGCCTGGACCCCGGGGAGCGGGCCCTGGTGGTCTCGGGACCCAACACGGGGGGAAAGAGCGTCTTTCTCAAGGCCCTGGGGCTGGTGGCCACCATGGCCCAGGCGGGGATCATCCCCCCGGTGGGGAAGGGGACCCGACTCCCCGTGTTCGCCGACGTGTTCGCGGACATCGGTGACGAGCAGTCCATCGCCGAGAACCTCTCCACCTTCTCGGCCCACCTGGAAAACCTGAAGGAGATCGTCCTGGAGGCGGGGCCCGATGCCCTGGTGCTCATCGACGAGATGGGGACGGGAACGGATCCCGGCGAGGGAGCGGCCCTCTCCCGGTCCATCCTGGAGGAGCTGGTGGATCGGGGCACCCTGGCGGTGGTGACCTCCCACCTGGGGGCGCTGAAGCGGCTTGACACTCCCGGCAGCGGGATCGTGAACGCCTCCCTCCAGTTCGACCCGGACCGTATCGAGCCCACCTACCGGCTCCAGAAGGGACGGCCGGGACGGAGCTACGGACTGGCCATCGCCAGGCGCCTGGGCTTTCCGGACGAGCTTCTGGACCGGGCCGAGGGGCACCTCCCCCGGGAGGAAGCGCGGATGGAGGAGCTCCTGGCCACCCTGGAACGAAAGGAGAAGGAAGCTTCGGAGCTGGTGGCCTCCCTGGAGGCCGAGCGGAAGACGGTCACCCGCCTGAGGAGGGAGCTGAAAGCACGGGAGGAGGAGCTCGAGGAGCGGGAGGTGACCGCCGAGTCTCGTGCCCGGGAAGAGGCGAGGCGGCTCCTCCTGGACGCGAGGCAGGAGGTGGAGGAGGCCATCCGGGACGTGCGCTCGGCGGCGGAGGAGGGTCTGGAAGAAGAGGATGCCCTGGACGAGGTGAGTCGCAGGGCCCGGCGGAAGGTGGAGGAGGCGGCCAGACGGCAGAGGGAGAAGAAACCGAGCCCCAGAAAGCCGGCCCCGGCTCCGGCGGACCTCTCGCCGGGGGACCGGGTGAGCCTGGCCGAGACGGGAGCCAGGGGAAGGGTGGTGGAGATCCGGGAAGGGAGGGCGGTGGTGGAGACCGGGGGGCTGCGTATGCAGGTTCCCCTGGCCGATCTGGTCTTCCGGAGCTCCCATGAGGAAAGGAGTGGGGAGGCCAGGAAAAGCAAGAAGGAGGAGGCCTCCACCTGGCAGGGGCCCGAGGCCGAAGCGGATCCGGAGGTGGACCTTCGGGGGTACCGGGTCGACGAGGTGGGTATCGAGGTGGACCGGGCCCTGGACCGGGCCGTGCTCGGGGGGCTCGGACAGATGCGCATCATTCACGGAAAGGGAACGGGAGCCCTCCGGGAGCGCGTGGCGGAGATCCTGACCCGGGACCCCCGGGTGGAGGAGTACCGGCTGGGCCTCCACGGGGAGGGAGGCGCCGGCGTGACCATCATTCGACTCAAGGGATGAGGAGCCCCGACATGGACCATGGAGGAGAGGCGTAGACGGTGACGGACGGAGTCAAGGCATGATTCCCGACGACGTGGTGGAGGAGGTCCGGGCCCGGGCCGACATCGTCGAGATCGTGGGGGAGCACGTCGCCTTGAAGAAGGCCGGGAAGGAGTACAAGGCCCGGTGTCCCTTCCACGAGGAGCGGACTCCGAGCTTCTACGTGGTGCCCGCAAAGGGGTTCTACAAGTGCTTCGGGTGCGGAGAATCCGGAGACGTCTTCTCCTTTCTCATGAAGCGTCAGGGACTCAGCTTCGTGGACGCGGTAAAGTACGTGGCCGAGCGGGCCGGCGTGGAGATCAGGGAAACGAAGCGGCCGGGGGGGGAGGATCCGAACCGGCATCTCTACGAGATCAACGCCTTCGCCCAGCAGACCTTCCAGAACGCCCTCCGGGACGAAACGATGGGGCGGGCGGCCCGATCCTACCTGGAGGGCCGGGGCATCGGCCGGGAGGTGGCCGAGAGCTTCGGCCTGGGGTTCGCTCCCGACCAGTGGCGCTTTTTGCGGGAGGCCGCGGCGAAGCACGAAATGGACGACCAGGTCCTCCTGGAGGTGGGGCTCCTCATCCAGAGGGACGACGGGAAGGAGCCTTACGATCGGTTCCGCAACCGGATCATCTTCCCCATCGAATCCGCTTCCGGCCGCGTTCTCGCCTTCGGGGGACGGACGTTGGGAAAGGCGGGGAAGAAAGTCCCCAAGTACCTGAACTCCCCCGAGAGCCCCATCTACCACAAGGGGGAGATCCTGTACGGGTTGAGCTGGGCCAAGAACGCCATCCGGAGGGAGGAGGGAGCCCTGGTGGTGGAAGGATACATGGACGCCGTCTCCCTGGGGGCCGGGGGCATCGAGAACGCCGTCGCCCCCCTGGGCACTTCCATGACCCAGGAGCAGGCCCGGCTCCTGGCCCGCTACTGCTCGCGGATCTACATCCTCTTCGACAGTGACCCCGCCGGGCTCAAGGCGACCTTCCGGGCTGCGGACATTCTCCTCACCGCCGGGCTCCATCCGGCGGTGGTGACACTCCCGCCGGGTGAGGATCCGGACACCATCGTCCGCAAGGAGGGGCCGGACGGCATCCGCGAGTACCTGAACCAGGCGGTTGACGTCCTGGACCGAAAGCTCCAGATCCTGGAGGAGCGAGACCATTTCTCCAGCATCGAGGGAACCCGGGGGGCCGTGGACCGCCTTCTTCCCACCCTCCGGGCCGCGAAGGACCCGGCCCTCCGGGACATCTACGTGGCCAAGGTGGCGGAACGGACGGGCGTGCGCCGGGAAACGCTGGAGGAGGAGATCCGGCGCTCACCGGGTCTCCCATCCTCGAGTTCCGGGAAAAGCGCCCGCTCGGCCCCCACTCCCTCGGTGCCCTCCCACCGCCCGGTCCGGATGGGGCCGGAGAAGAAGATCCTCCTCCTCCTGGTCCAGTACCGGGAGCTCCTGGAGGTTGCGGTGGAGCGTCTGGGTCCGGAGGACTTCACCGATCCCACCAACCGGGAGGTGTTCCGGACCCTGGTGGCGGATCCGGACCTCACCCATCCCCCTCCGGGGATGGATCCGGTGGCGGCCCGGGAGCTGGAAGCCCTCCTGGCCGACCCGGAGCGCCTCTCCGAGGCCTCCAGGGTACTGGACGATTCCCTGGGGCAGATGAAGGAGCGGGAGTATGAACGCCGGGCTCAGGAGCTCCGGGACAGGATGCGCTCCGAGGACGATCCGGAGGAGCAGCGCACCATGGCCAGGGAACTCCAGGAGCTGGCTCGCCTGCGCCGGGAGTTGAAGACCGACTGGCGCCCCGCCGTGCGGAAGCGCCAGGATCCTTTTGAACCCCCCATCATGAGCGGTAATGCCGATGACGGACCATAGCTCGGAAAAGCTGAAGGAGCTGCAGGATCTGGACCTCCAGATAGAAAAGACCCGCCGAAGGATCGAGGAGTTCGAACCCCTTCTGGCCGAGGTGGAGGAACCGGTCCTGACCATGGAGCAGGAGCTGGCCATCCTCCAGAAACGCCTGCAGGAGATGAAACTCGAGGAGCGGCGGCTGGAGCACTCGGCCGATGGCCGGAGGGCTCGGATGAAAAAGCTCCAGGAGCGTCTGAAGTCCGTTCGAAACCTCCGGGAGGAAGCCGCGGTCCAGGCCGAGATGGACCTTCTGAAAAGCGCGCTGGAAGGGGAGGAGCAGGAGGCGCTCACCCTCCTGGACCAGATCCGGAAGATGGAGCTCCGAATGGAGGAGGTGGAGGAGGCCCTGGAAGAAGCTCGGGCCGCCGTGGAGCCCCGGCGCCAGGAGCTGGAGAAGGAGCAGGAGGACCTGAGAAGGGAGGTCCGGAACCTGGAAATGAAGAGGGGGGAGCTTGCCTCCGACGTGCCCTCCCGTGCCCTGGAGAGCTACGAGCGCATCAAGGGAGGAGGCCGCTCGGTGGCGGTGGCCGAGGTCACGCCCGACGGCGCCTGCGGGAATTGCTTCAGCATGGTTCCCATCCAGATCCGGAACGAGCTTCGGGAGACCGGCGCCCTCATCACCTGCGAGGCCTGCGGCGTCCTCCTGAGCCCCGGGGAGGAGCCCCTCTGAGCGCCCGTTCCCTCCCCCCTCCCCCGGCACCCCGCTGGGCGGAGCCGCCCCGGCGGGATCCGGAAGCCGTGTCGGCCCTGGAGGCGGAGTTGAAGCTCCCCGGGGCCCTCTGTGCCCTCCTGGTAGCTCGGGGGCTGGCCGACCCCGAAGGGGCGAAGGCCTTCCTGCGGCCACGTTTGGACGATCTCCACGATCCCGAGGCTCTCACGGATCTTCCCGTGGCCGTGGACCGCATCCTCCGGGCCCTGGCGGCCGGGGAGACCCTCTTCGTCCATGGGGACTACGACGTGGACGGAATGGCCGGGACGGCCCTCCTCACCCGCTGGCTGCAATCCCTGGGGGGCGAGGTCGTGCCCTTCATCCCTCACCGGTTGAGGGACGGGTACGACCTGGGCCCGGGAGGAGTGGAGGCGGCGCTCCAGGCCGGGGCCCGGCTTCTCATCACCGTGGATTGCGGGATCCTGGCCCACGAGGCCGTGGAGAAGGCGGTGGCGGCGGACCTGGACGTCATCGTCACGGACCACCACACGCCGGGAGACCGTCTTCCCCCGGCCCTGGCCGTCCTGAATCCCGGCCGGGAGGACTGCTCCTACCCGAATCCGGGCCTCTGCGGCGCCGGCGTGGCCTTCAAGCTGTGCCAGGGGCTGGCAGCGGCCCGTGGATTACCCCGGGAGGATCTCTACGGCTTCCTGGACCTGGTGGGCCTGGCCACCATCGCCGATCTGGTCCCCCTCCGGGGGGAGAACAGGATCCTGGCCCGGTACGGACTTCGGGCCATGGCCCGGACCTCCAATCCCGGGCTTCGGGCCCTCATCAACCAGGCGGGCCTGGACAACCGGGAGCTCTCGGCCGGGGCCGTGGCCTTCGCCCTGGCTCCCCGGCTGAACGCCGTGGGGCGGCTGGGGGAGCCCATGGCGGCACTGAAGCTCCTCCTGACCGACCATGCCGGGGAAGCCGCCGAGCTGGCCAGGGAGGCCGAGGAGCTGAACCGGACCCGTCAGGCCACCGACCGGCAGACGCTGGACGAGGCCCTTCGGCTCCTGGCCAGGGACTACGACCCGGAGACGGATTTCGGCCTGGTTTTGGCGTCCCGGGACTGGCATCCCGGGGTGGTGGGTATCGTGGCCTCCAGGGTCACGGAGCAGCTTCATCGCCCCGCCATTCTGGTGGCCATGGACGGAGACCGTGGGAGGGGGAGCGGCCGGTCCATCCCGGGCTTCGATCTTCTGAAGGCCATCCGGGAGTGCGGGCACCTCCTGGAGCGGTTCGGCGGCCACAGCCAGGCGGCGGGGCTGGAGATCCGGGCGGATCGGATGGAGGCTTTTCGGGAAGCCTTCAACCGGGAAGCTGGCGCAGCTCTGCGCGGCCAGGTATTGAGCCCGGAGATCGCCCCGGAGGTGGAGATCGAGCTGGCGGAGGTCACCGCCGACCTCCACCGCTATCTGAAGTACATGGGCCCCCATGGGATAGGGAATCCCACGCCCGTATTCCTCGCCCGGGGGGTGAGGTTGGCGAGAGAGGCCCGGATCGTGGGGACCCACCACCTCAAGATGCGCTTTCGGCAGGGCGGGGCCGAGTTGGACGGGATCGGTTTTCAGCTCGCCAGGCGCATCTCGCCGGCGGAGCTGGGCCGGGGCCCCCTGGACGTGGCCTTCCAGATCCGGGAAAACGAATACCGGGGGGTGGTGAGCCTCCAGGCGGGCTTGAAGGACGTCCGGCGATGAGGATCATTGCCGGGCGCTGGAGGGGGCATCGGTTGAAGGCCATCCGGGGGAAGAAAGTCCGGCCGACCACCGACCGGATCCGGGAGGCCTGGATGTCGGCCCTGGGGGGTGATCTCCTGGAGGCCCGGATCCTGGATCTTTTCGCCGGGTCGGGGGCACTGGGACTGGAAGCGCTCTCCCGGGGAGGCCATGAGGTGGTCTTCGTGGAGCGGGCCCGGGGGGCCCTGGCCACCCTGGAAGCCAACATCCGTCTTCTGGGGGCCGACGGGAGTTGCCGCGTCGTCCGGGGGGATGCCATGTCCTACGCCCGAGGTCTGGAAGCCGGGGCTTTCGACATCGCCCTGGCCGATCCCCCCTACGACCGGGGGCTGGCCGGGGAGCTGGTGGAGCTGTTTGCCCGGACGGGGTTCGCCGGAGCGTTGTGGGTGGAGCATCGGACGGCCGAGACCATTCCGGCGGTGGACGGCCTTCGTCAGCGTCGGTATGGAGACACCGCACTTTCCATCGTAACGAGGGGCCGATGAGCTCGCTGAAGAGAGAGGTACTGGCCATCTATCCGGGGTCCTTCGATCCCATCACCCTGGGTCATGAGGACATCGCCCGCCGGACCCTTCACCTGGCCGACCGGCTGATCATCGCCGTGGCGGAGACCGCGACGCAGGCCAAATCGCCTCTCTTCTCGGTGGAGGAGAGGCTGGCCATGCTCCGGGAAGTCTTCGAAAAAGAGGAGCGGGTGGAGTGCGCGGCCTTTTCGGGGCTCCTCATGGACTTTGCCCGGGAGCGGAAAGCCCACTGCATCATTCGGGGTCTCAGGGCCGTGTCGGACTTCGAGTACGAGTTCCAGATGGCCCAGATGAACCGGGAGCTCTGGGCCGATGTGGAGACGGTCTTTCTGACCCCCGACACCCCCTTTTCCTTTCTCTCGGCCTCCCTGGTCCGTGAGGTGGCCGCCCTGGGGGGCGATGTCTCGGCCTTCGTCTCCTCCCCGGTGCTCCGGGCCATGCAGGAGAAGATGGAGGGCTGAAGAGGGCTCCCCGGGGTACCCGGGGACCTCCGGGGAGCCACGCCGGACGGCCACACCTCCCTTGATCGAAGGTCCCCTTGGCGCTTATCGTTGTTCATCTTTCCTCGGCGTCCGGGCGGATCGGGGCCCGTCGTCGATGTCTCCGCCGGGGGTGCGATCCAATTCACGGAGGACCCATGGGTTTCCAGGTTGAGAAGGTGAGCGATGTGTTGGTCGTGGACGTGGAGGGCCAGCTCATCGTCGGGAATCGCCAGGAGCTGAAGCAGAAGGTCCTGGAAGAGTTGGAAAAGGGCGAGCGGAAGTTCGTCATCGACTTCGAAAAGACCGGTTACATCGATTCGTCGGGACTGGGGGTCCTGGTGAGCCTCTCCAAGAAGATCCGGGAGCAGGGAGGGGAGCTCCGCCTGGCGAACCTCAACGAGGATCTGCGGACCCTCTTCGAGCTCACCAAGCTCGACACGCTTTTCCAGATCGCCGAGTCCCGGGACGAAGCCCTCCAGGGCCTCTGATCCCGGGTATCGCCTGACTCGGCCCGGAAGACACGGACACCTGATCTCCCAGCCAATGGCTCCGGATCTCGTCCTGGACATCCCCAACGACCTCTCCTCCATCGAGGAGGCGGTGGACTACGTCGTGGAACAGTGCACGGCCGTGGAAACCCATCCTCGCAGGCTCCGGCTCAACCTGAGGGTCGGCCTCACCGAGGCGCTGGCCAACGCCATGCTCTACGGAAACGATCGGGATCCCTCGAAGACGGTGAAGATGGAGGTGGCCTTCCAGGAGTCGGCCATCACCGCACGGATCACCGACGAGGGGAACGGGTTCGACCCCTTCTGCCTGCCCGATCCGACCCGTCCCGCCAACCTCATGAAGGTCTGTGGCCGGGGGATCTTCCTCATGCGGAAGCTCCTGGACGAGGTCCACTTCAACGACCAGGGAAACAGCGTGACCCTGGTCCTCCGGCTTCCCCCCGAGGAGGGTCCTCCCCTGTCCGAAACCGAGGCCTCGGCATGACCCCGGAGCTTCCGGCTCTTCGCACCCTTCCCGACCCCGTTCTCGAGACCCTCCACGACTTCGAACAGATTCTCTCCGTGACCTTCCGCGTCTGGCGGGAGGAGGAGGGCGAGAAGGACGAGCTTGTCTACGAAACGGAAAACCCCGCGGGCGAGACGCTTCTGAAGTGCCAACCCACCGGCCTCACTGTGAAGCGGACCCTCCGGCCCCGGGAGGGTCCGGACCTGCGCCTGGAGATCGAAGGGGTCCCCGACGAGCGCCAGGAAGCTGCTGCGGCCCTGGTGGGCAACCTCCTGGAGCGGGCCTTCGAGTTCAGCCTCGAGGTCCGCTTCTTCACCTATGAGCTCAGCGAGCGCTACGAGGAGATCAACCTCCTCTATTCCATCAGCGAGACCCTGGGCTCCCTCCTCCGGCTCGACGACGCGGCCCGGGTGATCCTGGGAGAGGTGTGCGACGTCCTGGGTGCCCGCCGGGGGTCTCTCTGGGTCTACGAACCCGACGAGGACCTCCTGGCCCTGGTGGCGGCCGTGGGAGATCGCGGCCTGGACGGGCCCCTCCCCGTCTCGGACTCCCAGGCCGTGACGGCCCGGGTGTTCCGGGAAGGCCGGTCCGTCATCGTGGGAGAGCTGGCCGAGCCGGGAGAGACCCGTCTTCCCCTGCGGGACCGGGGCGACTCCCTCCTTTCGGTCCCCATCCGGTACACGCCCCCGGCGGGAGAGCCCCGGACAGTGGGCGTGATGAACCTCATCGGCCGAAAGCGGGGCGGCCGCTTCACCGCCTCGGACCAGAAGCTCCTTTCGGCCATCGCCAGCCAGGTGGGGGCGGCCCTGGAGAACCACCGGCTCATCCGGGAAAGCCTGGCCCAGGAGCGGGTCACGAAGGAGATGGAGTTGGCCCACAACCTCCAGATGAAGCTCCTCCCCGTGGCCGAGGCCTTCGAGGGGGCCGACGTGGCGGCCCGGGTGCAGCCCGCGGAGCAGGTGGGCGGAGACTTTTTCCACCTCCTCCACCTCTCGGAGGGGCGTATCGGCGTCATGATCGGGGACGTCTCCAGCCACGGGTTCCCCGCAGCCCTCATCATGGCCCTCTCCATGAGCGCGGCAGCCATCTACGCGCTGGAGGTGGGTCGGCCCGGCCGGGTCCTCCGGGACCTGGACGACGCCCTCCGGGACGAGCTGGAGACCACCGAGATGTACCTCTCCCTCTTCTACGGTGTCCTGGACCCGGTGAATGGGGAGTTGATCTACTCCAACGCGGGCCACCCCCACGCCTTCATCATCCACGCCGACGGAAGCTCCGAGCGGCTGAATGCCACCGACCCCCCGGTGGGCATCGCCGGCCCCGATGCCTTCGAGGACCGGGTCGTCCCCTGGCAGACCGGCGAGGATCTCCTCCTCCTCTTCACCGACGGGCTCAGCGACACCCTGGCCGCCGTCCACGGAGGGAACGGGGAGGAGGTGGTGTTGGAGGCCGCCGTCGAGGGTCGGAACGGGAAGTTGGAGGGGATCGTGGAAGGGCTCTTCAGTGCCGCCGAAGGAGTCAGTCCGTCCATCCCCGCCGACGACAGGACCGCCCTGGTCTTGAGAGTCTGAGATCCGGGTCCCACCCCCGGAGCCGCCGAACGGATCCTCTGCCGTGTCGCCTCACCACCGCCCCAAGCGATCCCTGGGACAGAATTTTCTGGTGGACGGAAACCTCCAGCGGAAGATCGTGGAGGCACTCGATCCCGCCCCCGGGGACGAGGTCCTGGAGGTGGGACCGGGGAAGGGTGCGCTCACGCAGCACCTGGTGGGGCGGTGCGGGCGGCTCTTCCTGGTGGAGCTGGACCGTGATCTGGCCGCCGCCCTGGAGGCCGAGCACGGGGGCGTTCCTGGTCTGAGCGTTCTGAACCGGGACATCCTGGAGGTGGATCTGGAGGAGCTCACCGAGGGCGTGGCGGAGCTCAAGGTCGTGGGGAACATCCCCTACAACATCACCACGCCCATCCTCTTTCACCTCCTGGCCACGCCCCGGCCGCGGGAGATCCTCCTCATGGTCCAGAAGGAGGTGGCGGAGCGGATCATGGCTCCTCCGGGCTCGTCGGCTTACGGGGCCCTTTCCGTGGGCGTCCGGAGCGTGGCGGACGTGGAGAAGGTCCTCGAGGTCCCGGCCTCGGCTTTTCGTCCCGTTCCCGCCGTGGACTCCATGGTGATCCGGGTCCGCCCCGTGCGCCCCGAGCCCCTTTCCCGGGCGGAGGAGGGGGCTCTCCGGGAGCTCACCCGGATGGTGTTCGGACAGCGGCGCAAGCAGATCCAGAGCATCCTTCGCAATCACCCCCGGACTCGCCTGTCCCGGGAGGAGGTGCAGGCCCTGGAGGGGGTGACGGGGCTGGATCTGACCCGGCGGCCCGGAACGCTCTCCACCGACGAGCTCCTGGCCCTCTCCCGGCGCCTCCTTCCGAGCCGGAAGGGGAAACGATGACACCGTCCGGAAAGGACAATTTCATGAAGGTTGAATCTTCCCCGTCGACCCGGATCCGGGCCGACGATCTTCCCCTCTCGCGGACCCTGGAGCTCGGGAACCTGGTCATCCATGCCCTGGAGGCCGGGGTCCAGTGGCTGGACGGGGGCGCCATGTTCGGGGTCGTTCCCCGACCCCTCTGGGAACGCAAGATCGCCCCGGACCACCGTCACAGGATTCCCCTGGCCCTCCGGTGCCTCCTGGTGGAGACGCCCTCGGCCCTGGTGCTGGTGGATACGGGGATCGGCAACAAGGAATCGGAGAAGTTCATGAACATCTACGGGGTGGACAACGATGGCTCGCCCACCCGCCTGGAGGACGCCGTCCGGGCCGCCGGTCACGCCCCCGAGGATGTGGAGATGGTGATCAACACCCACCTCCACTTCGACCACGCCGGAGGGAATCTGGTACGTGAGGAGGACGGGAGCACCGCCCCCGCTTTTCCCCGGGCCCGATACGTGGTGCAGAGAGGAGAGCTGGACTTCGCCGTGAGTCCCAACGAACGGGTCAGGGCCTCCTACATGGCCCGTAACTTCCTTCCCCTGGTGGAGGAGGGTCTGGTGGATGCGGTGGACGGGGTCACGGAGCCGGCGGAAGGCCTCCGCCTCCTCCCCACCCCGGGGCACACCCCCCATCACCAGTCCATCGTCCTGGAGAGCGGTGGGGAGAAGGCCATCTTCCTGGCGGACCTCTGTCCCACGGCGGCCCACCTCCCCCTCCCCTGGATCATGGGGTACGACCTGGAGCCCCTGGTGACGCTGGAGACGAAGAAGGGGCTCTGGGACACCCTTCGGGACGAGGGCTGGATCCTCATCTTTCAGCATGACGTGGAGGTGCCCTGGGGCCGCATGGATCCGAAGGAGGAACGCCCGGTCCTGTTGCCCCTGGAGGGCCGGGGCCCGTAGGAGGCTGACGGGAAAGGGGGTGGCGGGCCTCCTCGGGGGGGTGACGACCCGCCGAGGGCGTGCCCCGAGGCTGACAAGACCCTATTTTGTCCGCCCCCGGCTCGTCCGGGGCCGGTGTCGAAGAGGACGAACCATGGAAGAGGGAGAGGACGATTCATGTCGGACAAAGACCACACTCCGGTCATTCTTTCGGGAGTCCGCACCCCCATCGGACGGTTCCTGGGTGGGCTGGCTCCCCTCCCGGCCACCCAACTCGGAGCCCTCACCGTGGCCGAGGCCGTGCAGCGGGCCGGCATCGATCCCGGAGCCATCGAGGACGTGATTATGGGGAACGTGGTGAGCGCCGGGGTGGGGCAGGCGCCGGCCCGACAGGCCGCCATTCACGGCGGAATTCCCCCGACGGTTCCGGCCATGACCATCAACAAGGTCTGCGGCTCGGGCCTCAAGGCCGTCATGCTGGCGGCCCAGGCCATCAAGGCCGGGGACCTGCACGTGGCCGTGGCCGGCGGCTTCGAGTCCATGTCCAACGTGCCCTACTACCTCAGGAACCACCGGGGCGGGGTGAAGTTCGGAGACCAGACCCTCCAGGACGGGCTCATCTACGACGGCCTCTGGTGCTCCTTCGGGAACTGCCACATGGGAGGTCACGCCGAGTACACGGCCGACAAGGCCGGGATCACCCGGGAGGCCGCCGACGAGTTCGCCTACAACTCCCACATGAAAGCCGTGGCCGCCATCGAGGGAGGGAAGTTCAAGGATGAGATCCTCCCGGTGGAGATCAAGCACCGGAAGGGTGTGAACGTGGTGGACACGGACGAGAGCCCCCGGAAGGACACGACCATGGAGGCCCTGGCCAGACTCCGGCCTGCCTTCCCCAAAGACGCCCCCGAGGGAGTCGAGAACCTGGTGGTCACGCCGGGCAACGCCCCGGGGTTGAACGACGGAGCCGCGTCCCTGGTGGTGGCTTCCCAGGCCTTCGCCGAGGCCAACGGACTCCCCATCCAGGCTTTCGTGAAGAACTACGCCGTAGGGTCCACCGAGCCCAGGGATCTCTTTTTCGCCCCCATCGAGGCCGTGAACGAGCTCATGGAGAAGGACGGGAAGGGGATCGGCGATTACGACCTCTTCGAGCTGAACGAGGCTTTCGCCGTTCAGGCCATCGCCGACATGAATGCCCTGGAGGTGGATCCGGAGCGGGTGAATGTGCATGGCGGCGCGGTGGCCATGGGCCATCCCATCGGCGCTTCGGGGGCCCGTGTCCTGGTCACTCTCCTCTACGCCATGAAGGACCGGGAGGTCAGCTCGGGGATGGCTGCACTCTGCCTTGGAGGCGGAAACGCCGTGGCCCTCTCCGTGGAGATGGGATGAGTCATGAGCCCCGGGCGCCTTCGGTTCCCGGGGCTTTTTCGGTGGGACGGAGCTCCGGGGGCGATGGTTTTGGGGACCTTGACAACAGACGGTCCGAGGATGCGGCTGGGGTGGAGGATCACCCTCTTCCTGGTCCTCTTCACGGCGTGTGCCGTACCGGTTGCACTGGTCCCCATCCCGGGACTCCCGGGGCGGACGCTCCCGGTCCTGGTGGGCGCCCTCCTGGCCGGGTGGTACCTCCTGGCCCTGGACGGGCGGGAGCCGGGCGCTCTGGGCTTCTACCTGCACCCTTCGGCGCTGGGAGAGGTGGCGAAGGGGATCGGGGTCGGCGTGGTGGTAGGGGGGATGGTCATCCTGGGCATGGTGGGGGGTGGGGGCCTCCGGTGGACCGCTCAGGGCGGGAGCCCGGCGGAGTACCTGAGAGAGGCCGCGTCTTCCCTCTGGCTCTTCACCGTCCCGGCGGCGGCGGAGGAGGCTCTCCTGCGAGGGTATGTCTTCCAGGCGCTGGCAGAGGGGGTTGGAAGGGTGGAGGCCCTGTGGGTCACCGCCATCCTCTTCGGGTTCCTGCACTTCACGAACCCGAGTCTGAGCGCCCTGGGGATGGTCAACCTGGTGGTGGCCGGCCTCTTTCTGGGCGTGGTCTACCTGAAGACGGCCAGCCTCTGGTGGGCCACGGGGGCCCACCTGGGGTGGAACTGGGCGTTGGGCTTTCTGGCGGATCTTCCCGTCAGCGGTCTGGAGTTGGTGGATGCGCCCCTGCTGGAGCCTCGGGTCGTGGGTCCGGACTGGCTCACAGGAGGTGCGTTCGGGCCCGAAGGGTCGCTGGTGGCCACGGTCCTGGTGGGTCTGGCGGCCCTCGTTCTCTGGCGGACACCGCGGCTCGCCCCCGGGGAAGCAGCAAAGGAAACGCGGCCCCTCATCCTTTCCGGCGCCGGTGTCTCACCGGTTTCGGGGGGGGAAGAGGGGACCTTTGAACCTGATGAGTTTCGGAGGAATCCATGAGTGTCGAGAAGATCACCGTCGTCGGTGGCGGAACCATGGGAAACGGCATCGTCCACGTAGCGGCCCAGGCAGGCCGCGAGGTAACCCTGGTGGACATGAGCGACGAGCTCCTGGAGAAGGCCCTGGCCACCATCAGCAAGAACATGGACCGGCAGGTGAAGAAGGAGAAGATCACCCAGGACGACAGGGATGCCGCCATGGGGCGGATCAACACCACGACCTCCCTGGAGGACGGAGTGAAGGGAATCGAGTTGGTGGTGGAGGCCGTGCCCGAATCGCTGGAGCTGAAGGAGCGAATCTTCAAGATCCTGGATGAGTTCGCCCCCGAGGGCGCCATCCTGGCCTCCAACACCTCCTCCATCTCCATCACCGAGATTGCCGCCTTCACTGCCAGGCCGGAGAAGGTCATCGGGATGCATTTCATGAACCCGGTGCCCATGATGAAGCTGGTGGAGGTCATCCGGGGCCTGGCCACCGACGATGACACCACCCAGGCCGTCATGACCCTCTCCGAGGAGCTGGGAAAGACTCCGGTGGAGGTGAACGATTTCCCCGGATTCGTGTCGAATCGGGTTCTCATGCCCATGATCAACGAGGCGGTCTTCGCCCTCATGGAAGGCGTCGCCGAGGCCGAGGCCATCGACACGGTCATGAAGCTGGGCATGGCCCATCCCATGGGCCCTCTGGCTCTGGCCGACCTCATCGGTCTGGACACCTGTCTGAGCATCCTGGAGGTCCTGCACCGGGACCTGGGGGACGATCGCTACCGGCCCTGCCCCCTGCTCCGGAAGTACGTGGCAGCGGGTTGGCTGGGCCGGAAGTCCGGGAAGGGCTTCTACGGGTACGAGGGCTGAGGTGCGCACGGTGACCCGCCCTCCTTTCTCGTTGCCGCCGACGTCGAGGTGCATGCCGTGACCCTTCAGTTGACGGAGGAACAGAGGGAGATCCGGGCCCTGGCCCGGGAGTTCGCCCTGGGTGAGATCCGGCCCTACGCCGCCGAGTGGGATGAGCGGCGGGAGTTGGATCCCGAGATCTTCTCCAAGCTGGGTGAGCTGGGATTCATGGGAATGCTGGTTCCCGAGGCCTATGGGGGGCTGGAGCTGGATCTCGTCACCTACCTCCTGGTCCTGGAGGAGCTGGCCTGGGGAGACGCCAGCGTGGCGTTGACCGTGGCCATCCACTCGGGCCCGGTGCCCTTTCTCCTCACCGGCTACGGGACCGACGAACAGAAGGAGCGCTACCTTCCGTCTCTGGCCTCGGGGGAACGCCTGGGTGCCTTTGCCCTCTCCGAGGCCGAGGCCGGGAGCGATGCCGCCAACCTCCGGACCACCTGGACCCGGGACGGAGACGGGTGGGTCCTGAACGGAACCAAGAAGTGGGTGACCAACGGGGACCGGGAAGGACTCGTGGTCCTCTTCGCCCGTGAGAAGGAGGGAAAGGCCATCAGCGCTTTTCTGGTGGATCCCCGACTTCCCGGGTACCGGGTGGGAAAACGGGAGGTCACCATGGGCCTGGCCGGGTCCCATACCGTGGAAGTCCACCTGGAGGACTACCGGTTGGGGCCGGAGGGGCTCCTGGGGGAGGAGGGGGCGGGCTTGAGGTACGCCATGGCCTCCCTGGACGTGGGCCGGCTGGGCATCGCCGTCCAGTCCATGGGCATTGCCCGGGCCGCCTTCGAGCACGCCCGGGAGTACGCCCTGGAAAGAGTCCAGTTCGGCCGGGCTCTCACCGAGTTTCAGGCTACCCGGTTCAAGCTGGCCGAAATGCAAACACGCCTCACGTCGGCGCGCTCGGTGTCCCGGTCCGCTGCCGAGGCCCTGGAAGGACGGGGAGATTCGGAGGCGCCCTCGGCGAGGGCTTTGGCGGCCATGGCCAAATTGGTAGCTTCCGAGTCTTCGGTGTGGATCACCGACGAGGCCGTGCAGATCTTCGGGGGCTACGGCTACATGCGGGACTATCCCGTGGAGAAGCTCCTGCGGGATGCCAAGGGGACGGAGATCTACGAGGGAACGAGCGAGATCATGAGGCTCGTCATCGCCAGGGACGCCCTGGGCGAAGGCAGGGCCTGAAGAGCTTTTTCAACATGGAACGGACCCCATAACCGGGAGGAAGCCCGAATGGAGATTTTTGAAAGGATGAGCCAGCGGGAGCACGAACAGTTGGTGTTCTGGAACGAGCCCCGAATCGGCTACAAAGGCATCATTGCCATTCATGACACCACTCTGGGCCCGGCCCTGGGTGGAACCCGGTTCTGGGACTACGACACCGACGGCGAGGCCATCGAGGACGCCCTCCGCCTGGCTCGGGGCATGACCTATAAGTCCGCCCTGGCGGGGCTGAATCTGGGCGGAGGCAAGTCGGTCATCGTCGGGGACCCCAACACCCGCGACCGGGAGATGATCTTCCGGGCCCACGGCCGGGCCGTGGAGTCCCTGGCCGGCCGCTACATCACCGCCGAGGACGTGGGTACCTCTCCCGCCGACATGGACTTCGTCCACATGGAGACGGACCACGTGGTGGGGCTCATGGGCAAGTCCGGCGATCCCTCCCCGGTGACGGCCTTCGGGGTTTATCAGGCCATGAAGGCCGCAGCCCTGTACAAATACGGAAGCGACTCCCTGGAGGGTAAGCACGTTACGGTCCAGGGCGTCGGACATGTCGGCTATTTCCTTTGCCAGGACCTGGCGGAGGAAGGGGCCCGGCTCACCGTCACCGACATCGACGAAGAGAAGGTGAAGGTGGTGGGGGACGAGTTCGGGGCCACCGCCGTGAAGCCCGATGAGATCTACGCCGTGGACGCCCACATCTTCGCCCCCTGCGCCCTGGGCGCCATCCTGAACGACGACACCCTCGAGGTCCTGGACGTGGACATCGTCGTGGGTGGAGCCAACAACCAGCTCGCCGAGCCCCGGCATGCCAAGGAAGTGGAAGACAGGGGCATCCTCTACGGACCCGACTACCTGGTGAACGCCGGGGGCCTCATCAACGTGTACGCCGAGATCGAGGGATGGCCCTCGGAGCGGAGTCTCCGGAAGGCCGGCGAGATCTATCACACGCTCATCCGGATCCTGGAGCTGGCCGGTGAGGAGAAAATCACCTCGGCCGAAGCTGCGGACAGGGTGGCGGAGCAGCGGATGGAAGAGATCCGGTACCTCCATCGCACCGAGCTGAGCTGCCTGGACTACGACAGTTGAGGTTGACCGGTCCGGTCCGTGCCGGGCGGCCCGGTCCCCGTTTTCTTGAACCTTCGGTTGCCGGGGCCCCGATGCCGGAGTCCCGGCAGCCTCATGGAACACACCCGAGAAACGAGAAGCACGAATGTTGGATCATCTGAAGTCCACCGATCCCGAGGCGTATGCGGCCGTGCAGGCCGAGACCCGCCGCCAGGCCTCTCAGCTCGAGCTCATCGCCAGCGAGAACTTCGTATCCCGGGCGGTCCTGGAAGCCATGGGAACCGTTCTCACGAACAAGTATGCCGAGGGGCTCCCGTCCAAGCGCTACTACGGCGGGTGCGAGCATGTGGATGTGGCCGAGGATCTGGCCCGTGAACGGGCGAAGATCCTCTTCAGGGCCGACCATGCCAATGTCCAGCCCCACGCCGGGGCCCAGGCCAACATGGCGGCCTATCTGGCCTTCCTGAAGGCCGGCGATCGCATTCTGGGCATGGATCTGAGCCACGGCGGACACCTGACCCACGGCTCGCCGGTGAATTTCAGCGGCACCCTCTTCGAGGTGGGGGCCTACGGGGTGCGGGAATCCGACGGACGGATCGACTACGAAGCCCTCAGGGACCAGGCCCTGGAAGAGAAGCCCCAACTCATCATCGCCGGCGCCAGCGCCTATCCCAGGGTCATCGACTTCGAGGCCTTCGCCTCCGTGGCGAAGGAGGTGGGCGCCGTTCTCCTGGTGGACATGGCTCACATCGCCGGATTGGTGGCCACCGGGGTGCACCCCAGCCCGGTTCCCCACGCCGACGTGGTGACCACTACCACCCACAAGACCCTTCGGGGGCCCCGCGGCGGGCTCATCCTCTGCAAGGAGGAGCACGCCAAGGCCATCGACAAAGCCGTCTTCCCCGGGACCCAGGGCGGTCCCCTCATGCACGTCATCACCGCCAAGGCCGTGGCCTTCAAGGAGGCCCTGGAGCCGGGGTTCAAGGAGTACACGCAGAAGGTGGTGGACAATGCCCAGGCCCTGGCCGGGGGGCTCATGGACCGGGGACTGAAGCTGGTGAGCGACGGGACCGACAACCACCTCCTCCTGGTGGATCTGAGGCCCAGCCACCCGGATCTTCCCGGGAAGGACGCCGAGCACGCCCTGGAGGCGGCGGGAATCACCGTGAACAAGAACACGGTCCCGGGGGAGACCCGCTCGCCCTTCGTCACCTCGGGACTCCGCATCGGCACACCGGCCCTCACGACACGGGGGATGGGGACGGAGGAGATGCGCCGGATTGCCGCCTGGATGTTGCAGATCCTGGACGCCCCCACCAACGAAGCGCTCATCGGGGAGGTTCGCGGTGGGGTAACGGAGCTCTGCGGGGCCTTTCCCCTCTACCAGGATCTCGTCTCCCTGGAGTAGCATGGCACGGGCTACCGCCCCCTGACCCCGGGGCCGAAAAGGGAAGTCTCCCCGGCCCCGGCCTCCTCGGTCTCTACCCAAGGCTGGCGTCCCGTCGGCCAGAGCGTAAGTTTTCACCCATGCCGGATCTGCAAGTTGCCGAAGAGATTCTCGACCATCTCCTGGAGCGGAACCCCCGCTTCCACGGGAAGGCCTATCTCTTTCTCCTCTCCGCCCTCCACGAAGTGTTGGACGGACTCGAGGAACCTCGGCACATTTCCGGGAAAGAGTTGGCCCGGGGGGCAAAGGACCTTGCACTGAGGCAGTACGGTCCCATGGCCCGCACGGTGCTGGCTCATTGGGGAATCCACTCCACCGAAGATCTGGGGGACATCGTGTTTGCCATGGTGGAGTGCGGAGTCCTCATCAAGAGGGAAGAAGACAGCCGGGACGATTTCTGCGGCCTCTTCGATTTCGAGGAGGCCTTCGAGCGCAACTATCCCTGGGGCGGGAGGATCTGACCCCGGGGAGGGTGTCGGGGGGTCCGCGGGACATACCCGGGCAGGGCCCAGTGATTGACCTGTTTTTGGGAGGGGCTGACCATGGTGGAAGACAGCGGATACCCCAAATGCCAGAAATGTGACAACGGGATTCTCATCCCCCTCTCGGACTACGGCCGGGACGGGGCACCGATCCGCTACAAAGCGTGGGTGTGCTCGAGCCCCGACTGCGGCTTCAACATCCGCATCGACAACGGAGAGATCACCTTCGGCCGCACCATCGGCCAGAGCTACAAGTAGCTCTCTACCGGACCCGATCCCCGTCGACTGGCGGGGGGCGGGCTCTCCAGCTTTCAACTTTTCGACCTCCCTCCATCCCGGGGGACTTTGATGAATCCGTCCGAGCAACTTCCCGTTCGTCCTTACGGGCGGACCCTCGTAGGCGCGCCGACGGGGCAGGAAAGCGCCGACTTCGACCGGTACGCCATCCAGGAGCTGGGGGTGCCCCAGGACACCCTCATGGAGAATGCCGGCCGGTCCGCCGCCGTCATCCTCCAGCGTCTCCATCCCCGTGGACACGTCACCGCGCTGGTGGGAACGGGCAACAACGGGGGGGACGGGCTGGTCCTCCTTCGGAACCTGGCGGCGTGGGGGCGGCCGGTTACGGCCATTCTCGTGGGGGATCGGGGAGGGGACGAGGATCTCCTGCATGGGTGGGGGATCCGTACGCTGAACGACACCGATTTCGAGGGTCGGGGTGATCTCCTGGACGGTGAGCTGGCCGGCTCGGCAGTCCTGGTGGACGGGGTCCTGGGGACCGGGATCAGCGGACCGGCCCGGGAGCGGCAGGCCTTCGTCATCGATGCCATGAACCGGTCCTCGGCCCCGGTCGTGGCCCTGGACGTCCCCTCCGGCGTGGATGCGGTGACGGGGGCGGTCCCCGGCGACGCCGTGGAGGCGGAGGTCACGGTGGCCTTCGGCGGGGCCAAGCTGGGGAGCCTTCTGCACCCGGCCAGGAAGTTGGTGGGACGATTGGTGGTGGTGGAGATCGGTTTTCCCCCCGTGGAGGAAGACACCTTCCGGGCCAATCTCATCACACCCGGCTGGGTCCGGCGCCGGCTCCCCCGCAGGGACCCGGACACCCACAAGAACGCCGTCGGCGCCCTCCTCCTGGTGGCCGGCCATTCGGGCATGGCCGGTGCGGCCATCCTGGCGGCCCGGGCGGCTCTCCGGTCCGGGGTCGGCTTCGTCAGGGTGGCTTCCCCTCCGGACAACCGGGCCATCCTACAGGAAGCCTTGCCCGAGGCCGTCTACGTGGATGCTTCGGATGCCGGGGCGGTGAAGGAGGCGGTCTCCTCTTCCAGGGCCCTGGGCATCGGGCCGGGGTTGGGTACGGGAGACGAGGGAAGGGAGATCCTGGACCGGGTCCTGACGGCGGCGGTGACCGAGCCCATCCTCCTGGATGCCGACGCTCTGAACCTGGTGGCCCGGGGGGAGGCGGCGCCCCTGCAGGAGATCGCACGGGAGCGGGAGGTGATCCTCACGCCCCATCCGGGAGAGATGGCCCGCCTCACCGGGACGAGTCCGAAGGAGGTCACGGAGCGCCGCCCCGAGGTCGCCCTGGAGCTGGCGGGGGAGACAGGGTGCGCCGTCCTCCTCAAGGGGGCCCCGTCCCTGGTAGCGGATCCCCGGGACCGGCTCCTGGTGGATACGGTGGGGAGCTCGGATCTGGCCGCCGCGGGCATGGGCGACGTCCTCTCGGGGGTGATCGCCGCTTTCCTGGCCCAGGGGTCCTCGGCCGTGGAGGCCGCCGCCCTGGGGCTCCACACTTCCGGCCGGGCCGCCGTCCGGGCGGAGCTCGGCGTCAGCCTCACGCCCGAGGACGTTGTGGAGCACATGCCCGCCGCCCTGAGGGAAGAGGGCGAGGGCAGCACCGAGCTGGACTTCCCCTTCCTCCTCTTCGACCAGGATCCGGCCCGGTGAGGACGGGCGCGGCCCCGGCCGGACCGGGAGGTGAACGGTGACTTTCCTGGCCGGAGAACGTTCAGTCTGATGGGGCCCCGGACTTCTTCCGTTCCCCGCACGGCCCTGGGCCCGGGACGGGAGTTCGACCTCATTCGCCGGTTTATGGGCGATGGGGGAGAATCGCTTCCCGGTGTTTTGGTGGGCCCCGGGGACGACGCCGTCGTGCTGGAGGGCGGGCTGGTGGTGAGTACCGACATGATCGTGGAGGACGTGCACTTCCGCTCCGGCTGGATCCGCTGGGAGGAGGTGGGATTCCGGGGAGTCACGGCGGCGCTGAGCGACCTGGCCGCCATGGGTGCCGAGCCCCTGGGTGTCCTCGTTTCCCTGGGGCTGGGCTCCTCGGGGAAGGCGGAGGTGGGGGAGGCCGTGGTGGAGGGTGCCCGGGAGGCCTGCCGGGCCGTGGATACGGCGATCATCGGAGGAGACCTCACCGGCTCCCCGGATCCCCTCATCCTGGACGTCGCGGTCCTGGGACGGGCACCGTCTCCCATGCTTCGAAGCGGATGCCGTCCAGGGGACCACGTCTGGGTCACCGGTCGGCTGGGAGGAGCCGGGGCATGCGTGGATCTCTGGACGCTGGGCCAGACGCCGGCTCCCGAGCTGCGAAACGCCTTCGCCCGTCCGGCTGCCCGGATCCGGGAGGCCCTGTGGCTGGCGGAGCGTGAGATTCCCAGCGCCGCCATCGACCTGTCCGACGGCCTGGGGGGGGATGCGGCCCACCTGGCCGCCGCCTCGGGTGTGGCCCTGGTCCTGGAGGAAACGGCCGTTCCCATCCACTCCGGGGTCCGGGAGCTCCTGGGAGACTCCCCGGGTGCCCTCCGGCTGGCCCTCTCCGGGGGTGAGGACTACGAGCTCTGCTTCACCGCTCCCCCGAAGGCCCTGGAGGAGGGGCGGGTGGAGGAGTTCGTGGATACCTTCGAGCTCCTCCTGACCCGGGTGGGCCGGGTGGAAGAGGGGGAAGGGGTTCTCCTGGAAGGGGCGAACGGGGATGTGCGCCGCCTTCGGGAGCGTGGGTTCCAGCATCTCGGGGAAGGAACGGACGAGTGATCGGCCGGGAGGAGGACGAGGAGTGATCCGAACCGTTTGGGTGTACGTCGTGGGCGCCGCTGCGACGCTCTTTCATGCCGGGAACGTGGTCCTCAGGACCTACTTCTGGCGCAGGAACCTCCACGCGGCCTGCGACCGGGCGGCCCGGGGTTGGGCCAGGAACCTACTCTGGGCCGCAGGGGTCCGGGTGGTCCTGGAAGGGTTGGAGAATCTCGATACCGACGCTCCCCAGATCGTGGTCTCCAATCACCAGTCCTGGTTCGACGTCTTCGCTCTGGCCGCCGAGCTTCCGGTCCGGTACCGCTTCGTGGCCAAGAAGGAGCTCGGGGACATCCCCGTCTTCGGGTCGGCGTGGATGGCCTGCGGACACGTCTCCGTGGACCGTGGAAACCGGGAGGCCGCCATCGAGGCCCTGGATCAGGCCTGGAAGGAGATCCACGAGGACCGCCTCACCATGATCCTCTTTCCCGAGGGAACCCGTTCCCCGGACGGCCGGCTCAAGAAATTCAAGAAGGGCGCCTTCGTGATGGCGGTGCAGGGCCAGGTGCCCCTGGTGCCGGTGGCAGTGCTGGGAAGCAGGAGCATCATGCCCAAGGGCAGGCTCCGTGTGCGCTCCGGGGAGATCCGGATTCGCATCGGTGAGCCCATCCCCACCGAGGGCGCCACCCTGAGGGACCGGAATCGCCTTCTGAATGAGAGCTGGAAGGCCATCTACGAGCTGAAGGGGGAAGGTGAGCTGTCCGGGGAGGAAAGGAAGCGTTCCGAAGGGGAGGCCGGGATGGAGGCCTCCGGAACAAAATGACCGTTTCCGAGTCCATGCTTTCAGGAAAGCGTGGGCCATTCAATCAGAGAGGTCAGGGCCGTGTCAGCCATCGTCGACGTTCGAGGTCGAGAGATCCTGGACTCCAGGGGGAATCCCACCGTGGAGGCCGAAGTCATCCTGGAAACCGGGGCCCGGGGGCGGGCCGCCGTCCCCAGCGGAGCCTCCACCGGGGAGCACGAGGCGGTGGAGCTCCGGGACAAGGACCCGGACCGCTATCTGGGCAAGGGTGTCCTGAAGGCCGTGGCGCATGTGAACGGGGAGATCGGAAAGGCCGTCCGGGGCTTCGAGGCCAAGGAACAGCTCGACATCGACCGGACCCTCATCGACCTGGACGGGACCCCCAACAAAGGACGACTGGGCGCCAACGCCATCCTGGCCGTGTCCATGGCGGCGGCCAGGGCAGCGGCGACGGAGATGGGTATGCCCCTCTTCCGCTATCTGGGCGGCCCCGATGCGAACCTCCTTCCCGTGCCCATGATGAACATCCTGAACGGAGGGTCCCACGCCTCCAACAATGTGGACATTCAGGAGTTCATGATCATGCCGGTGGGGGCCGGGAGCTTCGGCGAGGGGCTGCGCATGGGGGCCGAGGTCTTCCACAACCTCAAGAAGGTCCTCAGCGAAGAAGGCAGGAGCACCGCCGTGGGAGACGAGGGCGGGTTTGCCCCGGATCTGGCCAGCAACGACGAGGCGGTGGAGGTGGTGCTCAGCGCCGTGGAACGTGCGGGCTACCGGGTGGGTGAGGACATCGTCATGGCCATCGACGCAGCCGCCAGCGAGTTCTGCTCCGACGAGGGAGAGTACGTCTTCCGCTGGTCCTCCGGCCAGCGCTTCAACAGTCAGGCCATGGTGGAGTTCTGGGCAGAGTGGTTGGGGAAGTATCCCATAAGCTCGGTGGAGGACGCCCTGGACGAGAATGACTGGGAGGGGTGGGGCGACCTGACCCGGGCCGTGGGGGATCGGGTGCAGATCGTCGGCGACGACATCTTCGTCACCAATCCCTCGCGCCTGGAGCGGGGGATCAGGGAGGGGGTGGGGAACGCCATCCTCATCAAGGTGAACCAGATCGGCACCCTCACCGAGACCCTCCAGGCCATCCGTATTGCCGACGAGGCAGGCTTCAACGCCGTCATCTCGCACCGGTCCGGCGAGACGGAAGACACCTTCATCGCCGACCTGGCCGTGGCCACCGGTGTGGGCCAGATCAAGACGGGAAGCGCCAGCCGCACCGACCGGGTGGCCAAGTACAACCAGCTCCTGCGCATCGAGGAGCTGCTCGGCGAAGGGGCCCGGTATCCGGGAACGACGCTGTGGGACGGGTAAGGAAGATCCTCCTCCCGGCCCTCCTGGGGCTGGCGGCCTACTATGCCGTGTTCGGAGGGGAGTACTCCCTCCTGGAGCTACGGGAGGCCAGGCAGGACGTGGAGGTCCAGGAGCGGGAGCTGGCCAGGCTGCGGAGGGAGGTGGATTCCCTCCGGGCGTGGGTGGACTCCCTGCAGAACGACTCCGCCACCCTGGAGCGACTGGCCCGGGAGCGCTTCGGCATGCTCAGGGACGGGGAGATCCTCTACCGCCTCGCCGAGCCCCGGGACTCCACCGCCGACACCATTCGCTGAGTTCGGCGCCGGGTTCCGTCCGGGACCTCTACCCTTCCTGGTCCCGGGCCTTCCCCCCTTCCTCGCCCCCGGCGGTTTCGGCCTCTTCCTCCGCACGGGCCTTCTTCTCCGTCTTCCCCGAGCCGAGCCCCAGGATTGACTTGGCGGTTTCGGCGAGGAACTGGGTTCCCGTCTCTCCCGGGAGGGCCTCCAGGTCTTCGGCGCCCTCGGCTTCCAGCTCCGCGATCTCCTCCTCGGTCATCTCTCCCGCCGACCCCTTGGTGATGGACCCGAAGAGGTCCAGGGGGATGGGGAAGACGGTGGTGGAGTTGTTCTCGGCGGCGATCTCCACGGCGGTCTGCATGAAGCGGAGCTGGACGGCCACCGGGTGCTTCTCGATGGTGTTGGCGGCCAGGGCCAGCTTCTTGGAAGCCTGGTACTCACCCTCGGCGGCGATGACCTTTCCCCGGCGCTCCCGCTCGGCCTCGGCCTGCTTGGCCATGGCCCGCTTCATCTCCTTGGGGAGGTCGATGTCCTTGATCTCCACCCCGGTGACGTCGATGCCCCAGGGGTCCGTGCCCTCGTCGATGATCTCCCGCACGATCTCGTTGATGCGCTCCCGCTCGGCCAGGAGCTCGTCCAGCTCGGACTGGCCGATGACGCTTCGGAGGGTGGTCTGGGCGAGCTGGCTGGTGGCGAAGTAGTAGTCCTCGATCTCCACCACGGCCTTGGCGGGGTCCGACACGCGGAAGTAGACCACGGCATTCACCGAGAGACTCACGTTGTCCTTGGTGATGGTGTCCTGGGGCGGGATGTCCAGGGCCACGATCCTCAGATCCATCTTCCGCATGCGCTCCACACCGAAAGGGACCAGGAAGATGAGTCCCGGCCCTTTGGCCCGTGTGAGCTTGCCCAGGCGGAAGATCACCCCCCGTTCGTACTCCCAGAGGATGCGGAGGGAGGTGAAGAGGGCGCCGAGACCCACGGCGGCCAGGGGGATGAAGATGGCGGAGGGATCCATGGCGTTCTCCTTTTCGAGGGGGCGGTGACCGGACGCCGGGCCTCGGAGGCGAAGCGTACGTTCTGTGTCGGAGTACGGCGGCTGCCGGCACGGTCTTCATGCCCCACGACCCTGCCGATGCTGAATTCTTGCGGCAGCACGGGCCGGTACGCAAGGATGAGGGCTTTCATCTCACCCGGAAGGCCCGGGTTTTCGGGAGGTTCCGGGCGGCCCGCAAGGGAGAAAGCGGGGTGTGTTCCGGGCCCCTTGACACCCCCTGGGGGCCGGATGAGCTTTGAGGACCGAGCCGGAGTAGCTCAGCTGGTTAGAGCAGCGGAATCATAATCCGCGAGTCGGGGGTTCGAGTCCCTCCTCCGGCATTGGAAAGAAGGCTGAGGCGGCGCAGAGCCAGGAGCTTTGTGCCGCCTCGTTCTTTGTTGCAGATTTCAGGTAGAGAGGCGTGTCTGGGTATCCGGGTCCGCCCCACCTGCTCAAACACGCTCCCACAGGGGTGATCCTCCGAACCTCGAGCCGGGGTCCGGGTTATCATTCCCAGTCATTCCAACAAACGAAAGGGAACCTCCCTATGAAGAAGTCTCCGGTCCAATCGACGGTTCTCGGAGTTCTCCTCTTCGTCGCCTCCGCCCTTCCCGTCCTTTCTTCGGGCCTTTCGGCTCAAAGTGGTGCCGAGATCCTACGCACGGCCCTGGAGCGGCACGAGGAGCGGATGGCGGGAATCGAGAACTACACCCTCGTCCAGGAGGTCATGGGATTCGAGTCGTCCATCTACTTCGAGAAGGAGGAGGTGGATGGCCACGTGACCTTCGTGCCCCGGTCCCAACTGGGCAGCGAGGCGGGACAGCAGGGCCCCGGCGATCCCTACCGGGCTTTCCTTGAAGCGGCGGAACACGCCTCGAACGAGGGCACCGAGTCCGCGGACGGCGAGGACTGCTACGTCGTGAAACTGGACAACCTGGAAGACGCCGGTTTCATGGGGCCCGTGGAGAGCGGTGGCACGGGAGGGTTCGAGGCACGGGAAGCTACCTTCTGGGTCGATACGGACGACTACCTCGTCCGAAAGATGACCATTCAGGGCACGGCCACCATGCAGGGGGCCCCAAGTGAAGCCTCCTTCACCGCCCACATGCGGGACTATCGGGAGGTGGAGGGGCTCATGCACCCCTTCGAGACCCAGGTCACCAACGAGGGATTCGGTCCGCAGATGTCCGAGGAGGAGGTGGCCGAGATGCGCCGGTCCCTGGAAGAGATGCAAGCCCAGATGGAGAACATGCCCGAGGCCCAGCGGAGGATGATGGAAGGGATGATGGGGGGACAGATGGAGCAGATGGAGGAGATGCTGGCCTCCGGGGGCATGGACTTCACGGTGCAGGTGAAGGAGATCAGGGTGAACCAGGGCCCGCCCTCGGGAGGATGAAGCGGGCCCGTCAATGACGAAGGCGGGCCGGTCAGGGACGAAGCCGCCCACGCCCCGGCCCCCGGTCATGGCCGGGAATCCCGCCAACGGAATCGACAGGAAAGGACATCCATGGGCCAACGACCCGTCTGCTTCATCACCGGGGCATCCTCGGGGTTCGGAGAGGCCTTTGCCCTCCGAATGGCGCGGGAGGGATATGCGGTCGCTCTGGCGGCCCGGCGCAGGGACCGGCTCCGGGAGCTGGCCGAGGAGATCGAATCGGAGGGAGGATCGGCAGGCATCTACCCCTGCGACGTCTCCGAGAAGGAGGAGGTCTTCGGGGCGGTGAGCCGGTGCCGGGACGAGTTGGGACCCGTGGACCTCCTCATCGCCAACGCCGGCCTCAGCATCCTCACGCGGGTGGAGGACTTCGACGTGGAGGAAGTGGAGTATGTCCTGAGGGTGAACCTCATGGGCGCCATCTACGCCGCCGGGGCCGTCCTCCCCGGGATGCTCGAGCGGGACCGGGGGCACCTGGTGGCCATCTCCAGCGTGGCCGGGTTCGGGGGGCTTCCGAAATCCGCCGCCTACTCGGCCAGCAAGGCGGCCATGTTCAACTTCTTCGAAAGCCTTCGGCTGGATTTGAGAGAGACGGGCGTGGACGTGACGGTGGTGTCACCGGGCTTCGTGCAGACCCCCATGACCGATCACAACCGGCATCCCATGCCCTTCCTCATGGAACTGGAGCCGGCCATGGACATCATGGTCCGGGGCATCCTGCGCCGGAAGAAGACCGTGGCATTTCCCTGGCCCCTGGCGGCCATCGCCTGGACGGCCCGGGTCTTCCCCCGGGTTCTCTATGACGGAATCGCCGGACGGATCAGGCGAGACAAGTCCCCGGAGGCCGGCGGCGTTCCGGATCCCCGGGAGTGAGACCCTTGGAGGCGAGCTCGGAGGGGGCCGCCATCCCCTGCTTGCCCTTTCGGTCCGTGGCATGAGACAGGTAGTTTTCCTCGCTGCATCGGGCGCCGGGGGCCGATCCCTCTGCTGGGGACGATCTTTCCCGGGCGCACAAGGGACATCTTCGTCATCATCGGCTGGCCATGACAAATCGGCAATCGACCCTCATCGATGGACGGGTCAAACGGATGGAGCAGATCCTGGGACGCGCGCTGGAGCTCGAAGCCCCCCCGGCCCAAACCGCTCTGAGCGGGGAGGAGCTGGCTCACCTGCGGGAGAGTGCCGAGGAGCTCTACTGGAACGAGCTGGAGTGGGAGAAGCTTACCGGAGAGGAGCGCCTGGATGAGGCCTTTCTTACCGAGTTGGCCTTTCCCGGACTTCTGGCCTTCGTCCGGGGCCTTCTCCTCGCCGAGACCATGCCCGATTCCCTGGCTCCTCCCCGACCCAGCCCCGAGGTCGTCCGGGAGATCCTGGACTTCCTGGCCATCCGCGTGGTGGAGCTGGAAGAGGGCAAGGAGCTCCTGGAGGGTGAGGAACGGGAACAACGGGAAGTCGAGCTGGAGATGACGAGCCGTCTCATCGACTTCGTTCTTTACGACCTCTACGGGTTGATGCCCGAGGAGGTGGAAACGGTGGAGACCGCCCTCCTCTCTGCGTGAGGTTGCTGTTGACGGACTTTCCCCGGGTGCGACCCGGACATCCCTACCTGGCCGGCGGCCCCCTCCTCATCGCTCATCGGGGTGGGGCCGCTCTGGCTCCGGAAAACACTCTGGAGGCTTTCCGGAGCGCCGTGGAGGACTGGGGTGCCGACATGCTGGAGATGGACGTCCGCACGACCCGGGACGGGGAAGTGGTGGTGTTCCACGATGACACGGTGGACCGCACGACCGACGGGTCCGGGCGGGTGGCGGAGTTGAGTTGGGCGGAGCTCCGGGAGCTGGATGCGGGATTCCATTTCAGGGACCCCCTGGGAAGGGCCGCCTTCCGGGGACGCGGCGTTCGGATTCCCCGGTTCGAGGAGGTCCTGGAGGCCCTCCCCCGGGTTCGGCTGAACGTGGAGACGAAGGACAGCCGGTCGGCTCCGGGACTCGTGGAGGCCATTCTACGATTCGATGCGGAGGACCGGGTCCTGGTGGCTTCGGAGTGGGAGAAGAACCGTCGAAGCGTCAGGGGTTTTTCGGGGCCGTGGGGAGCGTCGAGACGCCAGCTCAGCCTCTTTTTCCTCCTCATCCACACGCCCTTCGGCCGGTGGTACACCCCCGGATGCGACGCCCTCCAGGTCCCGGAGACGCACAGGGGCATCCGGGTCCTTTCTGCCAGGTTCATCCGGGAGGCACACCGGAGGAATCTCCCCATCCACGTGTGGACGGTGGACGATCCGGCGGACATGGCCCGTCTCCTGGACTGGGGCGTGGCCGGGATCCAGACCGATCGGCCGGACCTTCTGGCCTCTCTGCTGACGGAACGGGTGGGCCGCCCCCCCGCTCCCTGCCTGGGCCGTGGGGCTGGACGGGGAGCCGGCCCGGAGCCGGAGGAAAGGGAGGGGGCGGCGGAGGCCCCGCCGGAGGCGTCCCGGTGAGTCGCCTTTCCTCCCCGCCCCCCGGGCCCTCGGCAGCAGGGTTCGCCCGGGACGCCGCCCAGGCCCTCCGGGCCCACGGGGTCCTGTCCCGGGGCGACCGGGCTCTGGTGGCCCTCTCCGGGGGCATGGACTCGGTGGTCCTCCTCCACCTCCTCCGCTTCGACCCCGGCTTCCCGGAGCTGGAACTGATAGCCGCCCACTTCGACCACGCCATGAGGGAGGGAAGCGGGAGGGATGCTTCCTGGGTGCGCGGGCTTTGCCGGGCCTGGCAGGTTCCCCTCCGGAGCGAGCGGGCCGGGGAACCTCCGACCTCGGAGGAGGCTGCCCGGGAAGCCAGGTACTCCTTCCTGGCCCGGATCGCGGCGGAGGAAGGCGCATCGGCCATCCTCACGGCTCATCACGCCGACGACCAGGCCGAGACGGTTTTGTTCCGGGTCCTCCGTGGCACCGGTCTCCGGGGGCTGGCCGGAATCCCCGGGAGGCGCTGGCCGGGCATCTACCGGCCCCTTCTCGCCTTCTCCAGGGACGAGATCTCGGACTATGCAGGGAAACACGGTCTCGGATGCCGGGACGATCCCACGAACCGGGACCTGACCATCCCCAGGAACCTCCTGCGCCACCGGGTCATCCCCATGGTCGAGGAGTCGGTGGCCCCGGGGGCCCGAAAGGCCCTGAATCGGTTGGCGGGGATCGCACGGGATAACGAGACGGCCTGGGCCAGCATCCTGCCCTCCCTTCTGGAGGGGCTCGTGGAGTCGGACGGGGAGGATCTCGTCGTTGTCCGGTCTGGCTTTCTGGCCTATCATCCGGCAGTCCGGAACCGGCTTCTTCGGGAGCTCTTCCGACGCCGGGGAATCCGCCCCGGGGCGGCAGGAACCCGGGCTGCACTGGAGTTTACAAGAACCGGCGTCAGTGGGGGGGGCATGGACCTCCCCGGAGGATTCAGGCTGGTCAGGGAATTCGATCGACTGGTTCTGTGTCCGAAGCCGGATCGGGAAAGAGATCGACCTCTCATCATTCCCGGGCCTTCGGAGGGAGCGGGGGAGGTGGTCGTGGGGGGACGATGCATGGCCTTCCAGTGGGGCACGAGGCTTCCCGATGGTGTCGAGGCGGTTTTTCGGGCGCCTCGATGTCTCCTGAGGTTTCCCCTCCGTCTGAGGGGACGGGCCCCCGGGGACCGGGTTCGCCTGCCCTACGGTCGCAAGAAGCTGAAGAGGCTTTTCGCCGAGGCCAGAATCCCGGCCTCCGAGAGGGACAGGATTCCGGTGCTTGCCGATGCCGAAGGCCGGATCCTCTGGGTGCTGAATCTGACGTCTTCACTCCTGGACGAGGAGGGGGACGCTGACGATACGGACTTCTTACTGGGGACCTGCAATGCCCGTGAATCCTGAGCTCGCCACGGCACAAGCCGGAACCGAGTTGAAGCGGATCGTCTTCACCGAAGTGGAGATCCAGGCCCGCGTGCTGGAGATGGCCCAGGATATCGCGGATGCCTACGGGCCGGAAGAAGAACTTCTGGTGCTGGGGCTTCTCAAGGGATCCTTCATCTTCCTGGCAGACCTGGTTCGACGCATCCAGCGTCCCCTCCAGGTCGACTTCCTGGTGGCTTCGAGTTACGGGAGTGCGAAGAAGAGCAGCGGAAAGGTGGACCTTCTCTACGATCCGGAGGCCTCCCTCGAGGGTCGGAGTGTTATCCTTGTAGAGGACATCATCGATTCCGGCGCCACCCTGAACCGTCTCCTTCCCATGCTCGAGGAGCGGGGCCCCCGGACCCTGGAAGTTTGCGCCCTTCTCCACAAGAAGGTGGCGGAGCTGGATCGGGAGCCCGAGTGGGTGGGCTTCGAGGCTCCCCAGGAGTTCCTGGTGGGCTACGGATTGGATTACAGTGAGAACTTCCGACATCTCCCCTTCATCGGGAGCATCTGAGCCTGTCCGCGTAACGCGGCTCGCCGCATTACTCCGACAGGCTCATCCAGTCGGGTCTTTTCCCCGGGGCGGAAGCGGGTCCGGTGCCCGGGGGGACGACTACCGAGCCGACGGGGCCGAAAGTTGAGACGGAATGGCTGATCGAGAACCCTCTCAGAAAGATCCTGGCGACAACAACCGCTTTGCACGGGTGTCCCGGACGGCCTCGTTCTGGGTCCTTCTGGCCCTGCTGACCATCGTTGCCCTTCAGGTTTTCAGCGGAGAACAGGAGGCCGCGGCGGAGCTCAAGTACACCGAGTTCATCGAGCAGCTCGAGGGCGGGAACATCCTCGAGGTCACCGTCATCGACGGGCGGGAGATCGAAGGGGAGCTCCGGTCCCAGGTGACGGAGGACGGCCGGGAGTACTTCCGCTTCACGAGCATGCTCCCGGGGGAGGTCACCGAGAGCCTTCTGGAGAGGCTGGACCAGCAGGGTGTCATCATCGACGCCGAGGGGGCCCGGCAGGGATGGGGGACCATCCTCATCTCGGCCCTCCCCTGGCTCCTCTTCCTGGCCTTCTGGATCTGGATCTTCCGGACCATGCAGTCCGGGGGCAACAAGGCCTTCCAGTTCGGTCGTTCCAAGGCCAAGCTCATCTCCCCCGATACCCCCCAGGTCACCTTCGCCGACGTGGCTGGGGCTGACGAGGCCAAGGTGGAGCTCGAAGAGATCATCGAGTTCCTCAAGGACCCGCAGAAGTTCTCCCGCCTGGGCGGGAGGCTTCCCAAGGGGGTCCTCCTGGTGGGGCCACCGGGCACGGGGAAGACCCTCCTGGCCCGGGCCGTGGCCGGGGAGGCGGCCCGGCCCTTCTTCCAGATGTCCGGCTCGGATTTCGTCGAGATGTTCGTGGGCGTGGGTGCGTCCCGGGTCCGGGATCTCTTCGACCAGGGAAAGGCCCACGCGCCCTGCATCATCTTCGTGGACGAGATCGACGCCGTGGGTCGCCACCGGGGGGCGGGGTTGGGTGGAGGCCACGACGAGCGGGAGCAGACCCTGAACGCCCTCCTGGTGGAGATGGACGGCTTCGAGGCCAACGAGGGTGTGATCCTCCTGGCGGCCACCAACCGCCCCGACGTCCTGGATCCGGCGCTGCTGCGGCCCGGTCGGTTCGACCGTCAGGTGGTGGTGGACTCCCCGGACGTGAAGGGCCGGGAGGGAATCCTCAGGGTCCACGCGAAAAAGCTTCCTCTGGACGAGGACGTGGATCTGGGGATCATCGCCAAGGGCACGCCGGGGCTGAGCGGGGCGGACCTGGAGAACATCTGCAACGAGGCCGCCCTCCTGGCGGCCCGGGAAGACGCCACCCGGGTCCTCATGGATCACTTCGAGCGGGCCAAGGACAAGGTCATGCTGGGGGCCGAGCGAAAGAGCATGGTCCTCAACGAGAACGAGAGGAAGCTCACGGCGTATCACGAGGCCGGACACGCGGTCCTGGGCCTGCGAATCCCGGGGCTGGATCCCGTCCACAAGGTGACCATCGTGCCCCGGGGCCGAGCCCTGGGCATCACGGCCTCTCTTCCGGAGGAGGACCGGCACACCTATACCAAGGAGTGGTTGGAGGGTCAGTTGGCCATGCTCTTCGGTGGCCGGGTGGCCGAGGAGATGATCTTCGGGATGGAGCGCATCACCACCGGGGCGGGGAACGACATCGAACGGGCCACCTCCATGGCCCGGCGCATGGTCACTCAGTTCGGGATGTCGGACATCATCGGGCTCATGTCCGTGGGGAACGGCGAGCACGAGGTCTTCCTCGGCCGTGAGATCGTTCAGCGGCAGGACGTATCCGAGCATACCGCTCGCCAGGTCGACACGGAGATCAAGCGGATCCTGGACGAGGCCCATGATCGGGCCCGGGACATCCTGGAGCGAGAGAGGGACCTCCTTGAGCGCATCGCCGAGGCCCTCCTGGAGCGGGAAACCCTGGACCGGAGCGAGATCGATCTTCTGGCCGAAGGACAACCCCTCCCGCCCCTGGAGACCCTCGTCATCCCCGGGACCCCGCCGGGAGGAGGTTCCCTGGCTCCGCCGGAGGTGCCCGATTCGGGGGAGCTGCCGGAGGTGAAGGATTCCGGGCTCCGGGCACCGGTGGTCCCCGGGGAAGAGGCGCGGGAAGGGCCGGCCTCCGGGGCAGCTACCGCGGAGGAGCCGGAGCCGGCGGCTGCCCCTTCCGAGGGGGAGACGGCCGGGACCGACGACACGCCGGATGACGGGGACGGGGACACGCAGGAGGAGCTCCAGCTCGGTGGGGCGGAAAGGGAGCGCAATCCCTGATGGACGAGGCCGCGGGAATCAGCCTGGGAAGGACGGGGACCGAAGTGCCGGGGGCACTCGGTCCCCGTCTTCGATTCCGTCAGCCTCCCGGTAGAGCCGCGGGGGGAATCGCCGGAAGGACGGAGTACGAGGTGGAGAGGACCATGCGAGGTCGGGCAGCATGAGCGGAGTCTGGGACCAGCTTCAATTCCTGCGCCCGGGATGGGGAGACCTCATCGAGATCCTCATCGTCGCGGCTCTCTTCTATCGGCTCCTCCTCCTCCTCCAGCGGACCCGGGCCATGCAGATGCTCCTGGGAGCATTCCTCCTCGTGGGCATCTATTTCGTGGCCCGGCTCCTGGATTTTGCCCTCATCCGCTATCTCCTGGAGACCATCTTTCAGTACGGGGCCATCGCGGCCCTCGTGGTTTTTCAGCCCGAGCTCCGGTCCGGACTTGCCCGCCTGGGCCGGAGCCGCTTCATCCGGTACCTCCGGTCCATGGAAGAGAGCCAGGAAGCCGAAGAGCTCCTCGAGGCGGTCCTGGAGCTGGCCCGCCTCAAGCGGGGGGCCATCATCGCCATCCAGGGGGAGGTGGGCCTGGAGGAGTATGCCGAGACGGGAAGTCCGGTGAATGCCCCGATCTCGGCCGAGCTGCTGAAGACCATCTTCACCCCCTACACCCCTCTCCATGACGGCGCCGTCATCATCAACGGGGGCAAGATCGTCACGGCCGGCGCCATCCTCCCCCTCACCCAGCTTCCGATTCTGGATCGGTCCCTGGGGACGCGGCACCGGGCCGCTGTGGGGCTCAGCGAGGAGACGGATGCGACGGTCATCGTCGTAAGTGAAGAGACGAGCCGGGTGTCCGTCGCCAGGGGTGGCCGGATCGAGGTGGGGCTGGAAGAGAGCCGCCTTCGGGAGATTCTCAGCGGACCCCCTGGGTAAGGGTGATCTGAAGACTTAGTTTCAGAATGCAGGCGACCCCTCGTCCGCGTTGACATGATCCCCGGCCAATCCCTAGATTGGCGCGGTTCAATCCGGAGACTGATGTCCTCCTCGCAGGGCATTGGAAGAAAAGGAGTTCCCCTTGGCAGGCTCACAGTACGAACTGCTGACGCTCTTCGCCGACGGCGGGTTCATGATGTATCCCCTCGTCCTGTGTTCCCTCATCGCCCTGGGCGTCGTGATCGCCAAGGCATGGACCCTCTGGCTGGCTCACCGGAGCACCAAGAAGGTTCTGGGCTCCGTTGAGGAGCTGGCCCGGGAGGGGCAGGTGAACGAGGCCATCGAGTTGGCGTCCGAGACCCCCGGACCGACAGCGGCCATCCTCCTGGCCGGCCTCCGGCGAATTCGCACGGCCAAGATCGCCGAGGGTGAGATGGAAAAGGCGGTGAGCACCACGGGTGCCATCGAGCTCGGCTTTCTGGAGCGGGGCCTGGTGGTCCTGGCCACCGTGGCCAACGTGGCTCCGCTCATGGGCTTCCTGGGCACCGTTGCCGGCATGATCATGGCCTTCGCCTCCATCGAGGCGGCGGGGGACGTGGATCCGGCGCTGGTAGCCGGGGGGATCAAGGTGGCGCTCCTGACCACCGCTACGGGGCTGGCCATCGCCATCCCCGTCAACATCGGGTACAACTACTTCGTGACCCGCATCGACAGCCTGATCCTGGACATGGAGCAGGGCACGCAGCAGATCCTCAACCTGGCCTGGGACTTCGAGAAGGAAGGGAAGCTCGAGGTGGTTAAAAAGGCAGAGATGCGCAGGAGTCTCTCCGGCGTGGGCTCGGCTTCCTCTCCCATGGTGCGGGGAGCCTCCGTCCCCTCGGAGCCCGACACCGCCGGGGAGATCGGCACCGACGACCATCCCACGGACGTGGAGTAGGGCCGGGGGACGATCCGGGCACCAGGGAACTTTGTTCCCCGGGACCCTGTAAAGGACTTGAGAGGCAACAGGAAGACATATCATGGCCGTCCTGAATCAGAAGAAATCGAAGGTCAGCGACGAGATCCCGACGTCGTCCATGGCCGACATCGCGTTCCTTCTCCTCATCTTCTTCCTCGTGACCACGGTCTTCCCCAAGGACAAGGGGCTCAGCGTGGTTCTCCCGGAGGAGGGTGAGGAGCAGGCCGTAAGCCAGAGCAACATCCTTCACCTCATCGTCCGTCCCGATGGCGTGGTGGAGGTGAAGCGGGGTGAGAGCACCTCCATTCAAACCATGCGGCCCGACGACATCGAGTCCCTCTGGCGTCAGGAGGTGACGGGCAACCCGAATCTCATCGCTGCCGTGAAGACCCATCCGGATGCGCCGCACCGGTTCATGATCGACGTTCTCGACTCCCTTCAATCCGCCGGAGCGGAGCGGATCTCACTGCAGATCCTGGAGGAATAACGATGGCCATCAAAACCGGCGGGTTTGACCGTAAATCGAAGGCATCTTCGGAGATCCCGTCCTCCTCATTGGCAGATATCGCTTTTCTGCTTCTCATCTTCTTCATGGTCACCACGGTCTTTCGGACGTCCAGGGAGCGGCCCATCGAGTGGGCCCAGGCCAAGGCCACCCAGAAGATCGACGAGAAGGTGAAGAACATCCTGAACATCTGGGTGGAGCGCGACGGCTCCGTCTGGATCAACGATCAGGAATACACCATGGACGAGGTGTCCGGCGTGATTGCGCCCCTCTACGCGCAGTCCGACCGGCACCTGGTGATCTCGGTAAGAGCCGATCGTGAGACACCGTATACCTACATTGATGCGGTGCAGAAAGAGTTGGTCGCGGCCGGGGTGGTTCGCGTGGTGTTCGCCACCGAGCTGGAACGGCAGATGACGAGGGCAAGACGATGAGTGCACAAGCAGTACCCGACGAGTCCGGAATCAGCTCCGTCACTTCGACGGCGAACGACCGGTTCAAGCGGTCCTTCGGATCCTGGTTCTGGGGGTCCATGATCCTCGCCACACTGCTCCATTTCTCCGTCTTCTACTTCTTTCCGGAGCTGACGGCCGAGGACGTCTCCTACACGGCCGACGAGCTGGAGGCCATCGAGCTACCCCCGGAGATCGAGATTCCGCCCCCGCCCGAGGCCATTGCCAGGCCGGCCACGCCGGTGATCGCGTCGGCGGACATCGACGAGGACATCACGATTGCGCCCACCACCTTCGAGGACAACCCGGTGGAGGACCTGCCGCCGCCACCCGAAGACGTGGCTCAGACCGATCTGGCTGCGGCTCCGACCTTCACGCCCTTCACCGTCCGCCCCGACATCCGCAACCGGGCCGAGGTGGCCCGGGCCCTGGAGCGGGAGTATCCCCCGCTGCTTCGTGACGCGGGCATCGGAGGCTCGGTCCAGGTCTGGTTCTTCATCGACGAGGAGGGGGCCGTGCAGCGGACCCTCGTGAACGAGTCCTCGGGTCACAAGGCCCTGGACGATGCCGCCATTCGCGTGGCGGACATCATCGAGTTCTCGCCGGCCCTGAACCGGGACAAGCAGGTACCGGTCTGGATTTCCCTGCCCATTACCTTCACCACCAGATAGGATCGGGCGCAGGGGCATCCAGCATCCAGGAAACGAGGCCTCGCCGGCGCCCCCGGCGGGGCCTCTTTTCGTGTTTCCGCCGGCCGGGGCCCAGGGGGTGACGCTGGTTCCTTCACCCCCCAAAACCGGCTAAACTACACATCTATGCAGCAAACGAAGACATACGCGGACCAGCTCAGAGAGAACCTGCCCCGGGTGAGGGAGACCATCGGCGCGGCGGCTCTTCGGTCGGGAAGAACCGAGGCTGACGTCACGCTCGTGGCGATTACGAAGGCCCATCCTCTCGAGGCTCTCCAAGCCGCCCTCCGAGCGGGAATCCACGATCTGGGGGAGAATCGGCTCGAAGAGATGGAGGAGAAGGTCGGAGAGCTGGGGAGGGGGAGGGCCACCTGGCACATGGTGGGCCCTATCCAGAGCCGGAAGGCCCGGCAGGCGGTGGAGCTGGCCGACCTGGTCCACTCGGTGGATCGCTTCAAGCTTGCCAGGAGGCTCTCGAAGTTCGCCCTGGAGCATGAGCGGGTTCTTTCGGGACTCATCCAGGTGAACGTGAGCGGGGAGGAGGCGAAGAGCGGCTTCGCCCCGGAGGAGGCCGTGGAGGCCATCCACCGGATCCTGGAGTTGCCGGGTCTGGAGGTCGGGGGCCTCATGACCATGGCCCCCTTCGTGGACGACGAGACCGTGCTGCGCAGGACCTTTGCGGGGCTGCGGGCCGTACAGGAGAAGGCCGAAGAACTCCCGGGGTATGAGGGCCGGGAGCTTTCCATGGGAATGACCAACGATTTCGAGCTGGCCGTGGAGGAGGGAAGCACCATGGTCAGAATTGGGACCGCACTCTTTGGGGAGCGTCCGCGATGATCGACCTCACGCCGCTTGATGTTCGAAAGAAGAGGGGCGATTTCCGCCCCAAGCTCAGGGGCTATGATCCCGAGGAGGTGGACGCCTTCCTGGAGGTGGCGGCCGAACGCATGGAAGAGTTGGTGAGGGAGAACCTGGCCCTCTCGGAGTCCAACCAGCGCATGGAAGGCCAGCTCAGGGCGCTGGAGGGGCGGGAGAAGGCCGTCCAGGACGCCCTGGTGACGGCCCAGAAGCTCCGGGACGACGTTCAGAGTCAGAGCCACCGGGAGGCGGAAGGTGTCAAGGACCAGGCTCGAAGGGAGGCGGAGATCGTCAGGGCCCAGGCCGAGGCGGAGATTCAGCGCCGCCTGGCCGAGGCGGAGGGGCTCATCCGGGAGCGACAGCGGGCCCTGGAGGATCTGGAGCGGAACCGGCGGAAGTTCCTGAAGGGCTTCCGGAGCCTCCTTGAGCGGGAGATGGATGCCGTGGAGGTGGAGGAGGCCCGACGGCCCCTGGAGGACGCCCCCCTGGATCTGAACCTCCGGGGCTGGACGCCGTCGGCGCCTCCGGAGAGCAGTCCGGGGGCCGCCGAACCGGAAGCCGGGAAGGCGGACTCCGAGGAGGGGGAACCCGAGGAGGGGGACCCCGAGGAGCCGGAAGCCGAGGCGCCGGAGGAGGCTGCGAACGGTCCCGGGGACGGGATGCAGGAGGAGGAAGCGCCATCCGAAGAGCGGGCCTCGGGCCGGGAGCCCCTCTGGCTCTCCTCCCTCCTGAAAGACGACGACGGGGAGAAGAAGCTCGATGGCTGAAGGGATGGTGCTTCCGGGGGTCGAGCCCGGCGACGAGCTCATGGCTCCCTTCCTGGAGGCCCTGGAGGTCATCCGGGCCAGGACGGAGCTGGAACCCCGGGCGGGGATCATCCTGGGAACGGGGCTGGGGGCCCTGGCCGACGAGATGGAGATCGCCGCGGCCATCCCCTACACGGAGATCCCCAATTTCCCCGTGGCCACCGTGGAGACCCATGAGGGACGCCTCCTCTTCGGGACCCTCCGGGACGTTCCGGTGGTGGCCATGCAGGGACGCTTCCACCGCTACGAGGGCTACGATCTCCAGTCCGTTACCCTGCCGGTGCGCATCATGAAGCTCCTGGGGGCCGACACTATGGTGGTCACGGCCGCCACCGGGGGGATGAACCCCCTCATGGAGCTGGGCGCCCTGGTCCTTCTGGACGACCACATCAACTTTCTGGGAGACAACCCCCTGGTGGGACCCAATCTCGATGCCCTCGGTCCCCGCTTTCCGGACATGTCGGAGCCGTACGACCGGGAGCTCCAGGAGCTGGCCGTGGAGGCCGCCATGGATCGGGGAATTCGGTTGCACAGGGGGGTCTACGTGGCCGTTCCCGGACCGAACCTGGAAACCCGGGCCGAGTACCGGATGCTCCGGGACATGGGAGCGGATGTGGTGGGCATGTCCACGGTCCCCGAGGTCATCGTGGCCCGGCACATGGAGATGCGGGTCCTGGCCATCTCCATCGTCACCGACGTCTGTCTCCCGGATGCCCTGGAGCCCGTGGACATCGATCTCATCATTCGCACTGCCGCCGAGGCCGAGCCCGGCCTGGCCACCCTGGTGGGGGATGTGGTCTCCCGGCTCTGAGCCCCGACCTCGTTTCCCTTCGACCTTCGAACCGGTTTCTTTCATGCGCTATCCGGAGTTGCCCAAGAGCCTGCTGGAGCTGGAGGGGGAGACCCTCCGCCGTTGGCAGGCCGAAGACCTCTTCAAGCAGACCCTGGACGCCACGGCCCAGGGCGATCCGTTCGTGTTCTACGAAGGCCCTCCCACGGCCAACGGGAAGCCGGGGCTCCACCACATCATCAGCCGAACCCTCAAGGATCTGGTGTGCCGGCACCGGACCATGAAGGGCCGGAGCGTGACACGCATCGCCGGCTGGGACACCCACGGCCTGCCGGTGGAGATCGAAGCGGAGCGGAAGCTGGGTATCAGCGGAAAGCCCGAGATCGAGGCCCTGGGCATCGCCCGGTTCAACGAGGCGTGCCGGGACTCCGTCTTCACCTACAAGGAAGATTGGGAGCGCCTGAGCGAGCGCATCGGGTACTGGCTGGACTACTCCCGTCCCTACGTGACCTTCCACACCGAGTACATCGAGTCGGTGTGGTGGATTCTCAAGGAGCTGGCGGACCGGAACCTCCTCTATCGAGGCTACAAGAGCGTGCCCTACTGCCCCCGCTGCGGGACGGCGCTCTCGTCCCACGAGGTGGCCCAGGGATACCAGGAGGTCGAGGACGCCTCCCTCTTCTTCCTCTGCCCCCTTCAGGGGGAGGAGGGCCAGCCCGATGCGGAGGGCCGGGCCTTCCTGGCCTGGACCACGACTCCGTGGACGGTTCCCTCCAACGTGGGACTGGCCATTCACCCGGACCTCCGGTACGCCGAGGCCGCCACCGAGGGAGGACGGGTCATCCTGGCCCGTTCGCTGGTGGAGAAGGTCCTGGGGGAGGACGCGGAAATTCTGAGGGAGTACTCCGCCCCGGAGTTGGAGGGGGTCCGCTACCAGCGGCCTCTGGACCTGGTTCCCGAGCCCGAGGATCCGGGCAACAGTTGGACGGTGGTCCTGGAGGACTTCGTCAGCGACGAGGAGGGCACGGGAATCGTCCACATGGCGCCGGCCTTCGGATCCGACGACTACGCGGCGGGGCAGAAGCACGACCTGGCTCTCCTGCGACCGGTGGATGACGCCGGGCGCTTCAAGGAGGAGATTCCCGTGGTGGGCGGGATGTTCGTTAAGGACGCCGACCCCCGCCTGGTGGAGGAGCTGGACCGCCGGGGAAACCTCCATGCCATCGGGACGATGGTTCACTCCTATCCCCACTGCTGGCGTTGTGACTCCCCCCTCCTCTATATGGCCCGTGACTCCTGGTTCGCGGCCACCACCACGCTCAAGGAGGAGATGCTGCGGGAGAACGGGAGCATCAACTGGCTTCCTCCGGAAGTGGGGGAGAAGCGCTTCGGTGAGTGGCTGGAGAACAACGTCGATTGGGCCCTCTCCCGGGACCGGTACTGGGGCACGCCCCTCCCGGTCTGGGTGTGCGAAAGGAACCCCGACCACACCGAGTGGATCGGAGGGCTGGAGGAGCTCCGGGAGCGGGCCGGCGGGCTGCCCACCGGATTCGATCCCCACCGTCCCTTCATCGACGAGGTGAGCTGGAGCTGCTCCGAGTGCGGGGGGGCCATGCGCCGCTCTCCGGCCGTCATCGACGTCTGGTTCGACTCCGGCGCCATGCCCTTCGCCCAGTGGCACTATCCTTTCGAGCACGAGGAGGAGTTCGGGAGGCATTTCCCGGCGGACTTCATCTGCGAGGCCATCGACCAGACCCGGGGCTGGTTCTATTCCCTCCTGGCCATCTCCGTCATGCTGGGGAGGGGGAGACCCTTCCACAACGTCATCGTGAACGGTCACATCCTGGACGCCGAGGGGCTGAAGATGTCCAAATCCCGGGGGAACGCGGTGGATCCCTGGGATGCGGTGGGGGAGCACGGGGCCGATGCCGTTCGCTGGTATCTGGTCACCGTGAGCCAACCCGGGACATCGAAGCGTTATGATCCGGAAGGGGTGCGGGAGGCGTCCCGGAAGTACTTCGACACCCTCTTCAACACCTACCGCTTCTTTTCCCTCTACGCCTCGGCGGAGGGGTGGTCCCCCTCGGACGAGGATCCCGACGTGGAAGATCGGCCCCTCATCGACCGTTGGATCCTCTCCCGGCTCTCGACCCTGGTGTTCCTGGTGGAGGAGGAGTTGGAGGGGTACCACCTGACCCGGGCCTACCGGGCCGTGGGAGACTTCCTGAACGAGGACCTCTCCAACTGGTACGTCCGGAGGTCCCGCCCCCGCTTCTGGGGCAATGCCGACACCCGCGATGCCCGGGCAGCCTTCCGGACCCTCTGGGAGAGCCTGGTGACGGTCTCTCGCCTCGTGGCTCCGGTGACGCCCTTCGTGGCCGACTGGCTTCACAGGGCTCTGGAGGGATCCAGCGTTCACCTGGCGCCCTTCCCCTCCGCCGGGAGGGAGGCCATGGACCGGGAGCTGGAAGGGGGAATGGACGTTGTCCGGTCCCTGGTTTCCCTGGGGCGGGCCGCCAGGGAGGAGGTCCAGATCCGGGTGCGGCAGCCCCTGGGGCGGATGATTGCCGTGACGCCCGGGGACGGCGTATTGGACGGAGATCTGCTGGCCCTCCTCAGGGACGAGTTGAACGTGAAGAAGGTGGAGTTCACGGACTCCGCCGAGGGTCTGGTGAGCCTGGCGGCCCGACCGAACTACCGGACCCTTGGGCCCCGGTTCCAGAAGCGGACCGAGGAGTCTGCCGCCGCCATTCGCGCCCTCTCCCAGGAGGCTCTGGCTGCCCACCGGAGGGGAGATCCCGTCTCGGTTCAGGTGGGAGAGGAGAGCTTCGGACTCGAGGCCGAGGACCTGGAGGTCGTGGAGGAAGCCCGTGGAGGTCTGGTGGTCCAGAGCGACGGGAGTTTCACGGCGGCGCTGGATCCGGAGCTGGATGACGATCTTCGGAGGGAGGGGATGGCCCGGGAGCTGGTGAACCGGATTCAACGCCTCCGGAAGGACGCCGGGCTGGATATCTCGGACCGGATCAGCCTGGGGATCTTCGGGTCCGACCCGGTTCGGGAGGCCGCCGAGGCCTTTGGGAACTTCATTTCCGGCGAGACCCTGGCCCTGGAGTATCAGGTTGGTGACGATGAGGGAGGGGAGGGGTTCGATGAGATCCGAACGGTGGATCTGGACGGAATACCGGCCCAGATCGCCCTTTCCAGGGTGGAGGGGTGAAACGGCCGCCACCGGGAGGAGGGAAGAGCACGACGGCTTCCCAGTGCGAGGAAGTCGCCCGGTTGACGGTACCGGAGGGGGCCGACGGCCGGTTGGACCGATACCTGGCCGGGACCCTGTCCCTTTCCCGGTCCCGGTGCGCGACCCTCATCCAGGAAGGAAGGGTGAGGGTGGACGGGAAGCCGGCGAGGAAGTCCGGCGCTGTGGCACCGGGCCAGACCATCGAGGTGCGAATTCCTCCACCCGAGCCCCTGGAGGCCGAAGCCGAGGACATCCCGCTGGATGTGGTGTACGAGGATTCCGCGCTCCTGGTGGTGAACAAACAGGCGGGTCTGGTGGTTCATCCGGCCCCGGGGCATCCGAGGGGGACACTGGTGAATGCTCTGCTCCACCGGGTGGAGGACCTTTCGGGTATCGGGGGAAAGCTCCGCCCCGGCATCGTGCACCGTCTGGACCGGGACACATCGGGCCTTCTGGTGGTGGCCAAGGGAGATGATGCCCACGTGGCCCTTTCCAACGCCCTCCGAAGGCGAGAAGTTCGACGTGTCTACCGGGCCGTCGCCTGGGGCCACCTCCGGGAGTCGCCGGTGACGGTGGATGCTCCCGTGGGCCGGGATCCCCGGGACCGGAAGCGCATGGGCGTCGTCGAGGAGGGACGCAGGGCGGTGACCCGCCTCCGGGTCCGGGAGCGGTGGGAAGCGGCGGAGTACCTGGACGTGTCCCTGAAGACGGGGCGCACCCATCAGATCAGGGTGCACCTGGCTCATCTGGGTCATCCGGTGGTGGGTGACGAGGTCTATGGGGGAGGCCGGGCGAAGGGGATGAGTGGTTCGATCCGGGCCTGGGCCCGGGAACTGGACAAGATGGTCCGCAGGCAGTTGCTCCACGCTGCGGATCTGAGCTTCCGGCATCCCACTACGGGAGACGAGATGCAGTTCCGGGCGCCCCTGCCGGAGGACTTCGCCAGGGTCGTGGCCTGGGCCAGGGGTGGCGGATGGGAAGAGCCGCCGGGCTCGGGCCGGGACGCCGGTGCACACGAAGAGCTTAAACGAGAAGAACCTAAAGAGACGTGACCGTCGAGCCGATACGGGGATCATGACGGACTTGGATCCACGATTCACTTTCGAAACCTTCGTGGTGGGCCCAGCCAACCGGCTGGCGTCCGCCGCGGCGCGCCGGGCGGCCGAGAGCCCGGGCGCCAGCTACAACCCTCTCTTCGTCTACTCCGCGTCGGGCCTGGGGAAGACGCACATTCTGGGGGCCATCGCCCATCATGTGTCCCGACACCAGCCCGACAAGGACGTGGTCTACCAGACCCTGGAGGGATTCCTCGGGGAGTTGACGGAGGCTCTGCAGGGAGGGGATCGGGAGGGGGTGAAGGGGCGGTATGGGCAACTGGACATTCTCCTCATGGACGATGTCCAGTTCCTCGCCGGGCAGTCCGAGGCCCAGGAGATGCTACTGCGGACGTTGGACAGCCTGACGGGCGAGGGAAAGCAGGTGGTCCTGGCCAGCGACAGACCTCCCGTGGACATCGACGGGCTGGATGCCCGGCTTCGAAGCCGGTTCGAGGGCGGGCTTCTCGTGGATATCGGCTCGCCCGAGTACGAGACCCGTGTGGCCATTCTCCGCAAGCAGGCCGATGCCAGGGGACAGGCTCTGGACCCGGGAGTTGCCGAGGTCATCGGGCGGGTCCCCTTCAAGAACATCCGTGAGCTGGGCGGCGCGTTGAACCGGATCCTGGCCATCCAGGAGCTGGAGAATCGCGCCGTCAACCCCGATGAGGCTTCCTCCCTGCTGGGGTTGGAAGCCATGGAGGAGTCCCTCGCCGGCGAGTCGGACGTAGGCGAGTTCATGGACGAGATTTCCGGCACCGTGGCCGAACAGGTCCAGCGGCAGGAGGCACCCTGGCGGAAGCTCCTGAGAGAGACCTTGGAGGAGGCCGAAGTTCAGGGATTCAAGACCACCAGGCTTCAGCGTCTGATGGAGGAGGAGGAAGAACCCGAGGGCGTGGTGGAGGCGGTGGAGCGTTTCAAGCAGGTGACCGGCCGCCTGGCCGAGATCAAGGCCGAGCTGGATTCGGTGGGCAACCCCTGGCCCGAGGCGGCACACGGCGTCCTGCGGGATCCGGACCGGCTGGAAGAGGCCGAGACCCTCCTGGCGTCGGCACGGGAGCGGGCCCGCCCCTTTCCCAAGCTTCCTCCGGGCCCGGGGCTGGATGGCCTGGCCGGGAAATATCCACAGTTGGTGGTTCGCGCCGCAGAGCAGCTCATCACCACGGACCGGCAGGAATACAACCCCCTCTACGTCTGGAGCGAAGAGCCCGGGTCGGCCCAGGACCTTCTGGAGGCGGCGGGACGGAGCTACCTGGCCGAGAAGGATACGGCCCGGGTGGCAATGGTCTCGGTCCTGGAGTTCGCCGAGGAGTTCATCGCCGCCCTTTCCTCCGGAGTGGCCGGTGCCTGGCGGGAGCGATGGTGGTCCGCGGAGCTTCTCCTCGTGCACGGCGCTGCGGATCTCTCGGCCACGGAGCGGGCCCAGGACGAGTTCTTCCACCTCTTCGAAGCCCTGCAGAGACGCCGGGCCAAGATCATGGTGGCGGCAGACTGCCCTCCGGCCAAGATCGGCAAGATCGATGACCGGCTCCGGTCCCGGTTCGAAGGTGGGCTGGTCCTGGAGATCGAGGCCGGCAGCGAGAGAGGCCGCGGGCAGGCTCCCGGCGCCCGGGAGGAGGGGATGATCCCACCCCTGGACCAGATCGTTATGGACGAGGACAGCCGGGAGGGATTCGGTCCGCCCTCTCCGAAGGCCTCGGAGCCCGAGCCCTCCACGGAGGACGAAGAGACGGAACGGACGAGGCCGAAGGAGTCGGAGGAGGTGGATGTCCGGGCCCTGGACCGGGAGTTCATCATGGCCTTCACGGCCGGAGGCGGAGTCCAGCTCGGCCGGGACGTATCGGAAAAGGAGGCGCCCGACCCCACGGAGGCTTCGGCCGACGACGAGGAGCCCGAGGCGCCGGTGGCCGGGGATTGGTTCCCGTCGCCCGAGCGGGTCATCTGGGAGTGGCCGAGACCGGAAGAGCGTCTGGTGGAGGAGGTTGACTGATGGCTATCGAAGGCTCTCTCGCCGACGTCAGCCTGGCCGACATCTGCCAGCTTCTCTCCCTGGGAAGGAAGACCGGGTGCCTCACCACCACCGACCGTTCCAACTTCGGCTACATCTACTTCGACAAGGGTAGAGTGATCTATGCGTCGGTCCTGAACCGACCCGATCGCCTGGGCGAGCTCCTGGTCAAGAACGGCGCCATCGAGCGGGAAGATCTCTCCAGGGCCATGGAGGAACAGAGCCGGCAGGGGGGAAAGAAGCTGGGAGAGATCCTCGTCGGTTTCGGCGCTCTCACCCAGGAGGAGCTGGAGACGTGGATCACCACCCAGATCGAGGAGGCGGTCTACCACCTCTTCACCTGGGACAAGGGGTCCTTCCACTTCAATCCCGACGAGAGTCCGGATGAGGACGAGGTCTTCCTGGTTTCTCTCAACGCCGACGGGCTCCTCATGGAGGGGGCCCGCCGCGTGGACGAGTGGAGCCTCATCGCGAAGAAGATCCCCTCCATGGATCTCATCTTCAAGCTGGTTCGGGACCCGGCGGAACAGGAGGACGTGGAGCTGAGCACGAACCAGAAGAAGCTCCTTCCCCTCCTGGATGGTACCCGGACGGTGGACGACCTGGTATCGGAGTCGGGACTGGTGGAGTTCGAAACGGGCAAGGCCCTCTTCGAGCTGATCCAGGCCGGTTTCGTCCAGCAGGTGGGCAAGAAGGAAACCAGGGCCGGAAAAAAGGACGACTCCGCCGTTCATCAGCATGTGAACCTGGGTCAGGCCTTCTACCGTGCCGGCATGCTGGAAGACGCCGCCCGGGAGTTCGGGGAGGCCGTGGAGGGGAACGCCTCCGAGCCCACGGCCCGCTTCTATCTGGGCCTCATCAGCCTCCGTTCCGACGAGGCGGAGGAGGCCGTGGAGCACTTCGACGCCATGCCCGAGGAGGAAGCCGGGGGATATGCCGTCCTGAGAAACCGGGCGCTGGCGCTGGAGCGCCTGGGACGGTTCGACGAGGCCCTGAGAGATCTCGGCGAGGCTGCTACGGTGAAGACCGGGGATCCGGGCCTGGCCCTGGCCCGGGGGATTGCCGAGCTCAAGTCCGGCGACGCAGCCAGCGCGCGGGCCACCTTCAAGAAGTACCGGAAGGACCTGGGAAACGAAGAACCCCCGGCCCTCTACTTCACCTTCGCCGTCCTGGCCGCAGCCATCGCCGGGTACCTGGAAGAGGCCATCACCCTGGGCCGGGAGGGGCTCCAGGCTCATCCCGCCGATCCGCCCATCCTGGTGAACACCGGGGTGGTCCTGGACCGGAAGGGGGATCACGAGGCGGCAGAGCAGTACTTCCTCCGGGCCCTGAACTCCGGCTCCGAGGCTCCGCCCCAGGCCCACAAGAATCTGGGGGACCAGGCCTACCGGCGGGGTGACAAGATGGGAGCCCGGGCCCACTACGAGCGGGCCGTGAAGATGGACCCGTCCCTGGGCGACGAGGTCTACGTCAGACTGGGTGAGATCGCCCTGGATGAAGCCGACAAGGATCTGGCCATCCTCCTCCTGCGGCGGGCCATGGAGCTGAACCCCGAGAACGCCGACGCCCGGGTCCATCTGGGGGGTCTGTCGGCGTTACCCTGAGGGCCGGGGGGGGCTCGTGAGGCTCCCGATCCTTTCTTCCGTGCTATTGGTGGTGGGGACGGCGGCCGCGCCCTTCCATGGGCGGCCACCGGAATCTTCCGGCTCGTCGGCGTACCTGCAGGCCTTGCCCCAGGCGGCCTCCTACCGTTGGGCGCAGGGGGATCGTGTGCGGGTGGGCTACCGTGGAGGGGACTCCCTCAGGGCCCGCCGGATCCTGGCTCTCCTCCAGTCTCTTCCCCCCTTTCCGGCTCTCCCCGACACCCTCCCCTCGGGGGTGAGCGTCTACATCGCCCCGAACCGCCCGGCCTTCGACTCCCTGGCCGGGGGTACGGTGCCGGAGTGGGGGGCCGGCGTAGCCCTTCCCTCCAGGGGCCGGATCATCATGCCCGGCTTCGGGGTCCAGCGGACCAGGGGCTGGGACGAGGCCCGGGTCCTGAAGCACGAGTGGGCTCACGTAGCCCTCCAGCAATATCTCCAGGGCCTCAGGGTTCCCCGCTGGTTCGACGAGGGCTTCAGCCAATGGACATCGGGGGGATGGGCGTTCACCGACGGGTGGCGTCTTCGGGTCGCCTTCGCCATGGGACGAGCACCGCCCCTGGATTCCCTGGTCCTGGCCTGGCCCAGGGACAGGGCGTCGGCCGAGCTGGCCTATCTCCTCTCCGCCACGGCGGTGGAGTACCTCGTGGCGGAGAGCGGAGAGAGGGGACTGGAGCTCCTCCTGCAGCGGTGGAGGGAAGAGCGGTCCTTTCCGGCGGCCTTTCGGAGGGTGTACGGCGTCACGCTGGGGCAGTTCGAGGAGGACTGGAAAAAGTACGTGAAGCGGCGGTACGGATGGCTCTTCGTTCTCTCCCACTCCACCGCCTTCTGGCTGGTTCTGACCCTGGCCCTTCTCCTCATGGCGAGGGTCCGGAAAAAGCGGAACCGGGAGGCCATGGCCAGATTGCGTGCCACCGAGCCCCCGGACCAGCCGGCCTACTGGGCTCATGCCCCCGATGAAGGGGGTAGGGAGGGGAGCGGGGGCGTTGACGGGGACGTGAAGGAAGAAAGGGGGGGCGACGTCGGTCCGGAGAGGAAGGACCGGGGCCCCGGTTGAGGACATGGACGAGGATTCGCCGAACATGGCTCACAGAGTTCTGGTTGTAGACGACGATCCGGATCACCTGGAGGTGGTCAGCTCCATCCTGGAGGGCAGCGGCTACGAGGTGGAGCGGGCCGAGGACGCCGAGCAGGCCCTGGCCAGGATCCACGAGTTCGATCCTGCGTTGGTCCTCACCGACTTGCGACTGCCGGGGATGGACGGGGTGGAGCTCCTGGAGCGTGCCCGGGAAGGGATGGAGGGGGTGGAAGTCATCGTCATGACCGGGCACGAGGACATGACGTCCGCCATCCGGGCCATGAAGGGCGGGGCCTTCGACTACGTCGTGAAGCCCATCGAGGTGGGCGCCCTCCAGGAGCTCGTCTCCCGGTGTCTCCGGGAGCGGGAGCTGAACCTCCGGGCCCGGGCCCGGGAAGGTGGAGACGAAGAGGAGGAAGCTGGGACCGGGGAGAGCAGGGTCATCGGCACCGATCCCCGGCTCATGGAGATCTTCAAGATGATCGGTGTCCTGGCCAGGAACCGCTCTACCGTCCTGGTCCGGGGAGAGACGGGGACGGGGAAGGAGGTCATGGCCCGGGCCATCCACAACCACTCCCTCCATGCCGACGAGCCGTTCATCGCCGTGAACTGCACGGCACTCAGCGACACCCTCCTGGAGTCCGAGCTCTTCGGCCATGTGAAGGGGGCCTTTACCGGGGCCGTGTCGGGCCGGAAGGGGTACTTCGAGCTCGCCGGGACCGGGACCATCTTCCTGGACGAGATCGGCGACACGACCCTGGAGTTCCAGACCAAGCTCCTCCGGGTCCTCCAGGACAGGACGTTCTTCCCCGTGGGTGGGGAGACGGCCCGGCGCACCGATGCCCGCATCATCACCGCCACCCACCAGGACCTGGAGGCCCAGGTGGAGGAGGGGGGCTTTCGGGAAGACCTCTACTTTCGGCTGAGGGTGGTGGAGATCGTGGTGCCTCCCCTCCGTGAGCGGAGGGGGGACATTCCCGACCTGGCCCGACACCTCCTGGGCCGGATCCGGAAGGAGGCCCAGCAGGAAGTCCACCGCATTCACCCCGAGGCCATGCGCATGCTCGAGGAGTACGACTGGCCCGGGAACGTCAGGGAGCTGGAGAACGCCCTCACCCGGGCGTCCATCCTGGCCCGGGGAGCCACCCTGGGTCCGGAGCACCTGAGGCTGGGGACGGACCGACCCGGGGTAGGGGAGGATGGGGAGGGGGGGGGCGGGACGAGC
>CAYXGM010000006.1:0-99790 GCA_964464555.1 uncultured Gemmatimonadaceae bacterium | reverse complement strand
CCCGGCCAACCGCCCCGACTATCCCAATCATCCGGAGCAATCGCTCAATTCAGGTTGGAAACGGCACCGCGGGAATGCAAGACCGTCGGTCAGCCTTGCATTCCTTGCCTCCCGTCCGAACCCGGGGTGCGTATCGATACGATAAGCCTACAGAAGACCGTGAGCCGAGTCCGAATCGGCCACATCCGTGTTTCAATCGGATGGATTCGTGTTCCAACCGGCCATTCGGACCTTTTCCGCGGTTGCTCGGGTAGGTTTTCCTTGGAACGGGGTTGTCCCCCCCCTTTTTTCGCAACACCCCCTGAGGCATTCAGACAACCAGGCAGGCTCATTCGGCCATTCGAACGGCCCGGGCAACCTCCGAGGTTCCCGGTCATGGTCAGGAAACGGGGTACGGGTAGAATCTTGCCAAATAGTACCTGTTTTGGTACTATTTGCCGGGCAGGATACGCAGGGGTGGTTTCATGTTCTTTGAGAAGGCCGCTTGTGAAGATCCTGAGCGTCGAGGCCAACAACCGCCGGAAGGCCTTCATCGTTCACACCGAGAAGGGTGAGTATCCGTTCCCCTACGCGAAGCTCTCCCCGCAGCCGGACAGCGGGCCTTACCGGGTGAAGGAGGTCCATCCCGATCCTGAAGCAGGAAACGAGGCTTTTGAGTACCGCCTGGAGAACGGGATCGAGGACGCTGTGCACATGGATGCGGTTCTCGAGTACAACAAGGACCCGGGCACCCTGAACGAGATCTACATCTATCGCCTCACCGTCGAAGCCATCGAGGCGGTGGAGGAGAGCGGGCTCAGCAAACGGGCCCTGATCCGGGCGCTGCGGACCTCCCCCAGCCAGTTCTATCGCCTCATCGATCCTACCTACCACGGAAAGTCCCTTGGACAGATCGTGGCCCTCTTTGAGCTGTGCGGCAAAGAGGTGGAGTTCAGGGTCCGGGACAAGGGGGAGGCGCCGCGTCGGAATGCGGCACGGAGGAAAACCCGCGGAACGTCGGTGAAGGAACGGTAGTGTGTCTCTTCAACCGAGTCCACGGTGGGAATAAAGAATGGCGCCCCTCGGCCCGTCTTTCTGCGGCTTCTCCTGCCACCCCCTTCCCGTCAGAAGACGATGGTGGCGCCGGCGCTCACCTCGGCGGGCATCCGGTCGAAAACCGTGTGGGATTCGTCATAGGAGGCCGCGAAGTAGTGCCCGGCGGCGTAGATTCCGACCCCCCGGCGAATGGTGAGGATCACGCCTGCTCCCCCGAAGAACCCGCTCCCGGTGACTTCGGGATCGCCGCCTGCGCCCCCGTAATGCACGTCGTACCAGGTCAGCCCCCCCTGTACGAAGGTGTGGAGATCCCCCGGGACGTTTCCAGGCGTCCCGAAGTAGAAGGTGGCACCCAGGGCTTTGTAGATCTCCTGGGCGCTCTGGGTGCCCCCGTCGGAGGCGGTGCCGTCCACGGAGACCGCTCCCAGGTAACCGCTCAGGGCCAGGTTGGGAAGGAGCATGACGCCCGCCGAGGCCGTGAGGCGGGGGCGAATCTCGCTGTCGGGATCGTAGTCGTAGAAGGCCGGGGACTGGATGCCCACCAACCCGGCGCCGGCGGAGATGGTGAACCAGCGACGCCGGTCGATGCGCTCCACGTCCGAGTCGTCCCGGCGGCGAACGTCGGCGGCTACGGCCGGTTCCTCGGTGGGTTGGACCGCGGGTTCGGGGCGGGCCCCCGGCTCTGTGAAGTCGGTTTTTTCCTGGGGATTCCGGGACGTGATGACCGCTACCAGGCCCTCCTGGGGCTCGGCCGTCTCGCCTTTGGGGGCCGCATTCACCTCGTCCCTCCTCACGACGCTCACCTCCCAGCTTCCCTCCAGAAAGACGAGGCCCGCCCCGGGGACAGGATCCCGGAAGCGGAGTCGCACCTCGTCTCCCACCCTGGGAAGGATCTCGCCTGGAAGGTGGATGGTGACCGTGTCCCCCGAGACGGAGGTGACGGTCCCGGGGATCTCGGTCTGGGCGGCGGCCGGCTGCAGACCGAAGAGGAGGATGGCGAGGGGGATGAGGTGAGCGACCTTTCGAAGCATGGTGTTTCTCTCCGTTCGAGAGTGGTCATCGGGTCTGTGAGGGGTCAGCGGCCCCCGCAGAGCCGCTGCACGTAGCGGACGGCCTCCTGGTAGTTCCCTTCCCAGTCCAGTTTCTCCATCTCCCCGCCCAGGAGCTCGAGTTGGTCCAGGGATCCGATGTTGTACTGCTCCACCACGTGGTAGACGGTACGGTCTCCCAGTCGCTCCCGGTAGATGTACATTACCGCGTCGGGGGGCGGGTCCTGCCCGAAGACCGTGGCTCCTTCCAGGTTGTAGCAGCCTACATCACCTCCCCCGGTGGGAGGGCCGCCGGCTCCGGCCGAGGGGTCACCCAGCGGCGTCGTCGCTGCCGAGGTGATCTCGTCTCCCGCACAGCCCTGGAGAAGGGCCGTGGTGGTCAGGGCCTGCGCCGTGGCCTCGTCGCCTCGGGCCCGGGCTGCGGTGATCTCGGCGGCGATTCCGGAGCAGCTTCGGCCCAGGGCCTCGGCTACGCCCGTCTCCAACCCCTCCAGCGCCCCGTCCACCAAGGGGCCCAGCCCGCTCATGTCGCACCCGGCCCCCTCCGCCGACCGGAGGGACTGGACGGCCCTCCGGAAGTCGTTCCGATCGTAGGCGTCCCGGGCCGACCGGATGAGCCGGGTGCACCGGGGGCTCTGGTATACGCTTTCCCTGGCGGCGCCCAGCCCCGGGTTCCGGCACCCCCTGTGCATGGCCATGGTGTAGAGCTCGTAGGCGCCGGTGAGGTCCCCCCGTCCCTGGGCCGCGTTGGCGGCCCGCACCAGGTCGTTGCACGATGGCCCCTCTTGAGCCGGGGGCGGAGTCGGCGGTTCGGCTTCCGGTTCAACGGCTCGGGGGCCGTAGGGACCGAAAAGGGTGAGCCGGATCTCGGTCCCCTCGGGGCGGATGCGGCCCCCGGTAATGGACTGGTCCCCCACCCGGTAGGCCATGTCCTCGCTGGGGGCGGGCCCGCCACCGGCCGGCGGGGGCACGGCGAACCCCGAGTCGGAGAGAAGGGTCCGGGCGTCCTCGAAGGTGAGGCCGTAGACGCTCACGACGGTGCGGCCCACGGGCTCGGGTTCCTGAAAGGCTCCGTAGATGGTGAGGGCGACCCTGGAGGAATCCCGCAGGCGCTCCCCCGGAGCCGGCTTCTGGCGAAGGATCGTGTAGGCCAGCTCGGTCCGGTCGGGCCAGTCCCCGATACTCACGTCCACCGGGTGCCCGGCGGCCTCCAACTCGGCGCGGACCGGACCCACGAGCCTGCCGACGAGGTCCGGGGCCCGGGGGGAGGGACGGTATCGACCCCGGCACCCGGCGAAGCCCCGTTCCTCCAGGCTCCGGACCACGTATTCCTCCACCGTGCAGTGATCCACCGAGTCCAGCTCGTCCCGCAGGGTCCAGACGTACTGCACCGAGGTCATGGCGCCCCTGCCGTCGGGTGGAGCCGCGGCGGCGATGTTCCCGTCGGCGCCGTTTCCCACCATCCGTCCCCACTCGTCGTAGACATAGAAGTTGTCCGGCTCCACCGCAGGTGGGGGGCGGGCCACGCCCAGCCACTGGCGGATGAGGCCGGAGATGTCCGGGTCATCGGGATTCAGGGCGTCGGGGTCCACCGGGCCTGTTGCTCCGGGATCGGCAGAGGGGGACGTTTGCTGTCCGGAGCCCGGTGGGGCATCCACCGAGCCGGGAGCCGTGGGAAGGGGACCATCGTAGGGTCCGGGGTCCGGCCCGTAGACGAAGAAGGCGAAGATCTCCCTTCCCAGCACGGAGAACTCCACGGGGATGAACCAGGCCACGGTGAGGTCCCGGATGAGCTCGCCGATGGGGCTGGGAGGATGGCCCAGCTCCAGGGGGAACCAGCTATGGAGATGGACGTCCAGCGGGTCCGATCCGGGTCGCATCTGCGGTGGGTTGAGAGCGTTGCGTCGTCCGTCGGGCTCGGCCTGGCCACCCACGTGGATTTCCATGAGGGTGAGGCCCACACCCGACTCCGTGAGCTCCCGGTGGGGCCCTCCGGCCCTGGGACGCAGGTCGTGGATTTGGGCGGCGAAGTCCCGATCCCCTTCCAGGACGTCCACGGATATGGGGAAGCCGGCGGGGACCTCGGCCCGGAGGAGCAGGCGATCAGGAAGGCCGGTGCTGAACCGGACCCGTGTCACCTGTCGCTCCACTCGCCACTCGGGACCTAGCCGGTCACAGGGAGGAATCTGGTGGATGTCGGGCCGCTCCGGCCGGATGCACGCGTCCCATTCGATTCTGAGGACGACGGCGGTTCCGTCGGCATCCGGGGCGGATTCCAGCCAGAAGTGACCGTTGCTCCGGTTCTCCCCGGTGAAGGGAATGGCCCCCTGCTCCCAGACCACGCCCTTTCGCTCCAGGATGACGTCGGCCACCTCGAAGGCCCCTTCGTCCTGCCAGGGGTAGAGGGGGTCCTCTTCCCCGGTCTCCTGGTCAACCCAGGGGCTCAGACATCCGGCAAACCCGCTGGTCTGGCCGAAGACGCCGGAGACGGGGCGGGGGACGCACGTCTGGAGGAGGTACTCTCCCGGCCCGGCTCCGGCGGCGTCCCAGAGCTGGCCCAGCTCCGTCCGGAAGGGAGCGGGGGCGTCGGGGCCGGCTCGACCCGTTCCGTCGAACTCCAGGCTGTCGGGCACGAAGAGACCCGACCGGACTAGTGTCGTGTCGCCCGCTTCGGCCACCCGCACGAACCGCCAGCGCCATGTGGTCTCGGTGGTGTCCCTGGCGGGTCGGAAGTAGGCCACGAGATCGTCGGTGACCAGGTACGTGGAGGGAGCGGGAGCCGCATCGGCGGGCGGCCGTGCCGCGGCGCCGGGGTCGGCTGCTGGCGGGGGTGGGGGCTCCCGCCCGGGGACCGGCTCTGCTCCGGCCCGGACCTCCAGTATGGGCTCCGGCTCCGGGAGCTCCGGCTCCGGATCCTCCAGCTCGGGGAGGGGCTCGTCGGGCATCTGCCGGATGGGCTCGCAGGAATCGGGAAAGGGAAGCTCGGCGGTATAGGCCGGGAGGGTGGGGGCGTCCCTGGGGTCCCAACCCGTGACGGCGCTGTAGTCTCCCCATGCGTGCCACTGCCATCCTCGGGCCTCGGGGTTCGGAACCAGATCATAGCCCTCCTGGCGCTTCCGCAGGAGGTATCGCTTCAGGTGGATGTCGCGGAAGCCGGCGGGGCCCATGGGGATGGCCACGACCCGCCCGCGTCCGTCCTCTGCGGGCTCGAAGGCGGTGATGGGGTAGTCCACGTAGGGGGAGCCCGAGTAGTGGTTCTCGGGTCCGTGGTGGCTCACGTTTCCCGCCACGTATCCCGTGGCCCTCACCCGGGCGTTCAGTGCCTCCAGGAGCCTGCTTTGCCCGGGGGTGATGAACCCCTGGTCACCGTCGAAGCGGAGGGTGTCGGCGGTGCCGTCTCGCCTCTGAAGGACCATCCCCGGGATCGTCCGCTCCCCGTTCCCGTCCGGGAAGTGGTTCGGGAGGAAGGAGTGGAGGAGATACGGCTGGGGGAGGGGCGGGTTCCGGAAGCCGATGGCCAGGAGGTCATAGTCGGCCGTGAGGTACCTGGGCGTGCCGTTGGCGTCGGTGGATTCCGGGTCGGCGAGGGCCTCCATGGGTTGCCAGCCGTCGGTGGACGGGATGGCGAAGCAGTCGGTGGGGCCTACCTCACGGGAGAATCCCCCGGCGGAGGTGCGCCAGTCGCATGCTTCCAGGCTTGCCTCCTCACCCCGGACCAGGTGGATGGCCGCTTCGGCGTCCCGGGCGAGGGTGTCCTCGTAGACGGTGTAGATCCTGCCCGGCTGGTCCCCGAAGGTGAGCCTCAGCTCCCGGAGGACGGCCAGTCCTTCATCCACCACCTCCTGCACCTTCTCATCGTACTCACGGATTTCCGAAGCCCGCCGGTTCCCCGCCCGGGTCCGCCACAACTTCGAGAAGCGCTGCCTGGCCGGGATGAAGCCCACCTGAGGGCCCCAGCTCGAGCTCTTCCCTTTGATGGCCATTTCCTTGGTGGCGGCGTTACGGGCGATGAGGGGCGTTGCGTCGGGGTTCACCGGTCGGACGAGCACCACGGCATCGGTGGCGTCGGCCACGGAGGCGAAGGCCTCGGCGTGGTCCCAGACCATTCCGGACCAGCAGATGGCCGAATCACCCTCCAGGTAGCCGGAGGCCAGGCGGCGGGAGGGGAGCCAGACGGGCATCTGTTGGCCGGCTTCGGGGAATCCCCGGGGCGCCATGCGCTCGTGGCCCGCATGGAGGACTTGGATGATGGCTTCCTGGACAGCGGGGTACCGGGGGCTGATGCTGTGCACCACGGGGGTTTCCACCCGGGTGACGTACCGGGAGTCCAGGCTCCCGGTCTGGCTTCCCAGGCGCACCGTTCCATCGTTGGGGTCGTTCCGGAAGATCAGGTCCCGGAACTGGTCGATGAGGGGAAGGGGCACCGCCTGGTCCTTGAGGCGGATGGGGTCCTGGAGCGCTACACCCAGCTCGTGAGTGGCTACCGTCCCACGGGCGATCTCGGAGAGGATGCGGTACTCGGAGGGATCCTCCCCGAATCCCGAATCCAGGAAGCCCGGGGGTACCTGGGGGCGGGATGCGATTCCCTCCACCGTGCGGATCCAATCCTCGTCCCTGCGAGCCAGCCAGAACTCGGCCTCCCTGTCCATGGGCTCCAGGACGGCGGCCCGGAGGTGGGCACGATACTCCACGGCGGACCGGGGTGGCGTGAAGACGGGTGGGCCTTCGGCCGGGCGGTCCATGCGGTACCGGGCCGGGAGGGTGGCCCACTCGGTAGCCAGGTGGTCGAGGAAATCGGAGAGGAGGCCGGGGAAGTAGTAGAAGGTGGTTCCGATTCCCGTGAAGAGACCCAGTGTCGGGGTGTCGTCACCCAGGCGGCTCATGTCCATGGTCCCCACTACCGCGTGGGCCGGCACGGGGGTGGAATCGATGTCCTGGAGGGCCTTGCTCAGGGGAAGTTGATCGCGGACGGCATTGGCGGCGCTGGCCGAACGCCCTTCCCACCAGGCGGCTAGCCGGATTCCGAAGGTGAGAAACCACTCGGTCCAGCTTCGACCCTCCCGCCACTGGGCATCGGCGAAGAAGGACAGCATGGCGGGAAGCTCCGTCCCGTGGTGGGGGGTGTTCACGGTGACGAGTCGGTTGATCCACCCCTGGTTGAAGTTCTCCGCCGTCCGGTAGTCCGGATTGTAGTTGGAGGAGGCCAGAACCCGTCCCAGGGTGCCGCCGAGGCTGTGTCCCACCACATCGGCCCGGGCGGCGGCGATGCCCAACTGATCCCGGTAATGGGCCAGGGCGTCGAGGATCCCGTCGGGGTTCTCCAGTACCACACGCCGATTGGACCGGAACGAGCTCTCTCCGGGGTTCAGCCAGCTCTCGTCGGGCCGGACGCCCCTCCCGGTGCGGGCGTCGGTCGGGGCTGCGCTGGACCCGCTGTAGTCTACGGTGAAGGGCCGGAAGCCTGCGGCGGAAAACGCCTCCACCGGTGCCGGCCCCAGATCGCTCTCCGTCCGCCAGGCCGCCACCGGGTTGTCGAAGGTGCCGTGGACCAGGACCAGGGGAGGTCGAGTGAGGATGATGGCCGATCCCGCCTCCGCCTCGGTGCCGTCGGTCCGTCGATGCCGGGCAAGAATGCCCACGCCCCTGAAGTCCACCTCATCGTGCCAGGACCCCTCGGCCTCACTCCCGGGGCCGAACGTGCTCGGCGGGGTGTAGAGGGCGAAGGCCAGGTAGCGGTCTCCCACTCGGACCGCCTCCGTGCCGGAGAGGGATCGCAGCGAACCGTTTTCCGGTCGGGCGTTGATGAGCTCCACCTCCACCCTTCCGGCTCCCGACACTTCCACCCTCACCAGGAGACGGCTCACCCCGTCGGTGGCGGCGCCTTCCCTGGGAGCCGCAACCGTCGCCAGACGCTGGGCGTCCCACTGGCCCAGGTACTGCCCGCCTGTAAAGCGGGGATTGGCGTCGTGGAGGGTGATCTCCGGCTCTGAGAGGGACGCCGCCTGGCCCCCGGCCCGGTGCGCCGGGAAGGAGAGGAGGGAAACGAGGAGTGGGCCGGTGATGAAGATCCGGCGAATGGACCGTTGCACGGTAAATACGATCATGAGCCCGTTGCCCTGCCGGGTTCGGTGGAATGCCCTTGCATCCTGGACGGAGGCCGCCGGACCAATATCGGGGGGCCGGGCCGTCCCCGAAATGGGAGTGGGTAACAGACGTGCCTCACCGGGTGGAGGGTGGTGTGGGGGTCGGTCCGTCCGGGGGCATGCTCCCTTTCCTCGCCTTGAACCGGAAGGAAGCGTAGTATCCTCCCGTCCCGTGCGTCATGGTCCCCGGGTTGGTCACGCCCCCCGAGACGGGCATCCCACTCCCAGTTCACCGTTAAGGCAGACCCATGAAGAAGATCATCCCCCTTCTCGCTCTCCTTTTCAGCGCCTGCGCAGGGCCCCGGCCCCAGGATCCGGAGGTGGCGGCCTGGGAGGCCCGGGCCCAGCAGGTCACCATCGTCCGGGACGATTGGGGTGTGCCCCACATCCAGGGGCCCACCGATGCCGACGCCATCTTCGGGCTCATGTACGCCCAGGCCGAGGACGACTTCAACCGCATCGAGGTAAACTTCCTGAACTCCCAGGGGCGCCTGGCCGAGGCCGAGGGGGAGGAGGAGATCTGGCGGGACCTGCGCATGAAGCTCTTCATCGACCCGGCAGAGATGCGGACGATGTACGAGGAGAGCCCCCGGTGGCTCAAGGATCTCATGGACGCCTGGGCCGACGGGCTGAACTATTACCTGCACACCCACCCCGAGGTGACGCCGAAAGTCATCACCCGCTTCGAGCCCTGGATGGCCCTAACCTTCAGCGAGGGGAGCATCGGTGGGGACATCGAGCGAGTGAGCCTCAGGGAGCTGGCGGCCTTTTACGAGTCGGACCCGGAGGAGCGGCTGGCGTCGAGGGAGGACGGTGCGTCCTTCACGCGGGTGGCGGTGGAGAATGACAGGAAATCGACGCCTCGGTGGGCGGGAGTCGCGGCCCTTGCCGAGGCCGCCGGCCATCCGGCCGAGCCCACGGGTTCCAACGGCATCGCCATCGCACCCTCCAACACGGTGAACGGGAACGCCCTCCTCCTCATCAATCCCCACACCTCCTTCTTCTTTCGGCATGAAGCCCACCTGACCAGTGACGAGGGACTGAACGCCTACGGTGCCCTCACCTGGGGGCAGTTCTTCATCTACCAGGGCTTCAATGAGACCGCCGGCTGGATGCACACCTCTTCCAGGGCGGACAACATCGATGAGTTCATGGAGACCATCGTGGAGCGGGAGGATGGGCTTTACTACGTGTACGGCGACGAGGAACGGCCGGTGGAGACGAGGCAGGTCACCGTCCCGTACCGGACCGAGACGGGGATGGCCGAGCGGGAGTTCACGGTGTACCGGACCCACCATGGTCCCATCGTGCGGGAGGTTGATGGAAGGTGGGTGGCTGCGGCCCTCATGGAAGAGCCCATGAGCGCCCTCATTCAATCCTACACCCGGACCAAGGCCGCCGACCTGGAGGAGTACCTGGAGATCATGGAGCTTCACACCAACTCCTCGAACAATACCCTCTTTGCCGACGCCGAAGGGAACATCGCCTACTTCCACTCCAATTTCGTGCCCGTCCGGGACACCCGCTTCGACTACTCGAGACCCGTGGACGGGAGCGATCCCGCCACGGATTGGCAGGGAGTCCACAGCTTCGAAGAGAGCCCCAACGTCATCAATCCCTCGGTGGGATGGACCTTCTGCACCAACAACTGGCCCTACTCCGCGGCGGGCCCGGATAGCCCGGATCCGGAGGACTACCCCCCGTACATGGATACGGGGAGCGAGAATTTCCGGGGGATCCACGCCATCATGGTCCTTGAGGACCGGACGGACTTCACCCTGAACGCTCTCAGGGACGCTGCCTACGACAGCTACCTCACGGGTTTCACGGCCATCATTCCGGCGGTCCTGGATGCCTATGACGGTACGTCCTCATCCGACCCCCTGAAGGACGAGCTCAGCGACGAGATCGAGGCTCTCAGGAGCTGGGACCTCCGGTGGGGCGTGGAGTCGGTGCCCACTTCTCTGGCCATCTTCTTCGGGGACGAGCTCATTCCCACCATTCGGGGAGACGCCCGGGCTGCGGGAATGAGCGTGTACGACTACATGGCCACCCGGGCCACGCCGGATGAGCTCCTGGGGGGGCTGGCGGCGGCCTCGAGCCGCCTGGAGGAGGAATTCGGGAGCTGGCAGACACCGTGGGGGGAGATCAACCGGTTCCAACGCCTCACCGGGGACATCGTGCAGGACTTCGACGACGATGCGCCCAGCACCCCGGTGGGCTTCACCTCTTCCCGGTGGGGTTCCCTGGCTTCCTTCGGCGCCCGGCCGTATCCGGGGACGGTTCGGTGGTACGGAACCAGCGGAAACAGCTTCGTGGCGGTGGTGGAATTCGGTGACTCGGTCCGGGCCGTGGCCGTGACGGCCGGTGGACTGAGCAACGATCCCGGCTCACCCCACTTCAATGACCAGGCCGAGCGGTACGCCACGGGGAATCTTCGGGAGGTCTACTTCTATCCGTCCCAGTTGGAAGGCCACACGGAGCGGGAGTACCACCCGGGAGGTTGAGGAAGGGCGCAGACCCGGACCGGGGCCGACTGTCAGCGGTGGAGCTCCACCACCTCCCCCTCCCCCAGAACGTGGTGCTCGTGCACCGACTGGCCGTCGTGGACGTTGGGGCCCCAGACCCTGGCGAACTTGATGTCCTCGGCGATCTCCTTGTGGATGGTCCGGGCCAGGTCCTCGACGGTGCTCCCCACGGGCAGGGTGAAGGGCCGGCTCATGTCCGGGTCCTTCCGCGGCTCCTTGGTGTAGACCCGTATGATCTCCAGGGCCCGGAAGGTGGCAGGCCCGAGCTGGTCCATGCCCCCCCCCTCGGTGGTGGAGACGGCCACCCGGGGCCAGGGAAGCTCCACGAGTTCCGCCAGCGTTTCCAGATCCTCCTCGGCCCCGGGCTGATCCATCCCCGTCACCACCAGGACAGCCTTCTTGTAGGTCCACCCCGGGCGAGGTTCGGCGGGTGCGGGTGAGCCGGCAGGGTAGAGCCCGACGGCCTTGCTGCTCAGGAGCTCCTCCACCAGCTCCAGCCCCTGGATGGGCTCCCGGATGGAGATCACCAGCCAGACCAGGTCCGAGGCCCGGATGAGGTCGTACACCCAGGGCTCCACGTGTTCGTGGCAGAGGGGAGGGAGGTCCACGAGCTGGAAGCTCACGTCCTCGAAGGCCATCATCCCCGGCTTGGCCTTCAGGGTGGTGAGAGGATAGGGAGCCACCTCGGGTTTGGCGGCGGAGAGGGCCGCGACGAGGCTGGACTTCCCGGCATTCGGGGCTCCCACCAGCGTGACCTGGCCGGCGCCCTCCTTGAGGATCTTGTGGCTGGGCCCCTTGGACGTAGCCTTCTTCTTCGGCTCCTGCTTGAGCTTCGAAAGCCGGGAACGGAGATCGGCCTGGAGGTGTTCGGTGCCCTTGTGCTTGGGAATGACCCGGAGCATCTCCTCCAGGGCCTCGATCCTCTCCTCCCGGGTCACGGCCGTCTTGAAACGGGCCTCGGCGCTCTTGTACTGAGGGGTGAGGTTGGCTGGCATACGAAAAGCATGGAATCGTCGGGGCCCGGGGGCAATAGGCAAACCGGTTCCCGAAGAAAAAAACTGGACCCGCCGGGAACCGACACCGAGGTTTGGTCGATGCCATCCCCGACAAGGAGATCTCCCATGCCCATGGCCACGTCTGTTTCTCTTGCCCGATGCCTCCTCTCGGCCGTCGTTGTGGCCGCGGCTGTTCCCGTCTCCCTCCCGGCCCAGAGTCCCTCGCCTGGGTGGGGCGAGGCCGTTCCTCCGCCGGAAGCGGTCATCGGCTCAGCAGGGGAAAGGGGAAAGGCCCATCACCGCAGCTTTCCGTAGACCTCCCGATCCATGACCAGGGGCGCGCCGCCCAGGACCTCTCCGTTCAGCGTGACACCGTCGGGCCGGGCCACCATCTCGTTTTCGTGGAACCCCTCGAAGGTGATCTCCTGATCCGGATCCGGGCGCGCGGGCGTCCGAACGGCGAGCCCCGGAGGAGCTTCCGGCGCCAGCAGGAGGCCCAGGCGGCCCTTCTCGTTCTCGGCAGCCAGGAGCATGGCCTCGCTCTTCTCTCCCCGGAGCTTGGCCGTCTGCAGATTCGCCACCACCACGATGTGGAGCCCCTCCAGCTCCTCCATCTCGTAGTGGCCCACGATGCCTGCCACGATCTGCCTCTTTTCCTCTCCCAGGTCGATATCCATGAGGAGGAGCCGGTCGGCGTTGGGATGGCTCCGGGCCTCCAGAACCCTGGCCACTCTCAGATCCGGCACGGGGGGACGGGAGCCCGCATCGGTGTCCTGGTCCCCCGGTCCCTCCTTCTCCATTTCGGCACCGTACGGATGACGCGAGGTGTTCGACATGATCAGTCCCTTTTGTTTCGGTCGGCGGACTCTCGGAGCCCGGCTTCGTCGGCCTCGGCTTCGGTCCGGAAGAGCCGGTGGGTCAGGAGCTCCTGAACGATGCGGTCGGCATCATAGACGATGTCCATGGCCTCCTGGATGGCCATGACGTTGACCATGATGTTCCGGCCTCGGTCCGGCAGGTAGATGAAGTCCCTGCTGAGGCCTTCGATGTTGCGGTCGAAGTTCAGCCCCACGATGTCCAGGGCAGGCGTCACCGCCGGCGAGCCCGAGTTGCCGCCGTAGGTGTCGGCGGTGGAGATGAAGTTCAGGGGCGTACCGAGGTCCAGCCCGATGGGAGGGGGAAGCCAACGCTCCGGCAAGCTCCAGTCCGAGCCGGGACCGTAGGAATGGTAGTGGTCGTAGAGGCCGAAGAAGGTCGTGTAAACCGGGGCCAGGGTCCCGTTGTACTCGTAGGGGAGCACCCTGCCGTCGGTGATCCGGGGGGAACCGGAGGCATCGGGAGGGACATCGGTGCCGTATACGGCGAAGCGGGCCCGGCCCAGCTCTGCGGCCAAGGGGTCCTCCCGGTCGAGGAGAGCGGTGTACCGTTCGTCGAACTCGGCGTAAGCGGGCAAAAAGGCCTGGGCCAGCCGCAGCGCGGGATCGTCAGCCGCGACGGCTCCCCGCTCCATCGTGGCCCGGGTGGACTCCTCGGTGGCGAAGAGGGACTGGCTCAGAAGATGGGAGGTGGCCCCCTCCACGCTCCGCCCCTCCAGGGTGCTCCGGGTCACGGGGTGATCGGGGCCCAGGTACCGCTGGAAGTCGGCCAGCCGTTCGGCCAGAAGTCCCTCCTCAAGCTCCCGGGGATGGTCGTCGATTCCCAGGATTCGGTCCACGATGGGTGCCAGGGTGTCGCGGGCGATGCCCATGCGGAGGGCGCCCAGGTAGGTCAGGGCGTGAACCCCTCGCATGAGGAGGGCCGACTCGGTGCCGGGTCGTCCGAAGCGGGCAAAGGCGGAGTACAGGGGGCCAAGGTCCTCCTTCTCTTCCTGGATGGCCGCCAGCTCGCTGATGACGTCACCCCAGCGGGCGTCCCACTCCTCGTTGGCCTCGAGAGAGTCCTGGAACCGGTCTTCAGCCCGTTCCTTCCGGGTCATGATCACCGGGTCCCCGAGGGCATCCAGACGGCCCGAGTAGGCCTTGAGGGAGTTGGAGAGAGAGAACATCCGGGTTCGAAGGGAAATGGACTCCCCTTCTTCGGGGTGCGCGGCGTAGAACTCCCGCATGACGCCGAGCCTCCGCTCCAGGAAGTTCTTCTGAGCCGGAACCAGGACGTCCCGCTGGTACCGGAGTTGGGCTACCGTGTTGAGGCGGTTGGTGGGGCCTGGATTGCCGATGATGAAGACGGCGTCCCCCTCTTCCACACCTCTCTCGCCCCACCCGAAGAAGTGCTCCGTCTCCAGGGGTTCCCCATCCTGGCCATAGACCCGGAGGAATGCGAAGTCCAGCGCGTACCGGGGATAGGTGAAGTTGTCCGGGTCCCCGCCGAAGTGGGCGACGCCCAGCTCCGCTGCGGCCACCAGGCGCACGTCCGTGTAGCGCCGGTAGGTATAGGCCGAATATCGCCCACCGTTGTAGAGGGCCGTGACCTCCACCCTCACCGCTCCTTCCCCCTCCGGAGCCTGTGCCGCCAGCCGCGCCTCGATGGCTTCGGTGACCTCCTCCAGCGCTTCCCGACGCCGGGCCGGGGAGCTCGCGCGATCCAGCGCCTCCAGGACCTCGTCGCTTACGTCCCTGACGGCGATGAGCTGATCGGCGTAGTAGCCGGGAAGGGGCCGCTCGTCCTGGAGAATGCCGGCGTAGAAGCCACGGTCCAGAAGATTCTCTCCTTCCCGACTGACGCGGACCACGGATCCCCGGACGCAGTGGTGGTTCGTGACCACGAGCCCGTGGGGCGAAACGAAGGCCGCCGAGCACCCGGGGATCCTCAGGGCGGCCATGCGGGCCCTCTCGAACCAGGCCCCGTCCGCCGTGAAGCCGTAGGTTTCGGTGAAGTACTCCGTGGGCGCATACTCGAAGGTCCACATCTTCCCCATGTCGAACCGCCCCGGTCGGGTGCTTTCCGGCTCGATGGCCTGAGCTCCGAGCCCGGCCGGGGAGAGGAGGAGTGGGAGGAGAAGGAGAGGGACGATCTTGGATTTCATGATGGTCTGCCGGTCTCGGTTGCTGGCTTGGGAGCATTTTTGAGGAGTGACGGGATCGGACTCTACAGTAGGGGCTTGTGCACGCCGGGGCAGCCCCCCCGTTGATATCGGTACGTGGAGGTCCAGGATTGACGGGGACGTCCCGGCCCCGAAGTTGAGAGGATGAAAAACGCCATGTCTTTTCGAGGGGAACTCCTGGTGGCCCTGACCCTCCTCCTGGCCGGGTGCGGGGGAGGCGGATCTGGGGGTGGTGAAGGAATCGCCGTGGACGGGGCATGGGCCCGGGCCATGCCCGAGGGGGCCAACTCCGCCGTCTACTTCACCCTCCGGAACCGGAGCTCGAGCCCGGACCGCCTGGTCGGTGGAGTCACGGAAGTGGCCGGGGCCGTCGAGATCCACGAGAGCCGCCTGGAGGGGGACGTGATGAAGATGGAGGAGGTGAGCCGGATCGAGGTGCCGGCCCGAGGGGAGGTAGAGCTCCGGCCCGGCGGATTCCACGTCATGCTCCTGGAACTCGAGAGGAGCCTCATCGCCGGCGACAGCCTGACCCTTTTCCTCCACTTCGAAGAGCACGAGCCGCTCACTTTACGGGTTCCCGTCCGGCCTCCCGGTGGGGCGTAGGCCGGTGGCCGGGAAAAGAAATTTGGGCTGGAGGGACCGGGCGGCATCGGAGCTTCTCGTCGAGAGTCTGCCCGATCCCGGGGCCGGCGCGTCCATCCTGATCATGGAGGACCCCCTCCCCGACGTTGCCGCCGACCTGGCTCGACGGGGTCTGGAGGTTCACCGCTGGAACCGGAGAGCGCTGGGGGGGCGTGATGCCACGCCGTGGCCTCCACCGGGCCCCTTCGACCTCGCCGTCCTGCGCCTTCCCCGGAGCCGGGACGAGCTGGCCATGGACGTCCATGCCGCCGCGGCGGTGCTTCGGCCGGGAGGCCGACTCCATCTCTATGGAGCGAACGACGAAGGAATCCGGTCGGCCGGAAAACCCTTGGGCGAGCTCTTCTCGGAGGTTCGGACCCTGGGGGTGGGAGGACGTTGCAGGGTCCTCCAGGGGATGCGGGGGGAGGAGGTACGGGGGCTTCGGGGGACGCTGGCGGACTGGCGAACGGTCACGGATCCGAAGCACCCGGAGCTTGGAAGGGCCTGGGTCTCTTATCCCGGCGTTTTTGCCCACGGGAGACTCGATCCGGGCACCCGGCTCCTTCTCGACGCCCTTCCCCTCCCCCCGCCCGGCGGACGGGTCCTGGACTACGGATGCGGCTCGGGTCCCGTTGCGGCGGTGGCGGCCGGTCGGGGACGGGGTCTGGAGATCGAGATGTCCGACGTGGACGCCGTGGCTCTGGAGGCGGCGGGCGAGAACGTTCCGGGGGGATCGCTTCGGCTGCGGGAGGGGCTCCAGCCCGGGGACGCCGGACCCTACGAAGCCATCCTCTCCAATCCACCCTTTCACCGGGGAAAGGAGGAGGATCCGGGGATGGTCCGTGAGCTGATCACCGGTGCCCGACAACTCCTTTCCAGGCAGGGAGCCCTTGCCTTCGTCACCCAGCGCAGGATTCCCGTTCGGGCCATGCTGGAGGAGGCCTTCCGGGACGTGACGGTCCAGGCCCAGGACGCCACCTTCCGGGTCTGGGAGGGCCGGGGGCCCAGGTGACGGCCCACACCTGAGCCCGCTCGGGCCCGTTACCCGGTGGACAGCCCTCGAGCCCGATCAGCCCAGAATCACGTCCTGGTAGGCGTAGAGGCCCGAAGAGCCGCCGGTGTGGAGGAAGAGGACCTTCTCGCCCCTCTTGAAGTGGCCCTTCCGGATGAGGTCCAGGAGTCCCGCGGCTGCTTTGCCCGTATAGACGGGATCCAGGAGGATTCCTTCCAGGGCGGCGAAGGTCCGTACCGCTTCCACCATCTCGTCGGTGGGCAGGGAATAGCCCGGCCCCACGTAGTCGTCGAAGATGTTGAGCTCCCCTTCCACGGGCTCCGGAGACAGCCCCAGGAACTTCCGGGTTTCGGCAGCGAGCCCCCCGATGAGCCCTTCCTGCTCCGGCACGGGCCGGCGCACACTGATTCCCGTCACCGGGATCTTGCTTCCCATGGCGCCGAGGCCCACCAGCATCCCCGAGTGGGTTCCCCCGCTCCCGCTGGCGCAGACGATGTGGTCGAACTGGATGCCCCTGTCGAAGGCCTGGGCCATGATCTCCTGGGCGCAGGAGACGTATCCCAGTGCCCCCAGGGCATTCGAGCCCCCTCCGGGGATGATGTAGGCCTTCCTCCCCTCGGCCTCCAGCTCCCGGGCTTCGGCCTCCATGGCCTCGCCCAGATCCGTTCCCAGGTCCACGACCGTGATCTTCTCCACCCCCAGGAGCCGGAAGAGGAAGTTGTTCCCGCTGGCATCGGGGTCGTAGGAGTCCGGAACCCGCTGCTCAATGACCAGCCGGCAGTTCATTCCCTCCTTGACCGCCGCACCCAGGGTCAGCCGGCAGTGGTTGGACTGGACCGCTCCCACCGTGATGAGGGTGTCGGCGCCCTGTCGGAGGGCGTCGGCCACCAAGAATTCCAGCTTTCGGGTCTTGTTCCCGCCTGCGGCCAGCCCCAGGAGGTCATCTCGCTTGATGAAGATGTGGGGGCCGTTCATGGCCTGGGTCAGATGGGGAAGGTGCTCGAGGGGGGTGTACCCCTCGGTGTATCGGCGGCGGGGAAAGCGAGCCAGATCCATGTCGGTTCTTTCAGCCTAAGGGTTCGGATTTTGAGAAGAGGCACTGCCTGAGAGAATGGGGAAGGCCGGGCCGTTTGGCCATAGGAAACCGGAGGGTGGTGGAAAGCGGAGCCCGCAGTCGGGGATTCGCCCCGAGGCGGTCAGTAGGAATCCACCACGAAGGAGTAGGTGGTACCGTTGAGGAAATGGGGAAAGTTCTTGCCCAGCAGATCCTGGATGTACAATCCCAGGTATTCGTTGTCCGTCACCACGGAGAGGGCCACGACGCCCCGGGTGCCGGGGAGGCCGTCTCCTACCGACCAGTTTTCCCAGTCCAGGTCGTAGACGGGCCGGGAAAAGGAAAAGCCTTCCTGCAGGTACTGGTCGAGTCCTGCCGGTACCTGCCCGGCGTAGGCGTCCTCGGGCCAGGATTGATGATCCGACTGATACTGTATGGCGGCGATCCTGATGGCCTCGAAATCGGCCACGGCCCTGGCCGCCTCGGCCTTCAGCGCGACCTGCTGGTAGTTGGGGATCCCGATGCGGACCACCACGCTCATGACCATGAGGACCGTGAGGACCTCGATCATGGTGAAGCCCAGGGGCCTGCGGGGGGAGGGAAACGAACTCATGGGCCGACGGTGTTCCCAAGAACAGCGTCCAGGCTTGCCCGAAACTCGTCCAGGGACTCTCCGGACTGGTAGCTGACCGTTGTCCGGGGGGTCCTGGAGCGAACCCTGAAGCTACGATTGTCGAGCCGCTGGTAATCCACACCGGGCAGGGGCTGGCCGGCCTCTTCCAGGAAGGCCGGAAGCCGTCCATAGCGTTCCCTGTACTCCCGGATTCGCTCCACCTGGAGGAGGACGGCGGTGCGGGTCGCGTCCCTCTCCACCTGAAGGGGGGGAGGTGGAACGGGATCGGGCTGGAGCCAGCCCGGGGAGCCGAACCAGACGTACACGGCCAGGACGGTGGCGCCGGCCAGAGCAACGAGCTGCGGAAGGAGAGGCTTCTGCCCCGGGGGCTTCACCCGGGCCATGGCCTTCTTCTTGAGGGCCTGATCCCTCATGACCGAGGCGATGGCGGCGGCCCGCTCCATGTCGGAGCTGAGCCGAACGTCGTCCTCGGGGGGCGGTGGATCTTCCGGAGGCTCGGGGCGAGCCTGGTTCCGGTCCGTCGGTTCCATGGTCTCCTGGGTGTCGTTTCGGGTCGGGGTGACGAAACTCGTCGCCGAGAAAAGGTTACTTACAAAACTAAGAGGGGATTGGTTCCCTTGCACAGGGTTTTGTTTTTCTCTCCCCGACGGCTTTTGCTCACCTTGACCCTTCGGGCTTTTCCCTTGATAATCAACGTGTTGAAATTCGTTCTCAACTAGGCATCGAGGGTTATGGCACGTCGGGGATGGAGGTGGAGGAACGGGCGCGGCGGCCGGCGACGGCAGCGGCGTCGGGGCCGAGGGGCGGTTCGCTCCCTGGCCGACCTTTCAGAAGGGGATCGAGGGGTTCTGGAGGCCCTGGATCTCCCCGAAGAGGTCGCTCTCCGCCTCATGGAGCTGGGCTTCATTCCCGGCACGGTCATCGTGGCTGGCAAGGCCGCCCCCGGTGGGGATCCTCGGGTCTTTCGGGTCGATGGGAGTGAGATTGCCCTCCGGAGGGAAACGGCCCGTAACCTCCTTCTGAAGACCTCCGAATGACCGACTGTCCTCCCGGGTCGGCTACCCTCCCCGACGCATCCACGGACTGGGAAACCGGATCATCCGGTTCCACGGTTGCCCTGGTGGGACCGCCGAACTGCGGAAAATCCACCCTCTTCAATCGCCTGACCGGCCTCCGTCAGAAGACGGCCAACTTTCCGGGCGTCACGGTGGAGCGCCACCATGGCACCGTGCGCCTCTCCAACGGTGAAGAGCTGGAGATCCTGGACCTTCCCGGCACGTACAGCCTCACCCCGCGATCCGAGGACGAACGGATCACCGACGACCTCCTCCGTGGTAAGATGCCGGAGGTATGCGTGCCCGACGCCGTGCTCCTGGTCCTGGATTCCACGAACCTGGGCCGGCACCTGGTCCTCGCGGCGCCCATGCTTGCCCTGGAAAAACCCATCCTCGTCATCCTGAACATGGCCGACGAGCTGAAACGCAGGGGGGGGGAAGTGGATGTGGAAGCCCTCTCCGAGCGCCTGGGGGCGCCGGTGGTGCTGGCCAGCGCTGCCAAGGGCGAGGGGCTCGGCGCCATCCAGGACTTCCTCGAGAGTACCTTCCGGGCTCCCGCTCCCGTGGAGCTGCCCGTTTTACAGAGCCCCCCCTCCTGTCGCCAGTGGGCGGGACAGGTGGCGGCGGAGTCGGCCTACAGGCCCCCGGTGGCTCCCGTGTGGACGCAGAGGCTGGACGGCATCTTCCTGCACCCCTGGGCGGGGCCGCTGGTCTTCTCCCTGGTGGTCCTGGCCGTGTTCCAGACCATTTTCTATGCCGCCATTCCTTTCATGGACGGGGTGGAGTGGATGGTCACGGCTTCGGGGGCCTGGCTCCAGGAAACGCTTCCCCCTTCACCGGTGAAGGATCTCCTGGTCGAGGGAGTCTGGGGAGGGGTGGGGTCGGTGCTGGTCTTCCTACCTCAGATCCTCCTCCTATTCCTCTTCATCGGGATCCTGGAGGATTCGGGCTACCTGGCCCGGGCCGCGGTCCTGGCAGACCGGACCATGGCCAAGGTGGGGCTTCAGGGGAAGTCGTTCATTCCTCTCCTGTCGGCCTATGCCTGTGCCGTGCCCGCCATCATGGCTACGCGAACCATCGAGAACAAACGGGACCGCCTGGCCACCATCCTCATCGCACCCTTCATGACCTGCGCGGCCCGCCTCCCGGTCTACACCCTGGTGATCGCGGCCTTTCTTCCCAGCCGGCCCCTCCTGGGACCCTTCCTCGGTACCCGGGCGGCGGCGCTTTTGGGTCTTTACGTCCTGGGATTTCTGGCGGCGCTGGCGACGGCCCGGGTCCTGAAGTCCACCATTCTCAAGAGCGATCAGACGCCCTTCGTGCTGGAGCTCCCCCCCTACCGGTGGCCTACCTTCGAGTCCCTGGGGCTCCGCCTTCTGGACCGCTCCAAGGTGTTCCTGAAACGGGCGGGGACGGTGATTCTCGCCGTGGCCGTGGCCCTCTGGATTCTGGCTCACCTACCCCTGGAGAACGGCCGGGCTCCGGAGATCGGCGACAGCCTGGCCGGTACCATGGGCCGGACCATCGAGCCCGTCATCGAGCCCCTGGGCTTCGACTGGAAGATCGGTGTGGGGTTGGTGAGCTCACTGGCGGCGCGTGAGGTCATCGTGGGAACGCTGGGGACCCTGCACGGCATCGAAGGGGACGAGAGCTCGGCGGGGCTCCAGGAGGCGCTCAGGCAGGATCTCACGTTGGCCGGGGCGGTGGCCCTCCTGGTCTTCTTTGCCTTCGCCATGCAATGCATGTCCACGGTGGCCATGGTGAGGCGAGAGACGGGGGGGTGGAAGGTTCCCATCTTCCAGTTTGCCTACATGGGGGTCCTGGCCTACGTGGGCGCCTTCATCGCTCACCAGCTCGTGACCTGGTTGGTCTGATCGGGCGGACGGCAGCCCCTTCGTTCGGCCATACACCGTGTCGCGGAACCCTTCCGGGGATCCATTCAGGACGATGTATCCGGAGCCAGGAGCACCCCTTTCAAGGCCTCCAGCTCCGGTTCCATGGGAACGACCCTCCGGTTCCCCTCCATGCAGCGTGCCAACTCCGCGGGGAGGGGTAGGGTCTTCCCGATGACGGGTTCCACTATCTCGGCGAACTTGGCGGGATGGGCGGTGGCCAGAAGGACACCCACCCCGTTCGGGCGGGGTTCGAGCTCCTTCTTCAGAGCCGCATACCCTACGGCGGAGTGGGGATCCAGCAGGTAGCCCCGGTCCTGGAAGATCCGGCGGATGGTCTCCCGGGTCTCTGCGTCCGAGACCCGGCGAGCCGTCAGGTCTGCCCTGAGTCTCGCCAGGTCGTGACCGTAAAGGTGGAGGATCCGGTCCAGGTTGCTGGGATCTCCCACGTCCATGGCCGTGGAGAGAGTGGGGATGGAGGGACGGGGTGTGAAACGGCCTGTGTCCAGGAATTCGGGCACCTCGTCGTTGGCGTTGGTGGCCGCCAGGAAGGAGCACCCCTCCAGCCCCATGGCCTTGGCCAGGAGGCCGGCGGCCAGGTTCCCGAAGTTCCCGGAGGGCACGCAGAAGAGGATGGGCCTGCGGGGCTCTCCCGGGTCGAGGACGTCACCCCGCCCCATTCGTTCCACCTCTCCCTTGGCGTAGACGTAGTAGAAGGATTGCGGGAGAAAGCGTCCCACGTTGATGGAGTTGGCCGAGGTCAGGTTGCTCCGTTTCCGGAGCTCCGGGTCCCGGAAAGCGGCCTTGGCCAGGCGCTGGCAATCATCGAAATCCCCCTTCACCGCCACGGCCTCCACGTTGCCTCCCAGCGTAGAGAACTGGCGTTCCTGACGGGGAGTGACCTTTCCGTCGGGAAAGAGGACCACCACCCGGATTCCGGCGAGCCCCATGAAGGCCTGAGCCACGGCTCCCCCCGTGTCCCCGGAGGTGGCGGTGAGGATCGTGAGAGGCGGGGACTCCCGGCGCCGGAAGTGCGCCATGAGGCGGGCCATGAAGCGTGCCCCCACGTCCTTGAAGGCCAGGGTGGGTCCGCGAAACAGCTCCATCACGAAGATCCGCTCCTCCAACCTCACCACGGGAAGAGGAAACGTCAGCGCCTGTTCTGCAACGTCCCGCAGGATCCGGGAATCCAGGGCATCGCCGAGGAGCAAGGTGCTCAACTCCCCGGCCACCTCCGGCCACCCCAGACTGCCGAGACGCTCCATCTCTGCGGGGGGGAGGCGGGGGATGCGCTCCGGCATGTAGAGACCGCCGTCCGGGGCCAGTCCCCTGAAAAGGGCCCGGGAGAGGGTGGCCGTGGCGGCAGGATCCGATGTGCTGACAAAGGTCGCCGTCATGGCCACGCCCTCCGGTGTCCCTGGTCAACCGACATGGAGGATTCTGGCTCCCGGGGCCTGGCCCGGGGACACGATGAGGTCCGCATCCACGCCTCCGGCTTCCGCGAAGGCGTCGACCATGGCCCTGCCCACCGTGCCGCCCACCTCCATTCCCCTGCAAAGTGCGAAGACCGAGGGACCGCTGCCCGAGAGGCTGGCGGCCAGAGCGCCGGTCCTCAGCGCCGCTCCCTTGACCTGTTCGAAGCCCGGGACGGCGGCGGCCCGCTTCGGTTCCGCCACCCTGTCAACCACGGACCGGGCGATGAGCGTCCAATCCTCTCGAAAGAGCCCGGCCACCAGAGCGGCGGTGTTGCCCCACTGGGCAACGGCATCCCTCAAGGGGACCTGGCTGCCCAGAACCTCCCTGGCGGACCGGGTATCCACTTCCAGGTGGGGGTGCACATGAACGGCCGTCAACTCCTCGGGAACCCTCAACTGGATGATGGCGGGAGGGTCCCAAACCGGGGTGAGCACCAGTCCCCCGAGGAGGGAAGGTGCCGCGTTGTCGGGATGGGCGGCGCCTGCCGTGGCCCGCTCGCCGGCCAGGGCGCACCGGAGGAGTGTCTCGGGAGGCAGCGCGGAGCCCAGGAGTCCGTCCACGGCCACGGCGGCGGCCACGGCGCTGGCGGCACTCCCCCCCATTCCCGCCGAAAGGGGGAGGCCCTTTTTCAGGTGGAGCTTCAGGCCCACCTCCCGCCCGGTCTCACCCAGGACCGCCTCGGCGGCCGCACCGGCGGCGTTCCGCGCAGTTTCTCTTGAAAGTCGCCCGCCGTCCCCCTCGATGGAGGCCAGCTTGACGCCGGGCTCGTCCACCCGCCGGACGAGGACTTCGTCTCCCGGACCCGCCAGGGCCAACCCCATGACGTCGAACCCGCAGGCGAGGTTGCCAATGGAGGCAGGGGCGAAGGCTGAACATTCCATGGGATAGGTCATGTCGGTCTCCTGAATTTCGGCACCCTTCCGATTGGGGAGAAATCCTTGCCTCACGCGGGAAGATGTCAAGACGGACGATCTTTGCCGTAGTCCGATAAGGGGACAAATTGTCACTCTCAAGGAAGGGCTTCCACGTCCCCTCAGCCTCCCCTCTTCCCGCGGTGGCTTCAGGCCGCCCGATTTCCCGACTGTTGGCTCTTGTCTGCGGTGAACTCCTCCCTTCTCTTCTCTTGGCACGTTTTACGCTGAGGATGCTGTGGGGTTGTCCGCCCCCGGATCACGGGCCGTGATTCCGGGGGCATGCTTGGAGCCTGATCCGGAATCGGGACAGGCTCTCGAACGAGACCAATTCAAGGGTAGATCATGGAGACGAAGCTCCCAACGGTTGGGGCCGACGCCTCTGAGGACGAGAGCACGCCGATGGAGAAGAACGTCACCCGGCAGAAGCTGAACACGGTGGAAATCGTCTCCGATCCCGGAGAGGGTGCCCAGAAGTGTGCTCAGATCTTCGGATCGATTTCGGCGAAGATGGGCAACGGGGTCTGGACGGTGGAGATCATTCCCGCCGAAATCCAGCCACCGCCGCGGCTTCCTGCTGGAGCGTCGGGGAACCGGATTCGGCTGGGATCGGTTCCGGTGACGAACTGGGGGGATCGGGCCAATGTCTGCTTGGCGCTGAACGAACAGGTCCTCCTGGCCAGACACCGGCTGGGTGCCCTGGAGGATGACGCCATCGTCCTCATCGAGAACATGTGGAAGGACCACGCCGACGAGGACATCAGGAAGCAGTGGGCCGATGCCATGGAGGAGATCTCGAGCGCCAACTACCGGCTCATCGAGATCCCCATGGAGGAGGAATGCCTGAAGATCGTGGACAACCCCCGCCGGGGTAAGAACATGTTCGTCCTGGGCATGCTTTCCTACCTCTACGATCGGGACCTGGAGCTGGCAGCCGACCAGATCGCCCACACCTTCCGCAAGAAGGCCCAGAAGATCACAGACGTGAACGTGGAGCTCCTCCACCAGGGCTTCAAGTATGCCGAGGAAAACCTGGGGTTCGGATTCGACATCCCCTCCATCGGCGACGACCGGCCGCACGTGGTGATGAACGGAAACGAGGCCATCGCCATGGGCGGTGCGGCCTCGGGCATGGACATGGCGGCCATGTACCCCATCACGCCGGCCACCTCCGTCTCCCACCACCTGGGTGAAATCTTCCTCAAGTTCGGGGGTCTCCTGCACCAGGCCGAGGACGAGATCGCGGCTGCCGGTGTGGCCATCGGTGCTTCCTGGGCCGGGAAGTGCGCCTTCACCATCACCTCGGGACCGGGGCTGGCCCTGAAAACCGAGATGCTCGGGTTGGCCATCATGACGGAGATTCCCCTGGTGGTGGTGGACGTGCAGCGGGGGGGACCCAGCACGGGCCTTCCCACCAAAGTGGAGCAGTCGGATCTCCTGGCCGCCATCTGGGGCCAGCCGGGAGACGCGCCCCACGTGGTCATGAGCGTGGCCACCATCGAGGAATGCTTCTACTCCGTGATCACCGCCCGGCGCATCGCCGAGGCCTTCCGGTGCGTGGTCATCATCCTCACCGACGCGAACCTTGCCACGGGGGTATCGCCCTACCCCCGGCCGAAGCTGGATCCGTCGTGGGTGGCGCCGCCGCCGGATCTCTCTGCGGTGCCCGAGGGGCTCAAGCCTTACGATTGGGATGCGGAGACGGGGCTCTCCCGGCGCTTCATTCCCGGCTCCCCGGGTGGCATGCATACCCTCACAGGGCTGGCCCACGACGAGGGGAGCAAGGTGGCCTACACCACGGACGTGGTGCAGCGCAGCATGACCATGCGGAGCCGGAAGATGGCCGTCTTCCAGTCCACCCTGGAGCCGCCGCGGGTGAACGGAGACGAGGAGGGCGACCTCCTCATCGTGGGATGGGGAAGCACGAAGGGGGCCATCGAGGAGGCGGTGGAGCGGGCCAGGGAGGAGGGTCTGAAGGTCTCGAACCTGCACCTGACCTTCCTCTCCCCCCTGGAGCCGGGCCTGAAGGAGATCTTCAGTCGCTTCAAGAAGGTCATCACCGTAGAGATCAACTACTCCGACGAGATCGGCCAGCCCTACATCACCGAGGAGAATCGCCGGTACGGACAGTTGGCCATCATCCTCCGGGCCCAGACCCTCGTGGATGTGGACTGCTGGACCCGGGTCATGGGGGAGCCCCTGAAGCCCGGAGACATCCATAACGCAATCAAGCAGAAGTTGTCAGAAGGAGGTGCGTCGTGAGCAGCGCTTGTTCTCTCCTCCACCTAGCGGAGGAGGACGACCGGGTCTTCAGCATGGGCGACTACGAGGCTGCCCTGGCCCGGTGGTGTCCCGGATGTGGAGACCACTCCGTTCTCACCGCCGTCCAGCGCCTCCTCACCGAGGAGCAGCTCAAGCCGGAGGACACGGTCTTCGTGTCCGGGATCGGCTGCTCGAGCCGGTTTCCCCACTACATGAAGACATACGGGTTTCACGGGATCCACGGTCGGGCTCTTCCCATCTCCACGGGAATCAAGCTCCACCGCCCGGAGCTCGAAGTCTTCACCGTCATGGGCGACGGGGACTGCGTCTCCATCGGCGCCGGCCACTGGATCCATTCCGTCCGTTACAACGTGGACATCACGGCCCTCCTCCTGGACAACAACATCTACGGTCTGACGAAAATGCAGACCTCCCCCACCACCCCCAAGGGCGTGAAGAGCAACACCCAGCCCCAGGGGAGCTGGCTCCCCCCCATGAACCCTCTGGAGGCAACGCTGGGAGTGAGCAACGCAAGCTTCGTGGCTCAGACCGCCGAATGGGTTCCGGCCCACCTCTTCGCGACGTTGAAGGCGGCCTATCACCACGAGGGCTTTTCTTTCGTGCGCATCCTCCAGCGCTGTCCCGCCTACCTCCCGAAGCTCTTCGAAGAGGCCGTGACGGATCCTGATAAGATCGAGCTTCTGGTCCATCCCGACGGCGTGGAGGCCAAGGACCTGGAGGGCGTATACGAGGACAGGGTCTATCACGATCCCACGGACATCGATGCAGCCCGTCGCTATGCAGAAGACCAGTCCAAGGTCCGGATCGGAGTCTACTTCCGCGACGAGTCCAGGCCCCGCTACGAGGTGACCCGGCACCTGCCGACCCTCACGGCGGAGGAGAAGCTCACGGTCCTGGATGAGGAGTTCGACCGCTATGCCGTCTGACGAACGGATTATTCAAGCATTGGAAGCCCTCGGCGACGCCAAGGAACTCTTTTCGTCCTCCGTGGCCCTGTCCGCCGAGGAGGTACGGGGAATCCTGGAGCGGGACCAGGGAGCCAACGAGAAGCCTCAGGTACGGCTCGGCCACGAGTTGGGCCCCTTCGCCGCAGGGAAGATCGACCTGGAGCGCCTGGCCTCCTTCGTGGGCACCAACCAGAAGCTGGAAGGTGAAAAGCGGGCGCAGGTGGAGAAGGCCTACGACGTTCTCAAGAGGCTGAAGCAGGCCGGAGACGAGATCTTCACCGTGAGGGTGGATCCGGACGGTTACCTGAGGGGCGGGATCGTATCGACCCTGGCCCGGTGTGGAACGGCCTTCGGCGCAGCCCGCTCCGTGGAGTGGGCCCTCCATGCCATCGCCCCGCCGGAGACCGTGGATGACCCCCTGGAGGCTTTCCCCCCGAACCGGTGGAATGCGGCGGAGCACAGGTGCTCGCCCCCCATTGTGGTGGAGGTGGAGGGGCAGGACCTGAAGGTGGGTTCCCTCGGTGAGCTGTTGGTGGGCACCCAGAAGATCGTCCTCGTGGTGAACGGGCCGGCGGCGCCGGCGCCGCTGGTGCGCCTCATCACTCCGGGCGTGGCCGTCATTCAGACCGACGACCCGGCGGACCTGGCTATCCTGGGAGCCATCCAGGGGCCGGCCGTGGCGGCTCTCATGCCCGAGGGCTGTGCCAGGTTCACCCATTCCCCCATGGCCGGAAAGACTCTGGAAGAGCGCCTCCAGGTGAGCGTCCTCCCCGACGAGGAGCCCAAGCGGGCCCTGGGGGGCATCAGCGCCTTTCAGCAGGCCGAGGAGCTGGGGCAGTTGGCCGCCCTGGGCCAGTCCCATCAGGCCGTTCCGGTGGTGGAGGGCCAGGAGTCCGAAGGCCCGCCCGACATGGATGAAGCCGGCCAGCTTGCATCCTGGCTCGTCAGCCAGGCCGATCTGGCGGAGGTTTGAGGTAGTATGGATCTCAGTCTGATCCTCACGTCGGTGGCCATCCTGGGTGGGGTGGGCCTCACCTTCGGGGCCCTCATCGCCCTGGCCAACGCCAAGTTGAAGGTGTGGGAGGATCCCCGCATCGATGCTGTGGAGGAGGTCCTCCCGGGAGCCAACTGCGGCGCCTGTGGCCTGGCGGGTTGCCGGGCCTTCGCCGAAGCCGCCGTGAAGGGAGACGTGGCCCCGGCGGGATGCACCGTCATGGGAGCCGACGAGCGTGAGGACGTGGCGGTCCTCCTGGGGGTGGATGCCGGAGCGGCCAGCAAAAAAGTGGCCCGGCTCCTGTGCGCGGGCGGAACCAACGTCGCCACCTCCAAGGCCCTCTACCACGGGGTGGAGAGCTGTGGGGCCGCCGTGGCCGTCACCGGGGGTGGCAAGGGATGCACATGGGGCTGTGTGAGCCTGGCCGATTGTGCCGTGGCCTGCGACTTCGACGCCATCACCATGAACGAGTTCGGGCTGCCCGTGGTGGATCCCGAGCTCTGCACGGCCTGTGGGGACTGCGTGGATGCCTGTCCCCTGGACCTCTTCACCATCATGCCGCTGGACCACAAGCTCATCGTCCAGTGCAAGAACCTGTTGGAGGGCGACGACGCGGAGGAAGTCTGCGCCGTGGCCTGTACGGCCTGTGCCCGCTGCGTGCAGGATGCGGAGCCGGGCCTCATCGAGATCAAGAACGGATTGGCCGTCGTGGATTACGACAGAATCGCGGAGGCCAAGCCTGAAGACACTGCCCGTTGCCCCACCGGGGCCATCGTCTGGGTGGAGGGGGCACAATTTGCCTCCGTACGCGAACTCGCAGGGAGCGAAGCAGGATGACCAGCCCGAAGAGCAACGAGGGACAGCAGTCCTTTAAATACCCCGGAATCCCCCAGGCCATGGACGGCTCCGAGGCCGTCGTCTGGGTCGAAACCCACGCCAGCGAGGCCGCAGGCGCCTACCCCATCACGCCCTCGTCCCAGATGGGGGAGGGATGGGCCCTGGCCATGGCCGCAGGAAAGACCAATGTGAACGGCCGACGGCTTCTCTTCTTCGAGCCGGAGGGTGAGCACGCCGCTGCGGGAGTGACGGCGGGGATGAGCATGGTGGGCCTCCGGTCCGCGAATTTCTCGAGCGGCCAGGGCATCGCCTACATGCACGAGTCCCTCTACGCCGCTGCAGGAAAGCGCCTCACGTACGTGCTGAACGTGGCGGCCAGGGCCATGACCAAGCAGGCCCTGAACATCCACGCCGGCCATGATGACTACCACGCGGTGGACGACGTGGGGTTCTTCCAACTCTTCGGGAAGGACGTCCAGGAGGTATCGGACCTGAACCTCATCGCCCACCGGACGGCGGAGCTCTCCCTGAACCCCGCCATCGTGGCCCAGGACGGCTTCCTCACCAGCCACGTCATCGAGTCCATCCGGATTGCCGAGCCCGAGCTCATCAAGGAGTACCTGGGCGATCCGGCCGACATCATCGAGTCTCCCACGCCGGCCCAGCGCCTGGTCTTCGGCGAGAAGCGCAGGAGGATTCCGGAGATCTACGATCTGGACTATCCCGCCATGATCGGGACGGTCCAGAACCAGGACTCCTACGCCCAGGGCGTGGCGGCGCAGCGGCCTTTCTATTTCGACCACGTGGCCGACCTCACCGACCAGGCCATGGAGGAGTTCTATCAGCTCACGGGCCGACGCTACGCCCGGGCCATGGGGTACCGCCTCGAGGATGCCGAGTACGTCCTCATGGGGCAGGGCTCGGTGGTCTCCAATTGCGAGGCCGTGGCGGATCACCTCCGCTCCCAGGGCATGAAGATTGGCGTGTTGAACCTCACCATGTTTCGTCCCTTCCCCACCGATCTCGTCACGAAGATGCTGAAGGGGAAGAAGGGCGTGGCCGTCCTGGAGCGCCTGGATCAGCCCCTGGCGGTGGATGCTCCCATCCTCCGGGAGGTCCGTGCAGCGCTGGGCAAGGGCGTGGAGAACTTCCGGGCCCCGGGAGACACCCCCTACCCCGGCGTCGCCGAGATCCGTCCCGACGAGGTGCCCGATTTCTACTCCGGCTCCTTCGGAATGGGAAGCCGGGACCTCCAGCCCGGGGACATCATCGCTGCAGTGAACAACATGCTTCCCGACGGGAAGAAGCGGCGGATGTACTACCTGGGACTCGACTTCGTCCGCAAGGACACCAAGTACCCCAAGCTCCAGCTCTGGCAGGAGGAGCTCCTCGAGGAATATCCCCACCTGGCCGAGCTGACCCTGGAGCCCACGGGGCTGCTGGATCTCATGCCCGAGGGGGCCATCTCCATCCGCATCCACTCCATCGGCGGGTGGGGGGCCATCACCACGGGGAAGAACCTGGCCATGACCGCCTTCGAACTGGCGGGGCTGGAGATCCAGGCCAACCCCAAGTACGGCTCGGAGAAAAAGGGCCAGCCCACGAGCTTCTATGCCACCCTGGCCCGGGGGAAGATCCAGCTCAACGGCGAGCTCCAGTTCGTGGACGTGGTCCTGAGTCCGGATCCCAACGTCTACCGAACCACCGATCCCCTGGCCGGCCTCAAGGAGGGCGGCACCCTCATCATCCAGAGCGAGATGACGCCGGAGGAGCTCTGGGAGTCCCTCCCCGCCGAGGGGCAGGAGACCATCCGGCAGAAGAACATCAGGGTCTACGGGCTGGACGGATTCAAGATCGCCGCGGAGGAGGCCGGGAATCCGGACCTCCGGTACCGGATGCAGGGTGCGGCTTTCATGGGCGCCTTCTTCAAGGCTTCCCGCCTCATGGAGCAGGAGAACCTCACAGAAGACGAGCTTTTCGAGGGAATCCTGGAGCAGCTCAACAAGAAGTTCGGGAAGCTCGGCGACGCGGTGGTGCAGGATAACCTGCGGGTCATCCGGAGGGGCTTCGACGAGCTCTTCGAAGTTCCGGTTCAGGAAGAGGCCAAAGAAACGGTGGGGGCCGAGGGCGGCGTGGGCTCCATTCCCAGCCTCCTGAAGGCCCAGGACCAGCAATGGGGGATCGCAAACCAGGGACGTTTCTGGGAGCAGGTGTGCGGGTTCTGCTCGTCCACGGGTCAGGACGGCATCGCCGATCCCTTTGCGGCCATCAGCGCCATCCCGGCGTCCACCAGCGTGGTCCGGGACATGACGAACATCCGCTTCGAGGTTCCGGATTTCATTCCCGAGAAGTGCACCGGATGCAGCCAGTGCTGGGTCCAGTGTCCCGACGCGGCCATCCCCGGTGTGGTGAATTCGGTGGAGGAGGTCCTGGACGCCGCCATACTCAAGGTCATGGACGCTGGGAACTCCGTTGACCAGTTCATGTCCATCTCCAAGAACGTGGCCAAGGAGGCCCACAAGCTCGTCAAGGGGGTCACGCTACGGAACTTTGCCGACATCCTCTCCCAGGCCTACCAGAACATCCTGGACAAGCTGGGCTGGGACGCCGAGAGGCGGGCAGCGGTGGACAAGGAGTTCGCCCTGGTCTATTCGGCGCTGGCGGACTTCCCTCTGGCCAAGACCACCCCCTTCTTCGACCTCCCCGAGAACGAGGAGAAGGGGACGGGAGGGCTCCTCTCCATCACCGTGAACCCCGAGGCGTGCAAGGGCTGCAACATCTGCGTGGAGGTCTGCCCCGAGAACGCCCTCATCACGGTCCGCCAGGACGAGGAAATCGTGGACCGGCTGAGGGAGAACTGGAAGCTCTGGGAGCGCCTTCCGGACACCGACGATCGGTACGTCAACATCACCGACCTGGAGCAAGGGAGGGGAATCCTTCCCACTCTCCTCCTCAAGAAGGAAAACTACCGCACCATGGCCGGCGGCGACGGTGCCTGCATGGGATGCGGCGAGAAGACGGCCGTTCACCTGTTGGTCTCCACCATCGAAGGGGTCATGCAGCCCCGGGTCAAGAAGTTCGTGGAGAAGATGGACGGGCTCATCGAGGGTCTCGTGGAGAAGATGAGAGGGCTTCTTCTCGACGACGCCGAGTTCGACCTGGACAGTCTGGCCGAGGGGTCCGACGCCAACTTGAAGGTGAAAGAAGAGGACAAGGAGCTCTTCGACCGCCTGAACAAGTCCGTGAAGGAGCTCAAGGAACTCCGCTGGCGGTACGCCGAAGGGCCCAGCGGTCGCGGCCGCTCCCACATGGCCATGACCAACAGCACCGGATGCTCTTCGGTCTGGGGAAGCACCTACCCCTACAACCCCTACCCCTTCCCATGGGTCAACCACCTCTTCCAGGATGCGCCCTCCATCGCCATCGGCATCTTCGAGGGCCACATGCGGAAGATGGGGGACAACTTCATGGCCGTCCGCAAGGCGGAGCTCCTCGTCAACGACGAATACGACGAAGAGGAGTTCCGGCAGGCCTTCGTGGAGTTCGACTGGCAGAAGTTCACCGACGAGGAGTTCGACCTCTGTCCTCCGATCCTGGCCATGGGTGGGGACGGGGCCATGCTGGACATCGGCTTCCAGAACGTGAGCCGGCTCCTGGCCTCGGGTAAGCCCATCCGGGTGGTGGTCCTGGACACGCAGGTCTACTCCAACACCGGCGGCCAGGCCTGCACCTCGGGCTTCACCGGCCAGGTGGCCGACATGAGCGCCTACGGGAAGGCCCACCACGGGAAGGAAGAGACCCGGAAGGAGATGGCCCTCATCGCCATGGCCCACCGGGGAGCCTACGTGCTCCAGACCTCCCAGGCCTCACCGGCCCACATGATCGAGGGGATCATCAAGGGTCTGCAATACAAGGGACCGGCGGTCTTCAACCTCTACACCCCCTGCCCCGTGGAGCACGGTCTGGCCGACGAGCTCTCCCCCCACGCGGCGCGGCTGGCTCTGGAGTCCCGGGCCTTCCCCTTCATGGTCTACGACCCGTCGGCGGGGAAGAGCTGGGCCGAGACGCTGGACATCAACGGGAACCCCGAGATCGACGAGAACTGGCCCAGCTACGAGCTCACCTACACCGATGACGAAGGGGAGGAGCAGACCATCGAGCTGCCCCTCACGGTGGCGGATTGGGCCGCCACCGAGAACCGCTTCAAGAAGCAGTTCAAGAAGATCAAGCGGGACGAATGGAACGACGACCATGTTCCCTTCCACGAGTTCGTGGACATGAGCCTGGACGACCGGGTCGGGAAGACGCCCTACATCAACCTCCTGGGCGGAGACGGTAAGCTGGACCGCATGGCTTGCTCCATCGAGATGGTCATGCTGGCCGAGGACCGGCTCCTCCTCTGGGACCAGATCCGGGAGCTGGCGGGCTACAAGGTGGCTCCGTCGGTCCGGGACCAGATCGCCTACGAGCTGGAGGACGACTTCGAGGAGAAGGCCCAGGCCATTCGGGCCGAGTACGAGGCCAAGATCGCCGAGCTCAAAACCACCTATCCCCAGATCATCGCCCGGAGGATGGCCGAGGGGCTCATCAACTCCTCCCGCGGCGGTCGGGATACGGTGGGGGATGTCCTCAAGCGGGCCTCCACCACGCCCGGACTCAGGCCTGTGACTCTCAGCGAGGAGGCCAAGGCCCTGGTCAGTGGAGACGGGAACGGGGGCGGAGCCGCCGTGGCGGCGCCTCCGGCGCCGGCCGAGGAGGCCGCAGCGGCCCCCGCCGAGGCCGAGCCCGCACCGGCGGCCGAGGAGGAGGACGACGACGAGCTGGTCATGGAGCCGTACATCGAAACGGCCCGGTGCACGAGCTGTAACGAGTGCATCAACATCAACAAGAAGATGTTCGCCTACAACGATGCGAAGCAGGCGTACATCAAGGACCCGAAGGCGGGTACCTTTGCCGAGCTCGTACAGGCGGCGGAGCGGTGCACCGCGAAGATCATCCACCCGGGGACCCCCCTGAATCCCAGGGAGCGGGACCTGGACAAGTGGATCGAACGGGCCAAGCCCTTCAACTAAAGGTGGAGAGGCTCCCGGATACATGTGGGATAAGCTGAGTTTCAGTCACGGCGTTCATCCGCCGGAGCACAAGGACCTCTCCGCCGGGGTGCGCATCAGGAGGATGCCCTTCCCCGAGGAGATCGTGCTCCCTCTGCGCCAGCACGCCGGGAAGCCGGCCAAGGTCATCGTGGAGGTGGGAGACAGGGTGGAGCGGGGGGACAAGATCGCCGAAGCCGACGGCTTCGTGTCGGTGCCCATCCACTCGTCTGCGGCCGGTGAGGTGGCGGGAATCGGGTGGTGGCCCCACCCCGACGGGAGCATGGCCGAGGCGGTGCGGATCAAAGTGGAGAAGTTCTCTCCACAGATTCCCCGGCCCAGGCAGATTCCCCACTGGGAGGGACTGGATCCCCAGGGGGTGGTGAACGCCGTTCAGAATGGGGGTGTGGTGGGTCTGGGGGGCGCGGCCTTCCCCACCCACGTGAAGCTCCTTCCTCCTGAAGACATGCCCATCGAGGTGCTCCTGGTGAACGGGGCCGAGTGTGAGCCCTACCTCACCACGGATCATCGTACCATGGTGGAGTTCCCCGAACGGGTCTGGTTCGGGGTCCGTATCATGATAAAGGCCTTGGGGGTGGAGAGGGCGGTCATCGGCATCGAGAACAACAAGCCCGACGCCATCGACATCCTCACGAAGACAAGACCCGAGGATCTGAACGCCGAGGTCATCGGCCTCACGGTGAAGTATCCCCAGGGCGCCGAGAAGATGCTCATCAAGGCAGTGCTGGGGCGGGAGGTGCCCTCGGGCAAGCTCCCCATGCACGTGGGCGCGGTGGTGCAGAACGTGGGCACCATCGCCTCCATCGCCGAGATCTTCGAGACGGGGCTGCCCCTCATTGAGCGGGTGGTCACGGTGACGGGGCCGGGGGTGAACCGGCCCGGGAACCTCATCGTGCCCGTGGGCACCAAGATCCGGGACATCCTGGCTTTCTCCGGCGGCATCAAGGAAAACACCACCGAGGTCATCTCCGGCGGACCCATGATGGGTGCGGCCCAGCCCGACCTGGACGCGCCGGTGACCAAGGGGGTCACCGGGGTCGTGGCCCTTACCGAGAAGGAGTCCCGCCCCAGGACCGTCTACCCCTGCATCAAATGCGGGCACTGCCTGGACGCCTGTCCCATGTTCCTCAACCCCTCGAAGATGGGGTCCCTGGCCCAGGTGGCCCGTTATCAGGAGATGGTGGACGAGACGAACCTCTGGGACTGCATGCTCTGCGGAGCCTGCTCCTACGTTTGCCCCTCCAACATCCCCCTCTCCCAGATGTTCGGCCTGGCCAAATACCAGCTCGGGCGGCTGCGGAGGAAGGAGGAGGCGGCATGACGACCCGGGAGCTGAGCCTGCCACCGGAGGAGAGACTCCTCCTTACCGCCTCTCCCCACCTCAAGTCTCCGGACTCCACCCCCAAGATCATGTGGAACGTGGTGGGGAGCCTGGTGCCGGTGATCCTGGTGGCCATCTACTACTTCGGTCCCAGCGCCATCCTGGTCATGGCCGCCGCCACCATCGGCGCCATGGGCACCGAGTGGATCTTCGGGCCCAAGAAGAGTCTCTGGGACGGGAGCGCGGCCATTACGGGAATCCTCCTTGGGCTCTGCCTGCCGGCAGGCTTCCCCCTCTGGATGGCGTTCATCGGTGGCGCCTTCGGGGTGGCCTTCGGAAAGCTGGTGTTCGGGGGGCTGGGGCAGAATCCCTTCAATCCCGCCCTGGTGGGACGGGCCTTCCTTCAGGCCGCCTTTCCCACGGCCATCACCACCTGGCCGTCCACCGAGGTGCAGTGGAGCGCCTGGAAGGGAGCCAACTTCGCCGCGCCCCTCCTCACGGGCGAGGCGCCGGACGTGGTGACGGCTGCCACGCCCCTCGGGATGTGGAAGTTCGAAGGCGAGATCACCGATCTCTTCAGCCTCATGATCGGGAATACCGGCGGGTCCCTGGGTGAGACGGCCGGCGTCCTCATCCTTATCTGCGGGGGCTACCTGGCGGCCCGGAAGTACCTCAACTGGAGGATTCCCGTGGGGATCTTCCTTACGGTCTTCGTCTTCAGCGAGATCCTCTACCTCATCAACGGTGAGGTCTATCCGCCGCCCTTCTTCATGCTCTTCAGCGGGGGGCTCATGCTCGGCGCCGTCTACATGGCTACGGACATGGTCACGTCGCCGGTGACGAATCTGGGGGCGTGGATCTTCGCGGCGGGGATCGGGATCCTCGTGGTCCTCATCCGTGTCTGGGGAGGGCTCCCGGAAGGCGTCATGTACGCCATCCTCTTCATGAATGCCCTCGTGCCCTTCATCAACCGGGCCACCCAGCCCAGGGTCTTCGGTCACTTTCCCGAGAAAAAGGTGAAGGAGGCCGGGGCATGAGCGACGAGACCCGCAAAAGGAAGGGGCGGCCCGTGGAGGCCGATGGGCCCGAGGGAGCCGGTACGGGCGGCGACAGCGCCGAGAGGCAGCCGTCCCTGGAAGACGCCTACCCCAGGGACGACGAGCTCTATACCCCCCAGGGGGGTGGTGGGGGGACGGGGAGCGGTCCTCTGAGGGACGTATCCGTGGTGGAGGGTGCCCCCAGGTCCGGGCCCGGAGAGGATCTCCGGGAGGATGTGCCCCGGCCGGGAAAGGTGACTCTCCCCCAGATCGGCGAGGCCGTGGTGGAGGCGAAGGAGGACGAGGCGCCGAGACCCGGGGTTGCGGTTCCCGAGCGTGAGGAGGTTTCCTCCTTCAGGCTCGTCTTGACGCTGGGGGTTGCCGGGGCGCTGGCCGGTGCCCTGCTGGTCTTTGTCTTCCTCTGGAGCGAACCCAAGATCCTGGCCTACGAGGCCAAGGTCCTCCGGGAGGCCGTGACGGAGGTTCTCCACGGCCCGGATCATTTCGAGAGCATCTTTCTCCTGAATGGGGAGCTGGTGGCTGCCTCCTCGGTGCCCCAGGAGGTGGACACCCTGGAGCTCGACCGGGTCTTTCGGGGTTACGACGAGACCGGTGAGCCCATCGGCTTTGCCATGCAGGGGGAGGGCTTCGGGTTCCAGGACATCATCTCCCTCATCTTCGGCTACGATCCCGAGACCAACGAGATCCTGGGGATGAAGGTCCTGAGCCATCTTGAGACCCCCGGCCTCGGAGACAAGATCGTCAAGGACTCGGTCTTCGTCGGAGGGTTCCAGGGGGTAGCAGCTCCCATCGAGGGTGTGAAGCCGGATCGAAACACGGGAGATCCGGATCAGGTGGACATGATCACCGGAGCCACCATTTCTTCTGAGGCGATCATCGAAATCATCAACAAACGACTGGCGGAGGTCCGGGATCTGCTGGTGGGCTACGAGCCCACCGGTGGAGTGCAGGGAGTGCAGGAGGAGGGTCAATGAGAGAGACCACGCCGCAGCAGGACTTCATCCGGGGCATCTGGGACGAGAACCCGGTTCTCATCCAACTCCTGGGCCTCTGTCCGGCCCTGGCGGTGACCAACACGGTCCTGAACAGCTTTGCCATGGCCGGGGCCACGACCTTCGTGCTCCTGGGGTCGAGCCTCTTCGTCTCCACCCTGAAGAAGCTGATCCCCCACGAGGTGAGGATCAGCACCTACATCCTCATCATCGCCACCTTCGTCACCATCGTTGACATGGTGCTCCACGCCGTGGCGCCGGTGGTCTACGGCCAGTTGGGTGCCTTCATCGCCCTCATCGTGGTGAACTGCATGATCCTGGGACGCCAGGAGGCCTTCGCCTCCAAGCGGCCCGTGGGGCGCGCCCTCCTGGACGCTCTGGGGACCTCCGCGGGCTTCACCGTGGCCCTGGTCATGATGGGGACCTTCCGGGAGGTTCTCGGGAAGGGGACGCTCCTGGAGGGGACACCCTGGGCCTTCAACGTGTTCGGATCGAACTACGAGCCCTGGGTGGTCATGATCTCGCCTCCGGGTGGGTTCTTCACCCTGGGCTTCATCCTTCTCTTCCTGGGATGGTGGGAGGAGCGGAAGGCCGCGAAGAGGGAGATCCGGCACTGGCCCCATAGTGTGCGGGTGCCGACGAGGAAGGAGGCCGCGTGATGGGCGAGCTGATCCTGATCCTCGTTTCGGCCATGCTGGTCACCAACTTCACCCTCTTCTACTTCCTGGGGCTCTGTCCCTTCATGGGCGTATCGGCGAAGGTGGGGACGGCACTTCGCATGGGGTTGGCGAACATCTTCGTCATGACCATCACCTCCCTGGTGGCCTCGTTCCTGAACCTCTATGTGCTGCCTCATGCGCCGTACCTGAGGATCATCTCCTTCATCGTGGTCATCGCCTCCCTGGTTCAGATCGTGGAGATGACCATCAAGAAAATGAGCCCGACTCTCTTCAGGGAGTTGGGGATCTTCCTCCCCCTCATCACCACCAACTGCGCCATCCTGGGGTTGGCGGTGTTTCAGACCGGGCGAGGCTACTCTTTCATTGACGGCCTCTTCTATGCCCTGGGCGCCGGAGCCGGCGTGACGCTGGCCCTGGTCCTCATGGCGTCCATTCGGGAGCAGATGGAGCTCTCGGATGTGCCTGCGGTGGCCCGGAACATGGGGCTGGTGCTGATTCTGGCCGGGACCCTGTCTCTGGCCTTCATGGGCTTTGCGGGGCTCTTCACCTCATGACCACCCTCCTCGGTGTTCTGGGTGCGGCCATGCTCTTCAGCCTCTTCGGGCTGGCGGCGACCAGGAATGGAAGCAGGCTGGGACACGGATCTCACAGCCATGGAGATTCCTGCTCCGCAGATTCCTGCACGCCGTCGGAAGGGTGCAGTGGATGTGGGGAGGGCGAGAAGGCCTCGGCCTGGTGGTCCGAGCGAACGTGACGTACGGAGATTATGATGACGGTTGAGAACGGGAAGCGGTCGTTCCCAAGTCGCAGAGATTTCATCTCCCTGGGAGTCGGGGCCTTCGTCGTGGGCTCCCTCCCCTTCGCAGCCCGGGGCCGACGGCGGCTGGTGCGCCGGACCCTGCCCGTCATGGGCACCCTGGGGGAGATGGCCCTGGTTCACAGGGACGAGAGCTACGCCCACGAAGCCATGGATGCGGCCTTCGGGGAGCTTCGGCGGGTGGAAGCTCTCCTGACCCGCTTCCGTCCGGATTCGGAGATCGGGAGGGCGAACGGCGGAGCGAAGGGTGAGCCGCAGCCCATCTCTGCCGAGACCGCCGACGTGCTCGGCACGTCCCTGCTCTGGGCCCGGGAGAGTGGTGGAGCCTTCGATCCATGCCTCGGGGGAGCCATGGCCATGTGGGACGTAGGGAACCGAACCCGGCCTCCCGACGTACTCAAGGTGGATCGGTACGCCGGCCGGGGGTTCCACGAAGCCATGGAGCTCGGCCGGTCCGGCCCCCGGGACGTGGTGGTCTTCCACGAGGAGGACATGGCCATCGACCTGGGTGGGATCGGGAAGGGATACGGGGTGGACCGGGCGGTGGAGGTCCTCCGGGCCTGGGGCATCCAGGATGCCCTGGTGAACGTCGGGGGCGATCTCTATGCTCTGGGTGTCTCCGAGGACGGCGATCCCTGGAAGGTGGGCATTCGGGCCCCAGAAGATCCCGGGCGCTTGGCCACCACGCTTCGCATGAGTGATCGGGGCGTGGCCACTTCCGGGGACTATCAGCAGTATTTCGAGCATGGGGGACACCGGTATCACCACCTCCTGGATCCGGAGACGGGTTCGCCGTCGGCCATCCGGTGTCGTAGCGTGACGGTGGCGTCGGAGTCGTGTATGGCGGCTGACGCAGCTGCCACCACGGCCTTCGTAGGCTCGGTGGAGGCGGCCCGGACGGTCATGACCCGCGTGGCCCCCGGGTCGGAGGTGATTCACACGGTGTGACGGGACGTCGGCGATTCAGTCGGCGTGACCTGGAATCGCCGAACGCGCATGGGGTGTCGCTCTGGATCGGAACCCGCCGGGCTCTCGGGGTGAACCCGGGATGAAGGATCGGGACGGGAACGGCATCGCATCGAAAGGGGAAGCAGGATGAGCAGGACCCAGAAGGCGTATTGCTCCGCTTGTGACCGGCAGGTGGAGGTCGTGGTACCGGAGGACCTGCCGGAGGGTACGCTGCCGACGGCACACGATCCCTCGAGCTGCATCTGCCTGGAGTTCGGGGAAAGCTGCACCGGGTCCCTCTGCCCCCTCTTCGAGGTTCCCACGGGTCAGATGGAGGAGAACTACAAGCGCATCATCCGGGAGATCAGGGAAGCCAGGGAAAAGAATGGCGGAGATGCGGCGAGCTCCAACGAGGGCGGAGGGGACGGATAGCCCATCATGAGTGACTCAGCCAAGATGCGGAAGACCTATTGTTCCCACTGCCAGAAGGAGGTCTCCGTTGCCGTGACCCCCGGGGCGCCCCGGGGCGGGCATGCGAACCTCCAGGACCACGACGAGGTCGTGTGCCTGGACTTCGGGGACAAGTGCGATGGCGAAATCTGTCCCCTTTCCCGGTACCGGCCGGTGGTCATGGGTGTTCGGTTGGCGCGCAGCGGACTCCGGGAGGAGTGGAGCACCGTGGAGGCTCAGTGCGAGGGGTGCGGCCAGATCTCCGAGATGAAGATCCTGGACCGTGACCACGCCTTTTGCGAGCTCTGCGGGACGACCAACACGTGGATGATCCTGGATGTGGACGGAGAGGGGCGGGTGGTGGTGACGGGCCGAAAAGACGACGCGTCCTCTGTAGACCAGAAAGGGTAGCGGAAGGGAGCCCCGTTCCGTATCATTGAATCGTGAAGGTTTCGTCTCCTACCTGAGACCGCGTGGGTCCTCCCGACCAGGGGATCGCCAAACACGCACTCGGCGGAGGCACCAACAGGGGCCGGTGGATGTCCACCGGCCCCTCGTTGGTTCAGGTGCACTCCCCTTTCGCAACACCTTTCTAGTCGCTCCCGGTCGTGTCGGGTCGTGTTGTGTCAGGCGTGATTCCCGGGATGGTAGGGTGGCCCGGAGGAAGGCCACTCATGCCCGGGTCCCCCATGGGGGGCATCCCGCCGGGCATGGCTCCCTGCCCCCCGGCATGGGGATCAGCAGGCATCCCACCCATGCTTCCATTGGACTTCAGCATGCCAAGGAGCTCGGGAGCAGAGATCTCGAGCTTGGTGGAGAGGGACTCGGCCAGAGCCGTGTCCCCTGCGGCCATGGCCGCCATGAGGGCGCCGAATTGGGGGATGGGGTGCTCCGGGTCCAGCTCCATGGCTTCCTCATAGGTCTCGAGGGCTTCCGTGTAGTTGCCCGCCCGGTGGGCGGCATTGCCCCGGTCCACGAGGGCCTGGAGCTCGGGGCCCATGGGCCGGGCCGCCGCGGGTGTGTCGCTCCCGGCTTGAGTTTCTTCCCCACCGCTCCCGCCGCATCCGGGGAGAATGAGAAGGGAGAGGGTCAGGAGGAGACCGCTTCGGATTCCCCCCGGGATGATTTCACTGTGTGCAAACGCCTTCAAGGCTTCTTTCCTTTCCTCTGTTGTGATGATCTCAGGCCTCGAGTCTACCGGTACCCGAAGAGCATGGAGTAGACGATGAGGGCGATGAGGGTAAGCCCGATGAAGAGAGCCGTGAAGCCAAGAACCCTGAAGAGGATCTGGGCGTTCCGCGGATACGGCTCGAAGAGCTTTTCCTCCAACTCACCCGAGGCCACCAGCTCCTCGTATTCCCGGGGTTTGTCTGCCTTCAGCTCCTCCACCGACACCCGGCCGGTGAAGATGACCGGGTCCATGGGGAATTTGTCGGGGCGGAAGTGGGTATTGAAGAAGTGCACCGTGAAGATGAATCCCACGGCCAGGAGGGCCTCGTCGCTGTGGATGATGGTAGCGATGTTCACCGACTTCCCCGGGAGGAAGAGGGTGAAGAACTCCGGGAACCAGAGGAGGATGCCGGTGGAGCCGATGATGAACATGCCCCAGAAGACGGCGAAATAGTCGAATTTCTCCCAGTAGGTCCAGCGCCCGTAGGCCGGCCGGGGGCCTTTGCCGAAGAACCACTTCGCGGAAGCCCTCAGGTCCAGCAGATCCTGCTTGGTGAAGAGGAGGGAGTCCCGCTTGTCTCCGATGAACTGGAGCCAGCTCTTGCTCGAAGCCCGCTTCTTCTTCACCACGTCCCAGATGTGCACCAGCCAGACGGCGATGAGGACGATGGCCGCAACCCTGTGCAGAAAGCCCGTGACGGCGAATCCGCCCAGCACACCGGCCGTGAGCTGTGCCCAACCCATGAAGGAGAATTTCAGCACCATCCCGGTGATGGCCAGGGTGAAGAAGGAGAGGATCATGATGCCGTGAAGCGACCGCTCGAAGGTCGTGAACCTCCGGTACATCCTGGCACCGGGCTTGGGAAAGCGATGCGCCCGGTGAGGCTTCCAGTACTCCGGCGAGCGCCACAGACGCCATAGCCAGGCCAGGGTATGCAGGGTTGCGAGGGTCAGCGTGCCCACCAGGAGGGCGGTCATGGCCCAGAAGGAGAAGAAGAGGAATGGGTACTTCTCCGGGTCGTGGTGGGTGGCGTGGGTCAGGTACCCGGTGAACTTCGTGTTGGCGGCCGGATGACACTGGGCGCAGGTCTCCAGGACGTTGTCACGGCTGAGGGTGGACGCCGGATCCTCCGGAGGAAGGATGTTATGCGTCCCGTGGCAGTCGTAGCACTTGGCCGCTCCCTCGTCGCCCAGCCTGGATACCTTCCCATGGAAGGTGTCGAAGAAGGTCTCCGTCTCCTCCTCGTGGCATCGCCCACACTGGTCCATCATCTCCAAACGAAAGTCGCCGGCGTCGGTCCGGGCGATGGAGTGGGAGGTGTGGCAGTCCTCGCAGGTGGGGTATTCGAGCTCATCCGAATCCCCCCGCTCGGCCCAGTGGACGCTCTCCTGGAACGCCTCCTCGATGCCGTGATGGCACGCTCCGCAGGTGGCGGAGACGTTCTGCGGGTGGATGGTGGATTCGGGGTCTGTGGGGGGGAGCGGCTTGTGAGCCGTGTGGCAGTCGTCGCAGGTGGCTGTGACCACGAGGCCGCCCTGGATGAGACCCTCCCCGTGGATGCTCATCTCGTAGGAGCCGACGATGCCCCCGGGGTAGCCCTCGGCTTCGATGCGTCGGGCTGCGGGTTCCCCCTCTCTGTGACAGGTGGCGCAGAGGTCGGGGACGTTCCTGGCATAGGTCTGAGAGACGGGATTGGTGTTCCCCAGGGTGGCGTGCTTGGTGTGGCAGTCCAGACAGACGGGTGCGTCGGGGTCTCCCCGGGCGGCCAGCATCCCATGGGTTCCTGTCTCGTAGCTATCCACCGGCTCGGCGTGACAGATGCTGCAGTCCACGGCCTCGGTGGCGGTCTCGCAGGGGCGGGCCAGGCTCTGCGTCACGTCGGTGTGGCACTGGGCGCAGGCCGTCTCTCCGTGCATCCCGCCCTGATAGGCCTCCTCGTCCACGTAGAGGGAGATGGAGTCGCCGGCTACGTGGCTATAGCCCACGAGGGTCGGGTCCCGGTGGCAGGAGAGGCAGTCCTCATTGGCCGCTCCGGCGCTGTAGAACACCCTTCGCTGCTCGTGGGGGGCATGGCAGTCCACGCATGCCGGGATCTTGTGTGGCTCCTCCTCCCAGAGGCGGCCCTCGATGGTCCGTACGTGAACCTCCTCGATGCGGGCGTGGCACTGGGTGCAGGTTTCGGCCACCCGCTCCCGGGAAATGCTGGACCGGGGGTCCGTGTGGGGGAGGATGTTGTGGGAGGTGTGGCAGGACGTGCAGACCGCCGTGACCGTCAACCCGGCCCTGAAGAGCCCATCCCCGTGGATGGACATGGAGTAGTTCTCCAGGATCCGGTCCTGGGCGATCTCGTGGGTCCGGGATACGGGGCTTCCCTCCCGGTGGCATTCGCCGCAGAGGAGGGGGATGTTGATGGTGGCCGTGGGGGACTCGGGGGTCCGGTGGCTCAGGACGTCATGGCCTCCGTGGCAGTCCACGCAGGACGGCGCCAGGGAGTCTCCCCGGGCAGCCGCCTGGCCGTGGAGGGAGCGGGCGTGCTCCCGGCCCTGGGTGGAGTGGCAGAAGGCGCAGTTCACGGGGGGGACCTCCCCGGCGGCGTGGGGAAGGGGGACGTTCTGGTGACAGAGGGTGCATCCCACGCCGGCTGCACCGTGAACCGAGGACGCCAGATCCTCGGGGGTCACCAGAAGGCGCTCCGGGGAGTCGATTCCCTGGAGCATGGCCGGGTCCCCGTGGCACATGAGACACATCTGGTCGTCTGCTTGCGCCATGGCCTCCCCTGAAGGGATGAAGAGCCCCAGCAGGAGAAGCCCGCCGGCCACCACGGCGCGTCTCATCGTCCCCCTATCGGGCATACGCTCCAACAAGTTCTTGATCTCCCCTCTCTGAAGGTCAGCCACTCACCTCCGGCGCGCTCAGTCGTCCCCATCCGGCGGTTGGGCACCGAGGGGCGAGCCGTCTCCTCTCTCCTTCGATTCGGGCCTCCGGTTCCCCTGGTTTCCGGAACCGGGGCCGCCCTCCTCGGGGGTGAGCTCCTCCTCGTACCAGCGGGCATGGTGGGTCTTGGCCGACTCCTTGGTCATCTTTCCGGTGAGCCAGGTCCAGCTCATGGGATATTCCTCGGGATGGAGGATGACGAAGAAGAAGTGCCAGACCAGGATGGCCAGGGTGGCCAGCCACGCCTCATAGAAGTGGATGGTCTGGGAGGTGGGAATGACGATCCCCGGGAGGATCTTGGCCGTAATGGCCGGGAACCAGAGGACGAGCCCAGTGATGGCCATGACGATGGTCCCCCAGATCAGCGCCCAGTACTCGGCCTTCTGCATGTAGTCATAGCGGCCGAAGCGGGCTTTCTCCCGGCTTCGGAAGGTGTAGTATCTCAGGTTTTTCCAGAGATCGGTGACGTCCCGGACAGCGGGCAGCATGGCATTCAGCTCACCGCGCCCCCGTCTCGTGGCCAGGACGTACCACCCGTGGTAGATGGAGGTGAGGATGAGGAGGACCCCTGCGGCCCGATGGATGTCGCCCCGGATCACCTCCGTCATGCCCAGGGCGTTCAGCCAGTCCACCCACCATGCCTCGGGATAGGCAAGGGCGAACCCGGTGATGGCCAGGACCACGAAGGCCACCGTCAGGGTCAGGTGCTGGATCACCTCGTTCATGGTGAAACGGGTTACCGAGGCGCCTGTGCCTGCCTGCTCCCTGCGGCGCTTGATCATGAAGTAGTTCATGATCAGCAGGTTGTGCACCACCATTCCCCCGATGATGATAAGAATCGCCCAGAAATAGATGGCCCGGATGATGCGGTTCACCGGGTTCCCCTCCATGGAGGCGGTGACGTGGTTGTAGGAGTTGGCGAATTCGGCGGTTGCGCCCTCATGGCACTGGGCGCAGGTGGAGACCAGGTTCTCCTCCGAGATGGAGGAGGCCGGGTCAGCGGCGGGGAGAACCAGGTGGGCCGTATGGCAGTCCACGCAGGATGCGGTGATGTCACATCCGCGCCGGGAGGACCGCCCGTGGTAGCTGTCCATGTACGATCCCACGACGCCGCCCTGGAGGCCGTACTTGGAGATGATGGTGGGATCGTTGTGGCACTCCCCGCAGACCTCCGTGGCCTGCCGGGCTCCGCAGGTGACGGCCTGGGGATCGTCGGGGGAGAGGATCAGGTGCTCCCCGTGGCAGTCCGTGCAGGTGGGGCTGTCGGTGATCCCGGCCTCCAGGGCGCGCCCGTGGATGGACTCCTGGTATTCGAGCTGCACGTCGGGATGACACTGACCGCAGGTGGAGGCCACGTTCTGGGGATTGATCATGGAGAGGGGGTCGGCGGAGCCCCGGAGGTCATGGACAGCGTGGCAGTCGGCGCACGATGCTGCCACCGCCACACCTCGCTGGGTCCCCTGGCCGTGGACTGAGACGGCATACTGCTGGAACGACTGGGGCAGCCTCACGAACTGATCCGTCAAGAGCCCCGCTTCGCCGTGGCAACTGGCACAAGTGCCGGGGAGACGCACTTTATGGGTGGCGGCCCTGGGATCGGAGCTGGGCAGGATCTGATGCTTCCCATGACAGGTGGCGCAGTCCGGAGCCCGTGGGTTTCCCGTTTCAAGGGCGTAACCGTGGAGTCCCTCCCGGAAGCTGGCTTCCAGCTCGGCGTGGCAGGGGCTGCAACTCGCCCGGTTGTCCTCGGGGTGGGGAAACTGCATGTCCACGTGGCAGGACGAGCAGGACAAGCCCAGGCCTTCATGGACCGACCCCTCCAGATCCTCGGGGGTCACCACGTACCGCTCCGGTTCACCGGTGGCCTCGAACATCGTGGCCTCGGAGTGGCACATGAGGCACGGGTCCTCCTCCTGGGCTGCCGTCGGGACGGCGGCCACCAGGCCGAGGCTCCACATCAAGGCTCCCAACCGCATCCCATCTACCAACGGGCGAAGGGCGTACGTCATTCCAGCTACCTCCGCCGCCTAACCCCCCCTTCTGCAAGGTAGAGGAGGTGTCTCAGCGGGCTTTATCTATGTCCTTCTTCACTTCGTCAAAGCCCCCCGCCTCCACTTCCGTGGCAGACCGTGCACATGGCCTGGTTCCGTTGGCGCATGGCGGAGGGGTCGAAATCCGGCCCATGGGGGCTGACCCTCATGCCCGCGGTGCCCGAGTGGCACCTGAGGCAATCGTTCTGCTGATGGCAGGAGACGCAGCTCTCCAGGTCCTGCCGTGCCGCCTGAGGGTGACTCAGGATCCAGACAGCCTGATTGTCATGGAAGGGGGCCACAAACCCTCCGCCACCCTCCATGCCCAGATTCACATGGCACTCCCTGCAGAAGGCTTCGGAGCTGTGGCAGGATGTGCAGTCGCTGGTTCGCCCGTACGCTTCCGGGCCGTGAGAGGCCAGGAAGTTGACGGGGTGGAAGTCGGGCTCGGCTTGGGCCTCGTGGCACTGGGCGCAGGTGTTCTCGGCATGGCAGGATGCACAGTCCGGCTGGCCGGCCGACGCTGCCGCCCCGTGATTATTCACGAAACCCACGCCGTGGAAGGGCTCCCGGGCACCGTCCTGGGTGAGGCGGAAGCTGGTGACCCGGGCATGGCAGAAGCCGCAGTCCTCGGCTTGCTGGTGCTGGGTGTCGGGTGCGTGGCAACCGAAACAGCTCTCCGGCTCCGGATAGGCCATGGAGGCCAGATCGTCCTCCCCGCCGGGGAGATGACATGTAGCGCAGTCGAAGGCGTGGGGAGCATGGTCGAAGGCCAGGCTCGATGCCCGGGACTCCGGCGCCTGCCATTCGATGACCGGGCCGGTGTTTCCGTCGTGGCACCCGCCGCAGGTGGCGAATTCCGGGTACACCGCGTCAGCATCACCGGTGGTGACCCCGGCATGGCAGGCGGTGCATTCGGCGAAGAAAACCGAGTGCTTCTCGTGGGGAAATCCGTCCTGGGCTCCCAGAGCCGTCGCCTGCACGAAGCTCGCGAAGGCCGTGGCCGCGAGGGCCGACATCGTGGCGCGTCTCATCAGTTTCCCCCTCCTCTCATGCCGGGATCCCTTCCGATGGGGACCTCCAGGGAGAGGTTCAAACGGGCCTGATTCAGGTCCAGGAGGCTGGGGCGATCATCGTGGGTGTGCTTGTAGAACATGGCCCCGCCCTGGAGCTTGGCCGGCCCCACGGGGAAGGCGCCCTGCACTCCGCCCCCGACGACCTCGCCGGATCCCACCCGGAACTCCGAGAAGGTCTCGAAGGCGGTGCCCTTGAGGGCGATGTAGGTGTCCCGGCCGAAGAACTTCTGGGCCGAGAGATCGCCTCCGTACCGGGTGGCGCCGAATCCCTCGTCTGCACGGTACTCCCCTGTAAAGACCAGATCGGTCCTGGGAGAGTAGCGACCTCCCAGACCCCACCGCCAGGCGTCATCGTTGACGGGCAGCTCATCGGGGGCCCGGGCATGAGTGTCTTCATACTCCCGTCGGCTGGAGTAGGCATAGGCCGAGACCTTGCCGGTGGGGGCCGTCCAGTCCACCCTGGCCCTGAACTCGTCGTAGCCCACCGGGGAGAAGGCTCCCCAGATGGTCCAGAGCTCGAAGAACGGTCTGTAACTCCGGAGCTCTCCGCTGGCTTTGAAGCCCGGCCCCAGGGGGATGCTGGCGCGGAGCTTCCCCAGGTTCACCTGGCTCGTGGCCAGGTCGTACTTGATCTCTCCGTCAAGGGTGAACTCACCGACGAGGACCCGGCCGCTGGCAGCCAGGCGCTCGGAGTACAGCTCCCCGGATCGGGTGGCCTGCTCGCGCTGATAGGTGAAGGACCCGGCGAAGGCCGGGGACGGTCTCACCCTCATGTGAAAACCTCCCAGCCAGGCGTCCTCCCTGGGAAAGAGGTTTTCCACGTCGGAGATGAGGTCGGTGTAGTACCCCTCGTTCAAGCCCCGGACCAGGCTCAACCCCCCGTAGAGCTCCAGATCGATCTTCTGGGGGAGCCGCAGAGCCACGGACGTCCCGTCGTAGTTGTACATCCCCAGTCCGGTGGTTTGCCACTGCCGGCCCGCTCTGATCTTGTAGAAGGAGCGGCGGTATTCCACGTACGCGGTCAGGGCTTCGAAGGGCTCGTTGTGCCGGGGCCAGACCACTCTCCAGTCTCCCAGGGGGTCCCGGGCCCGAACATGGGTGTAGGCCCGAAGACCGGTGATCCCGGTCCAGACGTTCATCTCCACGTCCAGGAGGAGGGGAATCACGGCCAGGTCGTCTCCGGATCGATAGTACTGGCAGAACTCCTCTCCGCAGGTCACGGCCGTCCCGTCCGGCAGGGTCCTCTGGGTCCCCTCGCCGGGTACGGCCCCGGCCTGGATGCTGTCCAGAACCAGGTCTCGGACCTGGAGGTAGCTGACGTAGGTGCGGGCTCGTCCGTTGAACCCCTGGGCCTCGATATGCATCGGCACGGCCAGGAGGCCCAGAAGGACGATGGGGAGGAGCTTCCGGTAGCTCATGTCAAATCTCCACCAGAAGGGGAGAAGTCGGGTCCTTGGTCTATTGGAGTCCATACGTCCTCCTCACTTCCCCGATGGAGGCCAGGAGGAGCTTCTCCAGGAGATGGGGGTTGTGCACGCCGTTCCCGCTGTTGGGGTGGGAGGAGAACCCCTCTCCCACCACCGTCCCTTCGGACCAGTGGGGCCGGTCGTCGGTCCAGGCCAGCATGGCGTTCCACATGGCCCCCTTGGCCGGGGTCATGTCGGAGGTGCCGGGGTTCAGGTCGGAGCGGAACCCGGCGGCGAGGACCTGGGGAAGAAGGCCGCCGTCGGTCTCTTCCAGGATGTGGTTCCTGTTGGAGTCTTCCCAGAGCTCGTCCAGAAGGACGTTGATCCTGTCCCGAACCCTCACGTAGGCCGTCCGGGCCAGGGAGGGAGACCCGTGGCACCCCGAGCCCGTGCAGGCGTCGAAGGTCCGGTCCTCCACCTCGCAGTTCCCTTCGAACTCCGGCAGGCCCTGGTCGTCCAGACAGCTGATGGCTTCGAAGGTGTGTCCCACGCTCTGGAAGAGGAACCCGCCGTCGGGATCGGTTGCGGTGAAGGTCTGGACATGGCAACTGGCACAGAGCCGGTCGTTGTTCCGGGGGCCGTGGGGGTTGGGGATGTCGCTCACGGATCCGTCGAAGCCCTCGGGGATATAGCCCACGTCCTCGCCCAGGATCAGGAGGCCCTGCGCGGCGTGGGGCCCGTGGGAGGACCAGGGAGTGCCCCGTCGGGTGTGGCACCGCATGCAGAGGTTCGAGCGGTTCGGAACCTCGATGGAGGCCCGGAGCTGACCCTCGAACGCCGACTCGTGTGGATCGTGGCAGACCACGCAGGTAATGCTCCGGAGCTGTCCGTCGCCCTTTTCCAGGTAACGGGCGTCCTCGCCGAAAGTCTGCTCCAGGGCGGCCTGGCCCTCGTGGCAGGGAGCGCAGCTGCTCCGCCCTCCGGCGTAGGCCACGTGGGGCCCGGCGCCGTGGGCGGACTGGGACCATTGCTCCACGAAGGGATGGTGGGCGCCGTTGTGACACTGGCCGCAGCCGTTGGTGGCGTTGGGGGCAGCCTGGAAAGAGGCCAGCGGCTGCTCGGCCGACGGCGCCGCCACATGGGTGACTCCCGGGCCGTGACAGCTTTCGCACTGGACGTCGTGGTAGCGAGGGTCCCGGGTGGCATCCCAGCCTACATTGGTCTGCGTCACCTGGTTGCCGAGACGACCCACCGTATGGCAGCCTTCACAGTAGGATGCGGCATGTCCGCTGGCCTGGAGGCCCTGCCAGGCGTCGGCGTGGGCCGTGGTCTCCCACAATTCCTGGAAATCCCCGTGGCATTGGCCGCAGAGGGTCTGGCCTTGACGGCCCTCGGCGTACCCGAGGAAACCCACCGCCTCTTCCGGGGCTTCGTCCCAGGGCGGCTGCTCCACGTAGACGGCATCACCGTCCACACAGCCCCAGGCCCCTCCCAGAAGAGCGGCGGCCAGGACCACTCTGGTGACGCTGCGTCGACATCCCTTCTCCATGAGCAAACTCCCCATCTCGCATCTACGGCAGGCGCGCATGTGTGGGAACGTGGTCCGGGGCCGGCTGCGGGGAGGACATTCTGTCCTCGACAGACCTCCGTGATGTCCCAAGAGCGCTACGTTTTCCCGACGACTCGCGGGTCGTCCGTGAATATCCAAGGAAACAATTCAGTCGGACCGCCATTTCGCGCAAGTTTTCACGCTTCGGCTCTTCATCCGCTGCCTCCTGTCTGGGCGAGAAACATGCCAGGTCCGCAGGCCCCGGAGGTGGCGAGTTCCTTGCAGTATGAAATAGATAAGGAAAATGATGAAGGATGGATGAGGTTCTTGCTGAGGGAGCTTCCTCTGTGATATGCTTGAGCCTCCACACCAAAACATCGGATAGGGGAAAGTCGAGATGAGTCGTCGCATTGCGAGCATGGTGGGGTGTCTCCTCCTCATGGCCGTTCTGGCCGGGCCGGGGATGGCCCAGGAGAAGCCCACGGTCGTGTCCCACGACCTGGCGGGGAAGGAAAACTGCATGATGTGCCACACGGCCGGTGCCATGCAGCCGGTACCGGACGTTCCCGCCGACCATGAGGGCCGTGGAAACGAAACCTGCATGTGGTGCCATGCGGCCGATTCTCCCATGCAGACCGAGGGGGCCACGCCCACCAGCCATGATCTGGAAGGCAAGGAGAACTGCCTGATGTGCCACACGGCCGGCGCCATGGAGCCGGTGCCGGATGTGCCCGAGAGCCATGGGGATCGCGGCAATGAGACCTGCCTGTGGTGCCACGTGAAGGCGGGGATCCAGTAGGTCGTTTCAGCCGACCCCGGCGAGTGCGGCCCCGCTGACGGGGGATTCCCTCCGGAGTGCAGAGGCGCCGGGACCCGAGAGGGTCTTCGGCGCCTTTCTCGTGAGTGGGGTTGGGAAAAGGGTGCCACGGCCCCGGCAAGGGGTGTTCACCTGCGTTTCGCCGGGTGGTCTCGCGGAACGGCCTGCGGGGTCTGGCGTGAGCTGGGCCGCTCGATTCCTGACCCTGCCCAGGAACCCTGCTCGGGTCGGGGGTACACAGGCCCAGACGTGCCGCAGTTTCCTTCCTCAACTGAGAAATGCCAACGGAGAAAAGGATGAACGAGCGCGTGGAGCAGGCTTTCAACGAACAGATCAATGAAGAGCTCTTTTCCTCCTACATCTACCTGGCCATGGCCGCCCACTTCGAGGCCCTGAACCTGGATGGTTTCACGAACTGGATGAAGCATCAGGCCCAGGAGGAGGTGGAGCATGCCATGCGCCTCTTCGATCACATCAATCGGCGGGGTGGACGGGTGGTTCTGAAGGCCATCGGGGAGCCCCCGAAGGAGTTCGGCACCCCCCTGGAGGCCTTCGAAAAGGCCCTGGCCCACGAGCAGCACATCACCGGGTGCATTCACGAGTTGTACGAGTTGGCCCGGGAAGAGAACGATTACCCGGCCCAGCTCGAGCTCCAGTGGTTCATCGACGAGCAGGTGGAGGAGGAGGAGAACACGGGCCGGGTCGTTGATCTGTTGAAGATGGCCGGCGACAACAAGGGTGCCCTTCTCATGCTGGATCGTGAGCTGGGGCGGCGCACCGGGGACGAGGGCTGACCGGACACTCCTGCGGATCTTTGCCTCCTTTCGGCCTCCGGGCGTCGAAACGGCAGGACAGCCGCCCATCGGGGGAGTCCGGCAGCGATCCGGCTCCTCAAGGAGGGAAGAGATGGACCGATGGATGCGGGCGTTCTCTCTGGGTGTTCTCGCGCTTCTGGCTTCCGGATGCGGGGAGACTTCGGAAGAACTCTCAACCGAGAAAGGCCAGGCCGTCGTGGAGGTGGCCGAGCCAGCGGCCGCCGAGCTCCTGCGGACCCTGGTCGGCCGTCTCTCGGCCGCCCTCGAAGAGGGGGGAACCGCCGGAGCCGTGGAGTTCTGCGCCGGGGAGGCCTTACCCCTCACCCGCTCGGTTCAGGCAAGTCTGGAGGGTGGACTGGAGCTCAAGCGGACCTCCTTCCGGGTCAGGAACCCGGCGAACGCCCCAGACGGGGCCGAGAGGGAAGCCCTTCTCTATTTCGAGGAGGCGGTGAGGGACGGGGGCCAGGCCCCTTCCAGCTACGTCCAGCAGGTATCGGACACCGAGTACCGCTACTACAAGCCTCTCTTCATCTCGGATGTCTGCCTGCGGTGCCACGGGTCCGGCGAGGCCATGGAACCGGCTGTGGCAGAGCGCATCCGGGAGCATTACCCGGAAGATCTGGCTACGGGGTATTCTCCCGGGGACTTCCGCGGTGTGGTGCGGGTCTCCGTGCCGGCGGAGAGGGTGGGAGGCTAGGAGACTGATCGGAGAGGGGGGAGTCCTTGTCGGTGGGCGTGGGGAGGGACTCCTGCCCTACCTGGCCCTGGATCCGGTGTGGGACGAAGATACGGCGCCCGCCCCGATCCTCCGGGGCGGGCGCTCATCGCCCTTACCTGAAACCAAAGGCCGGTAAAGACGGCTCCCCTCGTTACGGAGTGGGGAGAGTCTTCAGGTAGTCGATGGAGGCCTGGAGGATGGTCATGGCATACGCCGGATTGTGAACACCCAGGCTCCGGTCTTCCTCGAACATCTGCCAGTTTACGAAGGCGGCAGCCACGTTGGCCGGCCAGCTTCCGGTAACGGCGTAATGATCGGCGCGCTGAATGCCCACACGCTGGAGCTCGGTGGACAGCTCGTCCAGGAGCCCCTTCACCGTGGTCTGGACCCCGTTGTAATCGAAGTCCTCGATGCTGGAGTGACAGGCCACGCATCCGGCCACGTTGTCTACATCGCGACCATGGTAGAAATAGGTCATGTTCCAGGTGTGACCGCCGGCCTGTTCCCCGAAAGCATCACCCATGTGGCAGGTACCGCAGGTGCCCTGGTTGATGCTGGGGTTCCCGTGGGCCATGGGTTCGGCGTGTCCCGCGAGCTCGATGCCTTGGGCTCCCGGTAGCTGACTGCTCAGGTCGAACGCACCCACTCCGCCCACGACCTGGCCCTGGGGGCCGTGATGGTAGCCGTAACGGAATGAGGTGATGGTGACGGGGTCACCGCCCACCGCCGGCATGGGGTTCAGAGGCCGGCCCTGGTGGCACTGGCTGCAGAGGTTGCCGATCTCACCGAAATCGACGGGGCCCTGCTCGGGGTTGAAGATCAGCGAGTTCGCACCGCTCACGGTCAGGGCGTAGTCCGCCGCCGTGTAGGTCGTGTGGATCTGGTGGCAGGTTCTGCAGTTGATGGGCGCCGGATTCAGAATATCCTCGACGGTGCTCGTGGCTCCGGTCGCCACCACCTCCAGGAAGCCCTGGTGGGTATGGCAGGGGGCACACGACGTGGTGGAACGTTCGAAGTTCCCACCGGTCCGGTGCGTGGAGTTGGCGTACTGCACCTGCACGGCGTACAGGCCGACGCTGTTGGTGTGACACTGGGTGCAGGTCTGGGTCGCATCCTGACCGGCGGGCCCGGCGGGACCAGCGGGACCCTGGGGTCCGGCCGGGCCTTGGGGCCCCGTGGCACCGGTGGGGCCTTCCGGCCCGGCAGGCCCTTCACACCCGGTCACGAGCGGGATCATGAAGATCGCTGCGACTAATAAGGGAAGGCTCCGTCTCATCATCACTCTCCTGCGGCTGAACGGCTGAGGGGTACAAGGAAAAAGCGAGGTGCAATCGATAACCAGGAGGACTTTCCCGGATGTTGATGTTTTAAAACCAAATCAGTTATCATTTACTCTAGTTGCATTCTCCGCCTCACTAGATTAGGCCCATCGCAACATTCGCGCCAGCCGGTTGCGTGGATATCCATAAAACACAGATGTCCGACATTCCGGGCCGATTGGAGGGACCGACCGGTGGGTCCCTTGTTTCCGGACAATCCATCTCTTCCTGCACGTCCCCGTGCCTTTCGTGGAAGCGCGTTTGTTTTGGCTCACGAGAGAGGGTGCGGGGTACAGGGACGGGTGCTTCCTCCTCTCCGTGAAGGAAGCGCGTCACATCGTACGAGGGTCGAGTGGAGAAAACGCCACATGTTGGGACATTAATGAGCAAACCCGCCCTGTTTCTTCTGGGGGCCTTCTTCCTCTTCGGCACTCCTGGTTCCGGCCTGGGGCAGGAGGGAGGCGGCTTTCTGGAGGAGGTGGAGATTCGAGTCATCCCCCGGTTCGGGCTCCTCATGCCCGACAACGCCTTCTACGAGAAGTGGAAGAATTTCTCCGGGGACGGCCTCATCGAGTGGACCTCGGGGTCCTTGGGGAGGGCGGCTTACGCAGGAGTGGGTGTGGAGGTGGAGCACGGAGGGCTGGGGGTCCTCCTGCGGGGGGAGGTGGCGAGGAGCTTCGAGGGGTGGCACACGGCCGGACACGGGGTCCTGATCCCGCGCATCTATTTCGAGCCGCCGGAGGTTGTGAACACCTGGTTCGACCAGACGGCGGCCCTGACCTTCCTGAACCTGCATCTCGTTCTTCCCACGAAGCTCGAGTACGCAGGGCTCCAACCTTACGTGCTGGCCGGTTATTCCGGCAAATGGTACAGCTTCGGGGAGCCGAGCCAGGAGAACGAGGTTGAGGCCATCCTCCCCGATGACGGTTTCACCCCTGCAGCAGAGCTCGGGGCGGGGCTGACCTTCCGGGTGTTCGGCCTGACCTTCGATGCCCAGATCAAGGACTCCATCAACGAGTACTGGGACAAGGTCCAGCACGATCTGGTGGTTTCGGGTGGCCTTGTTTGGGAGGTCCGTTAGGCCGGCCTCGTTCCCCACCATTTCAATGAACCAACCAGAGACAAGGAAGGACATCGTGACATCGAAGACCGTGAAGGTGCCGAACATCAGTTGCGGCCACTGTGTGATGACCATCGAACGAGAGATGAAGGGACTGGACGGCGTGGCCGAGGTCCAGGCGAACCAGGAGACCAAGGACGTCACCGTGTCCTGGGACCCCGAGGCCACGAGCTGGTCGGCCATCGAGGGGCTCATGAAAGAGATCAACTATCCCCCGGAGGGCTGAAGGGCCCATGGAGAGGGAACTGACCTTCCCCGTCACGGGGATGACGTGCGCCAACTGCGCCGCTGCGGTCGAACGCGCACTGGACCGGACCGAGGGGGTGGCCGAAGCCTCAGTGAACTTCGCCTCGGAACGGGCCCGGGTCCGCTTCGATCCCGCCATCGTCCGGGAAGATGAGCTGGTGGAGCGCATCGAGGAGGCCGGCTACGGCGTCGTGGAAGCGCCGTCCGGGGAGATGGAGGACGTGGAGGCCGAGGCCCGCCGGGCCGAGATCAGGGACCAGACGCGGAAGTTCTGGACGGGCGTCCTCTTCGCCGGGCCCCTCTTCGTCCTCAGCATGGCACGGGATTTCGGGCTCCTGGGTCCCTGGGCCCACGCCCCCTGGGTCAACTGGCTCATGTTCGCCCTGGCTACCCCCGTCCAGTTCTACGTGGGGTGGGACTACTACGTGGGGGGTTGGAAGTCCCTGAAGAACGGCTCGGCCAACATGGACGTTCTGGTGGCCATGGGGTCCACGGTGGCCTACGTGTACTCCGTGGTGGTGGCTGCGGCCCTCACGGTGGGCTCCACCGCGGCAGGAGATCACGTCTACTTCGAGACTGCGGCCCTCATCATCACCCTCATCAAGCTGGGCAAGCTCCTGGAAGTCCGGGCGAAGGGGGAGACCAGCGAGGCCATCCGGGAGCTCATGGGGCTGAAGCCCAAAATGGCCAGGGTGGTGCGGGAGGGGGAGGAGTCGGACATCCCCATTGAGGACGTGGAAGTGGACGACCTCGTTCTGGTCCGTCCGGGGGAGTCCATCCCCGTGGACGGGAGGGTGGTGGAAGGACGATCGGCCGTGGACGAGAGCCTCCTCACCGGGGAGAGCATGCCGGTGACCAAGGGCCCCGGAGACGAGGTGGTGGGGGCCACGCTGAACAAGGAGGGGGCCCTCAAGTTCAAGGCCACCCGGGTGGGTTCCGAGACGGCCCTGGCACGGATCATCCGCCTGGTCCAGGAGGCCCAGGGGAGCAAGGCGCCCATCCAGCGCCTGGCCGACCGGGTGGCGGCCGTTTTTGTGCCCATGGTCATCGCCATCGCCCTGCTGACCTTCCTGGTCTGGTGGCTGGGGGTGGGAGCCGGCTTCACCCCGGCGCTCATTCGCATGGTGGCGGTCCTGGTCATCGCCTGTCCGTGCGCCCTGGGTCTGGCCACCCCCACGGCCGTCATGGTGGGGACGGGGAAGGGGGCCCAAGAGGGCATCCTCTTCAGAAACTCCGAAGCGCTGGAGCGGGCCCACAAGCTGGGCATCATCATCCTGGACAAGACGGGCACCGTCACCCGGGGAGAGCCGGAGGTCCGGGAGATCGTGACGGCCCCCGGCTGGAAGGCGGCTCCCGTGGGCGTCATCCACGGCATCGAGGGCGACGGCGGTGGCCTTGGGGAAGCCCGGGGGGGCGCGGAGGCCGACCTCCTGGTCCTGGCGGCTTCCGCCGAGCGTCGGAGCGAACACCCCCTTGCCGAGGCGGTCCTCAGGGAGGCGGAGGCCCGAAGCCTGGAGCTTCCCGAGCCCGAGGACTTCGAGGCCGTCCCCGGGCGGGGAGTGGTTGCCCGTGTGGACGGACGGGAGGTGGTCATGGGGACCCGCCGCCTCCTGGAGGAGCGGGCGATTCCCCTCAACGGTCTTCAGGAGGAGGCTTCCCGCATGGAGACCGAGGCCCGGACGCCCCTCTGGGTGGTTGTGGACGGCACCGCAGCGGGTCTCATCGGGGTGGCCGACGGGGTGAAGGAGGGATCGGCGGAGGCGGTGAAGGAGCTCCGCGAGCGGGGCCTGGAGGTGGTCATGCTCACCGGGGACAACCGGAGCACGGCGGAGGCCATCGCCCGGGAGGTGGGCATCCGGGAAGTCCGGGCCGAGGTGCTTCCGGACGAGAAATCCGATGTGGTGCGGACCTTACAGGACGGTGAGGCCCTGGTGGCCATGGTGGGAGACGGGATCAATGACGCACCGGCCCTGGCCCAGGCCGACGTGGGCATCGCCATCGGGACGGGGGCCGACGTGGCCATGGAGGCCGCCGACGTCACCCTCATGCGGGGGGATCTGCGCTCCGTGCCCCAGGCCCTTCGTCTCAGCGACGCCACCATGCGCACCATCAAGCAGAACCTCTTCTGGGCCTTCGCCTACAACGTGATCCTGATTCCGGTGGCCGCGGGAGTCCTCTATCCCCTGGCCTTCGTTCCCATGATGTTCCGCTCGTTGCATCCCATCCTGGCGGCTCTGGCCATGGCCTTCAGCTCGGTGAGCGTGGTGGGCAACAGCCTTCGGCTTCGGGGGATGGAGGTGTGATGGCCCCGGGACCGGAGGCCTGACGGAGCTTCCCTATGCGGATCCTGGTGGTGGAGGACGACAGGAAGGTTGCCAGCTTCGTGGAGCAGGGGCTTCGGGAAGACGGGTACTCGGTGGACGTGGCCCATGACGGAACGGACGGCTCCATGAAGGCCCACGTCCACGACTACGATCTCATCATCCTGGACATCATGCTCCCGGGAAAGACGGGCTACGAGGTCCTGACGGAGCTCAGGCGGGGGGAGGCCTCGGTTCCCATCCTCCTCCTTACCGCCCGGGATGCGGCGGAGGACATCGTGCGGGGATTGGACGCCGGGGCGGATGACTACCTGACCAAGCCCTTCTCCTTCGAAGTTCTACTGGCCCGGGTCCGAGCCCTGGTCCGAAGAGGGGGCGCGCGGCGCCTGGAGCGTCTCCGCTACGACGACGTGGAGATGGACCGTATTCAGCACACGGCCCGAAGGGGTACGAGGGATCTCAAGCTGACGGCCAAGGAGTTCCAGCTCCTGGAGTACTTCCTCCTGCATCCCGAAGAGGTGGTGCGTCGGACCAATCTGTTGGAGAAGGTCTGGGACCTCCACTTCGATCCCATGAGCAACGTGGTGGACGTGCATGTGGCGAAGCTCAGGCAGAAGCTCCGGAAAGGGAATTCTCCCCCCCTCATCCACACGGTGAGGGGAGTGGGCTACGTGCTGAGCCGGGACGAGCTCCGGTGAGATCCTTCCGGAAGCTCCTTGCGGGGCAGGTCATCGCCGCCATGGTGTTGGCCGTGGGTGGGGTGGCCGGCCTCAGCTACCTGGCCCTGAGGCAAACCCTGGACCGGGAGCTGAACGCCTCCATCCTGAACGTGGCGTCCATCCAGGCCGCCTCCGTCACCGACGACCCCTCCGGGGAGATGCGGTTCCAAGAGTGGGAGCTCACACCCGCCGAGGCGGCCCAGGTTCGGGACCTGAACCGCTATACCCAGATCTGGAATGCCGACGGAAAGAGTCTCGTCAGGAGCAGCTTCATCACCCGGGACCTGCCCCTGGACACGGTGGCGCTGGCCCGGGCTTCGGCAGGGGAGCTGGCCTGGACCGAAGGCACCTTCCAGGGCATCCCCATCCGGGCCCTCTACTACCCCCTGGAACGTCTGGGGGAACTGCACTCTCGCCACGTCCTCCAGGTCGCCGCTCCTCTGGAAGCCAGGAACCGGATGCTCGGCACCGTGGGACTCCTCTTCCTGGCCCTCATCGCGACGACGGGCGTGAGCACCTATTTCGGCGCCCACTGGCTGGCGGGGAATGCGGTTAGGCCGGTGGACGACATCATCGACCAGGCCGAGGCCATCGCCCGGGGAAGCCCGAGGAGGCGTATCGAGGCCTACGCCGACACCTGGGAATATCAGCGGTTGGTGCAGGGTTTGAATCAGATGCTCTCCCGGCTGGAAGCGGCCCTGGAGGCCCAGCGGCGGTTCACGGCCGACGCAAGTCACGAGCTTCGAACCCCCCTGACCGCCCTTCGGGGTGAGCTCGAGGTTTCCCTTCGACGAAGTCGCTCCCCGGAGGAGTACGTCCGGGTTCTGGAGAGCGCCCTGGAGGAGGCCGAGCGACTCTCCCGGATGGCGGAGGACCTCCTGACACTCACCCGCTCCGAGGCCGGGGTCCTGGAGCCGGCGTTCCGACAGGTGGAGCTGGTGGACCGGGTGCGGCAGAGCGTGGATCGCTTGTCACGGCAAGCCGAGAGCCGGGGGGTTCGCATCCTGGGACCGGATGGGGGATCCGTCTCGGCCCAGGTGGACCCTGATCTCCTGGATCGCCTGGTCTGGAATCTGGTGGGCAACGCCGTGAAGTATTCTCCCGAGGGCGGAACGGTGGAGGCCCGGCTCCGGGCGGCAGGGGAAACCGTCCACCTCACCGTTACCGACGAGGGCCCGGGGATCCCCCCGGGGGACCGGGACCGGATCTTCGAGCGCCTGTACCGGATCGACGAGTCCAGGACCCACGGGGCGGAGACCTCTGGAACCGGGCTGGGGCTGTCCATCGCCAAGGCCATCGTGGATATGCATGGTGGTACCATCGAGGCCGGGAACCGTCAGGAAGGGGGCGCCCGGTTCACGGTGACACTTCCCCGGGTCGCTTGCGAAGGTCGTCCCTCCGAGGTACGGGGTGGAAGGCGCGCCCCCGACATTCGGAGGTGAGGCGGGCAGTACCTTCCATGGATCCTCTTCCGTCCCCAAAGCCCGGCTTATCCGCCACATGGGGACTCTGAGCCCCAGGTCCGTTTCCCTGGCCACCCTCTTCGGTGCGGCTTCTTCCTCCTGCTCCTTTGCGGCCCTGGCCGCCGCCCGTTCCCTGGTCCTGAAGGGAGCCCACTTCGTGGCTGCGGCAACCTTTGATCACCCTCTCGCAACGCCGGGGGCCGGTGCTCCGCGCTCCTCTCCTCCGACGGAACGTGAAGAAAGCTTCATGCTGGGTTAATCCAAGGTTCATCCCCCTTCGGCCATTCTTGATGCTGTTCGTTTGCGAATAGCCCTCGGGCCGGGGCCGCCGTCGCGGCGGCGTGGACACACCGGTCCGGCCCGGCACAACCCTGCAAAGCGGGGAGAACCCATGATGGAAACGACGTGGGCCCGGACCACTCCGGGCCTTGTCTGCCTTCTCCTGGCCATGTCGCCGGTTCCCATCCGGGGACAGGAGGTCGGGAATCCCTCCACGGCCGCGCTCCGGCTGGAGGAGGTCATCGAGCTGGCCCGGGAACGGAACCCACGGGTCCGGGCTGCCAAGTTGAAGGTGGAGGCCACCCGGAGCCGGGAGCCGGCCGCCGGTCTTCTGCCGGATCCCATGTTCCAGGTGGGCGTCATGAACCTGGCCATCCCCGAGTTCGGTGCCAGCATGCCGGCGTCCATGGCTCCCACCTTCGGGGCCACGCAGCGGATTCCCGTGGCGGGGAAGCTCTCCCTCATGGAGGAGATCGCCACCCAGTCCACCCGGATCGACGCATCGGCTTCGGAGGAGATCTGGTGGAACGTCCGGACGGAGGTGGCCACGGCTTTCTACGGCCTGTATCGGACCTATCGCCAGATCCAGGTCATGGAGGAAACCCTGGGCTTACTCCAGGACTTCGGGACCATGGCCCAGGCCATGTACGCCTCGGGAACGGGCCGCCAGGCCGACGTCCTCAGGGCCAACGTGCAGGTTGCTCGCATGGAGGCTGACATTCAGAGCCTGCGGGCCGGTCGGAAGGGGAAGGTGGCCCGTCTGAACGCCCTCCTGAACCGGCCTTCGTCCACGGACGTGCCCGTGCCGGATCTGGGAGCCTTGCCCGCGGAGGTGCCCGATCACGCCACGCTCCTGGAGTGGGCCACCGAGGCCCGACCGATGCTGGAGGGGCTGCGTCGGGAGGTGGAGCGGGCCGCCACCCGGGGGGAGCTGGCCGGAAAACAGATCTGGCCGGATCTGACGGTGGGTGTCCAGTACGGTCTGGGCCGCATGGAGGGAGACTACAAGGGCATGGGGGGAGCCTCCGTGGGATTCAGCGTGCCGATCTACGCTGGGAAGCGACAGGGGAAGCTGATGGACGAGGCCGCCGCCGTGGAGGGCATGGCCCGGGCCCGTCTCACCGACCTGGTGGCGGCGGTGGACGCCGGCCTGGGTGAGCTCCTGGCTGAGCTGGAGGAGGCCGGGACCCTCCTCGGGCTCTACCGGGAGGAGGTTCTTCCCCAGGCCCGGGCCACCGTGGAGTCGTCTCTCTCGGCCTACCAGGCCGGGACGGTGGATTTCATGACCCTGCTGGACGCGCAGATGGCCCTGAACCGCTTTCAGGGGGAGTACTGCGGGCTCCTGGCTTCCTACGGCACCACCATCGCCCGGATCGAGATGACCATCGGCCGGGAGCTCCCCGAAACGGCCGAGCTGATTACGGAGAACCGATGAAGACCTACTACCAGATCATCCTCGCACTCGTCCTGGTCCTGGCTTCGGCGGGGATCGTCGCCGTGTACGCCATGAGCGGTGAAGGACAGGACGCGTCCGCCGGCGCCATGGAGGGCCACGATCACTCGGCCATGGCCGCTGCCGATGAAGCCCGGCCGGTGACCCTCAGCGGAGACGCGGCCCGGCGCATCGGTGTGACTTACGCCCCTGTCACCCGGGGGTCGCTGGAGCGAAACGTGCATACGGTGGGATTCGTCACCGTGGACGAGACCCGGGAGTCCGCCGTGACCCCGAAGATCGACGGCTGGGTGGAGGAGCTGCACGTGGACTTCACGGGTGCGCCGGTTCGAGCCGGGCAGCCCCTCCTGGAGATCTACTCCCCGGCGCTGGTGACGGCGCAGGAGGAGCTGATTCTGGCCGGCAAGCTCCTGGCCGAGGTGGAGGCCGGCGGTGGAGAGCGCCCCAGGGAGAACGCCCGGGAGCTGCTCCAGGCCGCCCATCGCCGCCTGGCCTACTGGGACATCCCCGAAGAGGAGATCCGGGCCATCCGGGAGCGTGGCACCGTGTCCAGGACCCTTCCGCTGTGGGCGCCGGCAGGTGGAATCGTGGTGGAGAAGAACGTTGTGCAGGGAGCCCACGTCATGCCGGGGATGAACCTCTTCCGGATCGCCGATCTGAGCCGGGTCTGGGTGGAGGCCGAGGTCTTCGAGAAGGACCTCTCCCTCGTCCGGACGGGACAGCACGGAACGGTGACCTTCGAGACCTACCCGGGAGAGACCTTCCACGGCCGGGTGACCTACCTGTACCCCACCGTGTCCGCCGAGGCCCGTACGGGGAAGGTGCGTCTGGAGCTGGCCAACCCCGACCTGAAGATCAAGCCGGGGATGTACGGAGAGGTGGAGCTGGGCGTGGAGAACGTGGAGGAGACCCTGCTGGTTCCCCGCTCCGCCGTGCTCCGGACCGGCGAACGCTCGGTGGTCTTCCATCGGATGTCCGATGGTACGCTGCACCCCATGGAAGTGGTGACGGGTCTGAGCAGCGAGGGCCGGGTGCAGATCCTGGACGGCCTGAGCGAGGGACAGACCGTGGTCTCCTCGGCCACCTTCCTCATCGACGCCGAGTCGAACCTGGGCGCCGCCATGGCCGGAATGGCCGGAATGGACCACTCGGGAATGGAGATGGGCGGAGAGGAGGCGGGTGGGGGAGAGATGGATCACTCCCAGCACGACATGTCCGGGATGGTGGGAGATACCACGACCCGCCCGGATACCGCAGGGTCTGGCGGCCACAGCCACGGTGGAGATGGCGGGGGCGATGATGCCGTATCCCATGACGGGACGGCGGGGAGCTGACGATGCTGAAGCGCCTTATCGAGTGGTCCGTCCAGAACAAGTTCCTGATCCTCCTTCTGGCCCTCTTCGCCACGGCGGGGGGAATCCTGGCCATGGCCCGCACGCCTCTGGAGGCCATTCCGGACCTCTCGGACGTGCAGGTCATCATCCAGACGGACTACCAGGGCCAGGCGCCGCAACTCGTGGAGGACCAGGTCACCTACCCCGTCGCGTCGGAGATGCTGAAGGTGCCCGGCGCCCGGACCGTCCGGGGGTACTCCTTCTTCGGGGTCTCCTTCGTCTACATCATCTTCGACGACAATGTGGACCTCTACTGGGCCCGGAGCCGGGTGCTGGAATACCTGTCGGGGATCCGGGGCAGGCTCCCCGAGGGGGCTGAGGTGGCCCTGGGGCCTGACGCCACGGGCCTGGGCTGGGTCTACCAGTACGTCCTGGAGGACACCACGGGCACCCGTTCCCTGGCCGACCTCCGCTCCATCCAGGACTGGTTTCTCCGCTATCAGCTCACCTCGGTTCCGGGGGTGAGCGAGGTGGCTACGGTGGGTGGGTTCGAGCGGGCCTACGAGGTCACGTTGGATCCCGAGAGCCTGAGGGGCTTCGGGATCACGGTGCATGCCGTCTCCGAGGCCATCCGGGCGGCCAACCAGGACGTGGGGGCCATGGTCCTGGAGATGTCGGAGCGGGAGTACATGGTCCGGGGGCTGGGCTACATCCGGGAGCTCTCGGACATCGAGAATGTGGCACTGGGTGCCACCACCAAGGGCACGCCCATCCGTGTCGCCGACGTGGCCGACGTTCAGTTCGCGCCCCAGGTGCGCCGGGGCGTGGCGGATCTGGACGGCCGCGGGGACGTGGTGGGGGGCATCGTGGTCATGCGTTTCGGGGAGAATGCCCTGGCCACCATCGAGCGGGTGAAGGAGAAGATCTCCGAGGTCGAAGCCGGCCTGCCTCCCGGCGTCGTCATGACCCCTGTCTACGACCGCTCCGATCTCATCCTTCGGGCCATTGATACACTGAAGGAGAAGCTCCTGGAGGAGTCCATCGTGGTGGCCCTGGTCTGCCTGGTCTTCCTCTTCCACGTGCGTAGCGCCCTGGTGGCCATCATCACCCTGCCCCTGGGAATCCTCATGGCCTTTATCGCCATGCGGGTCCTGGGCATCGGGGCCGACATCATGAGCCTCGGGGGTATCGCCATCGCCATCGGCGCCATGATCGATGCCGCCATCGTCATGATCGAGAACATGCACGTGCACCTGGAAAGGGAGATCGACGCCAAACGACGCCGGTTGGCCGCTGAGGGCCAGGAGGTTCCCTGGGAGGAGGGACGGTATCCCACCTCCCTCCTTACGGCCCGGGAACGGTGGGAGGTGGTGGTCCGCTCCTCCAAGGAGGTGGGCCCCGCTCTCTTTTTCAGCCTCCTCATCATCACCGTCTCCTTCCTCCCGGTGTTCGCCCTGGAGGCCCAGGAAGGGCGTCTCTTCAAGCCGCTGGCCTGGACCAAGTCCCTGGCCATGGCCTCGGCCAGCCTCCTCTCCGTGACCCTGGTCCCGGTGACCATGGGGCTCTTCATCCGGGGCAAGCTCTTCGCCGAGGAGCGAAATCCCGTCTACCGGTTCCTGGTCTGGGTGTATAAGCCGGTCCTGGAGTTCGCCCTCCGCTTCCGCTGGCCCGTCCTGGGAGCCACGGTGGCCATCCTGATCCTGACCTTCATTCCCTTCCAGCGCATCGGCTCGGAGTTCATGCCGCCCCTGAACGAGGGTACGGTCATGTACATGCCCATGACCCTGCCGGGGGTCAGCGTGCGCACGGCCCACGAGGCCATGCGAAAGCAGGACAGCATCCTGGCCGAGTTCCCCGAGGTGGAGTCCGTCTTCGGGAAGGCCGGCCGGGCCAACACGGCCACCGACCCGGCGCCCCTGGCCATGTTCGAGACCACCATCGTCCTCAAGCCCGAGGAGGAGTGGCGGGAGGGCGTGACCTGGGAGAGCCTCCTTGCCGAGATGGACCAGGCCATTCGCTTTCCCGGCATCCCCAACTCCTGGACCATGCCTATCAGGGGCCGCATCGACATGCTGGCCACGGGGATCCGGACGCCCGTGGGGATCAAGATCTTCGGTCCCGACCTGAGTGAGCTGGAGCGTCTGGGGAGAGAGATCGAGAACGCTGTGGCCATGGTCCCCGGCACCCGGTCCGCGGTGGCCGAGCGGCCCATGGGGGGTTCCTACCTGAACATCGAGATCGACCGGAAGGCTTCTGCACGCTACGGGGTGAACATTCGGGACGCCCAGATGGTCATCGCTTCAGCCATCGGGGGACGTGAGATCACCCAGACCGTGGAGGGACGGGAACGGTACGCCGTCCGCGTGCGCTATCCTCAGGAGCTCAGGGACCAGCCCGAGAAACTGGCCGAGGTCCTGGTTCCGGTGAAGCAGATGCGAGGGATGGTTTCCACGGCGGTTGCGGGCCCGGCGGCCCCGGTCTCGAGCAACGGACAGGGTGGAGGCTCCACGGGGGGGAGAATGTCGGGCTCCCCGAGCCAGATTCCCCTGGGCCAGATCGCAACCATCGAAGTGGCAAAGGGGCCCATGGCCATCAAGACCGAGGGGGCTTTCCCCACGGCCTGGGTCTTCGTGGATGTGAACACCGATGACATCGGCGGATATGTGACGGATGCCAAGGAGATGGTGGACGCCATGGTGACCCTTCCACCCGGATACACCCTCCAGTGGTCCGGCCAGTACGAGTTCATGCAGCGGGCCCAGGCCCGGCTGAGGATCGTGGTACCGGCCACCCTCCTCATCATCTTCGTCCTCCTCTTTCTCAATTTCCGGAGGATCGGGGAGACCCTCATCGTCATGGGCTCCCTCCCCTTTGCCCTGGTGGGAGGCGTCCTCATCATGGCGGCCATGGGGTTCAACTGGTCCGTGGCCACCGGGGTGGGGTTCATCGCGTTGGCGGGAGTGGCGGCGGAGACCGCCGTCATCATGCTCCTGTACCTGAACCACGCCTGGGATGATCGAATCCGGGAGGGAAGGACGAGTCTCGCGGACCTCTACGATGCCGTCATGGAAGGTGCCGTCATGCGGGTCCGTCCCAAGGTCATGACCGTGACGGCCATCATCGGCGGCCTCCTCCCCATCCTCTGGGGGCACGGCACGGGGGCTGGAGTCATGAAGCGCATCGCCGCACCCATGGTGGGGGGGATGCTCTCGGCCACAGTCCTCACCCTCGTGGTGATCCCCGTGATCTACTTCATCTGGCAGGGCCGGGCGGTGGCCCGGGTGGAGCGGGGCGACGAGGCCCGACTCGGCTCTCCCGACCTCCTGCTTGCGGGGGATTGAGGGACCGACCGTCGGCTCAGGTACGGTCCGTCCGTGACGGCGGAGCGGAAGGGGCGAGGGTTGTCAAAGCGAGAGGGAGTTCACCGGCTTGGCCGGGGGACTCCCTCCCCTCATTTTTGATGATGGACGGGGCGATTCGCGTGGAGAGGAATCGGGACCCCCAAAAATCAGGACACGAAATGAAGGGACGGGCCCGTGTTGGAACAGCTCCTCGGAGGATTCGTATGGCTTGCGGCGAACTACCTCTACGCCGACATGAGACGGGAGGGGAAGCACGGCTTCAGCCGCTTCTTCCTCTTCTGGATGGGGGTTCCCACCACCTTCCTCTGGCTTTTCCTGGTGAAGGAGGGATCGGAGCCCGACCTCCTGGAGGCTCCCGACGACGCTGAGGCGCTTCTGGAGGAGATCCGCATGGAGCGGGAGCGGGGGCTGCCGAAAGAGGATCGAGGAGAGTGCGGCGGAAGGCCCCGGCCGGCCGTCAGGCCTCGTCTTCCCCCACGATCTTCACCGACTCCATGACCACCTCCTCCACGGGCCGATCGCCCCGGCCGGTGGGGGTGTTTCCGATGGCCTTCACCACGTCCATCCCGCCGGTCACCTGTCCGAACACCGCATGCTTCCCGTCCAGCCAGGGCGTTGCGGCCAGGGTGATGAAGAACTGGGAGCCGCCGGTGTTGGGGCCCGCGTTGGCCATGGAGAGGATCCCCTCGGATTTGTGCTTCAGCTCGGGGTGGAACTCGTCGGGAATGGTATACCCCGGTCCCCCTGTGCCCGTACCCTTGGGATCGCCGCCCTGAATCATGAAGTCGGCGATGATCCGGTGGAAGATGACCCCGTCGTAGAACCCTTTCTCGGCGAGATCGATGAAGTTCTTGGTGGTGGTGGGGGCCCTCTCCTCGAAGAGCTCGATGGTGAAGTTCCCGTGGTTGGTCTGAATTACGGCGTTGCGATTTGCCATGCCTGCCTCGGATGAGGGGACCGTGCTCGAAGGGCGTTGCCCCGGCCCGCCGGTTTGGATTTCGAAGCGTTGAAAAGAAACCGGAAACGTGCCGTGGAGCAAGCGTTCACTCGATGACGGTGTCAGGACCGGGATCCTGCCACCCTCTCAGTTGCCCCCCGGTGGACTTCTCCTCTAGTGTAGTGCCGCGGTGGAAGCCGCGGGGGTGGAACGTCGAACGAACGTCCTGGAAGAGCGATCATGAATCGAAGCCCTGGAACCCTCCTTCTATCCCATCTCCTCCTCTCCACGGTCCTGGCCGGCTGCATGGGTGCCCTGGAGTTGGCTCCGGACGATTCGGACGTGGTCCTCTCCCGGCACCTCCTGGACGTGCCCAGCCCCCTGGAGAAGGGGGGCTACCAGGTCAGCTCCCTTTACTACGGGAGCGGCACGGACAAGAACCGGGCCGAGTACAGGGACTCGGTGGCTTTCACCACATCCTCGGTGGACGCCTCGAAGCTCGTGAGCCTGGGCAGCAGTGCCGAGAGCAGGAACGACTACTGGGGATTCACCCCCGACTCCTTCCCCCTGAACGGCAGGGTTTGGTATCCTGATGGACCCGGGCCCTTTCCGCTGGTCCTGGTGGCCCATGGGAACCACGACATGAAGGACTTCTCGGATCCGGGATACGAGTACCTGGGCCGGCATCTGGCCAGCCGCGGCTTCATCCTCGTTTCCCTGGATATGAACTTCATCAACGGAGGTATCCGGGGTGAGAACGACGGTCGGGGGTGGCTCTTTCTGAAGCACCTCCAGGCCTGGGAGTCCTTCAACCAGGATCCGACCAACCCCCTCCATGGCCTCGTGGATATGGACCACATCGGCATCATCGGCCACTCCCGAGGCGGGGAAGCCGTCGGGCATGCCGCGGCCTTCAACCGCCTCACCCGGTATCCCGACGACGCCACCCTCACGTGGGACTTCGGGTTCGACATCGAGGCCGTCATCGCCATCGCGCCTGTGGACGGCCAGTACCGCCCCACCAGTCGCCTGGTGCCTCTGGAGGACATCAACTACCTGGTCTTCCACGGCACCCATGACGGAGACGTGAGCAGCTACTCGGGTCTGAGGACGTACAAGCGGATCCGCTTTACCGGCGCCGAGCCTCGCTTCAAGGCTGCCGTTTACGTGCACCGGGCCAATCACGGCCAGTGGAACACGGTCTGGGGCCCCCACGACCGAGGTCCCCGGTCGGCTCGCTCCCTGGATCTTCGAGGCCTCCTGGAGGGCGAGGAGCAGCGTCGGTTCGCCCTGATCTACGTCACCGCCATGCTGGAGTCCACCCTCAAGGGTAAGAAGGAGTACCTGCCCCTCTTCCGGGACCACAGGGTAGCCGGGGGGTGGCTCCCCGAGACCATGTACATCACCCAGTTCCAGGAGAGTAGCTTCTGCCCCCTGGCCACCTTCGAAGAAGACATCGACGTGACCACGGGGACGGAGGATGGGGTGAAGATCAGAGGGGACAGCCTGGGAAGCTGGAAGGAGGATGTCCTGCCCTTCCGGTCCAGGAGCGGACCCTCGTCGAGTTACACGCAGGAGAACCAGGCGGTGTGGCTGGGCTGGAACAACCGGATCACCGGGAGCGACACCACCCGCATGGGCCCGCCGGCCGCCTACGCCCTGTCCCTTCCGCCGGGTCTTCCCGGCCGGTGGCAACTGGATTCCGGGACCACCCTGGACTTCATGCTCACCGCCCTGGATGGGGCTCCGGGTCCCCGGGAAGATCCACAGGCCGAAAGGGAGGAGGAACCCGGTGAAGGAGAGGGCGCCGAGGAAGGCAGGGGGTGGTGGCCCCGGTTCAAGAAGTTTTTCGCCGGTCTTGTGCCCGAGTTCGGCGAGGAGTCGGAGGAGGACGAGGAGGAGCCTCCCCTGAGCCTCTCGGTGAAGTTGGTGGACCAGAGCGGGAACACTGGCCGGGTTCTCCTGAACCGGTACGGCCCGGTGAGGGAGCCCATCACCATCCGGATCCAACGTCGGCGGGACCAGCGGTACCGGGGGGACAGCGAGATGGTCCTTCAGAGCTACTCCATTCCCCTTTCGGATTTTTCGGAGGGGAGCTCAGGGAGCGGACTGGACCTTTCGCGCCTGCGGGAGGTCCGGTTCGTCTTCGACGAGAGCCCGAAGGGACGGATCGTGCTGGATGAGGTGGGACTCAGCCGGATGGATCCGGCCTTTCTTGCGGTTTCGGCGGCGGATCGTGCGGCGGAGGGCCGGTAGTGGGGAACTGCGAAGGTCCTCCGCGTCCGTCCCTTGAGACCTCTCTACCGCCAGCCGATGCTGAACCGGTGGGAGGGATCGTAGGAGTCGAATCCCTCGTAGGCGTACTCCAGGACGATGTCGTCTCCGAAGAAGGCCGCCCCGAAGGTGAGAGGGCTGTTGGACCAGTGGTCGGGGAGGTGGCGGTAGCCCGCCCTGGCCACGAAGGTCCGGCCGGTGACGGGCCAGTAGGCGACTTCCACCCCCCCGCCTGGAATCACGTCCCCCTCCATTCGGTAGATCACGGTGGAGGAAAGGGCAAGATCCAGGGGTCCCACCGGAGCCCGCCGCGACGTAGCCCCAAGGATGAGACGGGCCGGGAGGGAGATTTCCTCACCGCCCATCTTCATGACGCGGCCCAGGTTTTGGGCCGAGAGGGCTACGGTGAAGGGACCGGGCGATGCGGAGACACCCAGATCCACGGCCGCCGTGGCGGCGTTCAGATGTCCGAAGCGCTGTTCCACGAGCTTTCCCACCACCCCCGCCCGGAGTCCCAGGACGCTCCGGGCGTATCCCACCGAGACCGCCGCCTCCGATACGGCTGTGGCTCCGTCCTCCTGCAGGGATCCCGGGTCGTCGGGGAGGGCCAGGAGGTCGCTGGGCCCCACCTGACTCCCGGCGTCGGCGCCGTAGCTCAGGTGCCGGACGCCCACCACCACACTTCCGTCGTACCAGTCCGTCCCGGCCGAGAGACCCGTCAGAGTCGCATCGGTGCCGTACCGGTGGACCGACGCCGAGAATCCCCGGCCACGATCCATGGCGCCCGGATGGTAGAACACCACGTCCGGGTCCGTGAAGCCCAGGGCAAAGGCGCCGCCCAGGGCCATTCCCCGGGTGCTGCTCGGGAGCTCCAGGATGATGGGCCCCTTCTCACGGGTCTGGCCCCGAAGGGGAGAGGCCAGAAGTGCCAGGGGAAGCAGGGGAAGGAAGAGGACGATGAGGAGTTTGAGGGCGGTCCATCCTTCCCCGACGAGCTCCGCTTCGGGGGGAGAGGAAGGGAAGAATGCGCTTCGGTTCGGCATCGAGATCCCCATGATCATCCCGGTTGAATGCTGAAGGTTGGGAGAAGCTCGGGATCACCGGCGGACTGCGCAACCGGTCTCCCGTGAGGGTGGTCATGACCGCTTTCTTCCCTCGAGGAGCGGCCTCTCGTCCATCCTCAACGGTCGGTTGACCGCCGGTCCACGGCGGCACGGGTCCGGCAGGCCGGGCAGCGGACGAGGACACGTCTCCGCACGTAGGCTACGGCGCCGGGGATGGGGACCCGGGTGAGGTGGAGCCTCCCTCCGCATCGGGGACAGGGCGGGGAATCGCTCTCTCTCAAATTCTCCCGAATCTCTCGTTCCTCCCGGGCATCGAAGGGTTCGTCCATGGCACGGCTCCTTTGAGCCTGTCCGAGAAATGGGGCGGCCGCACCCCATTACTCGGGGCTCCTTTACCCGGAAGATAAGCGATGGGGGGGCGGGGGGCTGCTCCCGGGCCGTCTCGCTGGAGCCGGGCCTGGGTGCTGGATGGGTGGCGCCGCTCTGACCATTGGGGCGCCCCGGGGCCCCTTTCATCTTGTCGCCGTCCGTCGCAAGGAGAGCGGAGGCCCGGCCACGAACCGGGATGGAGAGGGCATGGTGCAGAAGCCACTGGGAGTCGGCAACCTGCTGGGATCCAGCAAAGCCATGGAGGAAGCCCGGGTCTTCGCCAGACGGGCCGCAAGGGTCGATGTGCCGGTGCTCATCCTGGGAGAGACGGGGACCGGTAAGAGCCTCCTGGGGCGGATCATCCACCACGAGAGCCGCCGGGCCCGGGGCCCGTTCCTGACCGTCAACTGCGCCGGAGTTCCCGAGTCCCTTTTCGAGAGCGAGTTCTTCGGGCACACGCGAGGAGCCTTCACTGGCGCCAGGGAGGGCCGCCGTGGGCTGGTGGAGCAAGCCGGGGGCGGCACCCTCTTTCTGGACGAGATGGGTGAGCTCCCGGTGTCACAGCAAGCCAAGCTCCTCACGGCCCTCGAGGATGGTGAGGTCCGGCCCCTGGGAGGCGAAGGTACGGTAAAGGTCGATGTGCGGGTGATAGCAGCCACGGCCAGAGATCTCCCGTCGGAGGTGGAGGCCGGGAGCTTTCGTCGGGACCTCTTCCACCGGCTGGCCGTCCTGGCCTGCTGTCTGCCTCCTCTCCGTGAACGGAGGGAGGACATCGTTCCTCTGGCCCGGCGCCTCCTCCGGCAGCATCGTCGCCGCCATGGGTGCTCATCCGGTGGCGGCCTCTCGGACGAGGTGCGGCACTTCCTGGAGGCTCAGCCCTGGCCCGGAAATGTCAGGGAGCTCTCCCACCTCCTGGAAGCAGGGCTCATCTACGCCGGGGACGAACCCCTCACCACCGATGTCCTGGAAAGGGCAGGTCGTCTTGCGGGTCGGTCTGCCGGGGCCGAGGAGGGCGCGTCTCGACTGCCGACGGAAGAGCTGTCCGCCAGGGACCGTCCCCGGGCATCCGGTGACTCTCCTGAATCGGAGCACCGGGAGAATGGATGCACGCCCCGGTACGCCTTCCGTGGAACGCCCGAGGAGGAGCGGGCCCTCATCCGGGCCACCCTGGCGCGATGCGGGGGAAATCGGAGTCGGGCGGCCCGGGAGTTGGGCATGGCCCGAAACACCCTCAGGCGGAGGCTGGCGCGCTACGGGCTCTAAAAGGGTGTGGCGAAAGGGGGGTGCGGCCTCGGGCAGGGGGCTCGCGGCCACGGTCGTATTCCCGGCCCGCCCATCAGCGGCATCAGGCCGTTACCCCCACGGAGAGAGAAAGACGGTGATCTCCGTGCCCTGAATTCGGTCCTCCGCCACCAGGATGGTGCGTTCACCCACAAAGACCTTTTCGGGAAAGGGCTGCTCGATGATGCGGTTCGTTCCGTTCTCGCCTACCAGGACCAGCTCCCGTTCTTCCATGCTGCGAAACCGTCGGAAGACCAGGCCCCCCGGGACGGCGAAGACCCGGTCGTACCAGGGCATTTCTGCCGAAACACCCAGCGGCAGGAGTCCCAACTTGGCAATGCCTCTGAACATTCCCTGGACCTCCTCTCTTTTTTCCTCAGGTATCGCCGGGCGGTTGTAGGGGGGAAGGCACAGAACCTCCGGATTTCCGTCGCTGCCCGAGAGGTCCTGAAGGCACGGCGTGTCCAGGGTGCCCAGAAAGAGCGAGGTTCCCCGGCCGGTGAGGACGGGCTCGCGAAGGAAGTGGATCTTCCTGGAGCCGGGATCTCCCAGGGGAAGGGAGACCAGCGCGGTCAGCTTTCCCTCTTCAGAGACCTGCTCCACCCAGGCTGTTCCGGGCCCGGGCACGGTCGCCGGACAGAAGCGGAGGAGGAATGGATCACCCCTCTCCAGCGTCACCAGAGCCTTTCCGAGCCCCACCAGGCACCCACCCCCCTCGAGCCTTCGGCGGGTCACCAGCTCCCCCTCCATGGAGAGTCGATCCAGGGAGAGTCCCCCCTGGTTCAGGACCCAGAGGGTGGAGTCCTTCAGCGCCAGGGCAACGGGGCTCTCGAACTCCCCGGGGCCCTTTCCCTTCCGACCGAGACTCCGGATCAGCCCCTTTGCAGGATCCAGGAAGTGGATCTTTCCCATCCTGCGATCGAGAATGATCCACCGCCCCTCCCGTTCCAGGGCGTCGGTGACGGAGAGGACCTCGGGAAGCAGGTGAGAGGCTCCGGGGGGACGGATCTCCACGGGTATGGGGGCCGGGCCCCGAGCTTCCCGGCTCCCGAACGAGCCCTGGAAGGAGAGATCTCGCACTTCGGCGGGCCGGGGCGGCTGCAGGGCCCGGAGGGTCAGCCAGTTGATTCCTACGATGACGACAATCAGCGTGAGGCATCCTGTGGGGACGACCCAGAGGGTCTTCCGAAGCCAGTGCCGACTCTTGGCTTTCGGGGGCGCCGTTCCGGTATTCCCGGATTCCTTCTCCATGGTAGTCATGCCTCAATACTCTTCCCCTTCCGGTTCCCGGCCATGGCTGAATGGGACAGATCGAGGCGGGGGAGCAAAACCTTCGCTCCCCCGCCTCGGCTGACGGCACCCGAAGATCAAATCCTCATGATGGTCTGGATGAGGGTGAGAGGAAGGGAGATGTTGCAGGCCAGGAGGTCCACCTGAACCCCCATCTGGCACACTGCGTTCTCCCAGAAGGAATCAGCGTCCAGCGCGCACTGGTAGTAGGACTCCAGTGCGTTGACCAGGCAGTAGCCGTGCTCCTCCAGGAAGGTGCACTTCCTGGGGAAGTCGTTCAGGTCCACGGCCCTGCATCCGACGTCCTGAGCCGGGAGCTGGCGGGGCTGCAGGAGAACGCCCAGGGCCAGAAAGGTGAGGATGCCCCAGAGTACGGGGCGCGAGACGGATACCATCGGATCCTCCTTCGTGAGATGGAGCTCCCCGGCCCCTCGCGGACCGGGGGGAAGGAGGGCGCCCGGACGGCCGGAATTGGTCAGAAGTGGTCGAAAGTGATCAAAAGCGCCCGATTCCCTTCCTTGCAGGGGGCTTGGATCCGAGATCCGTGCCGAACCGTGGGAGTGGGGCGGGACCATGGCCGGCTGGGACAGACCGCGAAACCGTGGAATTCAGGCTGTCGTAGGGAAGAGTGTCAAATGAATTTCCCATGACTTGGAGGTCGACATGCGTGGCCTGGGAACGGTACTCCTCGCGGGAGCCGCCGTCGTCGTGCTCTGGAAGATCCTGGCCGTTTTCTTCTTCGGGCTGGTGGGGTTGGCCCTGAAGGTGGGAATGGTCATCCTGGTGGTCTGGCTCGTGATGCAGCTCTTCCGTCTTGGAAAGAAGGAGGATGCCTGACGGGCGGGCGGACCCCGGGAGCCCGGCCCGGAAGGTCAGGGGTTCACGAACTTTTTCAACTCGACGATCTGATCCCGCTTGCCCAGCACGATCATGACATCACCGACGCCTAGTCGCGTGTCGGCCTGGGGATTGAATACATAGGTGTACTCCTCCTCGGCCCCTTCGGGGTTCTTCTTTCGCAGGGCAATGACGATGAGCCCGGTGTTCCGGAGAATGCGGGCGTCCATGAGCGTCTTGCCCGCCAGGGGTGAATCGGCCGAAACCACCTCCTGCTCCATGCGAAGGGTGAGATCCTGGGAGCGGGTGGCCACGTCCAGGAAGGACACCACGGAGGGCCGGAGCATGAAGGAGGCCATGCGGATGGCACCGCTGGCGTTGAGGCTCACCACGTGGTTGGCGCCTGCGCGGTAGAGCTTCGGGACCGTCTCCTCCGAAGCACATCCGTCAGGTCCAGCTCGACGATGAAGGAGGTCAGGAAGGCGAACCAGAGACCCAGCCCCGTGATCCCCCCGAGGATGATCAGGCCCGTGAAGACCCGCCCCGCACCGGAGAGAGGCCGCACTTCGTCGTAGCCCACGGCCGTCATCGTGATGACGGTCATGTACAGGCTTTCATGCCAGCGCCAATGCTCGATGGCCGTGTAGCCCAGCGTGCCGAAAAGGATGAGCCCCACGAAGAAGAGGGCCGTCCCAAGGAATCGTCTGACTTGACTTTGCATACCGTGCCGGGAATGGAGGCTCTCCGGGCCCCTGGAGGGCCCACCACCGATCATCTGTGCTGAAAACCTAGGTACTATGCGGCTTTTCGGCCATATCTCCCTTGACGCGGTGTTACCGGGGATTTACCGTAGAAAGAGTATCCACCGGAAAGTGGGGAAACGCCTGTTTTTTTGCGGGTTTTCACGCCTTTCATCGCTCAGTGATTGAGCGAAGACGTTTCGCCTGGTTTCCAAGATTCCGCGGCCGAGCCGCACGCTGTTCTTTCCACCATTCGAGAGGAGTTACCCAATGAACAAGTCCGATCTCGTGGACGCCCTCGCCAACGACACCGGGATGACCAAAGCCGATGCCTCCCGCGCTGTGGACGCTCTTTTTACTCCCGACGGCGGCATCATCGCCAAGAACCTGAAGAAGGGTTCCCGCGTCCAGATCACCGGCTTCGGCACCTTCGAAGCCAAGCATCGCAAGGCCCGCACCGGTCGTAATCCCCGGACCGGCGAGACCATTCAGATCGCGGCCACGAAGACCCCCAGCTTCCGGGCTGGCAAGGGCCTCAAGGACGGTATCAAGTAGTCTTCAAGAACCCGAGCCTTTCGGGTCGCTTCCGGCCTTTGGGCCGGGTGCGAAGCGGGGCCTCCTCGCCTCCGAGTCCCTGTTTATGCGCGGGGATGACGGGGTAGGAATGGGAAAGAGGCCACACCGACGAGCGGTGTGGCCTCTTTCTGTCCTTCCAGGAGTGGACCGCGGTCTCGACCGGTGAGCTTCAGGCCCTGTGCCGACCCCCGCGGCCGGGTTTCCGACCCCCCCGGCCCTTCGGACCTCCCCGGTCGTAGTCCGCCCTCACGCTCCGCCCACGAATTGTTGTGCCGTTCAATCCTCGAATGACCTGATCGGCTACCTGCGAAGCGACTTCGACCAGGGAGAAGGTCTCCCGAATCTCGATCTTGCCCACCTGGGAGCCCTCCACCCCCGCCTCGCCTGCGATGGCTCCCAGAAGATCTCCGGGCCCGATCTCTTCCTTTTCTCCAACGCCCACGAAGAGCCGGACCCAGGTCTTCGGCGCCGGGCCGCGACCGGTCTCCTGAGGGCGGCCCCGACTCTCCGATTCCTCCCTGGTGCTGCCGCTCCGCGCTTTCCGAAGAAGCGCCAGGGCGGCGGCGGCCACCTCTCCCGGCTGATAGTCACGAAAGAGGGGTTCGAGGGCCAGATAGTGCGGGCCCAGATCCTCTTCTTTGAGCGTCCGGGTGAGAAGGTCGGAGAGACGCTCCAACTCGCCGGAGATCCTGGCCGGGGGTGGTTCGTGGGCCGGGATCAGCCGGTAGCTGGCCCTCTTGGCGATGTCCCGGAGGTGGGGAAGCTCCCGGGCCCTCAAAAGAATGATCCCGTCCTCGTTGCCCCCGTGCCTCTGATCGAGGGCGTCGGGAGAGGAAGGGACGTCCACACTCAGCGTCACGACAACCCCGGGTTCCCCCCACTCGTCCAGGACCTTTCGGGCCTCGAGCTCCCTGGCCGACAGCCAGACCGGAGCAGATCCGTCGCCGGGAGGTCCGGCGATGAAACCGTGCAGGGCCAGAAAATCGCCCAGGTCCGCCGCCTGATCGTCGGTGGGAGTGAAAAGGAGAACGTGGCCGGCGCCGGCCTCCAAAATCTCGCCTACGGTCCGGAGTGTGACGAGTTCCTTGTCCTCGCCGGTAACCCGGTAGCGGATCCGTCCTCTCTCCGGCACGGGCTCGGCAACCGTTCCGTCGGCGGCTCTCGGGGGAAGATGGACGGGCCGGTGAAAGTGAGCCTTCCCAAATGCTTCGGCCTCCGGGGTGAAGGGGAGGCTGAGGAGGACGCGAAGGCCCTTCCCGGAAACGGCCTCGAAGAGGGATTCCAGGGCCTCTCGCTCCTTCTCCTCCATGGCGTTGAACCCATCCACCACGAGGGCTTCGATCTCTTCCAGGTCGATCTCCGATTCCCGGAGGGCGTCCAGCATGAGTACCGGAGTGGCGAAGATGATGGACGAAAGCTCGGGAAGGGCCCAGGTGGATCCCAGGGCGGACACCCGGTGTCCGGTGATGACGGCCAGGCGGGAGAGGGCCCGGCCCAGCTCGGCGGCCTGCTCGGGCGTGGGGGTAAGTACCAGAGCCCGGGGGCCCCGAGCTTCCGGATCGGTACCCTGGAGGAGAGGAATCCCGTAGGCCAGAAGCGTGCCGGCACCGGGGCCGGCCTGCGCAAGGAGAGCATTGTCCCTGAGGAGGACGGGGATGGCCGATGCCTGGAAGGTGGTGGGAACCTCGATCCCCTCTGCCGCCAGAGCTTCAACCAACTCGGGTTTCACGCCCAACGCTTCAAATGACTCCATGCCACGCACTGCTCCTGGGTTGGGATGGGCGGAGGACGCGCCGTCCACCGCATGGTCCGGTGAGGGCTTCGTTCAGGTTGGCTCCCCGGAGCCCGGTCCCCCCTCGTCCCCGGGTTCGTACGGCAGATGGTTCAGGAACCGCTGGATCTCGTAATCCAGCCGGGAGGTTCGCAGACGGTCGGTGGATGCGACGACCTCCGTGTAGGGCCCGTGTCGGTGGGCGGAGAGGGACACCGTCCCCTCCTCTCCCGTGAAGCTGACCGTGTGGGATGACCCCTTGGACTTCGTGAGCCCAAGTCGATCGGGGATGAACTCTTCGGCCTTCTCCAGGATCTCCTGGGGACTGAGGGCCGTCTTCCTCTGGTAGCCTGCCATAGTCTCCTTGCCCGTTCGGGTTCACGGTTCTCCGCGTCGAGCGTACGGGGCGAGAAATCCCTCCAGGGTCCGGGTGTCCGGATAGCCTCCCAGGATCTCGTCCCCCGCCTTCAGCGCCGGGAAATCCTCGACCCCGGCCGCCAGCGCTGCCCGTCGCTTGTCTTCCACCTGGTCGCGGAACCGGTCCACGTCCAGGACGGCCTTGGTCTCCATGGGGTCCAGCCCGGTCTGGCGGGCGATCTCCACGAGAACGTCCACCCGGCCGATGTCTCGCTCCTCGCCAAAGTAGGCACGGAAGATCGCACGATGGATTTCGTGAAAGCAACCGTTGGCTTCACCGTGGAGGGCCAGCTCGTGTGCTTTACGCGTCCACGGGATGATCCAGGGCCTTTTCAGCTCCAGGCCCAGTTCCCGGGCCTCCGGCACCAGATGGGCCCGGATCCGTTCCCGCTCGGGATCGTCGGGGTCGAGAAGGGGAGAGGGTGGGGGGCGGATCTCGAAGGGCTCGAGGATGAGCGCCGGGATCGTCGTGGAGGCAATCAAACCGCGAACCCGTGCCTCCAGGAGGTAGGAGGCCGCATCCACGTAATCGAAGTAGAGTCGGAGGGGAAGCGATTTCGGGAGCATGGTCCAAATCTGATGGGATCGGTATCGAAGTGGCAAACCCGTTCTGGAACCGGTGTCTTCTGCGGTCGGGGTCGGACCGTCGCCTTGAAGCTGAACAGGACCCTGGCGATATTTCCAGGTTCCACGGGAGGCCCGTCTCCCGGGGAACAGACCCTGTCCAGAAAAGGATGAATCTCCTCCATGGAATTTTCTCCGAACATCGCGGCCCTCAAGCCTTCCGCCACCCTCGCCGTCTCCGCTCTGGCCAAAAGCATGAAGGCGGAGGGACGGGACATCATCGATCTGAGTGCCGGACAGCCTGATTTCGACACACCGGAGTTCATCGCCGAAGCCGGGATCCAGGGCATTCGGGATGGACACACCCGCTACACGCCGGCCCCGGGAATGCCGGCCCTCCGGAAGGCCATCGCCGCCCTCTACGACGCCCGGACGGATCGGGACTGGGATTTCACGTCGGTGGTGGTGAACTCCGGGGCGAAGCATTCCCTTTTCAACGCCATCTTCACTCTCTTCGGCCCCGGGGACGAGGTCCTCGTCCCCGTGCCCTACTGGACCTCGTATCCGGAGATGGTCACCCTGGCCCGGGCCACACCCGTCACGGTGACGGGTTCGGCGGATCGGGACTTCCGCATGTCGCCGGCGGAGCTCGAGGCCGCCACGACCCAGAACACCCGGGGCTTGATCCTCTGCTCCCCCTCCAACCCGTCCGGGGCCGTGTACACCCTGGAGGAGATCCAGGCCGTGGCCGAGTGGGCCCGGGACCGTGGAATCTGGATCATCGCCGACGAAATCTACCGCCTCATCAACTTCACCGGCGAAGGTCCGGCTCCCACCATCCTGGACCTTCCCACCGATTCGCTGGGGCCCTTCGTGATCGTCGATGGAGCGTCCAAGGCCTTTGCCATGACGGGGTGGCGCATCGGATACACCTACTCCGATCCGGCGGTGGCCAAGAAGATGGCCGATTTCCAGAGCCACACGACCTCCAATGCTTCCTCGCCGGCCCAGATGGCGGCTCTGGCCGCGTATGAGGATTGGGACCGGGCCATGGGGGAGGTGGACAGGATGGTGACGGCCTTCCGTCGTCGTCGGGACCTGGCCACCCGTCTCCTGGGTGAGCTCCTGCCCGACTTCTCCTACGTGGAGCCCGGTGGAGCGTTCTACCTCTACTTCAGGGTGGACTCCCTCTTTTCCGAGGAGATGAAGGATTCCAGCGCCGTGTGCACATGGCTTCTGGAGGAGGCCGAGATCGCGCTGGTCCCCGGAGTGGCCTTCGGAGACGACCGGTACGTTCGCATGAGCTACGCCACCTCCGATGAGCTCCTGGAGGAAGGGATTCGCCGGCTGGCCAGGGCGGTGAACGGGGACTGATCCCGGCCCCTTGGGCGGTCTCGCCCCCCCTCGACCGGTATCGGCTGCAGGGGCGAGGGGGGGCTAGACTCCGGCCAGGGCCCGGCGAGCCGCCGACAGGGAGCTGTTCACGTAACCTCCCCCGAAGAGGTTCACGTGGACCAGGAGATAGTAGAGCTGGTAGAGATCCCGTCGGAGGGCGTCGTAGGCATCGGGTATGCCTTCCCGTCCTCCGTAGGCTTCCCGGAAGCCCCGGGGCAGACCCCCGAAGAGCTCCATCATGGCCAGGTCCACCTCTCCGTGTCCCCGGTACACCGCCGGGTCGATGAGTACCGGGTTGCCTCGAGGTCCGGAGTAATAGTTCCCGCTCCAGAGGTCTCCGTGGAGGAGGGACGGTCCCGAACAGGAGCCCCGGGGGAGGAGATCCTCCATTCGGTCCATGAGCCGGTCCAGGAGATCCCCGTCTCCCCCCCGGAAGTATCCGCCGGACCGCGCCATGTGGAGCTGGGGCCCGATCCGCCGGTCCCGCCAGAACCCCGGCCAGTCCGGGGCCGCTGCGTTCTTCTGGGGCAGAGAGCCGATGAAATTGTCGATCTTCCAGCCGTAGGGTTCGCCGTCCGACACCTGGTGGAGGCGAGCCAGTCCCTCCCCCAGCCGGCGGCCGTAGTCCCCCGCCGGGCTTCCCTGGGGAATGAACTCCATGAGGAGCCATCCCGGCTTCTCGGTCGATCCCGCACCGCCGAACTCCACGACTTGGGGCACCGAGACTTCGGTGGCTGCCGCGCCGGAGGCCAGGGCCCGGAGGCCGTCGGCTTCGGCCTCGAACATGGATACCGGCTCCTGGGCATTCCATTTGAGGAACCAGGCATCGCCGTCGTCGGTCTCCAGGCGGGCGGAGGGACTGATGCACCCGCCGCCCACAGGGCGTGTGCTCCGGATCCGGGTCCGGTGGCCGGTGGCCCCCTCCAGGGCCCGGGCCACGCTCTCGAGGATGGATTCGGGCGGTCTCATGGCAGGGGCGTCTCAAAAAATGGGAAGGTCAGGTCGGATCAAGGAGGCGGGATGGATCATGCCTCTCCGGCATCGCCACTCTCGTCCAGGATGTGGCGGAGGAGCCCCCGGCAGGAACGCTCCACCATGTCGAAGGCATCGTCGAAGCCTCGGGGTCCCCCGTAGTAGGGGTCGGGGACTTCTGCTCCAGGCCCACCTTCGGGATCGAACTCACGGAGAAGGTAGAGTGCCGCATCCCCGCCCACGCCCTGCCGGTGCTCATCCAGGGCTTCCAGATTCTCCTGGTCCATGGCCACGATGTAGTCGAAGCTCTTGAAGTCCTCGGATCGAACCTGGCGGGCATGACCGCTCAAGCTCACCCCCCGGGCCGATGCGGTCCGCACCGAACGAACGTCCGGTGACTCCCCCACGTGCCAGGCTCCCGTACCCGCCGAGTCCACGCGGAACCGGTCGGAGAGGCCCTCCTCGTCCAGTACGTGGCGAAAGACCCCTTCGGCCATGGGAGAACGACAGATGTTGCCGAGACAGACGAAGAGGACAGATATCTCCTGGGGCATGGGCGCTTTCCTGGTCGAGTAGGCACGGGGCCTCCGCCTGCCCGGCGGAGGGTCGGTTTCGAGGGTTGTGGTACTCCCGATCCCGTCCGAGCGGTCCCCGCCGAAGCATCCCACCCGGCAGGAACCGGCACGGAGGTGCGGGTCTACTACACCCGCTTACCGGAAACAATATAGATTACAAGGCTCGGGCCCGATGGCCAAAAAGACCAGGCCCGGGTTCCCTCCGGACTCTCACCGAGGCCGGAGATCAAGTCATCCAAGGAGGACCGTTTGTCGAAGGTGGAGTTGTTCAGAGAGTTTGACATATCCGAGGAAGCCCTGGCGGCCGTAGAGGCCCTGGGGTGGACGGAGCCCACGCCCATCCAGTGGAAGGCCATTCCTATAGCCCTGGAGGGGAAGGACATCGTGGGCGTGGCCCAGACCGGCACGGGAAAGACCGGAGCCTTCATCATCCCTGCCCTGGAGAAGATCCAGACCGGGGCGGGCCTGCAGGTCCTGGTCCTCTGCCCCACCCGGGAGCTGGCCCAGCAGGTCGCGGAGGATACCGTGGATCTGGCCAAGGGGACCATGCTCCGGGTAGGGACCATCGTGGGAGGGGTGTCGTACGGCCCCCAGGAGAAGGCGCTTCGGGAAGGGTACGAGATCATCACCGCAACCCCCGGGCGCTTCATCGACCACATGGGCAAGCGGCGAGTCGACTTCTCGAATCTCGGGATCCTGGTCCTGGACGAAGCCGACCGGATGCTGGACATGGGCTTTCGGCCGCAGATCGAGGATGTGCGCCGGGGAATTCGGCACAAGCCCCAGATCATGCTCTTCAGCGCCACCATGCCCCACGGGGTCCACGCCCTGGCCCTGCAGCTTACCAGGGACGCCGAGTGGCTGGAAGCGGCGCCTTCGGGGACCACCGCGGAGGGCATCAACGAGCTGGTCTATTCGGTGAAGCCCGAGAAGAAGCCCGACCTCCTCCTCCACCTCCTGGAGGAGAGTCACTGGGATCAGGTTCTGGTCTTTTCCCGGACAAAAGCCGGGGCGGACACTCTCCGGGTGCGGCTGGAGAAGTCGGGGATCCGGGCCGATGCCCTCCACTCCGATCGACAGATGCGCCATCGGACACGGGCGCTGGAGCGTTTCGCAACGGGCAAGACACGGGTGCTGGTGGCCACGGACATCGCCCAGCGCGGTCTGGACGTGGAGGGGATCACCCACGTCGTGAACTACGATGTGCCCCAGGACCCCGAGGATTACGTGCACCGCATCGGCCGCACGGGAAGGGCCGGCGCCACCGGCATCGCCGTGACCTTCGTGACCGCTGCGGATCTGGGAGCGCTCAAGGGCCTGGAATACCACCTGGGCCGCTCCCTGGAGCGAATCCATCTCCCCGAGTTCGACTATGCCGGAACCCCCAGGAAGGAGGAGCGGGCGGCGGCGAAGAGGGGTGCTCGCTCCCGGGATCCCCAGGGTATGGGATCGAAGCTCAAAAACAACCTGAGCCCCGCCGAGCTGGAGGCAATCCTGAACCTGGGCCGTGAGTCCTGATTCGCCGGCTCCGGCCCTGTCCAACTCGCCGGCCTGGGGCCACATTGGCCGGCTCTCGAACCGAACCCTCTCGACACGGAGACCGCATCCATGATTCTGAAGCGCTATGGAACCTCCTTTCAGAGCGTTGAGACGAACTTCAACCCCAGGGCCCTCACCGAGATCGCCTTCAGGAGGGACCGGGCTCAGGCCATTCCCGTGGAGGAGTTCGAGACCGAGTATGAGAAGATCGGGGAGCACGCCCTCTCGGCCGAGAGGGAGGGCGAGGTCCAGGACGAAGTGGAGGAGGACCTTCTCGACGCGCTGAAGGAGAAGCTGGACGAGCTTCTCGCTGATCTGGCCGAGGATCAGGTCCTCGTGGTGGAGAGCACCGAAGCCGATGACTACCCCAAGACCCGGGACAAGAAGAAGAACGTCGTCGTGGACGGCGAGAACCGCCTCTACTTCTACTGGTGGGTGGATCCGCCCCTGCGCATGGGCGTGTACCGGAAGAAGGGATGAGGCTTCGGGAGGGCCGCTCCGCCGGCCGGCGGAGCAAGGCCGGTGCCCTGCCGTGATGCCTTGCCGCTGACGCTCACGAAGCTGCCATGGTGAAGCTCGCCGACATCCACGCCGCCCGGGGACGGATCAAGGACGGCATCGTCCAGACCCCCTGCAAACCCTCCTTGGCTTTTCAGGAGCTGGTTCTCGGGCGCCTGCACTGGAAGTTCGAGAACCTCCAGCGCACCGGGTCCTTCAAAGACCGGGGTGCCCTGAACCGTCTACTCCAGCTCACCGAGGAGGAGCGGGGTCGGGGAGTGGTGACGGCCAGCGCCGGGAACCATGCCCAGGCCGTAGCCTTCCACGCTTCTCGTCTGGGCATCGCGTCCACGGTGGTCATGCCCGAGTTCACGCCTCTCATCAAGGTGATGAATACCCGGAGCTACGGCGCCCGGGTCATCCAGACCGGGGCCACCCTCTCCGACGGGTTGAAGGAAGTGGAGCGACTGGAGAGGGAGGAGGGTCTCACGCTGGTTCACGCCTTCGATGACGAGGCGGTCATCGCCGGACAGGGAACCATCGGGCTGGAGCTCCTGGAGCAGGTGTCCGACCTGGACGTGGTTGTGGTGCCCATCGGTGGTGGGGGGATCATCTCAGGGGTAGCCGTGGCCGTGAAGACACTGAAACCGTCGGTGCGGATCATCGGGGTGGAGGCGGCTGCTGCGGCGTCGGCCACGGCGTCCAGGGAAGCCGGGGAAGTCGTTCACATCGAGAGTGCCGAGACCCTGGCCGACGGAATCGCCGTGAAGCGCATCGGGGACCGGACCTTTCCCCTGATTCAGGAGTTCGTGGACGATATCGTGACCGTGGGCGAGGAGGAGATCGCCACGGCCATTCTCCACCTCCTGGAACGGGAAAAAACGGTGGTGGAGGGGGCCGGAGCCGTACCGTTGGCGGCCCTGATGACAGGGACCGTTCCCGTGAAGGAGGGGGAGGGGGTGGTGGGGATCCTCTGCGGCGGGAACATCGACGTGAACATGATCTCCCGGATCATCGAGCGGGGATTGGTGGGAGACGGTCGCATGGCACGGCTGGTGGTGGCGGTTCGGGATCGCCCCGGATCCCTCACCCGCCTCACGGACCAGGTGGCCCGGCACGGCGCCAACGTCCTGGACATTCACCACCGCCGGGGATTTGCCGACATCAGCGTCGGGGACGTGGAGATCGTCCTGCACCTGGAAACCCGGGGCCGGGACCATGTGAAGGAGATCATCCGGGCCCTGGAAGAGGAGGGGGTGTCCGTGGAGGTGGACATCTGATGAGGGGGGAGCCGTAAGCTCAGCCGGTTTATCGCACGGCCTTTGGCCCTCCTACGACCTGGAGGGCCGGCACGGCCCCCTCGTCGTCCCGCTCCACCCGGATGCGTTCGATGCGGTCTCGAGGTGTGGTGATTGTCGGAAGCGAGCTGTGCGGTCTGAAGGACCCGGGGGCCGGCATGGCGCTGCCGACCCCCGGCGCGATCCCCTGCCTCTACGACCCTCTACGACGAAGTCCGGTCTACCGTTTCCATTTCTCGAACCAATCCAGAAGGTAGAGCTGGCTCCGCATGTAGTTGGAGGGGTTGGAGGAGGTCCCGTGGTACTCGTCCTTGAAGCGGAGCATGACGGTGGGGACCTTCTGGACCTTCAGGGCGGCGTAGAACTCCTCGGTCTGGGAGATGGGTGTCCGAAGGTCCATCTCCCCCGTCATGAGCATGGTGGGGGTGGTGACGTTTCCGGCGTACATGAGGGGCGACCGCCGGAGGTGCTCCGAGGGATCCTCCCAGGGGAAGTGCTCGAAGTTCCGGTACCAGCCGGCCCCGTCGGTGGTCCCCACGAAGCTGATCCAGTCGATGACGGGATAGTTCGAGGAGGCTGCGGCGAAGCGATCGGTGTGGCCCACGATCCAGGCCGTGAGGACGCCGCCTCCGGACCCTCCGTAGACGAAGAGGTTGTCCTCGTCGATGTAGCCCCGGGCGATGACCTCGTCCACCCCGTTCATGAGGTCGTCATAGTCCTTGTCGGGGTAGGCGTTGTCGATCTCGTTTCCGAAGGCGCTCCCATATCCTGCGCTTCCCCGGGGATTGGTGTAGAGCACCACGTACCCCTGGGCCGCCTGGTGCTGCCACCGGTGGCTGAAGCCCACGCCGTACATCCCGTGGGGGCCGCCGTGGATGCTGAGAATGAGGGGATATTCCTCCGAGGAATCGAAGTCCGGCGGCTTCACGATCCACCCCTGGATCTGAAGTCCATCGGTGGACTCGTACCAGATCTCCTCCACCTCTCCAAGGGTCACGTTGGCCAGGACGTCCTCGTTGACCCATGTGAGCCGGTTCATCTGAGACGGGTCGGCCGCGTCGAAGGTATGGATGTCCCCGGGTTCGTGGGGGCTGGAGATGGTGGCGGCGAAGACCCCGTCGTCGTGCATGGAGGAGAAGGAGAGCATGTGGTTGCCCTCCGTCACCGGCCGGGGCTCCCCTTCCAGGGGGGCGAACCAGACGTTCCGGGTCCCCCGCATGCTGGCGTTGAAGTAGAGCCCGCTTCCGTCCGGCGCCCACGTGACGTTGCCGAGGGAGCGCCCGAGCTCCCCGGCGATGCGCCTGGGATTGGAGCCGTCGGCCTCCATGACGTAGAGGCCGTTCTCCACGTACGTGTCTTCGGACCAGTCCTGCCCCTGGTAGGCGATGAATCGGCCGTCCGGGGACGGCACCGGCCCACCGTCGGGTCCGTGGCGGGTGGTGAGTTGGCGGATGGAGCCGGTCTCCACCTCGACGGCGTAGATCTCGCTTTCCCGCCAGATCCAGTCCGCCTCCTCCTCCCTCAGGGAGCTGAAGAGAATCTCCCTGCCGTCGGGGGTCCATTCGGGGCCCGAATGGTCCCACTCCCCGTCGGTGAGCCGGCGGGGCGTTCCCCCCTCGGCGGGAACCACGAAGATGTGTCGGTGGCTGGTGTCCACGAAGCCCCGCCGGTCCTGCCGGTAGTCCAGTCGGTCGATGATCTTGGGGCCCGGGGTCCAATCGGCGCCCTCGGGCCGGTCCGGAAGGCTCACGCTCCACCGCTCGGCATCCTCCACCAGCATGGTGAAGGCGAGCTGCCTTCCGTCCGGGGACCACTGCAGGCCGGATGGAGCCCGCTCGACCCGGGTGACCTGGGTCGTGGCGCCCTCGGCGTCCATCCAACGCACGAAGATCTGATTGCCCCGGGGCTCACCGGGAGCCGTGTAGGCGATGCGGGTCCCGTCAGGTGACCAGACGGGGCCGCTTCCCTCCACGAGGAACCGCTTTCTGGATCCGTCGACGTTCATGATCCAGATGCCCGAGTAGCGCCCGTCGTTCACTTTGTCGATTCCGCCCCGGGTGAAGAGGATCTCGGTTCCATCGGGGGAGAGCTGAGGGTTGGAGACGGATTCCATCTCCAGGTACGTCTCCAGGGTGACCGTAGCGTTCTGGGCCGAGAGGGGTGGCGGAAGGAGGAGCAGGGCCGTGAGGAAGAGGGGGAGCACGGAGCGGAGATGTCGGCATCGTCCGCCGACTGTTCCGATTGGAGCTGGTCGCATGGTGGCCTCCTTGAGAGAAGTAGACGGAGTGCTGGACTGGAGGTGTCAGTCGGCTTCGGCCCCAGCCGAGGGCCGGTCGGTGGGAATGCGATCCGGGTCCGGGGAAGAGACCCGGTTTCGTCCCTCCTGCTTCGCCTGGAAAAGAGCCTGATCGGCCAGGGAATAGAGGGTGGTGGGACGGGTGCCGTCGGTCGGGCAACTGGAATATCCCGCCGACATCGTGAGGGAAAGGGTCACGTTGACGGGGGGAGTAGCTTCTTCCACGAGAGTGACCAGGCGTTCTGCGACGCTTCTGGCCACCTCGCCACTGGTGGCGGGGGCAAGGATGGCGAACTCCTCGCCTCCCACCCTGAACGGCATGTCCGCAGCCCGGGTATGCTCGTCCATGAGTCGCCCGATCCACCGGAGCACATCGTCTCCGGTGTCGTGTCCGAAGGTGTCGTTCACGAGCTTGAACCGGTCCAAGTCGATGAGGATCAGGGAAAACTGATCGCCGTACCGGCTGGAGCGATCCACCTCTTCGGCCAGGCGCTCGTGGAAGGCCCGCCGGTTCAGGAGCCCGGTGAGGGGATCCCGCATGGCCTTGTCGCTGAGCCCCGACATCTGTTCGTCGGCGTTGCGAATACGGATGGAGAGGGTGTCGAGGAGCTGAATCGCCACCGAGGGAGATGAGGTCAGGATCTTCTGAAAGTCATCCTTTTCCAGGACGAGGACCTCCACCGAATCCACGCTCCGGACGGTGGCGCTCCGGGTCATGGAGTTCAGGATGGCCATCTCCCCGAAAAAGTCTCCCTCGGTGAGACGGGCGAGCTCGAAGTCCGAGCTTCGGGCAGGATAGACGACTTGCACGGTCCCCCTGGAGATGATGAAGAGGGACTGCCCCGGCTCCCCGATCTCGACGATGTCCGTCTCGGGGGGATAGGACTTCTTATGCACGGCTTCGGCCACCTGCGCCAGGTCCTCCGGGCTCAGGCCCTTGAAAAGGGGGACCCGCCGCAGGAAATCGACTCGGCTCATCCCATCGCTGACGTTGAAAGAAGGTCCCCGGCCGAGGGGGCCGGGATGGTTCCTTGAAGCTAAGCCTTTCCTCGAGGGTACGACAAGCGGGAGGCCGGCGTGGCGGGAGACCCTCAGACGAAAAGCCCCGGCGCGCCTCCTGTGTGCCAGAAGAGGGCCGTGTCCCCGGTGGGGATTCGATGATCCCGAAGCCAGGCCAGAAACCCCGCCCCGGCCTTGGCGGTGTAGACCGGATCCAGGGCGACCCCCGCCCGCCGGCCGAAGACGGCTAGCGCCTCCCGGGAGGCCCGGGTGGAAATCCCGTATCCCTCTCCCCTGAAGCGGTCCTCGGGGATGATCAATTCCGGGAGGATCTCCCCTTCCCACCCCAGGAGCTCTCCGGCCCCCAGGGCGATCTCCCGGGTATCGCGGGCCATCTCCTCGGCGGTGATGTCCGGGCTCACCCCCACCAGACGGACGTTTTTTCGCTTCAGGAGGGTGAGGCCCAGTGCGAGTCCGGCCAGAGTACCGCAGGAGGAGCTGGATACGAAGATCCAGGTGGTCCCGGGGGGCCAGCCCCCTTCCTCCATCATCTGCCGGTCCAACTCCTTTGCGGCCTTCACGTAGCCCAGAGCTCCCAGGGGCGTGGAGGCGCCCAGGGGAATGATCAGGGGGTTTTTCCCCCGGTCCCGTAGCTCCCCCGCGGCGGCTTCCATGGCGGGTGCCCGGTCTTGCCGGCCCTGTACGGGGCGGAGCTCGGCGCCGAAGAGGGTCATGAGGAGAGCGTTTCCCGTGGGAGGGTCCGGGGGTTCCCCGTTCACCACCAGCACGCAGTCCATCCCGAGCTGGGCGGCCAGGGCCGCCGTGACCCGGCAGTGATTGGACTGGGGACCTCCGGAGGTGATGAGGGTGTCGGTGCCTTCGGGGGCGCTCCCCAGGAAGAACTCCAGCTTCCTCACCTTGTTTCCTCCCAGGGCGAAGCCGGTCCAGTCGTCCATCTTCAAGAGGATCTTCGGTGTGTCCGGTCCCAAGCTTTCGCGGAGGACGTCGGCCTCGAGGAGGGGCGTGGGAAGAAAGGCCAGGGGCAGGCGGGGGAGGGCGTCCAGTGCCGAGAATGGGTCGGTGGTCATGATGAAGGCCCGCAGGCTGGATGGTGATCCGGGAGTATTCAGCTGGATGATGCCGGGTTGAGGGACCAGCGGTCCGCCGCCGCCTTCACGGTGGCGAAGTGGACATCCACGATGTCGGCAATCTCCAAAGCATAGCCCCCGCCCATGACCACGGCCACCGGAGTGCCGGCCTGTGCGGTGGCGTCGAAGACGAACCGGTCCCTCTCCCGAAGCCCCTGCTTGCTCACGTCCAGCCGCCCCAGCCGATCGCCCTTGAAGGGATCGGCGCCGGCCAGGTAGAGGACCAGATCCGGCCTCGATCTCTCCAGGGCCTCCTCCACTCCCCTCCGAACGACCTCGAGAAAAAGACCATCGTCGGCATTGTCCGGAAGCTCGAGATCCAGGTCTCCGGGCTGCTTCTGAAAGGGGAAGTTGTTGGCCCCGTGAACCGAGAGGGTGAACACGGAGGGGTCCTCCCTGAAGACGAACGCCGTCCCGTTGCCCTGATGAACATCCAGGTCCAGGATGGCCACCCTCTGCGCAGCGTTGTCCCGCCGGACCACCGCGGCCGCGACGGCCACGTCGTTGAAGACGCAGAACCCTTCACCCCGGTCCGGGAAGGCATGATGCGTCCCCCCGGAGAGGCTCACGGCCACGCCTTCGTCCAGGGCGGCTCGAACGGACGCCAGGGTTCCTCCCACCGATCGCCGTGACCGCTCCACCAGTCCCGGAGACCATGGAAACCCCATGCGCCGTGTCTCGGCGGCGGAAAGGGCACCTTTCTCCACCTTCCGGAGGTACTCCTCCGTGTGCACGGATCGGAGCTCCCTATCGGTGGCTGCGGCGGGGACGTGGAGGGTGTGGTCCCCGCCGACCAGTTCTTCTGTCACCCGATCCCGAAGACGGACGTACTTCTCTATGGGAAAGCGGTGGCCGGCAGGGAGGGGAATGACGAAATGGTCGGAGTAGAAGATCTTCACGCGAGTCGTCTGCCAGGGTCCATTCGGGATCGGTAGGGTCCAGAGTGGGACCGATTCTTTCCGGCATCAAGAGGACCCCCCCGGCCCTACCGGTGTCTCAAACAGAGCTCACTCGTGAATGGACGATAACCGGCTGTGCGGTGGATGCAGTGTTTGACTCATGGATTCGGGCGGTTCGCTCCCCCGAAGGCCTCGGACCACTCCTGTCCGGCTCGGCCTGTGCGGCGTCCGATGCAGGGTGTCCTTTCGGGTTTCCTGTCGGCCCTCCGCTCCGTTGCCGGCATTCCGGTCTTCCTGGTGGCGTCCGGATTTCCCGGGGGGCTCCCGGCCCAGGTGTCCGACCCCGGCGCGCTGCAGGGGAGGATCTGGGCCGGGGATCGCTCCCCGGTGAACGGCGCCCTGGTCCGCCTTCTGACCGCCGATTCGTCGGAGATGGTACGGCTCACCGAGTCCGACGATCTGGGCTACTATCACCTGGAGCCTCTTTCTCCCGGGAGCTACCTCCTGGAGGTGGGAAGGCTGGGCTTCGTCCTCCAGACCCGGGCCGTGGAGGTCCTGCCGGGAGAGCGGGGAACCGAGGACTTCATTCTGGCCACCCGGGCTCTGGAGGTGGAGGGGATCCGGGTGGAGGCGGAAAGGAGTCGGGACCGGATACGGTTCGAGGAGGCGGCGGGCATCACCGTTCGGGAGCTGGCCGCCGACCAGATCAAGAGCATTCCCGGGTTGGTGGAGGCGGACCCGCTTCGAGCGGTGGAGGTCCTGCCCGGTGTCGTCACCACCTCGGATTTCTCATCGGCCTACAACGTGAGGGGCGGAGCGGCGGATCAGAACCTCATCCTTCTGGACGGCCTCCCCGTCTTCAACCCCACACACCTGGGAGGCTTCTTCTCCGTTTTCAACGCCGACATGGTGGAGCGGGCGGAGCTTCAGTCCGGGGGGTTTCCGGCCCGCTTCGGGGGCCGTGTTTCCAGCGTCCTGGACGTGAAGAGCGATCCCGGGGACGGGACCTTCCGAGGGGATGCCGGCGTCAGCGTTCTGGCAACCCGTCTGGCCCTCGGCGGAGGGCTTCCGGGTGGGCTGGAGAGGAAGCTGGGCTTTTCCGATTCCCGCTGGAGGGTATCGGGCCGGCGATCCTACTTCGACAAGGTCCTGAAACCGGCCTTCGAGTTTCCCTATCACCTCACGGATCTTCAGGGGGTCTTCGAGGGGTGGACCGGGGCCGGTGACCGTCTGATCATCTCGGGATACAAGGGGAGGGATGTCCTGTCCCTCACCGACCTGGATCCCGAGGACTTCCCCCTTCGCGTGGACTGGGACTGGGGAAACGAGTTGCTGGGGGCGCGATGGACGCATCCCAGGAATGACGGGGGTTGGTGGGAGATTCGAGGTGGCTACTCCCGATTCTCGTCGGGATTGGCCTTCCCGGACTTCGACGACACGGATCTGAGGACCGAGATCGGCCAGGGGATGGTGGAAGGGGATCTGGAGCTGAGGCCGAGCCCCTACCTGGTCTTCACCTCCGGCGGGGGACTCAGCCGATTCACCTTCGACAACCTGGCCTCCACCGGGGGAACGGTTTTTGCCGACGACGGGGGCCGGGCGACGGAGCTCTCTGCCTACCTGCAGGGGGAGTGGAAGCCGTCCACCCGATGGATCCTGGAGCTCGGGCTCCGGGGGGAGGCGTGGCTTCCATCGGTGGGGGAGGACATCCTGGATCTGTCTCCCCGGCTTTCGGCCAAGTGGTTCTTACTGAATTCCCGTTGGGCGGTCAAAGCTTCGTTGGGACGCTACACCCAGTACCTCCATTCCATCCGGGACGAAGAGCTTCCCCTCGGGTTGGACGTATGGATCCTTGCCGGAGAGGATATTCCCCGGGTGAGCTCGGACCAGCTTCAGGTGGGCGTGGAGGGCTATCTCCTGGAGGGATGGTTCGTCTCGCTGGAGGGGTACCGCAGGTCCTTCGACGGCGTTCTGACCACGAACTTCGCGGAGGATCCCAACCGAGAGTCGGACGACTACCTGCCGGGCACCGGGCTCTCCTACGGGGGGGACCTCCTCCTCCAGCGGTCCCGGGGCCGGACCACGGGGTGGCTGGCCGTGTCCCTTCTCCGGGCCACCCGTAGCTTCCCGGACTTCGCCTCGGGACTGGATCCGGCGCCGGAGATTTCCTATCCGCCCATCTTCGATCGCCGACTGGACGTTGACCTGGTCCTGCGTCGGGAGGTGACCCGGGAGCTGGAGCTGGGGCTCAGGTGGAACTACGGCACGGGCCTGCCCTACACCCGGCCCCTGGGATCCTACGCCTACCTCACTCCTCGGATCATCGAGGGCTCGGGCCTGGAGTGGAGCGGTGACGAAGAGGATGGGGGCGGGGAGGATCACACGGCCTACGGGGTCATCCTCAGCGACAGGAACGCGGTACGGTACCCGGCCCGGCACCGGCTGGACGTGAGCCTCCGGTGGACGCTGCGAAGGGGGTGGGGGGTGGTGACACCCCACCTGAGCGTTCTGAACGTGTACAACCACAAGAACGTGCTCTTTTATTTCTACGAGTACGAGAAGGACCCCCCGGTGCGGACCGGGATCTCCATGTTTCCCATCCTTCCCAGTCTCGGGGTGGAGGTGACCTTCTGATGTTTTCCCCTGCTCGAGTGCGCGAGAAGATTCCGGGGCTCATGGCCTGTGCCGCCCTCTGCGTTCCCGCCTTCCTGTCCCTGGGCGGGTGCGAGCTGACCGAGGTCACCCTCGCCGAGGTGGAGAGCGTCCTGGTGGCGGAGGTCTACGTGATGGTGGGAGACGGCGATGACCAGCTCATGGCCTTCCTGCAAGGGACGCTGGGGTCGGGGCAGGAAACCAACCTCCGGGATGCTTCGGTGCGCCTGATCCTGGACGACGGTGGCGTCACCGTACTCCAGCTCCGGACCCGTGAGGCATGCCTCCTTCCCGAGATCCCCACAGAAGTCCGGGGGACGTGCTTCGTGGCGTCTCCCTTTGCCGGGTCCCCCGAGCCGGGGTCGGTGGTGAAGGTGGAGATCGACACCCCCGGCGGACTGGCCCTCCGGGGCACCACCACCGTGCCCAAGGCCTTCGGTTTCCATCAGCCGCGAACGCCCGGGTCCTGTTTCCTCCCCCCGTCCACGCCACTGGAGGTGCGCTGGGGTCGTTCCCGGGGAGCCTGGGCCTACGCCGCCGAGACCCAGATCTGGGGCCTCAAGGACGCCATGGCAGCTCGGGGCATCGAGGTGGAGGAGGACACGGTGGCCCTCCTGGGGCTGGCCGTTTCCGACGCGGATACCACGCTGGTCTTTCCCGGGGAGTTCGGGGTCTTCGACCGCTTTGAGCTGGACCGGAACCTGGCCCTGGCCTTTCAGGAGGGTCTCCCCCTGGGAACGACGGCCCACGTGGTGGTGGCGGCGCTGGACCGGAACTATGTGAACTGGGTAAGGGGCGGGAACTTCAATCCTTCCGGGGCCGTGAGGGTCCCTTCTCTTCGAGGGGACGGCACGGGAGTGCTCGCCGCCGTGTACCGGCGCTCTTTCGGGGTCCGGGCGGTCCCCTATGATCCGGCGCTGCCGGCATGTGTCGTCAATTGAGGTAGCCACCCCCCACGGTCCCGCCTACCTTTCCGGACCATGAGCATTCGAGCCGCAGTCATGACCGCACCGGAGACGCCCCTGGAGCTCTGGGAGCTGGATGATCCGGAGCTTGAGCCCGGATCCATCCTCCTGGAGACCCTGGCCAGCGAAGTATGTGGCACGGACGTCCACCTCTACCACGGCCGCCTCGCCGGCGTGCCCTACCCCATCGTTCCGGGACACGTGAGCGTGGGACGGGTCCTGGAGGCGCCGGAGGTGCGGGCCGACGCGCTGGGCAATCCCCTGGGCCCGGGGGATGTGGTCACTTTCTACGATGTCCACGAAACCTGCTGGTCCTGTTGGCACTGTCTGGTGGCCCGGCAGCCCAATCGCTGCGCGAGCCGGAAGGTCTACGGGATCACCTACTCCGCCCAGGAGGGGCCCCTGGGGGGATGGGCCGAGCGCATCTACCTCAAGCCCGGTGTGAAGGTGTTCCGGATTCCCGAAGGGCTGACCGCCGAGCAGGTCATCGGCGGAGGGTGCGGCCTCTTCACGGGCTTCGCCGCCGTGGACCGGAGCGGGATGTCCCTGGGAGACACGGTGTTGGTTCAGGGTGCCGGCCCGGTGGGTCTTTCAGCGGCGGCCTTCGCGGGCCTGGCCGGGGCGGTGGCTGTCTACCTCATCGGGGCCCCGGAGAGCCGCCTGGAGCTGGGACGGAGCTTCGGTGTGGATGAGACCTTCGACCTCGAGGCCACCACATCCAGGGAGCGGAAGGAACGGATCCTTTCCCTCACCGGAGGGCGCGGTCCCGACGTGGTCCTGGAGGCGGCGGGCCATACCTCCGCCGTATCCGAGGGGCTGGATCTGCTCCGGGACGGGGGGACGTACGTCATCGCCGGGCACTACACCGACGCCGGAGAGATTCCGCTGAACCCCCATTACGATCTGAACCGAAAGCATGCACGGGTTCTGGGGCAGTGGGGGACGGACTTCCATCACCTCTCCCGGGCCTTGACACTCCTGGCCCGGCACGCCGAGGCCCTTCCCCTCCAGAACATCGTCGGCAGGCGGTATCCCCTGGAGGAAGCCCAGCAGGCGCTGGAGGATGTGGAGGCCTTGCGAGTGACCAAGGCCCTCATCACGCCCTGAGGCGGGAGACCAGGAGGTCGATGGCCACCCGGTTCTTTCCACCCTCGGGGATGATGATGTCGGCATGGGCCCGGCTCCCCTCCACGAAGGCCAGGTGCATGGGCCGGACGGTGCCCATGTACTGATCCACCACCGATTCCAGGGAGCGTCCCCGCTCCCGCATGTCCCGCCGGAGCCGTCGGATGAAGCGGATGTCGGCTTCCGTGTCCACGAACACCTTGATGTCCAGGAGGTCCCGGAGCCGGGCTTCGGCCAGGACCAGGATCCCGTCCACGATGACCACTCCCGTGGACTTGATCTCCTCCACCCGGTCGGTGCGGGTGTGGGTGGCGAAGTCGTAGACGGGTACCTCCACGGGGTTTCCCCTCCTCAATTCCAGGAGATGCTCCACCAGGAGGGAGGTCTCCAGCGCGTCGGGATGATCGAAGTTGACGTCCACCCGTTCCTCGAAGGGAAGATGAGCCAGATCACGGTAATAGGAGTCGTGATGGATGACGGAAACGGGCTGGGGTCGAAGGCCCCGGAGAAGCTCCTCCACGACCGTGGTCTTCCCCGAGCCGCTTCCTCCGGCCACGCCTACGAAGATGCGCTCGGTCATGGCTCGGGCCGGGTGTGAAGCCCGGTGACCGGCGAATGGTCCCCGGGGAGGGGAATGACGTAGATGCGTCGAGCCAACTCCACGGAAATCTCCAGGGCCTCACCTTCCACGTCGGCCACTCTGACGTAGACGGTGGGCGGCGTGCGCTTCCGAGCCACCACCTGGACCCGTGCGCCGGGAAGGAGCCCCGCCTCCTCGGCGTCCCGGAGGCCTTGGCTGTCGTCGTCCCGCACCGCCCTCACCTGGCCCTCCTCCGTCGGAGCTAGCCCGGCCAGGGTGAAGGAGTCGGTGGCCTCGATCTCTCCCCCGGCCGTGGGGATGGGCGCGCCGTGGGGATCGTGGCTCGGGTGTTCCAGCGCCCGGGCCATACGCTCGATGAGCGTGTCGGAGGCGGCGTGCTCCAGACGCTCTGCTTCCCCATGAACATCCTCCCAGGCGTAATCCAGCCGCTCCATGAGGTAGGTCTCCAGGATCCTGTGCCGCCGGAGGATTCTGAGGGCTTCCCGTGTTCCCCCCTCGGTGAGGAGGACTCCCCGATAGGGCACGTGCTCCAGAAGACCGGCTTCGGCCAGTCGCTTCACCATCCCCGTGACCGATGCCGGCTGGACCTTCAAAGCATCGGCCAACGCCGAGGTGGAGGCGGCTTCCCCGGACTCGCAGAGGGAGTAGACGGCCTTGAGGTAATCCTCCACGGAGGGGGTCAGGGCTCTGGTCCTGTCATCCATGCGTTTTTCCCGCTTCCTCTTGCCGGAGGGGAAATGCGGCTTTCGAGGCTCCCTCGAGAGCCTGTCCGAACAATGGGGCGAGTCGCGGCCGCACCGCATTTCCCGGACGGGCTCTCCAAAGATACGAAATCCCTACCGGGAAGCATCCATCCCCGGGGGTGAAGCCTTCCCCGGAACGAGGAACCCCAGAGTCAGAAGGCTCGCCGCCCCTGCCAGGGCGGCCAGGAGGAGGCGTGTCCGCCGAAGGGGCTCTTTTCCGGGCGGGATGGTGAGCACGAGGATGTCGCCGGACTCCTCCACAACGGCGGCATACGTTACCGCTCCCTCCTCCGTTGTGATGGTTCCCGTGCCGGGGAAACCCGGGGGAGGGGACTGGAGGATGGCCACCCGATCCAGGAGAGGGCCGGTGGGCAGGGTGGAGTCCCGCACGCCCCTTTTTGTTAGACGTGTCATCCCGAACGGGGTTCCGGCGACGGCTTCCTTGTCCGGCGGCGTCCCGTCTACCCCTTCCACCAGCGCCAGGGCGCGGACCAACTCGCTCCGCCTGGATTCCTCGACAGCGGCCTCCATGCAGCGCTGCCCGACGAGGGAGGTCAGCCAGAGGCAGAGGAGGGGAACTGCCACCACCGCCAGGACCAGGATCCGGGGAGGCACGCGGCTCTTCTTCAGGAGCCGTCCCATGCCCAGAGCGGCAAGACCGAAAGAGAAAAGAAGGCCCAGGCCGATGGTGACCGCCCGGGAAAGGGTGGCGGCGACGGTCGGCGTTCCCGGGGACGGGGTTACCAGAAAGTGGACTGCGGAGGTGGTGGTCCTGGTGGGGTCCACGGGTAGGACGATGGCCGGTTCCCCCTGGGAAGAGAGGGTTCGGCCGCTGGTGCCGCCCGGAACCGTGACGGAGTCGGGGAGGGCAGCCGGCCCGAAGGATTCGGGCCTCGACAGGATCCTCTCGCCCCGGAGGTACAGGGCGACGGCCGATCCGGTTCGACTTCGGAACAGAGCCAGGGAGGCGGGCGTGAAGACCTCGGTGAGACCCCGGAGTCGTCCCGGTAACGGGGTCCCCTGCCGTGGTGCCTGACTCGCACCGTCATCGGACCTTTCGCGGAGGGCTACCGAGAGGAGGAGCTCTCCGGAGGCCGAGCTCAGCGCTGCCACCGTATCATCCGTCAAAGCGGCCCGTATGAGGGGCGAGGCCGAGTCCGGCCTCTCCAGGACCGGAGCCCGCCCGGCGAGCCGGGCAGCTTTCCGGGCCATCTCGTCACGAAAGAGATGGGTGACGAGGGTGCCCAGGCGCTCCGCCGAGGCCAGGGCCTCTCCTTCGGCGTGCTTCCGGAGCATCCGCTCATTGCCGGTGAAGGCGAGGGCCACGGGCACGGCGATCCAGAGTAGGTGCCGAAGGAGTATGGAGAGCATGACCGGCCTCTCTTTCGGGAGAGCAGAAGGGGAAAATGTGGCCAAACAACCGTTTGAAAAATACTCGTAAATCCGCTAAGATTATGAGTTTTCGCGCCACGGTCCACCCGTAGGAACGAAGGGGGGAGCATTGAACGATTCAGTGGCTGTGGATGCCAAGCGGATCCTTCTGAGGTACGGTGCGCCCATCGCCGTCCTGGACAAGGTCACCGAGGAAGACCGCATAAAGTTTGCCCGCCTCATTGCCAGGACCAGCCTTCAGGACCGGGAAACCCGTCTGAAGGAGCTTCTGGAGGAGGAGGGCTACGTCAAATCCCAGGAGAAATGACCTCCGCGGTTCAGGATTGAGCACGGGGTCCGGCCGCTGGCCGGGCCCTTTTTCCTTTGGGGCCGGACGCGGCTGGAAGGCCCGTGTTCCCGCTTTCTCGACGGGACGGAGCCGACCGACTGGCCCCGACCCCCGGGGACATTGCACATTTGCCGTTTGCCTGACCCTTCTCCATTCCTCCAGGATCGCCGCCATGAGACATGCTGCAGCCCTTCTCCTGCTCCTCACCCTGGCCGGGACATCCTCCCTCGGGGGCCAGGAGAGCTATGACGTCATCATCAGGAACGGCAGAGTCCTGGACGGGACGGGGAACGACTGGTTCCTGGCCGATGTGGCCCTCCGGGGGGACCGTATCGCCGCCGTGGGCAATCTGGAAGGGGCCTCGGCGACCATGGAGCTCGATGTCTCGGGACTCTATGTGACCCCGGGATTCATCGATACCCATACCCACGCGGGGGCCAGCCTGGCCGATGAAAGCCTGGGTCACGGCCGTCCACTTCTGGCCCAGGGACTCACCACGGTTCTGGCTAATCCCGATGGGCGGAGCCCCCTGGACCTGGCAGCCCAGAGGATCCGCTACCAGGAGGTGGGTATCGGGCTGAACGTGGCCCAGATGATGGGCCACGGCTCCATCCGCCAGGAGGTACTGGGGATGGAGGATCGCCTGCCCACAGAAGAGGAACTGGAGGAGATGAAGGCTCTCCTCCGGGCCGGCCTCGAGGAGGGGGCCTGGGGCTTCTCCGCGGGCCCCTTCTACACTCCCGGGAGCTACTCCGATACCCGGGAACACGTGGAGCTGGCGAAGGTGGCGGCGGAGTTCGGCGTACCCTATCAGAGCCACGTCCGGGACGAGGCCGACTATTCCGTGGGCGTCATCGCCGCCGTGGAAGAAGTCATCACCGTGGCCCGGGAGACGGGGATCCCCGGCGTGTTCACCCACGCAAAGGTCCTGGGGCCCAACGTCTGGGGCTTCTCCCAGGCCATCGTCCACCGAATCGAGCGTGCCAGGGCGGAGGGGGTGGAGGTATGGGCCGACCAGTACCCCTATCCGGCGTCGGCCACCGGACTCTCGTCGGCTCTCCTCCCCCGGTGGGCCCAGGCCGGCGGCAGCGACTCCCTCCAGGCCCGGATGGACGATCCCGAAACCATGGCCCGGATCCGCAGGGAGATCGTGGAGAACCTGGCCCGGCGGGGAGGAGCCGAGCGCATCCAGTTCCGGCGCTACGCCCGGGATCCCTCCATCGAAGGCCGCCTGTTGAGCGAGGTGGCCGAGGAGAGGGGAATGGACCCCATCGATCTTTCCATCGAGTTCTTCCGCACGGGCGCCCCGACCATCGTGTCCTACAACATGCACGAAAAGGACGTGCAGACCTTCATGGTCCAGCCCTGGACCATGACCTCTTCGGACGGCTGTCTCGTCCCCTTCGGCAGGGGGGTTCCCCACCCCCGGTGCTACGGGGCGTTCCCCCGCAAGATCCGGCACTACGTTCTGGAGGAAGGGGTCATCGACCTACCCTTCGCCATCCGGAGCATGACGTCCCTTCCGGCACAGGTCTACCGCCTCCCGGACCGGGGCCTTCTCCGGGCAGGCATGATAGCCGACGTGGTGGTTTTCGATCTGGAGGCCCTACGGGATCTGGCGACCTTCACCGAGCCCCATCAGCTTTCCGAGGGAATGGTCCATGTTTTCGTAAACGGCGAAGCGGCCGTCCGGGACGGGGAGTTCACCGGTGCCAGAGCCGGGAGGGTGCTGCGAAAGGGGAGCTACTGAAACCTAAACTGAGCGATTCTCGTGGCCGGAGCCACATAGGCTGCTGGGACCTTCCGCCGAGAGGCTGACCCGGGTAGTGACGGGAGGGACGAGGGGGGGTATCGGGATTACGGACACGCGCAACGCAGTGTCACCGACTCCGTGGCCCCTTACTGGGTCGAACGGGACGCGCCCCTTCCACCACCGGATTTCCTCCCGGTGTTCTTCGTCGAATCCACTCAGATGAAGTGAGGATCTACGCCCAGGTGAAGGGGGGCGGACTCCGGCTCAGACTCCAGAGCGTGGGGATATGGAGCTGATCCCAGGTGGCACGAGTGACCTTGAGGATGGTTCGTCCCCCGGTGCGCACCACCTTGGCCGCGAAATCGATGACGGTTCGACGCAACCGGGTGGGATAGGAGGGAACGGGGAGGACGGGCTCGGTGACATCCTCCTTGAAGCACTCGTAGAGGAAGAAGGCCACGGCCATGGTGTAGTAGA